>NZ_JBQEPH010000001.1:555013-560757 GCF_052045555.1 Labrys sp. 22185 | reverse complement strand
CGCACCCGGAAAGACAATTTTCACAACACGATGAAGGACCAAGCCATGCGACAGATCGGACATTTCATCGCCGGCAAGCGCGTCGAGGGCACCAGCGGCCGTTTTGCCGACGTGTTCAATCCCACCACCGGTGAGGTGCAGGCCAAGGTCGCGCTCGCCAGCGCAGCGGAAATACGGGCGGCTGTCGAGAATGCCCGCGAGGCACAGGCGGTCTGGGCGGGCTGGAACCCGCAGCGGCGCGCCCGCGTGCTGATGCGCTTCCTCGAATTGATGCGGGACGAGCATGACAACCTGGCCGAGCTCCTGGCGAGCGAGCACGGCAAGACCGTACCGGATGCCAAGGGCGACATCCAGCGCGGCCTCGAAGTGGTGGAATTCGCCATCGGCATCCCGCATCTGCTCAAGGGCGAATATACAGAGAGCGCCGGCACCGGCATCGACGTCTATTCCCTGCGCCAGCCGCTCGGTGTCGTCGCCGGCATCACGCCCTTCAACTTCCCGGCGATGATCCCCTTGTGGAAATGCGCGCCGGCGCTGGCCTGCGGCAATGCCTTCATCCTCAAGCCGTCGGAGCGCGATCCCTCCGTGCCGATCCGCATCGCCGAACTGTTCGTCGAGGCCGGCCTGCCGGCGGGTGTGTTCAACGTCGTCAACGGCGACAAGGAAGCGGTCGACGCCATTCTCGACGACGAGGACATCCGTGCCGTGGGCTTCGTCGGCTCGACCCCGATCGCCGAATACATCTATGTCCGCGCCGCCCAGACCGGCAAAAGGGCCCAGTGCTTCGGCGGCGCCAAGAACCACGCCATCGTCATGCCGGATGCCGACATGGACCAGGTGGTCGATGCGCTGATCGGTGCCGGCTACGGTTCGGCAGGCGAGCGCTGCATGGCGATTTCCGTTGCCGTGCCCGTCACCAAGGCCACGGGCGATGCCCTGATGGAAAGGCTGATCCCGCGGGTGGAATCGCTCAAGATCGGTCCCTCCAACGACGGCTCCGCCGATTACGGCCCGCTCGTCACCCGCGAGGCGGTGGAGCGTGTCAAACGCTATGTCGAGATCGGCATCAACGAGGGCGCGAAACTGGCCGTCGACGGCCGCAATTTCCGCCTCCAGGGCTATGAGAACGGCTTCTTCATGGGCGGCTGCCTGTTCGACGAGGTCAAGCCCGAGATGACCATCTACAAGGAGGAGATCTTCGGGCCGGTGCTCTCCGTGGTGCGTGCCGATACCTACGAGGAAGCCCTCGCTTTGCCGACTAAGCATTCCTATGGCAACGGTGTGGCCATCTTCACCCGCGACGGCGATGCTGCCCGTGATTTCGCTGCCAGGGTCAATGTCGGCATGGTCGGCATCAACGTGCCGATCCCGGTGCCGATCGCCTATCACACTTTCGGCGGCTGGAAGCGCTCGGGCTTCGGCGACCTCAACCAGCATGGGCCGGATTCGATCCGCTTCTACACCAAGACCAAGACGGTGACCTCGCGCTGGCCGAGCGGCATCAAGAGCGGCGCGGATTTCTCGATCCCGACGATGCGGTGAGAAACGACCCTCCCCTGGAGGGGGAGGGTCGGACGAAGTCCGGGGTGGGGTGATCAACTCGACCGACGTGGTTCCCACCTCATCCCGGCCTTTCAGTCCGACCCCAGGCCATTCCAAGAGGAATGGCCGATCCCTCCATGGGAGGGTAAAGAACAACAAGGCGACTACCATGGATTTCGAACTCAGCGACGAACAGGTGGCCATCCGGGAGATGGCGGTCGGCTTCGCGGCGGAGGCGATCGCCCCGCACGCCCTCGAATGGGATCAGAACAAGCATTTCCCCATCGACACGCTCAAGGCGGCGGCCGGGCTCGGCATGGCCGCGATCTATGTGCGCGAGGATATCGGCGGCTCCGGCCTCACCCGTCTCGATGCGGCACTGATCTTCGAAGCCCTGTCCTCGGGCTGTCCGGCCGTCGCCTCCTTCCTGTCGATCCACAACATGTGCGCCTGGATCATCGATGCCTACGGCTCACCCGAGCAACGCAGCCAGTGGCTGCCGGCGATGACCGGGATGGAGATGATCGCCAGCTACTGCCTGACCGAGCCCGGCCATGGCTCGGATGCCGGCAATCTCGCGACCCGGGCGGTGCGCGATGGCGACCACTATATCCTCAACGGCCAGAAGCAGTTCATCTCCGGCGCCGGTGTCAGCGATCTCTATATCGTGATGGCCCGCACCGGCGGAGACGGCCCGAAGGGCATCTCCACCTTCATCGTGCCGAAGGAGACGCCCGGGCTTTCCTTTGGTGCCAGCGAGAAGAAGATGGGCTGGCATGCCCAGCCGACCCGTGCGGTGGTGTTCGAGAATGTCCGTGTTGCCGCCGCCAACCGCATTGCCGAAGAGGGTCAGGGCTTTCGCATCGCCATGGCGGCGCTCGATGGTGGCCGCCTCAACATCGCCGCCTGCTCACTCGGCGGCGCCCAGGCGGCTCTCGACAAGGCGATCGCCTATATGGGCGAGCGCAAAGCCTTCGGACGGAAGATCTCGGATTTTCAGGCCCTGCAATTCCGCCTTGCCGACATGGCGACGGAACTGGAAGTGGCGCGCACCTTCCTGTGGCGGGCGGCCAGCGCGCTCGATGCCAAGAGCCCCGAGGCGACGCGCTTTTGTGCCATGGCCAAGCGCTTCGTCACCGATGCCGGTTTCGAGGTTGCCAATCAGGCGCTGCAGCTTCACGGTGGCTATGGCTATCTGAGCGAATATGGCGTCGAGAAGATCGTCAGGGATCTCAGGGTGCACCAGATTCTGGAAGGAACCAACGAAATCATGCGCGTGATCATTGCCCGTGCCCTGCTGGGGAATCGCTGATGGCAACAGAGGAAACGCTCGCCGACGTCGTCGTCGAACGCACGGGCTCGCTCGGCCGCATCCGGCTCAATCGTCCCAAGGCGATGAACAGCCTCACGCGCGACATGGTGCATCTGATCGCACCGGCTCTCGACGCCTTCGAGAAGGATGCTGCCATCGCGGCCGTGCTGTTGACGGGGGAAGGCGAACGCGGCCTGTGTGCCGGTGGCGACATCCGCGCCCTCTACGAAGGCGAGCGCACGCCCGACGGCACGGGCGCGCAATTCTGGCGCGACGAATATCGCGTCAATGCCCGCATCGCCCGCTTTGCGAAGCCCTATCTGGCCGTGATGGACGGCATCACCATGGGCGGCGGCATTGGCCTATCAGCCCATGGCGCCCACCGCATCGTCACCGAACGCAGCCGCATCGCCATGCCGGAAGTCGGCATCGGCTTCGTGCCGGATGTCGGCGGCACCTGGCTGCTCGCCCACGCCCCTGGGGAGATCGGCACCTACCTCGCCCTTACCGGCGAGGCGATCGGACCTGCAGACGCTATTTATGCCGGCCTGGCCGATGTACAGATCCCGCTGGCCGGCATTCCCGCGCTGATTGACGAGCTGACACAGCTCACGCCGGGAACAGGCAATGCGGCAATCCATACCTTGCTAGCAAAACACGCCGTGCAGCCCGAAACCGCTCGCCTTACCGGGCATCGCGCTCTGATCGACCGATGCTTTGCCGGCTCTTCCATCGCAACCATCCTGCAAGCTCTCGAAGCGGATGGCACGCCCTTCGCCCTGAAGACGCGAGACCTCATCACCTCCAAATCGCCGACCAGCCTGAAGCTCACCTTGCGGCTGATCCGGCTCGCTCGCGAGGCCGAGGGCTTGGAAGAGTGCCTGGAGCGGGAATTCGCCGCCGCCGTCGCGGTGGCGCAAGGCCATGATTTCTACGAGGGCGTGCGGGCAGCCATCATCGACAAGGATCGCAATCCGCGCTGGTCGCCGCCGAGCCTCGCCGAGGTCGACGATGGCAATATCGAAGCCTGGATCCAACCGGTGGCGGACCGGGTGTTTGGATAATGGCGACGGCAGGGGCAGATTCCGGTTGCGCGGACGTCTCGTCCGCGCCTTCTCGCCCTAGAACTCAGCGTTTCCAGGAGCGGACGAGACATCCGCGCACCCGGGAACACCTACAATCGCTCTATCGAGAAGGAGTCCCCAATGGCCAGCAGTAAGATAGGGTTCATAGGCCTCGGCCACATGGGTGGGCCGATGGCGGCCAATCTGGTGAAGGCGGGCCATCAGGTGCGCGGCTTCGACCTGTCCCCGGCCTCGCTCGAGACGGCGCGCGGTAATGGCATCATCATCGCGGCCTCCGCCGCGGAAGCAGTCGCGGACGCCGACGCGGTGATCACCATGCTGCCGGCCGGAGCCCATGTGCTGAAGGTGTGGTCTGAGTTGGCCAGCCTCGTGCCGGCCGGTGCCCTGCTGATCGACAGCTCCACCATCGATGTCGACAGCGCCCGCAAGGCCCATGACATAGCCGCCGGACGCAAATTCGCCGCCGTCGATGCACCCGTCTCCGGAGGCGTCGGCGGCGCCAAGGCCGGCACGCTGACCTTCATGGTCGGCGGAGCCGACGAGGCCTTCGCCCGAGCTGAGCCTCTGCTCGCCGTGATGGGCAAGCGCGTGGTGCATTGCGGCACCGCCGGCGCCGGCCAGGCGGCCAAGATCTGCAACAACATGATCCTCGGCATTTCGATGATCGGCGTCTGCGAAGCCTTCGCACTTGGCGAAAAACTCGGCCTGTCGCAGCAGGCGCTCTACGACGTCGCCTCGACCTCGTCGGGCCAGTGTTGGTCCCTCACCACCTATTGCCCCGTCCCCGGGCCGGTGCCCACCTCCCCCGCCAACAACGACTACCAGCCGGGGTTCGCCGCAGCCCTGATGCTCAAGGATCTCAAGCTCGCCCAGGCAGCGGCCAATTCGGTGGGCGCCAATACGCCGCTTGGCGCCGAGGCGGCCCAACTCTATTCCCTGTTCGACGGCCTCGGCCACGGTACCGAGGATTTCTCCGCTATCATCCGGTTGCTGCGCGGCAAGCATTGAGGACCAGACATGACTTATGAGACCATCATCACCGAACAGCGCGGACGCGTATTGCTGATCACGCTCAATCGTCCCGAGGCCCTCAACGCCCTCAACCGCAAGCTGGCCGGCGAACTCCTGGCGGCCACCCAGGCGGCGGACGCCGATCCCGGCATTGGCTGCCTGGTGATCACCGGCTCCGCCAAGGCCTTCGCCGCCGGCGCCGACATCAAGGAGATGCAGGCCCAGAGCTTCGTCGACATGCACAGCAGCGAATGGTTCGCGGAATGGAACCATTTCGCGGCCTCCCGCAAGCCGAAGATCGCTGCCGTAGCCGGCTATGCTTTGGGCGGCGGCTGTGAACTCGCTTTGATGTGCGATTTCATCCTGGCCGCCGACACCGCCAAATTCGGCCAGCCCGAGATCAAGCTCGGCGTCATCCCCGGCATGGGCGGCAGCCAGAGGCTGGTGCGCTCGATCGGCAAGTCCAAGGCGATGGAACTGTGCCTCACCGGCCGCCTGATGGACGCGGTGGAGGCCGAGCGCTGCGGCCTGGCCTCGCGCGTCGTTCCGGCTGCCGATCTCGTCGAGGCCGCGGTGAATACGGCCGATACCATCGCCAACATGTCGCTGACGGCCAGCATGGTGATGAAGGAAGCGATCAACCAGGCCTATGAGTTGCCGCTCGCCAGCGGCCTCACCTTCGAGCGCCGCGTCTTCCAGGCCCTGTTCTCGACCGAAGACCAGAAGGAAGGCATGGCCGCCTTCGTGGAAAAGCGTCCGGCGCAGTTCAACCGGAGGTAATTTCCCCGGGTGCG
>NZ_JBQEPH010000001.1:106481-554981 GCF_052045555.1 Labrys sp. 22185 | reverse complement strand
CGCACCCGGGAATATGCCTCCCCTCAGTTCGTCGAGGGGAAGTTCAGGTTCACGCCCGAGCGGATGCCGGTCGGCCAGCGGGCGGTCACGGTCTTCAGGCGGGTGTAGAATCGCACGCCCTCCATGCCGTAGATCGAGTGGTCGCCGAACAGCGAGCGCTTCCAGCCGCCGAAGGAATGGTAGGCGACCGGCACCGGCAGCGGCACGTTGACGCCGACCATGCCGACCTCGATGCTGTCGGCGAAGGCGCGGGCCGCATCGCCGTCACGGGTGAAGATGGCGGTGCCGTTGCCATATTCGTGGTCGTTGATCATCTTGGTGGCATGCGCATAGTCGCGGGCGCGCACCATGGAGAGCACCGGCCCGAAGATCTCTTCCTTGTAGATCGACATCTCTTCGGTGACGTGATCGAACAAGGTGGCGCCGACGAAATAGCCGTTCTCATAGCCCTGCAGCTTGAGCCCGCGACCATCGACCACCAGCTTGGCGCCTTCGCGCACGCCGGCGTCGATATAGCCGAGCACCTTTTCCTGGTGCTGCTTGGTGACCACCGGCCCCATCTCGGCCTGCGGATCGGCGGCGGGGCCGACCTTGAGCTTGTTGATGCGCGGCAGGAGATGCTCGACCAGCGTGTCGGCCGTCGCATCACCGATCGGCACCGCCACCGAGATCGCCATGCAGCGCTCGCCGGCCGAGCCATAGGCGGCCGAGACCAGCGCATCGGCAGCCTGGTCCATGTCGGCATCCGGCATCACCACCATATGGTTTTTGGCGCCGCCGAGGGCCTGGCAGCGCTTGCCGTTGGCAGCAGCCGTCGCATAGATGTACTGGGCGATCGGGGTCGAGCCGACGAAGCTGATGGCCTTGACGTCGGGATGGTGCAGCAGCGCGTCGACGGCTTCCTTGTCGCCATTGACGACGTTAAGCACGCCCTCGGGCAAGCCGGTGTCGAGGAGGAGTTGCGCCACCAGCAGGGCAGCGGAGGGATCGCGCTCGGACGGCTTGAGGATGAAGGTGTTGCCGGCCGCGATCGCCACCGGATACATCCACAGCGGCACCATGGCCGGGAAGTTGAAGGGCGTGATACCGGCGACGACGCCGAGCGGCTGGCGGTCATTGTGAGTGTCGATGGCCGGGCCGACATTGCGGCTGAATTCGCCGGCAAGCAGATGCGGGATGCCGCAGGCGAATTCGACGACCTCGATGCCACGCTGCACTTCGCCCAGCGCGTCGGAATGGGTCTTGCCATGCTCGGCCGAGATCGCCTGGGCAATCCTGTCTGCATTGGCCTCGAGCAGTTCCTTAAACTTGAACATGTAGCGGGCGCGCTTGAGCGGCGCGGTGGTCGACCAGGCCGGGAAGGCCTTCTTGGCCGCCTGCACGGCGGCATCGACATCCACGGTCGAGGACAGGCCGAGTTCGCCGCTCTGTTCGCCGGTGGCAGGGTTGAACACGGGCGCGAAGCGTCCGCTGGTGGTGGCGGTCTGCTTGCCGCCGATCAGGTTGTCGATACGGGCCATGGGGTTTCCTCTGAAAAATAGGTCATCCCGGACGCATTGCGGCACGCAGTGACGCGATGCAGATCCGGGACCGTCTTCCGATAGAAGCTCATCTGTCACGCGATCCCGTGTCGGCGACGCAGCATTGCATGCTGCATCGCGCACGGGATGACATGACCTCAATCCAGCGTCTTCAAGACGTCGCCGAGCGTGGTGACCAACTCGTCGATCTGCGCCTTGGAGATGATCAGCGGCGGGGACAGGGCGATGATGTCGCCGGTGGTGCGGATCAGGAGGCCTTTCTCATAGGCCTTCAGGAAGGCGGAGAAGGCGCGCTTGGTAGGCTGACCGGCGATCGGCTCGAGCTCGATGGCGCCGATCAGGCCGAGATTGCGGATGTCGATGACATGCGGCAGGCCCTTGAGCGAGTGCACCGCATCTTCCCAATAGGAGGCGAGATCGGCGGCGCGGGTGAGCAGGCCTTCCTCGGCATAGGTGTCGAGCGTGCCGAGCGCGGCGGCGCAGGCCACCGGATTGGCCGAATAGGTGTAGCCGTGGAAGAGCTCGATCAGGTGCTCCGGCCCCGTCATGAAGGCATCGTAGATCTCCTTCTTGGCGAACACCGCGCCCATCGGGATCACGCCTGAGGTGATGCCCTTGGCCACCGTCATCATGTCGGGGGTCACGCCGAAATAATCGGCGGCGAAGGGCGCACCGAGGCGGCCGAAACCGGTGATGACCTCGTCGAAGATCAAGAGGATGCCGTGCTTGTCGCAGATAGCGCGGATCCGCTCCAGATAGCCCTTGGGCGGCAGCAGCACGCCGGTGGAGCCGGCGATCGGCTCGATGATCACGGCCGCGATGGTAGAGGGATCATGCAGGGCGATCACACGCTCCAGATCCTCGGCATATTCGGCACCATGTTCGGGCAAGCCGCGGGAGAAGGCGTTGCGGGTGAGGTCATGGGTGTGGCGGATATGGTCCACGCCGGTGAGCAGCGTGCCGAACATCTTGCGGTTGGAGACGATGCCGCCCACCGAAATGCCGCCGAAGCCGACGCCGTGATAGCCGCGCTCGCGGCCGATCAGGCGGAAGCGCTGCCCTTCGCCGCGGGCGCGGTGATAGGCGAGTGCGATCTTGAGCGCGCTGTCGACGGCTTCGGAGCCGGAATTGGCGAAGAAGACGTGATCGATGCCCTGGGGCGTAAGCTGGACCAGGCGCGAAGCGAGCTCGAAGGCGGCGGGGTGCCCCATCTGGAAGGCTGGCGCATAATCGAGCTCGGCCGCCTGCTTCTGGATCGCCTCGGTGATCTTGGGGCGGCCATGGCCGGCATTGCAGCACCACAGGCCCGCCGTGCCGTCGAGCACCTGGCGGCCATCGGCCGTCGTGTAGTGCATGTCCTTGGCCGCGACGAACATGCGCGGATTGGACTTGAACTGTCTGTTAGCCGTAAACGGCATCCAGAACGCTTCGAGGTTGTTGGTCACACGGATCGGGGCATTCATCAGGATCTCTCCGGAAGCTGCCGGGGTCCCGAAGGCTGGCGGGAAGCCCGGCTCGTTAAGCTGGCAATAGCTTTGCCTTGAATTTGAAAATTATGCCAACTCTTTGTTGTGGCAGCATCATTCCTATTTCGGCCACACTTTCATACCCGAGTTTTCGTTCTAGAACGAATGTTCAATAACGAGCGTTAGGTTCGTAAATTTCCGCACGTTGAATACAAAGTGGAATTGCCGGTCGCGTTCATGATATTTAACACTCTAAACAGGCCTGGGCGAAGGACCACATCATGCAGAACGTCGATTTGGGTTCCCTGCTGCGGCGGGTACGCGAGGCGCGCGGATTGTCGCAGCGCCAGCTCGCCAAGCGTGCCGGCATCTCCAACGCCACCATCTCGCTGATGGAATCGAATGCAGTGAACCCTTCGGTCGGTGCCCTGAAGCGGGTGCTCGACGCCCTGCCGATCGGCCTGGCAGAATTCTTCGCCCTCGACGCCAATCCCGGCCGCAAGGTGTTTTATCGCTCGGGCGAGTTGATGGAAATCGGTCGCGGACGCGTCTCCTACCGCCAGGTCGGCTCGGATCTGCGCGGGCGCGCGCTGCAGATGATCTCCGAGCGTTACCAGCCCGGCGCCGATTCCGGCAAAGTGCTGCTGCACCACCAGGGTGAGGAATGCGGCATCATCATTCGCGGCCAGCTCGAAGTCACGGTGGGCGAAGATGTGGCCGTGCTTGGTCCCGGGGATGCATATTATTTCGACAGCCGCGAGCCTCATCGCTTCCGCAATGTTGGCGATACGCCTTGCGAGCTGATATCGGCTTGCACACCGCCAAGCTTCTGAGCCATGAAGGAATGGGAACAACGAAACAGGAAGCGCTCATGGCAGAGGGAGGAGAGGCCGGCCGGCAACGCAACAAGACCAAGCTCGGCCTGGCCAATATCGACAAGATCCTCGACAGCGCCCTTTCGGCCTTTTCGAAACATGGCTTGCGCGGTACGCGCATCGACCAGGTCGCCGAAGCCGCCGGCATGTCGAAGACCAATCTCCTCTATTATTTCCGTACCAAGGACGCCCTCTATGAGGCGGTACTCACCCGCACGCTGGAAGTCTGGGTCACGCCGCTGAAGGAACTCGACGCCACGCGCGGCCCGGTCGCGGCCCTGACGTCCTATATCGAGCACAAGCTCAAATGCTCGCGGCTCTATCCGGAGTCCTCCCGTCTCTTCGCCATGGAGATCATGCAGGGGGCGCCCCATCTGAAGAAGGTGCTGGCGACGGATCTCACCAACACCGTCCGGCAGAAATCGGTCATCATCCAGCGCTGGATCGCCGAAGGGAAATTGCGGCCGATCGAGCCCTATCATCTCCTCTTCATGATCTGGGCGACCACCCAGCATTATGCCGATTTCGCCACGCAGATCAGCGTCCTCACCGGCAAGGACCTCACCGACGAAGCCTTCTACGAAGAAACGCTGAAGACGTTGACAGAAACGATCCTACGCGGCGTGCTGGCCGAGCGCTGATCGGGCCTTGGGCCCAAAGCAATTTTCGGAAAGGTGGCCTCGCATTTAAGCTAATAAAATGCGCCAAAACAAAGAGTTATAGACAAAACACAACCCAGAGAAATCACGTCTTACCCTAGCAGCCGTGCTATCCTCACCCCACATGGATAGAGGGGTCATCCCCTAGAGCAAAGCGCGTTCAGGCGTGAACGCTTGTTTGCCCTAGCTCCTTGTTCCGACGCGTCTTTGCGATTCTTGGTGCTTCCAGGAAATCACAAAACGCTTTTGGGAGGACGAGATGGGACACGCTATACTGAGTGCTCAGACGATCGAGCAATGCATCATCCCGCAGGATTGGGATCGCTACACCAAGGAAGACCACGAGACCTGGTCGATCCTGTTCAAGCGCCAGCTCACGGCTCTCAAGGGCCATGTCGCGCAGGAATATCTCGATGGCCTGGCGACACTGGCTATCGACGAGACGGGCATACCGAATTTCGAGCGCATGAACGAAAGGCTGCGACGGGCCACCGGCTGGGAGGTGGTGGCCGTGCCCGGCCTGATCGCCTCCCGCCCCTTCTTCGAGATGCTGGCAAGCCGGCGCTTTCCGGCCGGCACCTTCATCCGCACGCGCGCGCAGCTCGACTATCTCGAAGAGCCCGACATCTTTCACGACGTCTTCGGCCATGTGCCGCTGCTCACCAATCCGGCCTATGCCGATTACATGAACGAATATGGCCGCATCGGCCTCGACGCGATCGACAACAAGGGCGTGAAATTCCTCGCCCGCCTCAACTGGTACACGATCGAGTTCGGCCTGATCCGCAAACCCGAGGGCATCCGCATCTATGGGGCGGGCATCGTCTCCTCCTTCGGTGAAGCCAAATATGCCGTCGGCGATACCTCCGCCCATCATCTGCGCTTCGATTTCGACAGGGTCGTCAGGACCGGCTACTACATCGACGACTTCCAGGCGAGCTACTTCGTGATCGACCGTTTCGAAGAGCTCTTCGACCTGCTCAAGGGGATCGATGCACCGGCGCTGTTCGCCGAATTGCGGGAGAAGCCCACGCTGTCCCCTTTCGAGATCCGGCCCGAGGACGAAGTGCTGCGCCGGGGCAGCGGCGACTATTGGCGTGATTTTCCCAAGACCAAGGCGAAGCTGAAGTAGAGCGATCCTTCGCTCAATGCGCGGCCAGGAAAGCGTTCATGTAGAAGCCCGCCTCCCCAGCGCCATACGCCTTGTCAGGGGCGACCGGACAAGCCCGGCGCGCGAGGCAGCCACCATGCCTGCAGTTGGTGCCTTGCGGTGAGTGCACATGGGCGGCGCAGCGTTCGACATCGTAACCGGCCGTCGTGAAGGCCCCGACCGGACAGCTGTTCAGGCAGGGCTGGGGCGCACAGCTCTCGCAGGGATGGACTGCCTCTGCGAGCGGCGGCAGCGCCAGCCTTTCGCCAAGGCCGAGCGCCCCGCGATAGCTGTGCCAGAGACCATGCACGGGATGCACATAGATGCCGAGCGGCGAAGGGAAGACAGCGTCGCCGCGCTGCGCCCATCGTTGGAACGGCAAATAGGGCGGACCGCCGAAGGGATAGAGGGCGACGGCACCGAACTGGTTCGCCATCGCGTCGATCACCCGGGCGGACCAGCGATCCAATGGATGCTGCGCACCATCGGCTGCCTCGGGCGAGGCCGCGAAAGCGGGCCATTGCCGGCCGCCGCTCCAGCCGAGCAGCACCAGCGTTTCGACCGGCCCGGTGTCGAGCGCCGGTACGCCGTCCTCCTGCCGAGGATGGAAGGCACCTCTCACCGAGACGCCGACAGCTTCGGCATGTTCTGCAATCTGATCCAGCGTCATGGGCTCGGCGTGATTTCCCGATGAGAGCGCTGCATCCTGGTCTGGGCGGAGAGGGATGACAATCTCATTCTGCTCGGTCGAGTGTCACCCTCATCCGGCTGCCGCCACCTTCTCCCGCAAGGGGAGAAGGGGTTTTGATGGCGAAGGCCGAGACCAACTGAGCGACCCCAAATACCGCATCCCACGCCGAGTAAATTCCCTTCTCCCCTTGCGGGTGTCGTCAACTCTCTTGAGTTGACTAGAGGTGGCGGCAGCCGGATGAGGGGTGGTGGCGCGGCCCGCTCGAGTCCTGCCCTACTCCGCCGCCGCGGCTGCCTTGGCATGCACGGCCGGATTGTTGGGATGCTCCTTCCAGGTGCGATGCCCGCCCACCGGCCTGCCGGTGCGCTTGTCGACTCCGGACGTCACCGGTTCGAGCGTGATGCAGTTCTCGATCGGGCAGACCACGGCACACAGATTGCAGCCGACGCACTCCTCCTCGATCACCTCGAACTTGCGCTCGCCGGCGACCATGTTGGTGATGGCCTGGTGCGAGGTGTCCTCGCAGGCGATGTGGCAGCGGCCGCATTTGATGCAGGCATCCTGGTCGATATGGGCCTTGACCACATATTCGAGGTTGAGGTGCTGCCAGTCGGTCACCTGGGGGATGGCCTTGCCGACGAACTGGTCGACGGAGGTATAACCCTTCTCGTCCATCCAGTCGGACAGGCCGGAGATCATCTCCTGCACCACCTTGAAGCCATAGACCATGGCAGCCGTGCAGACCTGCACCGTGCCGCAGCCAAGCGCCATATATTCCACGGCATCACGCCAGGTCTCGACGCCGCCGATGCCAGAGATCGGCAGGCCGCGGGTGGCCTCAGCCCGGGCGATCTCCGAGACCATGCTGAGCGCGATCGGCTTCACCGCCGGGCCGCAATAGCCACCATGGGTACCGAAGCCATCCGTGTTCGGCCAGGGTCGCATATTGTCGATGTCGACCGAGACGATGGAGTTGATGGTGTTGATCAGCGACACCGCGTCAGCCCCGCCGCGCTTGGCCGCTTCGGCGGGCTTGCGCACATCGGTGATGTTGGGCGTCAGCTTCACGATCACCGGCATGCGGGTATATTGCTTGCACCAGCGCGCGACCATTTCGACATATTCGGGCACCTGCCCGACGGCCGAGCCCATGCCGCGTTCCGACATGCCATGCGGGCAGCCGAAGTTCAATTCGATGCCATCGGCCTCGGTGTCTTCGACGAAGGGCAGGATCGACTTCCAGGCATTTTCCTCGCAGGGGACCATCAGGGAGACGATGAGCGCCCGGTCCTTCCAGTCACGCTTGACCTGCTTGATCTCGCGCAGATTGACCTCGAGCGGCCTGTCGGTGATCAGCTCGATATTGTTGAAGCCCATCACCCGGCGGTCCTGGCTATGCCAGGCGCCGTAGCGCGGGCCGTTGACGTTGACCACCGGCGGACCCTGCTCGCCGAGCGTCTTCCAGACCACACCGCCCCAGCCCGCCTTGAAGGCGCGGACGACGTTGTATTCCTTGTCGGTCGGCGGCGCGGAGGCCAGCCAGAACGGATTGGGTGACTTGATGCCCAGGAAATTCGTGCTGAGATCGGCCATTTTCGTTTCTCCTCACGCAGCCTTGGCTTGGGACTTCAGAACGCGATCGATCGAAAGAGCGGCCTGCTTGCCGTCCTCCACCGCCGCCACGGTCAGATCCTTGCCGCCGGCGACGCAATCGCCTCCGGCCCAGATGCCGGGCACCGAGGTGCGTTGCTCGGCATCGACGGTAATCCGGCCTTTTTCAAGTGCGAGCGCTACGCCATTCACTTCCTCGGGCAGGAAGGATTGCCCGATCGCGGTGAAAAGCTGGTCGCATTCGAGCCTGACGGTCTCGCCGGTGCCCGTGAGGCGCCCGCCCTGCTCCACGGTGTATTCGAGCTCGACGGCCACCAGCCTGCCGTCCTCAGCATGCAGCCGCGCTGGCTTGAGCCAGTGGCGGATCAGCACGCCATCGGTCTGCGCCACCTCCTGCTCGTAGTCGGAGGCATTCATCTGCGGCTGGCCGCGGCGATAGGCGATGGTGACGCTCTCCGCCCCCAGGCGCTTGGTCTGCGAGGCGATGTCGATGGCGGTCATGCCGCCGCCGATCACCACGATACGGCGGCCGACCGGCAGGTCAGCGAGATCCGCCGCCTGGCGCAAATCGGCGATGTAGTCGACGGCATCGATCACGCCCTCGATCCCCTCTTCCAGGCCGAGATCGTTGGTGTCGCCTAGTCCCATGCCAAGGAAAACCGCATCATACTCACGAGCGAGGCTCGCCAGTTCGACGTCGCGGCCAAGGCGCTTGCCATAGTCGATGGTGATGCCGCCGATCGCCGTGATGTAGTCGACCTCGGCCTGGGCAAAGCCGCCGGTGCTCTTATAGGCGGCGATGCCATATTCATTGAGCCCACCGGCCTTCTCGCGCGCCTCGAACACGGTAACCTCATGGCCCAGCGTTGCCAGCTTGTGGGCACAGGACAGGCCCGCCGGACCGGCACCGACCACGGCGACGCGCTTGCCGGTGGGGGCGCCGCGCTTGAACAGTTGCCGGCCCTTGGCGAAGAGCTCGTCGGTGGCGTAGCGCTGCAGATTGCCGATCTCGACCGCCCTGCCCTCCGAGGTCTCCTTGACGCAGGCTTCCTCGCACAGCGTCTCGGTGGGGCAGACGCGGGCGCACATGCCGCCCATGATGTTGGATTCCAGGATGGTCCGGGCCGCGCCGACCGTGTTGCCGGTCATGATCTCGCGGATGAACATCGGAATGTCGATCGAGGTGGGGCAGGCCTTTACGCAGGGCGCATCGTAGCAGAACAGGCAGCGCTCGGCGGCAACGCGCGCCTCATGCCTGCCGAAGGCCGGATGCAGGTCTGAGAAATTGCTGGCGAGCGTGGGGGAATCGAGACGGCCCCGCGCAATGTCGGATCGTGCAGTCATCTGAACCTCTGGTATTTGGCTCTTTATTTTTTACCAGTTGATCAAAAGAACGAGTCGCTGTCAATCACACTTTTGAACAGCTCCAGAGTGAGAATCTGCCTGTCTCGACGGCTTGGCAAGGGGTTTGGGGGCTGGTCTTCAGACCCGCCCCTTTCAAGGTGTTTGGAACGAACCCGGAAAAAACTGGGACAGGGCAACACGACCCCTCATCCGCCCCTCCGGGGCACCTTCTCCCGCAAGGGGAGAAGGCAACCGACCAGCGCCGCGTCTCCTGAAAAGATCCCCTTCTCCCCTTGCGGGAGAAGGTGCCCCGGAGGGGCGGATGAGGGGTCGCACCACTCTATCCGACATTCAGACCTCAACACCTTGAAAGGGGCGGGTCTGAAGATCCGCCCGCCATCATGCCGCGATCTGCTTCGCCAGCATGGCGGCGAGCTTCTGCATGATCTCGTCCGGCCCGTGGCCGATCAGCATGTAGGAACGCTCCGCATCCGACCAGTAGACCACGTTGAAGCCGTTGCGCTGTTCGAGCGTCGGCGGCGTTACCGCACCGGGGCTGTTGCCATAGATGCAGAAGGCGAGCGGGCCCGTCAGTTCGTCGAGATAGGCGATCTCGACCAGGGGCGCATTGTCGTAGTGGAAGAGTTCGACGCGCTTGAGCTCCTGGGCCGGCAGGCTGATCTTCTCGGGCGTCAGCGGGAAGCCGAGCCGACGGGTCGCTGCGGCAAGATCACGCTGCGCGGTGGAGACGTCGTTCGGCATCCAATCGAGCGTCTGCGACGTCGTCAGCCCCCAATAGTCGGCGACGGTCGAACGCCAGGCGTCCGGCCCTTCATGGTCGCTGCGCTGCGACGAGGGCAACGGCCAGAGGCCGGGCGGCATGTAGTGGCCGACCCCGGTACCCACGACGAACAAGGCGAGCGCTGCTGCGACCGCGGCAGGCGGGATGCGCCAGCGCGAGCCCCGTGCATTGTCATTGGCCACCGGCGCCGGAACCGCGGCCAGGCTTTCGGCCAGAAGCGCTTCCAGACGTTGCCGTGGCGCATGCGCCGTCAGGGCCTCGTAACTCTGCTCGAAGGGGAGCGAACCGCCCGCCAGAGCGTCCAGCCTCGCCTTCAAGGCCGGTTCCCGAGCCAGGCGCCCTTGTAACGCCGCACGTTCTTCGGGCGGCAGCGCATCATCGAGGAAAGCCACGAGGACGGCATCGTCGGGTCCCATCTCTTCCACACTCATGATGTCTCCCCCGAAGCGCCCTCGGGCGTATCCCTGTTCAGATGAGCGAGCCTGAGCCGGGCCGAGGCAAGACGACTCATGACGGTGCCGATCGGCACGGCCAACATCTCGGCCGCCTCGGCATAGCTGAGCCCCTCGCCATAGACCAGAAAGACGGTTTCGCGCAGCGCTGCAGGCAGGGCCTGCACATGCCTCAACACCTGAGCAGCCAAAATATTCGTTTGAAACTGCCGTTCGCCGTCAAAAGACAGAGCCGCCTCCGCCTCGTCGAGTTCGACGGGATTGCGGACCTTGCTGGCCCGGATCTCGTTGAGCCAGATCGAACGCTCGATGGCGAACAGCCAACGATCGAGACGCGTTCCGGGGATGAACTGGTGCGACCGCTCGAGCGCCCTCAGGCAGGTAGCCTGGACCAGTTCCTCCGCCGCCTGTCCGCTACCCGATAGCACAAGCCCGAACCGCCACAGCGCTACAAGATGCGCGGCGAGGCCGGTTCGAACGTCCTGATCACCTGATTGGGGCATGAATCGCCTATGCCGATATGGCGCGGCATTATTGTGGCGCGGCTGGCGGGAAACGCAATCATGTGAAAAGGGGTGGTGGGCGGACTTGCGACAAGCATTACCGCCGCTGCGCCAAAGTCTCCCTATCCCTTCTGTTGTCAGAAGGCCTATTCGGCGGCGTCGAGCAGGATTTCGTCGGCATTCGCCGCTTCGACCATGTCACGCAGGGCGCAATCCTCGGTGCAGTCATGGCAGCGTGCTGCTGCGCGTGCATCGGCGAGAATCTGCCGCACGGTGATCAGGCAGCGGCCGCATTCCGGTCCGCAACCCAGGCAACGATAGGCATCTGCAGCCGAACGCGGACACCCCGGCTGCTCGGTCGCGAGCGTGCTGGTGAAATCCTCATCGGTCAAAACACGGCAGGAACAGACGATCATTCGCGGCGATCTTGGGCTCGAGCAAAGGCAGTGACGCGAGTGATGTGGACGGACGCGAGCGCCTTGTCAATGGCTCGCCGCAACAATAGAATCGTTATAAATCAGTAGTTTAGAATGACAATAAACTGGGGCTCGCCTCGACAGTCATCGGTGACCGACCTCATCCCTTCCCCTGGATAAAATCCTCCGGACAAATTTGACGTCACCGGGGGCTTGCCTAAATTTAGAATTCTTCTAATGTGATTTCAGTCCACTAAGTACGGAGAAACGCTCATGAAGGGCGACAAGAAGGTCATCGACTATCTCAACAAGGCGTTGCGCAGCGAACTGACCGCAATCAATCAATATTGGCTGCATTACCGGATCTTCGACAATTGGGGCCTGCTCGGTCTTGCCAAGAAGTGGCGTGCCGAATCGATCGAGGAGATGCAGCACGCCGACAAGCTGACCTCGCGCATCCTCTTCCTCGAAGGCTTCCCGAACATGCAGACGCTCGATCCGCTGCGGATCGGCCAGACGGTGAAGGAAGTTCTCGAATGCGATCTCGCCGCCGAGCGCGAGGCGCGCTCCCTCTATCAGGAAGCTGCGGAATATTGCCGCACCGTCAAGGATTTCGTCTCCGAGAACCTGTTCAAGGAACTGATGACCGACGAGGAAGGCCATATCGACTTCCTTGAGACCCAGCTCGACCTGGTCGAACGCCTCGGCATCCAGAACTACTCGCAGAGCCATCTCGGCGGCTTCTCGGAAGAATAGGCCGTTCTTCCTCAGAACTATCGGACAAGGCGGTCGCGACGACCGCCTTTTTCTTTGGTTTCGCCGGCCTGCAGCGACGGCAGGCGCTCACCTCGTATAAGGTAACCGTATCGACCATTGCCACGCTTCCGTAGCCGACGAGGACCCAATGCCGAGCAGATCGCCGATACACATCAAGCCAACCAGGATCGGCCTGATCGGCGGCTTGGCGGCCAGGGCCGGGATCTACTACTACGAGCGGATCCTGCAAGAATATCAGGGGGCGAAGATCGCCCTCGACCTGACGCTGAGACATGCCGACGTGGGCACGGTACTGCACCATGTCGGATCGGGGGACAGGGACGGGCTCGGCCACTATCTGGGCTCGCTCGCCAACGAACTGTTCGACGCCGGCATGGACACGGTGTCCATCACCGCCATCGCGCCGCATCTTGCCATCGACGAAATCAAGAAACGAGCAAAGGGCCCGATCATCGACGTGCTGGCAACGATCCCGGGCGCCCTGAAATCCGCGGGCTTCGAACGCGTCGCGATTTTTGGCAACCGCGCCGTGATGACCTCGGCGGTCTTCGGCGCCGTGCCGGAAGATATGGTCGTCAAGCTCGATCCAAGCGAGATCGCGCGCGTACACGAGACCTACACCGACATTGCCCTCTGCGGTAAGCGCGGCACCAAGGCCGAGGTCGCCTATTTCGACGACCTGGCTGGCGACCTGCTCGGCCGGAGGGGCGCACAAGCCATCATGCTGGCCGGGACGGACCTGTCGTCCTTCTATGCGGATCGTGAGCCCGATTTTCCCTTCCTCGATGTGAGCGCCCTGCACATCGAACAAATTCTCGCAGGAATCTGAGCGGCATCGCCGGCGAGGAACTACAGCACGACATCAAGAGGTTCGAGTCCGGAGTCACGGTCACACGTCGATCTTTGAACCGCCCCTGCAGGACTGGTCCGGTTCAATTCGGTTCCGGCGTGATATCGATCTCGACGACCTCGCCCTCCTGCGGCCCGACGCGGATGACCTCCCCGACATCCTTGCCGAACAACGCCTTCGCTAGCGGCGAGACATGACTGATCCGGCCATGGGTGGCGTCGGCCTCGTCTTCGCCGACGATGCGCCAGACCCTTTCGCGCCCGTCGGGATAGTGCAGCGTGACGGCCATGCCGAAGCGAATGCCGGCATCGGCGACAGAGGGCGTCACCAACTCCGCAGAGGCCCGCCGGGCAGCCCAGTAGCGAATGTCGCGCGAGGCATTACCCATGGCAATGCGATCCCCCGCGGCCTCCGCCGTTGCGAAAAGCGCGCGCGCTCGCCTGAGCTCGGCCTCGATCATGGCAAGGCCGCGCGCGGTGACGAGATTGCGCTCGATCGAAATCGGCCGCTCGGGAAGGACCTGGGCGTCCTCCCCTTCCTGGCCGTCCTGGGTGAAGGCTCGGCTCATGTTGCGACGATCAGGCGGCTAAGGTCATGCCGCCAAGATCATGCGGCCTGGGCTGTGCCCTCGACGCGCTTGGCGATGAGGGTGCGCAGCTTGCCGAGATCCTTGGCGAAGCCGCGAATGCCTTCGGCGAGCTTCTCGGTCGCCATGGCATCCTCGTTCATCTCCCAGCGGAAGGCGCGTTCGTCGATCTTGCCGGTAGTCGGAGCAGCGGCATAGTTGTCGGGCGAGAGCTGGCGCTCCAGCGTGCCTTGATCCGCATCGAGCGCCTGCAACAGGTTCGGTGCGATGGTGAGACGGTCACAACCGGCCAGCGCCTCGATCTCGCCGGTGGAGCGGAACGAAGCGCCCATCACGACCGTCTTGACGCCGCGGGACTTGTAATCGGCATAGATACCGCGAACCGACAGCACGCCCGGATCCTCTTCCGGGGTGAAGGTGCGGCCGTCATTCTTCACGTGCCAATCGAGGATGCGGCCGACGAAGGGCGAGATCAGGAACACGCCGGCATCGCCGCAAGCCACGGCCTGCGCCTTTGAGAACAACAGGGTCAGGTTGCAGTCGATGCCTTCCTTCTGCAGCACCTCGGCGGCACGGATGCCTTCCCAGGTCGAGGCGATCTTGATCAGAATGCGGTCGCGCTCGATGCCGCGCGACTTGTAGTCGGCGATGATGGCATGCGCCTTGGCAATGGTCGCCTGCGTATCGAAGGAGAGGTCGGCGTCGACTTCGGTCGAAACGCGCCCGGGAACGAGCTTGGTGAGTTCCGCACCGAAGGAAACGGCGAGGCGATCGGCGATGGCTGCGACGACGCCGTCCTTGCCGCCACCCTGCTTGCTGCCCCAGCTCACGGCTTCCGCGATCAAATGGTCATAGGCCGGCATTTCGGCTGCCTTGAGCAGCAGGCTCGGATTGGTGGTGCAGTCCACCGGCTTGAGCGCCTTGATCGAGTCGATATCGCCGGTATCGGCGACCACGACCGTCATGGCACGCAATTGTTCGAGTTTCGAAGCCATATGTTACGTCCTTGTTCACAGAGCTTGTTAGCGTCCCGTCACGGACCATAGACCCCAGCCCCGGCGGCGTCATCAGTTATCATGCCTGTTTTTCTGCCTCGCCATCGGAGCGGGCAAGAGAGCACGGTGCGGCAGACATTTGCCGCCTCGAACATGCCTCGGATGATCCTCCAGGCTGCTTATCAAGATATGGCTCCGTTGCCGGGAGATACAAGGCGACTGCGGTACGCGGATCACTTGCGGCAGCAGATGATGAAGCGCTGGTAGAGATAGGTGCGCAGCCGGTTGCGCAGATTCGCCCGGCGCCTCTGGGCGGCGGCTATCGGCCGATGCGAGGAGACCACGACATCCCTGAAACCGGCCTGCTCCAGGAGCAGCAGGAGATCGGTGCTCCGCAGTCCCCGGCCAAAAGGCAGCCGCTCCATGATGCGGGCATGGCGTTCGCCCATCGCGCCATCATAGTAGGGATCGGCGCCACCGAGGCGATCGATCAGGGCGATGAGCCTGGACGCCATGCGTCCGGTCCTGGTCGGTCTCGCCCAATCCCCGTCGAAGAACAGCAATCTGCCACCCGGCTTCAGCACGCGATGCCAATCGGCGAAGGCCTTCTGCGGCTCGGTCAGCGTCCAGACCAGATGCCGGCAGACGACGGCATCATAGGCGCCTTCCGGTTCCATGGTGTTTTCGGCGTCGCCGAGCCGGAAGCGCAGGCGCTGTCGCCCGGCATGCTTGCGCCGGGCGACAGCCAGCATCGCCTCGGAAAAATCCAGGGCCGTGACCTCGTGGCCGAGCGCCAGCAGCAGCTTGGTGATCTCGCCCGTGCCGCAGGCGAGGTCGAGAACCCGGCGCGGATCGCTGCCGAGATGATCGCGGATCGCCGCAGCCCAGGCCTCGAATTCCGGACCTTCGGGAATGTGATGCCCGAAGGCGCGGTCGAAGGTTTCCGACCGCCCCGACCAGTAATCGCGGATCTCTTCCTTGAGATCGTAATTCGCGGTGCCGGTGCTGGTCATCTGACGGTTCTCTCCATCTGTTGGCGGATGCGGGTCATGACGCCGCCGCGATCCAGCCCGCCCGCGGTGCCGGAAGATCCGGATGCCGATAGCGAATGAAGCAGCCTCCCGCGCCGTCGCGAACGATTTCGGCGGCGACACCGAAGACCGACTGGATGCGCGCCGCCGTCAGCACCTCGGACGGAGGACCGATCGCCTCGATCCGTCCCGCCTGCATCAGGGCAATGCGGTCGCAGAACATCGCCGCGTGGTTGAGGTCATGCAGGGCCGCCACCACGGTGAGGTTCTGACGGTGCACCAGATGCAAAAGGCCGATCTGGTGGCCGATATCGAGATGATTGGTGGGCTCGTCGAGAAGCAGGATCTCCGGCTGCTGCGCCAGGGCACGAGCGATGTGGAGGCGCTGGCGTTCCCCACCGGAGAGCGTGTGCCACAGGCGACCGGCAAGGGCGGTCATCGCCACCTCCTCGAGCGCGAGGTCGACGATGGCATCGTCCTGGTTCGACCAGGGCGTGAAGGCCCCCAGATGCGGTGTTCGCCCAAGCTCCACGGCCTGGCGGGCGGTAATGCGCTCGGCCGTCTCGGCCTGCTGTTCGACCAGGGCGATGCGGCGTGCGACTTCGCGGCGAGCGAGGCCATGGAGCGGCTGGCCCGAGAGAAGCACCTGCCCCCCCTGCGGACGGCGAATGCCGGCCAGCAGGGACATCAGGCTGGTCTTGCCCGAACCGTTCGGGCCGATGATGCCGAGCAACTCGCCCGGACGGACCTCCAGCGATACTCCGTGCAGGATCGAGACCCCACCAGCCGACCAGGACAGATCGTGGGCCGACAGGCTCATGCCGTCGCCTTTCTTTGGCTGAGGATGAGAGCGAAAGCCGGCGCACCGACCAGAGCCGTGATCACGCCGATCGGCAGAACCTGGCCGGGGATGATGATGCGGGACAGAATGTCGGCGATGATCATGAAGACGGCGCCGATCAAGGCGCTGGCCGGCAGCAGGCGCCCATGGCGCACGCCCACAACCATCCGCGCCGCATGGGGGATCACCAGCCCGACGAAGCCGATCGATCCGACGATACTGACCATCACGGCCGTCATCATCGCCGCAACACCGACGAGCACGACATAGGCGCGCCGGACGGAGATGCCGAGGGACGCCGCCGATTCCGTGCCGAAGGTGAAGGCATCGAGCGCGCGGGCATGCCACAGGCAGACCAGCAGCCCTACGGCCGTGACCGGCAGCGCCAGCCAGACGTCGGGCCAGCGTACACCCGAGAGATTGCCCAGCAACCAGAACATGATGCCGCGCGCCTGTTCGGCATTGGCCGCCTTGGTAACGATGAAGGAGGTCAGGGCATTGAAGAGCTGGGATCCGGCGACCCCGGCCAGGATCACCGCGCCGGTGCCGCGGCCCGAGCGCATCGCCAGCAAGGCGACGAAGCCGAAGGCCGTCAGCGCACCGAGAAAGGCGCCGGCGGGCAGGCTCAGGACCCCTGCCCCGAGGCCGAGGATGACGACCCCGACCGCTCCCGTCGATGCCCCGGCCGAGATGCCGAGGACATAGGGGTCGGCCAGGACGTTGCGCAGCAGCGACTGCAGCACGACGCCCGACAGCGCCAGGGCCGCGCCGCAGCAGGCCGCGACGACCGCGCGGCTCAGCCGGTAGTTCCACACGATGCCTTCATCGATGCGATCCAGACCATAGCCGGCGCCCCACAGGCGATTGGCGGCCGTCTTGGCGACGACGTCCATCGGAATGGCCGTCTCGCCAATGGCGGCGCCCAGCCAGAGGGCCAGCACGAGCACCGCCAGCGCCAGCATCCCGATCGCCAGTAATCGTGTGACGGGGCGATTCATCTCAGCGCTTCAGGCCGAAACGCTGGATGGCATCGGCGAGCATCTCGATGCCCTCGACGACGCGCACGCTCGGCTGCATCGCCTGCACGTCCATCTCCACGACATGGCCCTGCTTGACCGCCGGCATCAGGCTTGCCACCGGATCGGTCTTGAGAAAGTTGAGCTTCACGGCGATGTCGTCGGCCGGATAGCGGCGACGATCCATCCGGCCGGCGACGATGATGGTCGGATCGGCCTTGGCGATGGTCTCCCAGCCGACGCTCGGCCACTCCTCCTCGCTCTCCACGACGTTCCGCACACCCAACGCCGACATGATATAGCCCGGCACGCTGTTCTTGCCGGCCATATAGGGATCGACGTCGACCTTGGCGCTCGAGAACCAGAAGGCGGCGGAGACCTTGCCATCGCCGGCCGCGATCTTGCGGCGGGCGGCTTCCTCACGCGCCTTTAGCTCGGCGACGACTTTCGCCCCGCGCTCCTGCACGTCGAAGATCTCGGCAAGCTCGGTGATCTCCCGATAGACCAGATCCATGGTGAAGAGGGTGCCGCGCGTGCCATCGCCGCCGCTGGAATTGTCCTTGCCAACGCAATCGGCGGGCGAAACATAGGTCGGGATGCCAAGTTCCTCGAACTGCTCGGGCTTGCCGACAATACCGCTGGGCCCGACATGCCATTGGAACTGCGCCGTCACAAGATCCGGCTTCCTGGCGATCACGCTTTCGAAGCTCGGATCATTGTCGGCCAGACGCGGAATTTTGGCATTGGCCGCTTCATAGCCGGGCAATACAGGGCCGAACCACACCGCCGTGCCGACGACCTTGTCGGCCAGGCCGAGGAGATAGAGAACCTCCGTGCTGCTCTGGCCGACGGAAACGGTGTGCTGCGGCGCATGCTCGAAGGTGACGGTGCGGCCGCAATTGGTGAGCTTGAGGGGATATTTCGTTGCCTGCGCAGCCGCCGGATCGATACCCAGCGCCAAGCCGAAGCTGGCCGCAAGCATGACGGCGAAGCTGGACCAGCGGGCCTTGCTCGTTGAAAGGATCATGACGTTCTCTCGTTTCGCGATAGGGGAAGCAGCGGTCTTCAGCACCAGCCGAATACCGTGAGGTTTCCTCAGGCCAGACCGTGGCAAAGGACGTGAGCGTGCGAAGCGGAGGGAACAGGCGGGCAAGCGCCCGAAACGTCGGGAAGAAACGTCACATTGTCTCCTGTTCCGGGCATCCCCGCCCGTGACATGGGATTGATCGAGATGACGGCAGGTTTCCTGGCTCGCGGATAAAGGCCTTGCATCTGCCTTCCCATGGGAGACCCACAGTGGCATGGCGCCTTTCGCGCCACGGGGATGCTTGGCAATCCGCCTACAGTTGCGGGGGCAGCCACGGCATGGGCTTTTAGAAAGCCGAACCGTGTTCCCTATTACTCCCGACGGACTTGCATCCGACGGGAACCGTCACCGCACAGTTATCGGGGCGTCACGACCGCGGTCAAGCGAATATGCAAAGCGAACGGCCCCTGATGCCGTGCCCTGCCTTCCCGCGTCAGGCCCGACAGGCCAGGAAGCCCTGTTCGATCACGTCCTTCGGCAGGTTGCGGCCGATGAAGACCAGGCGGCTTCGGCGCTCCTCCTCCGGCTTCCAGGCACGCTGATGATCGCCTTCGAGCAGCATGTGCACGCCCTGCACGACGAAGCGCTGCGGATCGCCATCGAAGGCGACGATGCCCTTCAGGCGCAGCATGTCCGTGCCGAACTGTTGCACGATCATGTTGAGCCAGGGCATGAATTTGCCGGGATCGAGCGGCTCCTGGGACACGAGAGCGAAGCTGCCGACATGATCGTCATGGTCGTGGTCATGGAAACCCTCGAGGAAATCAGGCTCGGCTTCGAGGATACGGTCGAGGTCGAACGCGCCGCGGCCGAGCACCTTGTCGAGCGCGATGTCGCAACGCCGGGTCTCGTGGAGAGTGGCGGTGGGATTGATGCGACGGATCCGCTTCACCACCCGATCGAGTTCCTCTGCCGTGACCAGATCGATCTTGTTGAGGAGGATCGTGTCGGCGAAGGCAAGCTGCTCCTGCGCCTCATGCGCCGTCTCGATCTCGCCGAGCAAATGCCGGGCGTCGACCACGGTGACGATGGAGTCGAGCTGGGTCTTGGCGCGCACATCGTCATCGACGAAGAACGTCTGGGCAACCGGTGCGGGATCGGCCAGCCCGGTCGTCTCGATCAGGATGGCATCGAAGCGGTCGCGCCGACGCATCAGGCCCTCGATGATGCGAATGAGGTCGCCGCGCACCGTGCAGCAGATACAGCCATTGTTCATCTCGAAGATTTCCTCGTCGGTATCCACGACAAGGTCATTGTCGATGCCGACTTCGCCGAACTCATTGACGATGACCGCATATTTCCTGCCGTGGCTCTCGGTCAGGATACGGTTGAGAAGCGTGGTCTTGCCTGCCCCGAGATAGCCGGTGAGGACGGTGACGGGTGTCTGCGGCGCGGGCTGCATGATGTCGGAATTCCTTGATCCGTTGCGGATGCCCCACAGCATGTCGCTGCCGAGAGGCCTCATTGAATTTTGATTTATATGAAACGTTATAACATAACTATCGCAATCGCAAGCGAGCTCTCACCATCGTCACCCCAGCAATCGCCACGCAGGTGGGCAGAGGCTTGCTGGCATTCTCGACCGTGATCATTCCACCGGATTTGTCTGCCAGCAGAGGAAATCCATGCGGGAAATTTTCGAATCACGGCCCTTGTCGGGTAAGCCTCACGCTTCACCCTGCAATGGAATCAGGCACCAAGGTGCATCCTGCCGGCATGACCCTCTCCTCTCCGCGAGATCCTCTCGCCATCCTCAATAGCGTGTTCGGCTACGCCGCCTTTCGCGGCCAGCAGGAGGCGGTGGTGCGCCATGTCACCGGAGGGGGCGATGCGGTGGTGCTGTTCCCGACGGGAGCCGGCAAGTCGCTGTGCTACCAGATCCCGGCTCTGTGCCGGCGCGGCGTCGGCATCGTGGTCTCGCCGCTGATCGCGCTGATGCGCGACCAGGTCGAGGCACTCAAGCAGGCCGGCGTGCGGGCGGCGCCGCTCAACTCCTCCCTGTCGCGCGAGGAGGCCTACAAGGTCCGCCGTTCCCTGATGGACGGCAAGCTCGACCTCCTCTACGTCGCACCGGAGCGCGTGGCGACGCAAGGTTTCCAGGCCCTGATCGCCGATGCCGACATCGCGCTCTTCGCCATCGACGAGGCCCATTGCGTCAGCCAATGGGGCCACGACTTCCGGCCTGAATATCGCGAGCTCGGCGGCCTCGCCGCGTCCTTCCCCGGCGTGCCGCGCATCGCCCTCACCGCCACGGCCGATCCGGTCACCCGTGCCGACATCATCGAGCGGCTCGGCCTCAACCAGGCCGAGGTCTTCGCCACCAGCTTCGACCGGCCCAACATCAGCTACGCCATCGTCGAGCGCGACAATGCCCGCCGGCAATTGCTGGCCTTTCTGGCCGGGCACAAAGGCAATAGCGGTATCGTCTACTGCCTGTCGCGCGCCAAGGTCGAGGAGACGGCGCAATGGCTGAACGAGCAGGATATCCGCGCCTTGCCCTATCATGCCGGCCTGGAAGCGGCTGTTCGCAGCGCCAACCAGGACGCTTTCCTGGAGGAGGAAGGCCTCTGCCTGGTCGCCACGGTCGCCTTCGGCATGGGCATCGACAAGCCCGACGTGCGCTATGTCGCCCATCTCGATATCCCTGCTTCGGTGGAGGCCTATTACCAGGAGACGGGCCGCGCCGGCCGCGATGGCCTGCCCTCGGATGCCTGGATGAGCTACGGTATGGCCGATGTGGTGCAGCGCCGCCGCATGATCCAGGAGGGCAATGCGCCGGAGACGGTCAAGCGGGTCGAACTCGGCAAGCTCAACGCTTTGCTCGGCATCTGCGAAACCGCCGAGTGCCGGCGCAAGGCAATCCTCGCCCATTTCGGCGAGACCCATCCCGGCCGCTGCGGCAATTGCGATACCTGCCTTTCGCCGGTGGAGAGCTGGGACGGCACCGATGCCGCCGTCAAGGCGATGGCCGCGATCTACCGCACCGGCCAGATGTTCGGTGCCGCCCATATTATCGACGTGCTCACCGGCAAGGTCACGGAGAAGGTCCAGCGCTTCGGCCATGACAACCAGCCCGTCTTCGGGGCCGGCAAGGACATCGAGGCGCGCACCTGGCAGTCGGTGCTGCGCCAGCTCACCGCGGCCGGCCTCGTCAATGTCAACCACGAGGCCCATGGCGCCCTGATCCTGGCCGAGGAGGCGCGAGCCGTGTTCAAGGGCGAGCGGCAGATCGTCTTCCGTCGCGACCGCCCCCGCAAGAGCACCGAGACCAAACGCGCCCGGCGCGGCGAGATCGAGATGTCGGAACGCGACGGCGCCTTGTTTGCCGCCCTTCGGGCGGAGCGCAGCCGCCTCGCCCGCGAGCAGGGCGTGCCGCCCTACATGATCTTCGCCGACACCACCTTGCGAGCCATGGCGAGCGAGCGCCCCGGCAGCCTGCCGGAATTTCTGGCCCTGCCTGGCGTAGGCCAGGCAAAGCTGGAGCGCTATGGCGAAGTCTTCCTGGAAGTCGTCAGGCGCGAGGGCTAGGATGACGGCTCGGTACCGCTGGTTCACGCCACTGTGCGGCGGCGCACAGGCCGGACATGAGCCAGCCCTCCCCTCCTTGACGCCGTTTACCATACATTTTAAGTTAGTGAACGAACGCTAACTTAAAATGCGATTCTCCCGCGCCCGGTACGCGCCCATCCAGGAACCACACCGATGCTCGCATCGCTGATGTCCGCCCGCCGCTTCTGGCCCCTGTTCTGGAGCCAGTTCTTCAGCGCCTTCAACGACAATTTCATCAAGCAGGCCCTGACCATCCTTGCGGTCTACGGCATTGCCGAAACGGCCGCGATGGAAGGCGGCGACAGCATGGTCTCGATCGCCGGTGCCTTGATCGTGCTGCCCGGCCTGCTGCTGTCGGGTCTGGCGGGGCAATTGGCCGACCGTTACGACAAGGCCCGGGTCGCCCGGCAGATCAAGCTCGCCGAGATCGCCATCGTCGCCATCGCTGCGGTCGGCTTTGCCCTGCACTCCATGCCGATCCTGCTGGTCAGCATGCTCACGCTCGGCATCATGGGCACGCTGTTCACGCCGGTGAAATACGGCATCCTGCCGGACCATCTGGCGCCGGAGGAACTGCCGGCCGGCAACGGCCTGATCGAGGCAGGCACCTTCCTGTCGATCCTGATCGGCATCATCGGGGCCGGCTTCGTCGCTCCCCACCTGCCCAGCTGGATCGTGGCCGCCATCATGGTGGCGGTGGCCGTGGCCTGCTGGTGGTTTGCCCGCCTGATCCCGCCCACGGGCGAAGCGGCCCCCGACCTCAAGGTCGACTGGAACATCATCCGATCGAGCTACCAGCTCGTGCAACTGGTGGCCTCCGACCGCAAGCTCCTGATCGGCTCGCTGGCGGTGGCCTGGTTCTGGATGAGCGGCATCGTCATCCTGTCACTGACCCCTTCCCTCGCCCACAGTGTCATCGGCGGTGACGGCACGCTCAATACCTGGTTCACCACCGCCTTCTCGATCGGCATCGCCATCGGTTCGATCCTGGCCGCACGCCTGGCCACGGGCCGCATCATCGTGCTGCTCTCCCCGATCGGCTGCATCCTGATGGGGCTGTTCTGCCTCGACGTGGCCTGGATCGCCTTCGGTACCGAGCGCTCGGCCACCCCCCTCCATTTCCTGAGCTATCTCGCCACCGGCTCCGGCGTGCACATGACCCTTGCGCTCGTGCTGGTGGCGCTGGCAGCGGGCCTGTTCATCGTGCCGATCTATGCGGCCGTCCAGCATTGGGCGCCCAAGGACGAACGCGCCCGCGTCATCGCCGGCGGCAATGTCATCACGGCCCTGTTCATGACGGTCGGCGCCGGCGGTCTCTCCCTGCTGCAGGGTAAATTCGGCCTCACCACACCGACGGCCCTGCTCGGCATCGCCGTCCTCGACATCATCGCCGGCGTCATCCTGCTCTATGTCCTGCCCATGAGCCGGTTCCGCGACTTCATCCTGCTGCTCTACCGGCTGCTCTATCGCCTCGAGGTCAAGGGCATCGAGAACCTCGAGACGCCGACGCCCCATCGCATCATCGCGATCAACCATGTCAGCTTCCTCGACGCCGGCCTGGTCCTGGCCCTGCTCGACAAGGATCCCGTGTTCGCCATCGACCACACCATCGCCAAGGCCTGGTGGGTCAAGCCCTTCCTGAAGATCTGCCGGGCCTATCCGCTCGACCCGACCAAGCCGATGGCGACGCGCGGGCTGATCAATGCTGTGAAGGCCGGCGAGACCCTGGTGATCTTCCCCGAGGGGCGCCTCACCGTCACCGGCGCGCTGATGAAGGTCTATGACGGCGCCGGCCTGATCGCCGACAAGTCGCATGCCGACATCGTGCCCATGCGTATCGACGGCCTGGAGCGTACGCCCTTTACCAGGCTCGACGCCAACAAGGTTTCGCGCCGCTGGTTCCCGAAAGTGACCGTCACTTTCACCGAACCGACACGCCTCACCATCGATGAGGACCTCCGCGGCAAGAAGCGCCGCCAGGCCGCCGGCGCCGCCCTCTACGACGTGATGTCGGACCTCATCTACAAGACGAGTTCGGTCGACACCGATCTCTTCCGTGCCCTGGTGGCGGCGGCCGACAAATATGGCCGCAAGCGGGTGGTGCTGGAGGACCCGGTCAGCGGCACCCTCACCTATAAGCGCCTCTTGATCGGCATCAACGTGCTCGGCCGCAAATTCATGGGCTTTACCGCCCCCGGCGAGCATGTCGGCGTACTCCTGCCCAACGCCAATGCCGTGGCCGTCACCTTCTTCGCCCTGCAATCGACGGGCCGCATCCCGGCCATGCTGAACTTCTCCGCCGGGCAGGCCAATCTGATCTCGGCCTGCAAGACAGCGCAGGTGAAGACGGTGCTGTCGTCCCGCGCCTTCGTGGAGAAAGGCCGGCTCGGCGATGTCGTGGCCGCGATGGAAGAGCATGTGCGCTTCGTCTGGCTGGAGGATGTGCGCGCCGAGGTCGGCACCGCCGACAAGCTGAGGGCCCTCCTCGGCGCCGGGCGCGCCCATGCCAGGCCCGCGCCGGGTGCCCCCGCCGCCGTCCTGTTCACCTCGGGCTCGGAGGGCGCGCCGAAGGGCGTGGTGCTGTCGCACAGCAACATCCTCTCCAACATCGCGCAGGTCGGTGCCCGCATCGACTTCGGCCCCGGCGACATCGTCTTCAACGTGCTGCCGGTCTTCCATTCCTTCGGCCTGACCGGCGGCATGATCCTGCCGCTCGTCAACGGCGTCAGGCTCTACCTCTACCCGACGCCGCTGCACTACCGCATCATCCCCGAACTGATCTACGGCACCAACGCCACCGCCTTGTTCGGCACCGACACCTTCCTCGCCGGCTATGCCAAGATGGCCAATCCCTACGACTTCCGCTCGCTGCGCTATGTCGTGGCCGGTGCCGAGCCGGTGAAGGTGGAGACCCGGCGGGCCTATAACGAGAAGTTCGGCCTGCGCATCCTGGAAGGCTACGGTGTCACCGAGACCTCGCCGGTGCTGGCGCTGAACACGCCGATGTTCAACAAGAACGGCACCGTCGGCCGGGCTCTGCCCGACATGGAGACGCGGCTGGAGGACATTCCGGGCATCGAGGAAGGCGGCCGCCTGCATGTGCGTGGCCCCAATGTGATGCTCGGCTATCTCAAGGCCGATCAGCCCGGCGAGATCGCCGCACCCGAGGAAGGCTGGTACGACACCGGCGACATCGTCACCATCGATCCGCAAGGCTTCATCGCCATCAAGGGCCGGGCCAAGCGCTTCGCCAAGATCGGTGGGGAGATGGTGTCGCTCGCAGCCGTCGAGGCGATGCTTGCCGATCTCTGGCCTGAGAGCCCGGTGGCCGTGCTCGCCACCCCCGACCCGCGCAAGGGCGAGCGCCTGGTGCTGATCACGCCTCACAAGCAAGCCAGCCGCGCCGACGTGATCGCACATCTGCGCTACAAGCATGCCGCCGAGCTGATGATCCCCTCGGAGATCATGATCATCGACGCCATGCCGGTGATGGGCACCGGCAAGACCGATTATGTCGGCCTCAACAAGATGCTGAAGGAGCGTCAGGCCAATGCCGGCGCCGCCGAAGCAAAGGCCAGCCCACCGGCCCCGCTGCCGGGCTTGCCCGAGCCGCCCAAGCCCTCCGCCGCTTCGCCCGCGCAGGGCAATGGTGCCGAGCCGGAAGCCCATCGCCCTCCGCCTGCCCCGCTCGCCGCACCGGGTCGCCCCGCCGGCGAGTCCAGGCTGGCCGCCGAAGCAGAAGCGCCGCCTTCGGCCAGGGCCGCCCACGACGAAACGGGCGGGAATCATGCGTGACGGATCGAAGACGCGCGCCAAGATCGTGACGGAGGCCTTGCGCCTGTTTGCCCAGAAAGGTGTGGCAGGGACCTCGATCCGCGACATCGCCGGTGCCGTGGGCGTGGCGGAGGCTGCCCTCTACCGCCACTTCCCGTCCAAGGACGCGTTGTCGCGTTCCCTCTTCCTGGATGGCTATGCCAGGCTTGCCGGCGACATCCTGGCAGCGGACCAGGCCCATGACCGGTTCGACACCAAGATCACGCGGATCGTCGAGGTCTTCTGCGACCTTTTCGACGAAGACCGCGCCCTGTTCACCTTCCTGCTGCTCTCCCAGCACGCCCATCTGGCCGAGGTTCCCCACGAAGCCGGCAAGAACGTGGTGGAGGCCGTGCACTCGATCTTCGCCGGCGCCATGCAAAGGCGGGAGATCCGCGAGCACGACACCGACCTCCTGACCGCGATGGCGCTGGGCATCGTCGCCCAGCCCGCGATCTTCACCCTCTATGGCCGGCTCCAGGGGCCGTTGCGTCATCGCGCCCCGGACATGGCGAAGGCCATCCTGGCGCTGGTCGGTTAGGGGAATTTCGAGAAAATCCGATCGGCCCTTCGCTCAGGAGAACATGCCGGCACGGCATTGCCCCGGCATCGCGGAGGATCATATCGCACCATGCGGAAATGCCTGGGTTGCGGCGCGGGCCGGACATCCGCCATGATGGCCGGCACCAGACGATTCAGATTGTCCCCGCCGGAATGAAGCCCCTATGACAGCAGCTGCCCTGGAACCCGTTCGCCTCGCCGACTACCGGGTGCCCGCTTTCCTGATCGACACGGTGCATCTCGACATCCGGCTCGAGCGGACGCAGACCCGTATCGTTTCTACCCTGACTTTGCGGCGCAATCCCCACAGCGCTGGGCAAGGCGCCTTGAAGCTCGACGGCGACGGTCTCGTCTTCGTGGAGGCGTGGCTCGACGGCGTGTCGCTGCCATCGGATGCCTATTCGGTCTCGCCCCATGGCTTCAGCCTGCACCAGCCGCCCGCCGAGCCCTTCACCTTGGCCATCGAGACGCGCCTGGATCCTTCCGCCAATACACAGCTGATGGGGCTTTACCGCTCCAACTCGGCCTATTGCACCCAATGCGAGGCCGAGGGCTTCCGGCGCATCACCTATTTCCTGGACAGGCCGGATGTGCTGTCGGTCTACACCACCAGGATCGAAGCTTCGTTCCAGGAAGCACCGGTGCTGCTCGCCAATGGCAACCGCACCGAGCACGGATCCTTGGCAGACGGCAGGCACTATGCCGTCTGGCATGATCCCTTCCCCAAGCCCTCCTACCTCTTCGCCATGGTTGCGGGCGATCTCGCCATGGTGGCCGACAGCTTCACCACCCGCTCTGGGCGGGAGGTGCGCCTGGAGATCTATGTCGAGCACGGCAAAGAAGACCGCTGCGCCTATGCCATGGACGCCCTCAAGCGCTCCATGCGCTGGGACGAGCAAGCCTTTGGTCGCGAATATGATCTCGACATCTTCATGATCGTCGCCGTGTCCGATTTCAACATGGGCGCCATGGAGAACAAGGGCCTCAACATCTTCAACGACAAATATGTACTGGCCCTGCCCCAGACGGCCACCGACAGCGACTTCGCCGCCGTCGAGGCGATCATCGCGCATGAATATTTCCACAACTGGACCGGCAACCGCATCACCTGCCGCGACTGGTTCCAGCTCTGCCTGAAGGAGGGCCTGACGGTCTTCCGCGACCAGGAATTCTCCTCCGATCAGCGCTCGCGCCCCGTCAAGCGCATCAATGACGTCAAGCTCCTGCGCAGCCAGCAATTCTCCGAGGACGGCGGACCGCTCGCCCATCCCGTCCGTCCTGAAATCTACAACGAGATCAACAACTTCTACACCGCCACGGTCTATGAAAAAGGCGCAGAGGTCGTGCGCATGCTCAAGACCCTGATCGGCGACGAGGCTTTCGCCGCCGGCATGGATCTCTATTTCCAGCGCCATGACGGGGAAGCGGTCACCATCGAGGATTTCCTGACCTGCTTCGCTGAGGCAAGCCGGCGCGACCTCGGCCAGTTCATGCTCTGGTACAGGCAGTCGGGCACGCCGGAGATCCGCGCCGAGGGGCAGTGGGACGAAGAGGCCGGCACCTACCACCTCAGCCTAAAGCAGATCCTGCCGCCGACGCCGGGCCAGCCCAACAAGCAGCCCATGCTGTTCCCGATCCGCCTCGGCCTGGTCGGCGAGGACGGCGATCTTCCCGTCACGCTCGACGGCAAGCCTTTCGATGGTCTGGTGGCCTTGGCCGAATCCGAGCGCAATTACGTGTTCGGCAATGTGCGCCAGGCCCCCGTTCCCTCGCTGCTGCGTGGCTTCTCGGCCCCGGTCAAGCTCACGGTCGCGCTCGACGAGGAAGCCCTGCTCACTTTGCTCAAGGCCGACAGCGACCCCTTCAATCGCTGGCAGGCCTCCCAGAGCTACGCACTCAAGCTGCTGCTGCGCCTGGTCAAGGACCCGACGACGCCGGTCGACCCGCGTTTCATCGCGGCTGTCCGTGGCCTCCTTGCCGGGGGAGCCGTCGATCCCGCCTTCACCGCGCTTTCCCTCGCCTTGCCCAGCGAGACCGACATCGCCCGCGAGATCGGCAATGACGTCGATCCCCAGGCCGTCTACCAGGCCCGCTCGATCCTGCGGCGGACCTTGGCCCGGGACCTGCAGGCGGACTTGCTGCGGACCATCGAGAACATGACGATGGCGGGCCCGTACTCGCCCCAGGCCGCCGATGCCGGGCGACGTTCCCTGCGCAACGGCGCACTCGACCTGATCTGCGCTGGCGGCACGCCCCAGGCGCTGGATGCTGCCGCCGCGCAGTTCGACAAGGCCGACAACATGACCGATGAAATGGCAGCGCTGGCCACGCTGGCCCTGTCCGCTACGCCGGCCGGCGAACGGGCCCTGCACAATTTCCGCGAACGTTACGACAATGATCCACTGGTCATCGACAAATGGATGGGCGTGCAGGCGATGCTGCCGCTCGAGGCGACGCTGGATCGTGTCAAGGAACTCATGCATGACCCCGCCTTCTCCCTGCACAATCCCAACCGCGTCAGAGCCTTGATCGGCACCTTCTGTTCCGCCAACCAGACGCAGTTCAACCGCGCCGACGGCGAGGGTTATCGCTTCGTCGCCGATATCATCCTGGCGATCGACCCGAAGAACCCGCAACTGGCGGCCCGGCTGCTGGTCGCGTTCAAGACCTGGCGCTCGCTCGAACAAGGCAGGCGCACCTTGGCGGCGGCAACATTGCGCGACATCGCCAGGCGTCCGGGACTATCGCGCGACGTTGCTGACATCGCGCAAAGATCGCTTGCATGAAGCAGCCTTTGCAACTATGCGGTCGGCTCGGCGCCGGCTGACCGTTGCAATCGAGAGTACTGGTGCCTCTAGGGAAGCATTCATAGGCTGCACTCCAAGGAAAGCAGCCCCATGCCACCAGATCTTGTGGTGGTGAGTTTTCAGCTCCATACATGTAGCCAAAGCATCAAGATTTTGTCTTGAATCGGGCGCGAATTCTTCGCTTTTCAGCCGCAAACGGACACAAATAATTAAAAAAGTGTTCACGGCGACTCTAGACAAATCACGTGAAGGTTGATTCTTATAGCTTTATCGATTCGGGGGCGGTGATGACCACCTGCCCTGTCGCAAATTCTCAGATAAGGCTTGGAAGGGCTAAGCAATGGCGCGTGCAAACGCGACACATGCGTCTTTGCGCGCGCCGGGCATCCGGGGCCTTGCCAAGACACTGGTCTGCCCAACCTATCGGCGACTGATCGGGCTTGAACCGATCCTGCGCAAGGCCGTGCCCTTGCTGATCATCGCCTTCCTTGCCGTCATCGCCCTCGCCTCCTTCATCCAGGCCCGGGACAGCCGCCAGCAAGCCATGCAGGAGGCCGGCCGCAACCTCGATCTCATCGTCTCGGCCGCAGCGGCGCAACTGAGTGCGATCGTCGCCCAGAGCGGCCGCGTGCCGACCCGTGCCGCGATCACGGCGCCCGAGCACACCCTGCTTGCCGTGATCACGCCGCATGGCCGCCTGCTCAACGACAATGGTGACGTCGCCGGCCTGATCGGCGCGATCGGGGACCGCGTCAGTGGCCAGTTGACCGTCACGGTCGGCGGCACTGCCATGCTCGCCTCCATCGGCACCAGCGAGAGCCTGCGCATCGTCGCCGCCAGGCCGATCGACGATATCCTGGAAGGCTGGTACGCCCTGAGCGGCCGGCTGCTCGTCTTCACCACCACCACCGGCGGCGTGCTGCTGATCCTGGGCTTTGCCTATTATTGGCAGGCCTCCCGGGCCCGCCGGGCCGACGACATCTACAACAATGTGCGCAACCGGCTGGAAACCGCGCTCAGCCGTGGACGCTCGGGCCTGTGGGACTGGGATCTCGAAGCGGGACGGGTGTTCTGGTCGGATTCGATGTTCCATCTGCTCGGCTACGAGCCGCAGGACGACCTTCTGGTCCACAGCGACATCGACCGGCTCATTCATATCGACGATGGCGGCTTGCGCACCCTTTCCGCCGAACTGCTGGCCAAGGATCCGCCACTCGCGATCGACCGGCGCTTCCGCATGCGCTGCGCCAATGGCGAATGGATCTATGTGCGCGTGCGCGGCGAGCTGGTCTATGGCCCGCAGGGCAACAAGCGCCTGATCGGCATCGTCGTCGACGAAACCGAAGAGCGGCGCTTCGCCGAGCACACCAAGCGGGCGGACCTGCGCCTGCGCGACGCCGTCGAAACCATCTCGGAAGCCTTCGTCCTGTGGGACGCCGGCAATCGCCTGGTAATCTGCAATTCCAAGTTCCAGGCACTGCACAACCTGCCGGACGGCCTGGTACGTCCCGGCACCCATTACAGCGCTATCGTCGAGGCCGGCTCCCAGCCCGTGGTGCGCACCAACATGTCCGCCAACGCGCCGATCGAGCGGGGCGCGCGCACCTTCGAGGCCCAGCTCCAGGACGGTCGCTGGCTCACCATCAACGAGCGGCGTACCAAGGATGGCGGCTATGTCTCCGTCGGTACCGACATCACCTCGCTGAAGGAACAGCAGACCCGGCTGATGGACAGCGAGCGCAGCCTGATCGGCATGATCGCCGACCTCAAGCGCTCCCGGCAGGTGCTCGAGCGCCAGACCCAGGAATTGGCCGAGCTGGCTGAGAAATATGCCGAGGAAAAGATCAAGGCCGAGTCCGCCAACCGGGCCAAGTCGGAATTCCTCGCCAATATGAGCCATGAGCTGCGCACCCCGCTCAACGCCATCATCGGCTTTTCCGAATTGATGGAGAACGGCACCTTCGGCGCGCTCGGCCAGCCGCGCTATGTCGGCTATTGCAAGGACATCAACGACAGCGGACGCTATCTCCTGAACTTCGTGGACGACATCCTCGAAATGTCGAAGATCGAGGCGGGCGAGGTCACGCTGCAGCGCGAACTCGTGGCGGTCGACCGACTGCTCGGCGACCTGCTGCGCTCGCTCCGGCCGGAGACGGACGCCAAGAAGCTCAGCCTCCACCCCTCCTGGAGCAATGGCGTGAACCTGCAGGCCGATCGCCGCGCCCTGCGCCTGATCATGAACAACCTTCTCTCCAACGCCATCAAGTTCACGCCGGAGGGCGGCAGGATCGGCGTTCGCATCCGCCGGCACGGCAGCCGGGTCGCCCTCTATGTCGAGGATTCGGGCATCGGCATTCCGGCGGAAGCAATCGGCAAGCTCGGTCGCCCCTTCGAGCAGGTCCAGACCCAGTTCACCAAGACGCACAAGGGCTCGGGCCTCGGCCTTTCCATCGCCAAATCCCTGGCGGAGCTGCATGGCGGCTCGATCCGCATCCGCTCCGCCGTGGGCGTCGGCACCGTCGTCATGGTGGTGCTGCCGGTCGAAGCCACGCGTTCGCCGGCTCAACCGACCACGCCGCTCCTGATGCGGCCCACGCCAAGACGCGCGGCATCGGCAGCGCTGTTGCACTGACACCGCCGCGCGATGGAACCTGCCGGCGTCGGCTTGGCGAGGGGATCAGGTTCGGCTCTTGCCTCCTTCATCGGCGCCACGCGCCCCATCCATCTGCTGCTGCAGCGCCGCCAGCCGCGCCTCCTGGGCCGCGATGCGGTCGGCCAGAAGGTCCTCATTCGCGGCCCCGGAAGATGCCGCCGCCTGCTCCATCAACTGACGGATGTTTTCGCGGATGATCGCGATCTCGGCATCGTAGGACTGTGTCGTGCGGGGCGTGCTCATTCTTCCGGCTCCGTCGTGAACAACAGGGGATAGCCCTGGCTGCGCGCCATATCCGTCGCCCGGGTCGCCTTCGTCTCGGCAATGTCGCGCGCGAACACGGCCACCACGCAGACGCCTCTTTGATGGGCGGTAAGCATAACGCGGTAGGCCTGTGACTCGTTCATCCGGAATTCGGCCTTGAGCACCACCACCACGAACTCCCGGGGGGTGTAGTCGTCATTGACCAGGATGACCTTGTGCAGCTGCGGCCGCTGGGTCCTGGTTCTGGCCTTGGTGCGAGGGCGAAGGTCGGTGTCGCTCATTGGCAGAAAACTCCCAATGAAGCCTCCCGTCGGGAAGCGGTGATCGCAATCATTCTTCCACGTCCGAGCGGCAAAATCGAGCCCGCTCGAAGGGAGACCAGGGATGAATGGGCCGCATCGCCGCGCGGGCTTATTTCCCGCCGACGACCTGCTTGAAAATGTTCCGCACCTGCGCCTGCGTCACGCCGATGACGGCGTTGAGTTCGTCGAAATCACTGCATTCGGCCACGCGGCTGAGCAGGATCTTGCCCGTTTCGGATGTCTTGTCGGGATCGAGATTACCGCCGACACAAAAACGGATCACCTGGGAGAGAGCGGTGTAGAGCCGCCAGGCCTCGATGAGGCGCCGATGCGCCGTCTTGGCCAGCACGCCGGCTTCCAGGGCCTTGTCGAGGGCACGGCCGGTATTGGCATCGAGCATGGCCGGATGGGTGGCCGCATGCAGGAGCTGCAGGGTCTGGGCGATGAATTCGATATCGACCAGGCCGCCCCGGGCATTCTTGAGGTCCCACGGCCCGCGCCCGCCCTTCTCGCTTTCGAGCAGGACCCGCATTTCCGCGACGTCCTTGAGAATCTTGCGCGGCTCGCGCTCGACGGCGAGGATCCCGGCGATGGTCTCCTCGATCAGGCGGCCGAACTCGGCGTCACCCGCGACGATGCGCGCTCGCGTCATCGCCATATGCTCCCAGGTCCAGGCTTCCTTGAGCTGGTATTCCCTGAACCCGTCAATATGGATGGCGACCGGCCCCTTCTGCCCGGACGGGCGCAGCCGCATGTCGACGGAAAAGGCCGTTCCCTCTCCCGTCGGGGCCGAGAGGGCGGCGATCAGCCTCTGCGTCAGCCGGGCGAACCAGACGGACGGGGCGATCGCGCGGGGTCCGTCAGTTTCAATGGCATCGGGATCATGGTCGTAGAGCACGATCAGGTCGAGGTCGGAGGAAGAGGTCAATTCCCCCCCGCCGAACTTGCCCATGGCAAGGATGCCGACGCGGGCACCGGGCGGGCTGCCATGGGCCTGCTTCAGTTCGGCGATGACGAGATCGAGCAAGGCCCTGACCACGGCCTGCGCCAGGGCGGTGATCTGCTCGCCGACCAGCAGGGGATCGAGTTCTCCGGAAAGCAGGCGGGCGCCGAGCACAAAAATGCGCTCGCGCACGAAAATGCGCACCAGGTCGAGTTTGTCCTCATAGCTCTCGCCCGTCGCGAGCGCACCGGCGAGGCGCGAATCGATCCAGGCCTGAGCGTCGTTTCCCTCGGCACCATGGTCGAGCAGGCCGTCCAGCGCATGCGGGCGCCGCACCAGCACTTCGGCCAGGCGTGGCGCCACGCCGAGCACGCGCGCGAGCACCGAAAACAGCTTGGCGTTGTTGCGCAGGATCGAAAAGAGCTGGTAACCCGAGGGCATGCGGGCGAGCAGCCCGTCGAACACGAACAAGGCCTTGTCGGGACGCCCCTCCTTGGCCAACGCCTGCAGCAGAGCGGGCGTGAGTTCGGTGAGATCCTCGCGTGCCTTGGCCGAGCGCATGGCGGGGTAACGTCCGTGATGCCAGCCGCGGATCATCTCCGCCACCTGCGAAGGCGAGGCATAGCCCAGGCGCTCCAAGGTCTTCAGCGTCTCCGGATCGTTCTCCTTGCCGGTGAAGACCAGGCTGCCGACATCGCTGGCGAGCGGCGCCGAGGCCTCGAACAAGCGGGCATAATGCTGCTGCACGGTCTCCAGGCGAGAGATCAGCGCCTTGGATAGGGCTTCCACATCGGCGTAGCCGGCAAAGCGGGCAAATTCCAGGAGTACCTGCTTCTCCGCCGGCAGGCTGTGGGTCTGCTCGTCCGCCATCATCTGGAGGCGATGCTCCAACCCGCGCAGGAAGTCATAAGCCTCGGTCAATTGGTCACGCGCCTCCGGCGTGATCCAGCCGGCTTCCTGCAGGGCGGCGAGCATGGCGATGGTGCCGCGCCCGCGCAGGTCGGGATTGCGGCCACCGGCAATCAGCTGCTGGGTCTGCACGAAGAACTCGATCTCGCGGATGCCGCCGCGCCCGAGCTTGAGATTGTGCCCGGCAACGGCGATGGCCTCATGGCCCTTATGGGCATGGATCTGCCGCTTCATGGCATGGACATCGGCGATGGCGGCATAGTCGAGGTGCCGCCGCCAGATGAAGGGCACCAGCCCGGCCAGGAAACGCTCGCCCAGCGCGATGTCACCGGCGCAGGGTCGCGCCTTGATCATCGCCGCCCGTTCCCAGTTCTGCCCGACGCTTTCATAATAGCCATAGGCGGCAGGAAGCGAGATCGCGATCGCGGTGGCTCCCGGATCGGGCCGCAGACGCAGGTCGACCCGGAAGACATAGCCATCGGCCGTGCGCTCGGACAACAATTTGACCAGCCCCTGTGTCAGCCGCACGAAGAAAGGCGCCGGCTCCAGCCCTTCGCGCAAGGGCGCCGTTTCCGGATCGTAGAGGACGATCAGGTCGATATCGGATGAATAATTCAGTTCGAACGCGCCCTGCTTGCCCATCGCCAATGCCACCAAGCCGCAATCCCGGTCCGGATTTTCAGGATCGGACGGCAGGAAACGACCTGCGGCGGCGGCCTCCCGCAGCAGGAAACGCAAGGCCAGCGTCGCGCTTTCGTCGGCCACGCGCGTCAGGGCCGCCGTGACCTCGGCAAGCCGCCAGACGCAGCCGAGATCGGCAATGCCGATCAGCAAGGCTGCCTCCTGCTTGAGCAGGCGCAGGGCCCGCATGGCCTCGGCGATATCGGCCGCGGCGCTGCATCGAGCCTTGGCACGTGCGATCGCCTCTTCGAGCACCGCCCCTGGCGCTCCTGCCAGGATGCGCTCCAGGCGGGCGGAATCGGCTAGGGCCAGCCCCCACAGGAAGGGTGAGGCGGTGGCAAGCCCGGCCAGCACGGCATGGCCCTGCCCGCCCCCCAGCGCCGTTGCGACGGTCGGTTGGGCGGCCGGATCCAATACGTCCGTCAGATCGGCGAAGCGGGATTTGACACGACGTTTGTCTTCAATGGGAATCATGCCGCCGCCTCACCCTGCTTTCACGCTCTTCTTGTCGTTCCTTGGCGATAGCATTGGTTCAAACAATTCGCATGCGCAAATGGCTGACTTCGAATGCCGTCGCTACGACGTAGCATGCTCTCGAGCAGGTGTCCGGTTCAGGAGCGAACGCGCAAGCCCGGGCGGCGCAGGGCGAGCTTGGACGGCACCGGCTCCTCGGCGGGCTTGTCGGGCAATTCCAGCACCACACGTAGACCCGGCTGGTTGTCTTCCAGGCGGATCGTGCCGCCATGCAGCTTCACCATGGCGGAGACGAGCGCCAGGCCAAGGCCGGAGCCCGGGCGCGTGCGGCTCGATTCCAGCCGGACGAAGCGTTCCAGCACCCTCTGCCGGTCGGCCTGCGGAATGCCGGCGCCATGATCGGCCACGCTGAGAATGACGCGCCCGTCGCGTTTCTCGGCCGCAATCGTCACGTCGCCAGCCGGTCCGCCCTCCTCCTTGGGGCTGTATTTGAGGGCGTTGTCGATGAGATTGGCCAAAGCTTGGCTGACCAGCTCGCGGTTGCCGTGCAGCGCCAAGGGCGATTGCGCCGCCACCACGATCCTGGCACCGCTCTCCTCGGCAACGGGTTCGTAGAGCTCCGCCACTGCATGCACGGCCTCGGCGACATCGAACTCGCTGAGCGCCCCGTCGATACGGCCGCCTTCCGCCCGCGCGATCATCAGGAGAGCGTTGAAGGTGCCGATCAACCCGTCTGACTCCTCGATGGTGCGATCGAGCGCAGCGCGATAGGCATCCTCGTCCTTCGCCGTTCGCAACGCCTCCTCGGCGTGATTGCGCAGGCGCGTCAACGGGGTCTTGAGATCATGGGCGATGTTGTCGGAAACCTCCTTGAGGCCCGCCATCAGTTCCTGGATGCGATCCAGCATGGCATTGGTCGTCGAGGCCAGCCTGTCGAATTCGTCATCCGTGCCTGCGACCTTGAGGCGGCGGGTGAGGTCCCCGTCGATGATGGAGCGGCTGGTGGCATTGATGTCGTCGAGGCGATGCAGCACGCGCCGCGCCACGAACCAGCCGCCGGCCACGCCGAGCAACATGATCAAGCCGACCGACCACAGTGCCGCATTGAACATGATCGCACGCACGCGGCTCTGCTCGTCGAGATCGACGCCGACGAGGAGCTTGTAGCCATCCTGCAGGGCAAAAACCCGCACCAGCGCCGTGCGCGGACCGGCCTTGCCGCCATCATCACGGCGATAGGGAATATTGCTGAGGCCTGGCTTATCGAGGACACCGTCGGGCAGTTCGCTGACATTGCCGACGAGCGCCTCCCCCTGCGGCGTGGTGAGCAGATAGAGCAGCGATCCCGGCCGGCGGGTGCGGGCCTCGATGGTCGAGGCCAGCAGCATCACGCCACCCTGGGCATATTCGTCACTGAGGCTGTTGATCTCGGCATTGATGGAATTGCTGATCTGCGAGCCGAGGAGGCGCTGGGCATTCCAGAAGAAATAGCCGAGCAGCGAAGCCGCGAACAGCGTGAACACCAGCAGATAGGCGGCCATCAGCTTGAAGGCCGTGGTTCGGATCAGTTTCCGCAGTCCGGTCACAGCCAGTCTTTCCGATTCAGCCCCCGACGCAGTGCTCCTCATCTTCACGCGGTGGAATCCTGCCGGGATGGCTTATTTCGCACTGTCGCGGATCATGTAGCCCGCCCCGCGAATGGTGTGCAGCAATGGCTTCTCGAAGCCCTTGTCGAGCTTGGAGCGCAGGCGCGACACATGGACGTCGATGACATTGGTGCCGGGATCGAAGTGGTAGTCCCAGACATGCTCGAGCAGCATGGTACGGGTCACCACCTGGCCGGCATTCTTCATCAGATATTCGAGCAGCCGGAATTCCCGGGGCTGGAGGTCGATCTCCTCCCCCGCCCGCTTGACCACATGGGACAGGCGGTCGAGCTCAAGATCGCCGACCCGATAGACCGTTTCCTCGCCCTTGCCGGGACGCCGGCGCGACAGGACCTCGACCCGAGCCAGGAGCTCGGAGAAGGCATAGGGCTTGGGCAGATAGTCATCGCCACCGGCGCGCAGGCCCTTGACCCTGTCATCGACCTCGCCCAACGCGGACAGGATCAGGGCGGGTGTCTGCGTGTCTTCGAGGCGCAGGCGGGAGATCATCGAAAGGCCATCGAGTTTGGGCAGCATGCGATCGACGATCAGCACGTCATAGGGACCGTCCTTGGCCATGGCATAGCCGCTCAAGCCATCGGCAGCATGGTCGGCAACATGTCCCGCTTCCGAGAAGGCCTTGACCAGGTAGGCGGCTGCGTCGCGGTCGTCCTCGACGATCAGAATACGCATTTTGGTTTCAGACTCATTCAGATTTCGAGTTGAAGGCGTCTGAGACGAGCTTTGCCACATTTCGAGGTCACCTCATAGGGGCGCAATGATCCGCGCCCGCAGCATTCACACGGTGTTTTCAAGAATGCACCCCCCATCCCGATCTGCTCCGACCGGAGCGAACGGGGTGGGGGGGACATGGATTCGAGCCAAGGTGCCGTCACGGCCGCCCGTGACGGGCAGCCGCATCGGCGTTTCAGCTCGGATCAGGCCTTGCCGATCGGCAGGGCGACGAAGTGCAGGCCGTCATTGTTCTTCACGCGCAGCAGCACGGTGCGCTTGGAGTCGGCCTTGGCGCTCGAAAGGATCTCGCGAACCTCGCGCACATTGCTCACCGGCTTGCCGGCAATGTCGAGGATGACGTCGCCCGGGCGCAGCGATTCGGCAGCGGGGCTGCCTGGATCGACATCGGTCACGACCACACCGGCCTTGCCGGCACCGGCAACGGCAGCAGCCGGCGCCAGTTCGACGCCCAGGCTGGCGAGCGAGCTCTTGCCGCCGGTGTCGTCATCCTGCTGCGAGCGCGCATCGGCCAGCTGCTTGTCGCCCGGCAGTTTGCTGGTCTCGACCTTGACGCTCTGCTCCTTGCCGTCGCGCCAGACGGTCAGGTCGGCGGTCTCGCCGGGCTTCACATCGGCGATGGCGCGGGCAAGCTCGCGAGAATCGCCGACTTCCTTGCCGTTGACGGCGGTGATGGCGTCACCCGACTGCAGGCCGGCCTTGGCAGCAGGACCGTTCTTGGTGACGTCGGCGATCAGGGCACCCGAAGCCTTCTTCAGGCCGATGGAGTCGGCGATATCCTGGGTGACCGGCTGGATCTGCACGCCGATATAGCCACGCGTCACCTGGCCATCGGCCTTGAGCTGCGAGACCACACGCGAGACGGTCTCGGCGGGAATGGCAAAGCCGATGCCGATCGAGCCACCGGACGGCGAGTAGATCGCCGTGTTCACGCCTATGACGCGGCCGGAGAGGTCGAAGGTCGGCCCGCCCGAATTGCCGCGATTGACCGGAGCGTCGATCTGCAGGAAGTCGTTATAGGTCGAGTTGTTGAGATCGCGGCCACGCGCCGACACGATGCCCGCCGTCACGGTACCGCCCAGGCCGTAGGGATTGCCGACAGCCAGGACCCAATCGCCCACGCGCGGTTCGTTCTGCAGTTCGAGTTCGACAAAGGGGAACTTGCCCGCATCGTCCTGGACCTTCAGCAAGGCGAGGTCGGTCTTCGGATCGACGCCGATCACCTTGGCCGTATAGGTCTTGCCGCCATCGGTGACGACATCGACTTCCTTGGCATGGTCGACGACATGGTTGTTGGTCACGACATAGCCGTCAGCCGAGATGAAGAAACCGGAGCCCAGCGCCATGCCGAACTGCTTGCGAGGCCGGCCGGGCTGCATGTTGCCGCCACCGGGCCCGTTGAAGAAGAACTCGAACGGATTGGCCGGCGCACCGTCATTGTCGTCGTCGGAAGCGCTGGCATTGGTTTCGGTCTTGACCTTGATGGAAACCACTGCCGGCCGCACCTTCTGCACGATATCGGCAAAGCCCGGCTGCGCGACGCCAGATTGAACGGCTTGGCTCTGGGTCTGAGCGAAAGCGGGCGTGACGGATGGCATGACCACGAAGTTGCCGGCAACCGCGCCGGCGACGCCAAGGCCGAACACGGCAGCCATCAGGCGCGTGCGGCGGCGGGCGAGGATACCGGCCTTCGGCTTCATGTCATGATCGGATGAATTCATCGTGATAGGCTCCATAATGACACGGCCTTCCGTAGGGATAGACCGGTCGCCTTTGCTTCAGCGCCCCCATTCAGCGCCGTTGCCGGTGACAATGCCCTGACCAACATTACGGCTCTTTTTCCGCCGGATTACTCTTTAGTAAGACGCAGTTTTTCCCGCTCGAGAGCATGTCCCACCGGCTGGATGCCGGCCCCTGTCGCGCTATAAGCGCACATCCCACCGGACGGCACCGGTTTTCCGCACCCCTTAGAATTCATCTAAACTATTGATGTTGCAGGGAAATTATTGATGAGATATCAGGTCCTGCATTAAGTTGACGCGCATCGCCCTCCCGAAGCGCGACTTCGTTTCCATTTCCGATGCGACGCCGATGACGACGTTCACCACGACCGATGCCCGTGACGACCTGATGTCGCTTTATCTGCGCCAATGGAAGACGCTGCGCAGCCTGCTGCGCAAACGCAGTGGCTCGCACGATCTCGCGGAGGAGGCCGTCCAGGAAACCTGGCTTCGGCTGGCGGACATGAAGGGAACGCGAGGCCCCATTCAGGACCAGCAGGCTTTCCTGCTACGCATCGCCGGCAACATCGCCATCGATTTCGCCCGCAAGGATCGTCGGCATTCGGCCCGTTGCCTCAGCGACGAAGCCATTCTCCAGGCGGTCGCCGACAGCGCACCGTCACCAGAGACGATCACGATCGATTGCGACCAATTGCGTTTCCTGGCCATCGGCCTGGCCAAACTCGCAGCCAAGCCACGCACGGCCTTGTTGCTGAATCGCTGCGACGGCCTTTCCCATCGGGACATCGCAAAGCGACTCGGCGTTTCCGAAAGCATGGTGGCGCGCTACCTCACCCAGGCGCTACGACATTGCCGCGACCATTTCCGCGCCATCGCCTGACCTCTCGGCCGAGCACGTATAGATTGCCGGGAGCGGATGGTGACGAGAACGCCGACCAGACAGACGGAACCAGGCCAAGAGAGGCAGCAGGCCGATCTCGCACTCAGCGACGCGGCCATCGACTGGCTGGTTAGGCTCCATTCCGGCCAGGCTGGCAAAGCCGACCATGAGGCTTTCGCGGCCTGGCGCAGGCAGAGCCGCGAACATGAACTGGCTGCCCGCGAGGCCGAGACGATCTGGCATGGCCTCGGCCTTGCCGGAGACAAGGTCCAGCGCAATGCCCGCGCCAAATTGACGAGACGGGCAGTGCTTGGTGGTGTGGCGATCGGTGGATTGGCCGTCGCCGGTTCCAGCCTTCTGCGCCAGCATCTGTTCGCCGACCACAGCACCGGTGCCGGAGAACGCGCGACGATAACCCTGCCGGACGGCTCCACCGCCCTTCTCAACGGCGACACCGCGCTGAATGTCTCCTTCGATGCCGCCCAGCGGCGCCTGGAACTGCTCGCAGGTCAGGCGCTGTTTCAAGTCCGACCGGACGCCGGACGGCCTTTCGTGGTGGCGGCCAATGGCGGGCAAGCGCGGGCCGTGGGAACCGTATTCGACGTCGACATCCGTTCGCAGGAAGTGGTCGTTACCGTGGTGGAGGGACAAGTGGACGTGACGGCCGGTGCCGGACCCGGCACGGGCGTACTCGCGGCAGCCGATCAGCGGGTGCGCTACGGAACAGGCCGGCAGCCCTTCGCGGCCGAACCCGTCGACGCCGAATCCGAGACGGCCTGGCGCAGGGGCAAGCTCATCTTCAACCAGAGGCCGCTGGGCGATGTCGTGGTCGAGATCGAGCGCCAGCGCCGCGGCAGGATCGTGATCACCAGCGCCCGCCTGCAGTCGCTGGAGGTGACCGGGGTATTCGAACTGGCCGACCCGGAATCCGTGCTCTCCACCCTCGAGGCAACGCTCCCCGTCAAGGTGACGCGGCTGCCCTTCGTCACCATCCTGCACTGAAGCCGCCTTCCCTCGAGCGCTTGGGACATGGTTCCGCTCCCCTCTTCCGCGAGCACTTCGAAATTTTCCTGCCGATGCGCTGCAAGATCGCCGGTCTCGTTTCGTCCTGGAGATATGGGGGACTGGCAGACGTTTTCAGGAAACGCCTGCCCTCCCCCCTTTGGTCAGCGGGGCGGGATTGATGGACAGCAGAAGATTGGGACATAACAAGGGGTGCGGCTTTGGCGGCCTCACCAGGATCGCACTTTTGGGGTCGGTATCGATCGGCATGGTGCTGGCGTCGGCATGGTGCGGCGGCACCGCCTATGCGCAAACGTCACAGCAGGGCAGTATTCGCCTCGACATCCGCCAGCAGGGCCTGGGCCCGGCGCTCACCCGCTTTGCCGATCAAGCCGGGTTGCGGTTGCTGTTCGCCTCGTCCCTGGTCGCCAACCGGACCAGCCCTGCCCTATCAGGCAGTTACACCCGCGAACAGGCACTTTCGCGCCTTCTCGCGGGCACAGGCCTCTCCTACAGCTTCACCAGCGCCAACACCGTGACCATCAGCGGGCGTGCTGCCGGCACGGCGGCCCCGCTTGCCGACGACGGCTCGCTGGTCCTCGACGTCATCACCGTGACGGCCGGCCAGGGCGGCAATCAGCAGGAAGCCCCCTACGAGACGCCGGCGCCCACCGCCTACATTTCGGAAAAGGCCATCGAGCGCTTCCGGGGATCGAGCCCGGCCGACATCTTCCGGGGCACGCCGGGCGTGACATCGGGCGAAGCGCGCAACGGTGCCGGTGCCATCGACGTCAACATCCGCGGCATGCAGGGCATGGGCCGCGTCGCGGTGACGGTCGACGGAGCCGAGAATGCCGTGACCGTCTACCAGGGCTATCAGGGCACGTCCAACCGCACCTTCGTGGACCCGGACCTGCTCGGCGGCATCGACATCACCAAGGGGTCGGACGTCACCTCCAACGGCATTGCCGGCACAGTCGCCATGCGCACGCTCGATGCCGCCGACATCGTGCAGGACGGCAAGAATTACGGCGTGCGCGTCCGTGGCGGTTTCGGCACCAATACCTCTTCGCCGAAAGCCGGCGCGGTGGCCGGCTACCAGTGGCCCTACGCCTCCTGGGCCTCCCCGGTGGCCACGCCCTCGCCGACCGGCATGGACCGGCCGGCCCTCCTGTCGCCGACGAGCGGCTCGGGCAGCGTCGTGGCTGCGGTGAAGGAGGAGAATTTCGACCTAATCGCCGGCTACGCCTATCGCAAGCAGGGCAATTATCATGCGGGAACGAACGGGCCTTCCGCCTATCCCATCCATCTGGGGCCACGCCGCGTCTGCTCCACGCCCACCTACTGCCAGAACTACACGGACTATATCGACAATGGCGGCATCGCCAATTATCGCGCCGGCGAGGAAGTGCTGAACACCCAGCTGGAGACGCAATCCTGGCTCGCCAAGGGAACGGTGCGCTTCGGCGACGGCCACAGTGTGCAGCTCGGCTACAACGGCTTTCGCAGCGAGGCAGGCGACCTTCTCGCTTCCCGGCTTACCGATGACCGGGGCCAGGCAGTCCAGCAGGCACAGACCACGGGAACCTCGGTGGACAGCGTAACGCTACGCTACCGCTGGAAGCCCGAGGACAATGACCTCATCAACCTCAAGGCCAATCTGTGGTGGAGCAAGCTGGAGATGCGCAATCCGCTGCGTGCCGGCTACAGGCCGCCCAGGCCGGGTGATTTCCGCTCCGGATCCGACACGGACATGTGGGGTGCCGAGATCACCAACACCTCCAAATTCCAACTGGCCTATGGTTCGGCCGACCTGACCTATGGCGTCTCCTATCGGGGCGAGGACACCCGCCCGAGTCGCGGCACCAAGGAGGCGGAAACCTGGCTGGACCTGCGCGACGGCATCCGCCATGAGGCCGCCGGTTTCGCCAAGGTCGCCTGGCGGCCCGTCGATTGGCTTACCCTCAACGGGGGGCTGCGCTACCAGTATTTCTGGTCCGAGGATCGCAACGCCCCCGAACTGGTGCGCCCCGACTACACCTACGACACCAGGCTGGCCAAGGGCGGCATCAGCCCCTCGATCGGCGTGACGGTCGAGCCTTTCGATGGCACCCAGTTCTACGTCAACTATTCCAATGCGATGCGGCTGCCCAGCATCATGGAATCGGTCTCGGCCTTCACCATGAACGTCAACTCGCATCTGAAGCCCGAACGTTCCAGCAATTGGGAGATCGGCACCAATCTGCGCCGGGAGGGCCTGCTGTCGGCGAATGACAAGGGCATGCTGAAGCTTGGCTATTTCGACTGGACAGTCGACGACTACATTGCCCGCCAATGGTACACCTTCCCCAATGGCGTGTCGGGCATGCGCATCTTCAACATCGACCGCGCCCATTTTTCCGGCCTGGAACTGTCCGGACGCTATGAGCTCGGCGGCTTCACGGCGGACCTTGCGGCCAACTACTATACCAATGTCGAGTTCTGCCGCACCGCCGGAACCTGCGAGAACAAGTCGCTCTATGCCGACTATTCGACCAACCATATTCCGCCCCGCTATTCGCTGGCGCTCACGCTGTCCCAGAAATTGATGGACGATGCGCTCACCGTGGGCGGGCGGATTTCCCATGTCGGCGCGCGCGCCATCGGCCATGGCGACGTGACGGCGCAGGGTGCGTCCCAGTTCATCGCCCTGGTCGACTGGAAACGGCACACGTTGGTGGACGTCTTCGCCGAATACAAGTTCAGCAAGAACCTCACGGGCAGCGTCCGCGTCGAGAACCTGACCGACCAATATTACGTCGACCCCCTGAGCCTGGTGCAGCAACCGGGCCCGGGGCGCACCTTCTACGCCTCGCTCACCGCCACATTCTGACGGCGCTGATGCACAAGCAGCGCGAGGCCAGCTATCCCACGATAACTCCGGCCGAACTGGAGAGCGTACCGGAAGGCACCCTATCGTGACCGATTGGCAAACCGTCTCAGGCTCCGGGAGCCGCGTCGCGGATCTGGCTCTCTGGGCCGGCGCGGGTCTCGTCGTGCTCAGCCTGCACCTTGGGATTGCCATCTGGTGTCTGTGGCCGTCGCCGGCAGCGCCTTCCGCCGATGCGCCGCCGCCGGCGATCATGATCGAGTTCGCGCCGACCTCGGAGGCGATGCAGACCCAGACCAACGAGATCTCTCCCGACCTGCAGGCGGCGGAGCCCCAGGCGGCAAGCGAGGCGGTCCCGGCGTCCGAGGAGCCCGTGCCCGCCGACCCCATCGAGGAGGTCCAGGCTCCGGAGCCGGTGACGGAGGCGGCCGAGCCGCAGCCGACAATGGAAACGCCGCCGACGCAGGTCACGCAGGCCGAAGTACAGCTCCCCCAGCAGCGGCCCATCGAGGTGAAGGCGAGGCAGCAGACCACTCTCCGGGCAGAGCCGAAGAAGCCGCCCAAGCAAAAGCCAGCCAAGCCACGCCCTCAGCACGCCCAGGAGGCTTCGAAGGCGGCCGTCGTGGCACAGGTCCAGGCCAACCAGTCGAGCCGCAACGCGGCCCGGCAAACCAGCTCCGGCCAGCTGTCCGGCCAGGCGCCGGCGCAGTGGCGCTCGCAGTTGATGGCGCATCTCGAACGGCGCAAGCGTTATCCAGCCGGCGCCCGTTCGCGCGGTGAACGCGGTATTGCCTATGTCCGCTTCCGGATCGACGATGAGGGCAACGTGCTGGCAGCCTCGCTCGCCCGCTCCTCGGGTTCTGTCGAACTCGACCAGGAGGTACTGTCCCTGGTCCGGAGGGCATCGCCCGTTCCCGCGCCGCCGGCTGGCGTCAGCCGGACCATCACCGCGCCGGTTCGGTTTGATTCAAGATGAGATCGGTGCACGAGCAACCGGGCAAAGCAGACAGGGCCATGGCGGTCCAACGATTGTCCAAGCTCGATCTGCGATGAACCTTGCTGGCCGAGCGATGTTCTATGAAGGCTGCCTCTCTGTCATGGTTCCGCTTGGGCTGGAGAGGAGCGCCACCGACCTGATAGCAAAAGGAAACGACTTGATGGCCAAGGACAAGGCGAAGGCATTGAAGACGGCGGATCTGCGGGTCCCCACCGATCTGGGTTCCAATGCGACCAAGGATCTGTCAGGCGCACTCACGACGTTACTTGCCGACGTGTTCACCCTTTATCTGAAGACCAAGAATTTCCACTGGCACGTCTCGGGCCCGCATTTTCGCGACTATCATCTGCTGCTGGACGAGCAGGCCGATCAGATCTTCGCCATGACCGACGCCATCGCGGAGCGGGTCCGCAAGATCGGCGGCACCACGCTGCGCTCGGCTGGCCATATCGGGCGGCTGCAGCGCCTGTCGGACAATGATGCCGATTTCGTCACGCCCGGCGACATGCTTGCCGAATTGCTCGACGACAACAAGCGCCTGGTCGGCTTCCTGCGCGAGACCCACGATCTGTGCGATGAACACCGCGATGTCGCAACGGCGAGCCTGATCGAAAACTGGATCGACGAAACCGAACGCCGAGCCTGGTTCCTGTTCGAGACCGGCCGATAGCAAACCTCTTCCGCATCGCGAACCGGGCGGCCGCGGCGATCCGCGGCCTAGCTTTCCCGCTTGAGGATATCGTCGACCCTGGCCTGCTCATCCGAACTGAGCGGTGCAGGAGCAGCAGCCTGCCGCCGCCGCGTCGACAGGAAGATGGCGATGCCGCCCAGCAGCAGCAATGCCGGCGGTCCTGACCACAAAGCGAGGGTCCGCCATTCCAGAGGTGGCTTCAAGAGGATGAAATCGCCATAGCGGGCAACCAGGAAGTCCTTGACTTCGGCGTCGCTGTCGCCGGCCTTCAGGCGCTCGCGCACGAGGATACGCAGGTCCTTGGCGAGCGAGGCATTCGAATCGTCGATCGACTCGTTCTGGCAGACCATGCAGCGCAGCTGCGCCGACAGCGCGCGGGCGCGTGCCTCGAGGGCCGGATCGGGCAGAACCTCGTCCGGCTGCACGGCCAGCGCCGGCAGCACCATGAGGCCGAAAAGGCAGGCGAGGATGAAGCGCTTCGCCATCGCCTATTCGGCCGGTTGCATGGTCTGGGCAAGCCGGCGAGCCGGCTTGGGGGCACCGACGCGCAGGCGGCGGTCCGAGAGCGATAGCAGGCCGCCAAACGCCATGACCAGGCAGCCGAGCCAGATCAGGGTGATCAGCGGCTTGTCGTAGAGCCGGGCCGCAATGGCACCATCCGGCAGGTTGTCGCCGAGGCCGATATAGATCTGATCGAAACCATGGGTGCTGATGCCCGTTTCCGTCACCGGCATCTGGCGCGCCGGATAGAAACGCTTGGAGGACGTCATGCGGCCGATCTCGACGCCATCGCGGCGGATCACGAACTGCGCCTCGGTGGCCGTGTAGTTCGAGCCGCGCCTGGGTACTGCGCCGACATAGGTGGCCTGGAAACGTCCGAAGGTGGCGGTCTCGCCGGGCTTCATCGCCACGATGGTCTCCGATTGCCAGGCCGAGGCAGCGACGACGCCCATCAACGTGACGCCGACGCCAAAATGGGCGAAGGCCGTGCCGAAGGCCGACCGCGGCAGGCCCGTTGCCCGGCGCAGGCTGGATCCCAGCGGCTCGCGGAACAACTTGATGCGCCCGGCGATCTCGACCACCGCTCCCGCCATGATGAAGAAGGCGAGGCCTGCGCCGAGCGGTGCCAACACCGGCCCGCCCTGCTTGAGCCACAGCGTCACCAGCGCGGCCAGGATGGCCAGGCCGATCGCAGCGGCGAGGCGCTGCATGGCACCGGCCAGGTCACCGCGCTTCCAGGCCAGGAACGGCCCGAACGGCATCACCACCAGCACCGCCAGCATCAGCGGCCCGAAGGTCAGGTCGAAGAAAGGCGGACCGACCGACACCTTGCCGCCGGTCAGGGCCTCCAGCGCCAGCGGGTAGAGCGTGCCGATGAACACGGCAAAGCAGCTCACCGTGAGCAGGAGATTGTTGAGGATCAGCGCGCCCTCGCGCGAGATCGGCGCGAAGATGCCGCCCTGCTTCAGGGCTGAAGCGCGCCAGGCGAACAGGCTGAGGCCACCGCCGATGAACAGCACCAGGATCGCCAGCATGAACACGCCGCGCCTGGGATCGGTGGCGAAGGCGTGCACGGAGGTGAGCACGCCCGAGCGCACCAGGAAGGTGCCGAGCAAGGAGAGGGAGAAGGTGAGGATGGCGAGCAGGATCGTCCACACCTTGAGGGCATTGCGCTTTTCCATCACCAAGGCGGAGTGGAGGAGCGCCGTACCGGCGAGCCACGGCATCAGCGAGGCATTCTCGACCGGGTCCCAGAACCACCAGCCGCCCCAGCCCAACTCGTAATAGGCCCAATAGGAGCCCATGGCGATGCCCAGAGTCAGGAAGATCCAGGCCAGCAGGATCCAGGGCCGGACCCAGCGCGCCCAGGCGGCATCGATGCGCCCCTCGATCAATGCGGCAGCCGCAAAGGCAAAGGCGATGGAGAAACCGACATAGCCGAGATAGAGGAGCGGCGGATGGATGGCGAGGCCGACATCCTGCAGGATCGGGTTGAGATCCTGCCCCTGCATCGGCGCCGGCGTGAGGCGGGTGAAGGGATTGGAGGTGAGCAGGATGAACAACAGGAAGGACGTGCTGATCCAGGCCTGCACCGCCAGTACGGTCGCTTTCATGGTCGGCGGCAGGTTGCGGCCGAAAGCAGCCACCAGCCCGCCGAAAAACGCCAGGATGAGGACCCAGAGCAGCATCGAGCCCTCATGGTTCCCCCATACGCCTGTAATCTTGTAGAGTAGCGGCTTGGCCGAATGGGAATTCTCGAACACGTTGGTAAGCGAGAAATCCGAGCTGACATAGGCATAGGTCAGCACGCCGAACGCCATGGCAACGAAGAGAAGCTGGAACAGGGCGGAACTGGTGCCGATGCGCATCAGCCCGAGATCGCCCGCGCGAGCGCCCCACAGCGGCAGCACCGACTGGATCACGGCGAGCGTGAGGGCGAGAACGAGTGCGTAGTGGCCGGCTTCGACGATCATGGCTTTTTCCCGTAGGCGCCGCCCTCTTCCCAGTGGCCTTGCGCCTTCAGCGCATCCGCCACTTCCTTGGGCATGTATTTCTCGTCATGCTTGGCCAGCAGCGTATCGGCCTGGAAGACGCCGGCGCTGTCGACCACGCCCTCGGCCACCACGCCCTGCCCCTCGCGGAAGAGATCGGGCACGATACCCGAATAGACGACCTTGATCGACTTGTTGGTATCGGTCACCGTGAAGGCGATCTCGGATGCGCTGCCGCGCTGCAGGGAGCCTTGCTCCACCAAGCCGCCCAGCCGCCAGCGCTGGCCTGGCGTGGTCTGCTTGCCGACGATGTCGCTCGGCCCGGCGAAATAGGACATGGTGCCGCCCAGGCTGAACAGCACCAGGCCCACCGCAGCCGCGAGGACCACACCGGCTGCGCCGATCATCGCCAGACGTCTGCCCTTGCGCGTCATAGACCCAATGCCTTCGAAAGCTCGTCCATCTGCCTGACGGCATCGGGCGAATTGGCCAGGGCCTTGCGGGCATCCGCGAGCGCAGTGCGGGCATTGTCCGCCTGCCCGAGCACGCTATAGGCCTTGATCAGCTTCATCCATTCCTCCGGGCTGCCCCCTTGCGATTTTAACCGCTCGGACAGCCCGGACACCATGCCCTGGATCATTTTGCCGCGCTCCTGCGGAGTCATCGCCTGGGCTGCCCTGACATCGTCCTGTGAAGGGCCGCGTGCAGCCGTATCGGGAGCGGCGCCATCGGGAGCAGATCCGGGCTGCCCGCCGACCCTGGCGATTTCCTGCCGCAGGAAGTCGGCAGCATTGGGATTGTCGGCAATCAGGGCCTGCCAGGCCTCGATCGCCCCCTTCTTGTCGCCGTCCTGCTCCCTGGCGAGGCCGAGGAAATAGGCAGAACGGAACTCCTTGGGATCGAGCTTGAGAGCCCGCTGGAAGGCGGCCTTGGCGTCGGCCGTCACCATGCGGTCGGCGGCAGCGACGACGGCGACGCCGAAATTGGCCTCGCGTTCGGCGGTCGACCCCAGCAGCCGCAGGGCGTTGGCATAGGCCTGCTTGGCATCCTCGAAGCGCTGCTGGCGCAGATAGATCTGCGCCATCAATTCCCAGCCGCGGCCGTCTTCGGGATTCTCCGCCAGCTTGGCTTCGACCCGGGCCACCAGTTCATCGAGCGAGGCGTTTTCGATATTGCCGTCCAGCCGGGCCGCCAGGGGCTGGTCGGGACTCGATGGCGAGCCGAGATAGGCATAGAGCCCGAGGCTGAGCAGCGGGACCGCCACCAGGACGACGCACGCGGCAAACCTCCGCCGCCCGCTGGCCGCCTGCGCGGCCGGCTGCCGGTCCTTCTCGGCTTTCTTTCCCTCATCGGCCTCGATCAGGCGGCGGGAGACCTCGATGCGGGCGGCCTGCGCCTCGCTCCCGGCGATCAGCCCGCGCTCGAGATCGCGATCGATCTCGGCCAACTGGTCCTTGTAGATGGCGACATCGGATGCCTGCGGCGTCACGGCGCCGCCACGCTGCGCCAACGGCCACAGCAATGCCAGAGCTGCGAGGCCGGTCATGGCGGCCAGGGCTATCCAAAGGAGCATTCGAGATCTCTTGCGCTGGCCATAAGGCCTAATTTGGGCGTTTCAAACGCGCAGAGACGCCTTATCACCCATCGGCTGCGGGCAGCGTGCGCGACCGCACCCCGCCCGCCCAGATATCGCCGCAGCAAAGCGCGTTCATGACCGAACACCTCTTCGCTCCGGCTTGTCGTCCCGACGCGTCGCTGCGATTCCCGGCCCTTCCGCCCGATCGCAAAACGCCTCAGCTGTTGACCCAACCGCCATCCGGCTGCCGGCACGCCGTCGAACGGGCGACGCTCGGCACGCCGTCCTTGTAGACGGTCTGGGAATATTGCCGGCACGGAGCCGCGCCCTGGTTCTGCAGCGGCCCGGCCACCACGCTGCCATGGGTGGTGGCGTTGCTGTCGCTCTTCCAGTCGATGCTGACCTTGGCCTTGCCATCCAGGGCCGTGCGCCGAGCCTGCTCGGCGCGGGCGCGATCGGCGGGATCGAGGCTGTCGAGGATCGGCGAATTGCTGGTGGCGGGCGTGGGCGGCGCGGCGGCGACGGTCGGCTGGGTGGTCGAGCTGGTAAGCCCGCATCCTGCCAGCGGCAGCGCCACCACAGCCAGGCCAAACAGCTTGACGATCGATTTTGTCATAGGACCCCTGACCTAAGCATAAGAGCATAAGCTGTCGGCAGCCTTACACGCAAAAACGCCCCGCGCCAACCATCTCTCAATGTCGCAAGGGGCAGGTGTTCCGCGCGATACGAGAAAGTGATCCTGATACCGGCCCAACCGGTTTTGCCACTTGGTGGAACCACCAGAAATCGCAAAGACGCGCCGGACTGGAGAAGTCGAACCAACAAATGTTCGCATCTGAACGTGTTTGGTTCTAGACCGTCGCGCCTTCACCGCTTCGCGAGGATGGCCGGGCGCCGGCTGTTGGTACCGGCCCCTGCAGGGCGGGAATATCGAGGATGGCCCGCAGACCGCCGATCGGTGCTTCATCGAGATTGAAACGGCCGCCATAGAGCGAGACGAGATCCTGTACGATGGCAAGGCCGAGGCCGGTGCCGGGCTTGGTCTCGTCGAGCCGCTTGCCGCGCTGTCCCGCCTCGGCGCGCTTCTCGGGTGACAGGCCCGGTCCGTCATCGTCGATGGTAATCCGGGCGAACATCGCGCCATCCAGGTGGAACGCCTCGGTCCGGATCAATACCTCGCTGATCGCCCATTTGCAGGCATTGTCGATGAGATTGCCGGTCATTTCCTCGATGTCTTGCTTCTCACCGCGGAAACGCAGCGCCGGATCGACCTGAACCGTGATCTTCAGGCGCTTGACGGCATGGATTTTCTCCATGGCCCGGACCAGCCCCTCGATCACCGGTGCGATCTCGGTCACCGTTCCCACCACGCTGACGGCGGCGGCGATGCGCGCGCGCTGGAGGTGGTGATCGATCTGCTTGCGCATCACGCCAACCTGTCGGCCCACCTGTTCGGCCAAGGGACTGGCCGGCGCCGTACCCGCCTCGTTGGCGATGACGGACAAGGGCGTCTTCAGGGCGTGGGCGAGATTGCCGACATGGGTGCGGGCCCGTTCGACCACTTCCCGGTTGGCGTCGACCAGCGCATCCAGTTCACGCGCAAGCGGCACGATCTCGTCGGGCAGGTCCGGCGGCAGCTTGGCCGCCTCGCCAGTGCGCATGCGCGCCAGCGCACCGCTGATGCGCGAAAGCGGCCTGAGGCCGAAGCGTACCTGCAGCAGAATCGCAGCGAGCAGCCCGACGCCAAGTGCGGTAAAGGTCAGCAGCAGCGAATATTGAAAGTCGGAAATGGCGCTGTCGATCTCATCGGCAGGGCCGGCCAGGGTTACCCGGTAGCGGCCGTCCTCCCCAAGATCGATCAGACGCTCGACGGCACGCAGCCGGCGATCGTCCGGGCCCTTGATATAGCCCTCGCGCACACCGCTGGGTTCGCCGGGCGTGTTCTGGTCGTCGAGGCTCGGCAAGGTCGCTTCGAACAGCGATTTGGATCCATTGGAAGCCGGCTTGTCGAGGCGGTTGATCTGCCAGTACCAGCCCGACAGCGGCAACTCGAAACGGGGCTCGCCCATGGCGCCTGGCGCCGTGCGGTCGCCCACATCCGCGCCAGCGATATCGGCGACCAGCGTCTTGAGATAGACATGCAGGCGCTCGTCGAAGGAGCGCTCGGTCGCATGCTGGTAGACGGAGGAGAGCACCACGCCCGCCACCACCAGCACCACCACCACCCAGGCCGCGGCGGCGACGAAGAGGCGGAAGGCCAGCGAGCGTGTGGTCATACGCGCATGGCGTCCGGCGGCGTGAGGATATAGCCCATGCCGCGCACGGTCTGGATCACATCCACACCCAGTTTCTTGCGCAGCCTGCCGACGAACACCTCGATCGTATTGGAATCACGGTCGAAATCCTGGTCGTAGAGATGCTCGACCAATTCGGTGCGCGACACGACGCGCCCGGTATAGTGCATCAGATAGGCCAGCAGCCGATATTCATGCGAGGTGAGCTTGATCGGGTTGCCGTCGACCACCACGCGGCCGGCCCGGGCATCGAGGCGCACGGGGCCGCAGACGAGTTCATTGGTGGCATGGCCGGTGGTACGGCGGATGAGCGCGCGAAGACGAGCCAGGACCTCTTCCATGTGGAAGGGCTTGGCGACGTAATCGTCCGCCCCCGAATCGAATCCCATCACCTTGTCGGACCAGCGATCCCGGGCGGTCAGGATCAGCACCGGCATCACCTTGCCGGCGCGGCGCCAGCGGTCGAGCACGGTAATGCCGTCGAGCTTCGGCAGCCCGACGTCGAGCACAACGGCATCATAAGGTTCGGTATCACCGAGGAAATGGCCTTCCTCGCCGTCGAAGGCCCGGTCGACGGCATAGCCGGCCTCTTCAAGCGCCTTGACCAGTTGGCGGTTGAGATCCTGATCATCCTCGACCACGAGAAGCCGCATCGGTATTCCTTTACTTCACACCTACGACTTCGCCGGTCTTGGCGTTGATCGTCGCTCTTATCACCCGACCATCGGTCCCCAGAAATGTGACGACATAGCGGTAATTGCCAGGGTCTCCACACAAATTGCCGTCGATCATCTCTCCCTTTACCGCACGTCGAGCCGCTCCCAATGCCGAAAGAAGAGGCACGATCGTACCTGACTTCACGAGCGGGCGCGCCTCGCTGAGGCTGACGCAGGCAGCCATCGCCGGCTGCAACGCCACAAACCACCCCAGTCCCAGGGCAAGGGCCACGGCTAAGGAAGATATCCGCCCCATCCTCATCCTTCTGCTATAGCTCGCCTCGTGCAAAATCCAAAAACGCGCCGAAACAAGGAGTTAGAACAAGGCGGCATTTCCGCCCGACGCGCCTTGCTCTAGATTTCGCCGCAATTCCCCTCGATTCGAGCCATCATCATTGTGCAGAGCCACTGAACACGGCATGAACGTAATGCTCAATCCCGCGTTTCGCCAGAAGGAGCGCCCCGTTAATACGACAGGTGCCGGCTGGTTCTCGCCCGGGCCACGCCAGTCACGGATGCTGGCATCGATGTCGACCTGGGTCCTGCGCTCACCCATGATCGCCCTTCTGAGCCTGGTCATAGCTCTGGTCATGGCTCTTGTGTCGGCGTTGCCCGCCCATGCCATCGTCGGCGGCACGCCGGCAGCCGCCGATATGGCCCGCCACGTCGTGATGATCGTCTCCGATCGCGGCAGTTTCTGCTCGGCCAGCGTCATTGCCTCCGATCTTCTGCTGACAGCGGGCCATTGCGTGCGCAAAGGCGCCAATTACCGTCTGCTGACCTATCAGGGCGGCAAGCCGGTGCTGTCACAACTCGGCAGCGTGGCGATCCACCCCCAATTCGATGCCAAGGCTTATGACAAACGGCATTTCACCATCGATCTCGCTCTGGTGAAACTCGATGCGCCCCTGGCGGGCTATGCGCCGCTTTCCCTGGCGGCCGAAGCAGGCATCGCGGGTGCGGTCTACCGCGTCGCCGGGTTCGGCCTGACTGCCCAGAATGCCGGCAAGAGCGGCGGCGTTCTGCGTGAAATTGCGCTGGAAGGATCTCCGCCCATCTCCAGGGTGCAGTTGCGCCTGCGCGAGAACAGTGGCGTCGGCGGCGCCTGCCAGGGCGATTCGGGCGGTCCGGTGCTGCGCGAGGGCATGCTCGTGGGCGTGCTGGCTTCGGCCGTGGGCGCCAATAGCGGCCGGGGCTGCGGCGGCATGACGGGCGTGGCCCTGCTGGGCACCGCCCTGCCCTGGATTCGCAGCAATGCAGCGCGCATGGGAGCGCCCCTGCCATGACAGCCCGGCGTTTGAGATCCGGCCGATTCTTCACGGTCGAATCCGAGACTCGCTCGGCAAGAACCCGCCCGAACGCGCAACAATTTGGTTTTGGTTGGAAATGCTCTACAGCTTAGCCATGATGAAAACCCGCCTCGCCGCCGCTGTCATGTCCTTCGTGGCCCTCACCATGCCAGCCCTGGCGATCAAAGGCGGTCGCGACGTCACCGATCCCTCCGGCGTACGCAGTCACGTGGTACAGATCACGGGGCCGAGCGGCACCAAATGCAGTGGCACGGTGATTTCCCGCAAGCTTGTGCTCACGGCCGCTCATTGTTTCCTGAGCGGGCATGGCGACTATCGCATCCGTGCCCTCGATACCCAGTTCCGCTTCCGCTTCGCCGAGGCGACGCAGGTGGCGATCCATCCCCAGTTCGACGTAACGGCGCTCGGAACCTCGGCTGCGATCAACGATATCGCGCTGATCCGGGTCGACCACGATTTTCCCGACTGGCTGGTGCCGGTGCCGCTGGCCTCGCGTATCGCCGATGACGGCAGTTTCGTCGACGTCCAGGTCGCCGGCTTCGGCATGAGCCGCGATCGCGTGGTCAGCAGCGCCGGCAAGCTGCGCGAACGGCGCTTCGATATGCTGGACCAGATCGACAGCAAATCCCACCAGCTCTTCCTGATCGATCACAAGGCAACCCGCCGCACCATCAACAATAACGGCATTTGCCGGGGCGATTCGGGCGGGCCGGTGTTCCAGCGCCAGGGCGCGAACTATGTGCTGGTCGGCGTGATCTCGGCCGTGATGGGCGGCAAGGGGCGCGATTGCGGCACGATCACCGCCGTTACCGCCGTCTCGGCCTATCGCACCTTCATCGAGACCATGGCCGACAGAGCCGGCTCCCCTGTGCGCTTTCAGTAAGCGAGACGCTCATCGCCGGGGATCGCAGGCCCTGCGATCGTTCCTGTGGCCCCTGCCCTCGCTATTTCAATCCTGAGCACTGCTTTCCGAGGTCACATGCAGCCCCATGGTCGCGCTCGAAACGGCCAATGCCGGCGGCCGAGCTTAGAAGAATGAAGCAAGGAACAAGACGGAGGCAGCGATCACGACAAAGGACAGAGTCGAGATCGCAAAACTGAGATGCCGTCCAGCCGCCGAGGGATTCACGCGGCCGAAGCCCGCCACCCGCTCAGGACGATCGAAAACCAGTTGCGCACGTGTCATCAATCTTCCCCCGAATCTGATGTTCAACACGCCCTATTTCGAACATTTGCGCGTATTCGCTCTGTGCGAAAACGCACAAACTCCTCTCCTTCGACAAAAAATGTTTACCAAAGAGTAAACTTAGTATTTTCCAACCTCAGACCGGCATGGACAGGGCAACATGCAAGATCATGCCCGCCAAGATCATGAGCACGGCAGCAGAGCCGATATCGACAAGCGTTTCCATCCCGCAACTCCTTTTGAATGATGCAAAGATAAGCGTGCTGTGTTGCTGGAATGCTGCCCGAGTGGGGCAATTCCCAGAATGTCCGCACAGCGATGCTCGACGATGCGGTGCCATGCCGTTTCCCCGTCGCCGCGATTCCACCCGTCTTCGGCTCGCTCGAATGGCGTTTGCTGCCGTTGCGCCAGGAAAGCCCGCAGGCAACCGCCACGGCTCCCATCCTGACGTTTCAGGCAGAGCGGCGGAGCGTCGCCTTCACACAGGCTTCAGCGCCTGCGAGCCGCCTTGGGTACGCGCGCGGGCCAACGCACCACGTGCTCTTCCCACTCGCCCTCGCCCACCTGCTTGTCGTCGGCCTTGACCTTGCCGCGCACCGAGACATTGGCCTGGTGCACGGTATTGGGGTCCCCCGAAACCAGGGGATGCCACCAATAGAGATCCTCGCCGTCGGCGACCAACCGATAGGCACAGGTCGGCGGCAGCCAATCGATGGTGCGCACCAGCTCGGGCGTCAGCGTGACGCAGTCAGGAACATGACGCTTGCGATGCTCGTAATCGGAGCACTGGCAGCTATGGCATTCGAGCATGAAACAGGCGACATCGGTGAAATAGGTGTCGCCGGTTTCCTCTTCCTCGAGCTTGACCAGGCAGCAGCGCCCGCAGCCGTCGCAAAGGCTCTCCCATTCCTCCGGGGAGAGGGCCTCCAGGGGCTTGGTCTTCCAGAAGGGCTTCGAAGGCTGTTCCATCGCCGTTGCCATAGCGGAACAGCCGGTCAGAGTCACCCTTCGTGAGAAGGCGGGCCGCCGGAAGGGAGCGCTTCAGCAGGCCATCTTGCGCATACCTTCCTGGATTTCCTCGACGGTGAGATCGCGCTGATGGGTGGCGATCGACCAATGATGCCCGAAGGGGTCCTTGATCACGCCATAACGGTCGCCCCAGAACATGTCCTGCACCGGCATCGCCACTTCGGCGCCCGCCTCGACAGCGCGGGCGACGAAAGCGTCGACGTCGGCGACGAAGAGATGGATGGTCACGGGGGTGCCGTTGAGCATCTTGGGCGATAGCAGGCCCCATTGCTTGTTCGCGTCGACCAGCATGACGGAACTGCCGCAGACCTTGATGGAGGCATGCATCAGCTTGCCGTCGGGTCCGGGCAGGCGGATCATCTCTTCGGCGCCAAAAGCCTTCTTGTAGAATTCGATGGCATCGGCTGCGCCGTCGCAGACCAGATGCGGCGACAGGACGTTCATGCCGTGCGGGGCGATATCAGCCATGGTCTTCCCTCCTCATGGGCAAGTTTCGTGGACTTACCCCAAGGACGGCGCAGCGCGGCCGGTTCCGACAGGGATGAAAAATTAATTCTGAACGCAACGTTGTTTGCCATGCCGCTGGAAAATCTCGGCAGGGAAATTGCAGGTCTTTCAGGATCGGCGACCGGGGGTTAGACTGTGCGTCCTGACGTCTTTCGCGTACCGGTTGGTTCCATCGTGCCTGAACGCAAGCCAGAGCCGTCCTTTCGAAAGCGCCTGAGCCGCGCCGCCCTTCGTTTGGACTCATGGCTCGACAACGCCGTCTATGCGTCGTGGCAGAAAGTGCGAGCCGGGATCGAACGCGGCTCCGACATCTCCAACAGGTTCCAGGTCTCGGGCTGGCGCCGGATGCTGGTGGAAGTCGGCTGCGAAGGGCTGACGCTGGGCACGGCCGGCATGATCTTCGGCCTGATGCTGATGCAGCCGGCAATCCGCCAGATCGGCGATGACTGGCTGCGCCGCGCCGACATCGCCGTCACTTTCGAGGATCGTTATGGCAATATCGTCGGCCAGCGCGGCATCCGCAGCAATGACAGCGTGGCCCTGGCCGACATGCCCGACTATGTCATCAAGGCCGTTCTCGCCACCGAAGACCGGCGCTTCTACGATCATTTCGGCATCGACGTCATCGGCACGCTGCGCGCGCTCACCGTCAACAGCCAGGCGAGCGGCGTGGTGCAGGGCGGCTCCTCGATCACCCAGCAGCTCGCCAAGAATCTCTTCCTGTCCAACCAGCGCACGCTGGAACGCAAGATCCGCGAGGCCTATCTGGCGCTCTGGCTCGAGGGGCATCTGAGCAAGGACGAAATCCTCAAGCTCTATCTCGACCGCGCCTATATGGGCGGGGGTGCCTTCGGCATCGAGGCGGCGGCGCAATATTACTTCGGCAAGTCGGTGCGCGACGTCTCCCTGGCGGAAGCGGCCATGCTGGCCGGCCTGTTCAAGGCACCGACCAAATACGCACCGACCAACAACCTCGCAGCGGCGCGTGGGCGTGCAAACCAGGTGCTCAGCAATCTCGTCGACGCCGGCTTCATGACCGAGGGCCAAGTCTCCGGTGCCCGCCGCAATCCGGCCACGCCGGTCGACCGGGCGCGGGAAAAGGCACCCGACTATTATCTGGACTGGGCCTATGGCGAGATCGCCGACCTCGCCGATGACGGGGCATTGGGCAGCGAATCCGTGTTCGTGGTGCGCACGGCGCTGGATCCGATCATCCAGGCAACGGCGGAAAACGCCCTGGAATCGAATCTGCGCCAATATGGCAAGGACTACAACGTGCACCAGGGTGCCATCGTGGTCATGGAGCCCGACGGCGCTGTACGCGCCATGGTGGGCGGACGCGATTATAGCCAGAGCCAGTTCAACCGGGCCACGGACGCCCTGCGCCAGCCCGGCTCCTCCTTCAAGCCCTTCGTCTATGCCACCGCCTTGATGAACGGCTTCACGCCCAAATCCATCGTGGTGGATTCGCCCGTCTGCATCCGAAACTGGTGTCCCCAGAATTTCGGCCACAAATTCTCCGGTCCGATCACGCTGACACAGGCCATCACCCGCTCGATCAACGTCATCCCCGTCAAGATCTCCCTGGCCCTCAGCAAGAGCGCCGCCGACGGCCGGCGCATGATCATCGAGACGGCCAAAACCATGGGCATCGAGACGGAGCTCAAGGAGTCCTGGGCCCTGCCGATCGGGGTCGAGGCCGTCAATCTCCTGGAGATGACCGGCGCCTATGGCGTCTTCTCGTCCGGCGGACACAAGGCGCCCCCCCATGCCGCGCTGGAGATCCGCAATGCCAAGGGCGACCTTCTGCATAAGTTCGATCCCGCCCGCGAGGATCCGGTGGTGATCGACCCCAAGATCATCGCCGATATGAACGGCATGCTCAACAGCGTGGTCGAAAACGGCACGGCCAAGCGAGCCCAGCTGCCCGGCATCAAGGTGGCCGGCAAGACCGGCACCACCAATTCCTATCGCGACGCGTGGTTCATGGGCTTTACCGGTAACTTCATCGGTGGGGTCTGGTATGGCAATGACAATTTCCAGCCCACGGAGGAGATGACCGGCGGCTCCCTTCCGGCCATGACCTGGCAGCAGGTGATGACCGTCGCTCACCAAGGCGTGGAAATCCGGCCGATCCCCGGCGTTGCCCCCTTCCCGCCGGTGCAGCAGCCCAGCAAGGCCGAACCGTCGGCCCCCGATACGGCGGATGCGGCGCAGATGGCTCCTGCGCCGCCGCCTGTCCTCACCCGCAACGCGACACAGATCCTGCGGGACGTCGCCACCCTGATCGAGCAGGCCGATCATTCGCCTGCCAGGCAGGCAGCCCAGATGCGCCGCCCGGCGCCGGTTTCGGCCATCGAATGAAAGGTTTCTCCGCGATCCTGGGGCTGGTCTATGCCCTTGCCCTCGGCGGCGCGCTGGGGCTCGGTCTCACCTGGTGGGCTACCGGGGCCGATTTCCAGCTCGGCGCCCTGCGCTTCGGTCCCTGGACGGCATGGCCCCTGGCCGACCCGCTCGGGGCCGATCGCTATAGCCGCGCGCGCATCGCCCGCAGTGGAGACCTGCCTCTCGGGCCTGGTGAAGGCCTTGCCTTCACGGCGTGGGAGGATTCGGCGGGGCGAGCGCTCGATGGCACCTGCCGGTACCGCCTTTCGGCCATGCTGCCGCAGGCGCGCTGGTGGACCCTCAGCCTCTATGATCGATCCGACAGGCTGGCCCGCAATCCCAGCAACCGGGCCGGCTTCACCAGTGCTTCCGTTCTGAGGGGCGAGGAAGGCCGGGTGACCGTCACCGTGGCGCCCGACAGCCAGCCCGGCAACTGGCTGCCGAGTTCCCCCGGCCCGATGAGCCTGATCCTGCGCCTTTATGACAGTCCGATCTCGACAGGCCTCGCCACGGAATTCGGGGCCGGCCGGAGTATTGCCGTTCCCGCAATCGAACGGCTCGACTGCGTGGCTGGAGGCCCCCCGTGATCCGCTGGCTGTTATGGACGCTCGCGGGCCTGCTCATCGGCGTCGTGGTGCATTTGGCCACGATCGTCACTCTACCCCGCCTCAGCGGGCAGACCGGCTTTCAGCGCGCGAGCGCAATCGCCCCACTCGGACGTTTCGTCATCCTGACTGCCGACAAGACCCCATTGCCGCTACCGGACCCGGCCATCGTAACGGCTTTCTGCCGCTACGACCTCACCGGTGGCCCGGTTCATGTGCGCGTTCCGCTGAATGCCGGTTTTCTGTCGGTGTCGTTCTATACGCCGGCAGGCCTCAATTTCTACACGCTGACCGACCGTGCGGGCGCGAACGGTGCGCTCGAGATGACCTTGTTCACACTGGCGCAGCTTGCCGAGATCAGGGCCAAGCAAGGTCCGGATCTGCCGGTCGCCTTGCGACTTCAGGCCCCCGAGCCGACGGGCCTGATCGTGGTGCGTGCGCTCGTGCCCGAACCGACCCAGCAGGTCGATGTGGAGCGGGAACTGGAGCCCGCAAGCTGTCGCTAGAGCGTTGTTCAGAAACGTCGACAGATTTTTCGATAGAGAAAGCGCTCGGCACCCTCTCAACCCAGCGCGAGAGCGCGGGCCGTCGCGATGATCTCATCGCCCCACACGACCTTGTGCTGCCAGGCGATCGGAATGGCGCTTCGTCCCCACAAGGCACCGGCCAATTGGCCGGCCACAGCGCCGATCGTGTCGGCGTCCCCACCCAGATTCACCGCGTCTACCACCGCACCCTGGAAGCATTCGGCTCGGGATACGGCCCACAGCGCCGCCTCCAGCGTGTGCATGACATAGCCGCTGGAGGAAATGGCATCGCGTTCGACCCGCCGCCAATCCGTGCTTGCACAACGCCGCAGCGGCTCGGGAAGATTCTCCGGCAAGTGCTTCGGCCGCAGCACGCTCGCCGGATCCGCACCGTGCAGGGCCTCGAACAGCAGTGTTGCGAAATAGACGCAGGCCTCGACGGCTTCCTCGGCCCCATGAGTCAGGCGGGACTGGTCCGCCGCATCCCGCAGGGCACGTTGCCGATCTCCTCGAGCGGCGATGACGACCGGCACCAGTCTCATCAAGGAGCCGTTGCCGGCGGTGTCGGCGGCTGTCGGGCCAGCGAACGGATTGCCCGAGGCCTCATAGCGCGCCAGGGCCTTGCTGGTTACCCCGCCAATGTCGAAACACTCGCCGGTCGCGCTCAAATAGCCGTGTCGCCACCAATTGACGAAACGGTTCATGCAATCCTGGGGATCGAATTGTTTGTGCTGCTGGAGGCTCGCCGCCAGGCAAAGCGCCATGGAGGTGTCGTCGGTCCAGGCCCCGGGTGGAAGGGCGAATGGCCCGCCGCCGACGATGTCGGTCAGGGGAGCATGGCTGTCGCGAGCTGAAAATTCGAGCGTAGTGCCGAGGGCATCACCGATGGCAAGCCCGAGGAGAGCTCCCTCGGCTCGGTCGAGATAGTCGCTGGAACTCACGCCTTGCGATGGCGCTTGCCACCACCGGCGCCACGACGCGGCTGGGGCGACTGACGATCGTCTTCTACGTGGCGCTCGATACGCACGCCGGTGAAGAACAGGATTTCGGCACTAGGCTCCCGGGCCTCCTGTTCACTCGGAGGGCGTGGGGCTTGAGGTTGTTTGGGAAATGGCAGGACGATGCTCATGGCGGGACCTATCAGCAGATTGCACCAGAAATCGAGACTCCGTTCGCTTTGGGGTCATTAGCAGGTAAGGAAAGTTAACAGTCTGTGTACATACGCACTAAACGCCGCCCGCCGTCGCTGCGGCGTGACTCCGGTGTGCGATTTTGCACATCGGGCCCCGATATTACGGCCAATTGGCCCTTTTTGGGCAAAACGCGCCCAACAAAATAGGCGTAGGCCTTTCGGGCATGGTGCGTCCGGCAATGCATCACCGGCCGTCCGGGCCAGACTATGCACCCAAAGCCATCGGTTGCGGAATCACGTTTTGATACATTGCCGAATGGTAATTCGGGCAATGCCCGCCTCAGCTTTCCTCGGCGAGGTCGAGGAAATGCCGGCCCTGGCGGTCCTCCGCCTCGATGACCCAGAGGTCGGGGTCGAAGCGGAATTCGCGCTGCAATCGCGTCTCAGCATCCAAGGGCGTGGCGTCCGCCGGCGTGATCCGCACAAAGCGGCGCACGCCATCATCCTCGGTGATGAGCGATTGCGGCGCCGGGCCGTAAAGCGCGGCGGTGCCGTCGAGATGGTCGATCTTGACGAAGATGGCCCCGGCCTCCTCGGAACCGCGCTGGCGCAATGCGGCGAAGGCACCTTCCGCCATGGCGCGGCGAAGATAAGCCGCGACGAACAGGCTGGATTTGAGCCGGGCGCTCATTCCACCTTGGTACCGGAACGGGCCAATTCCTGCAGCAGCCGCGTCGAGATCTGGCCGGTTACCGGCAATCCACGATCCTTCTCGAAGCGGGAGATGGCGTTGCGCGTGTCGGCCGCCATGAAGCCATCGACCTTCAGGGGACCATAGCCCTGCTTGGCCAGTGCCTTTTCGACCCCAAGCACGCGTTTGTCGGGCTGTGGGCCGGCCGGGGCCGGCGGCTCGCCATTGATCAGCGCGGCGATCTGGTCGACGGGCGGAGCCGGGGGCGCCTCTGCGGCGGTCGGTTCGGTGGTGAGCAGGGGACTGGAACTGGCGATGATCTTGGTAAGCAGCGCCGCGCTGGGCTGACCGTCGACCGGCATGCCATTGTGCTGCTGGAAGGAGCGGATCGCCGTGGTGGTCTTGGGGCCGAGAACCCCGTCGGCCAGGCCGTCATAGAGCCCGCGCTCGGCCAAGGCGAGCTGGACATCCCGCAGCACGGCAACCGCGTCCTGGGAAGCGGCATCGTCAGCCCCACGCGCGCTCGCACCCGACGCCGAAACGGAAGGAGCCGACGAGGCCGAGCCGCGCTGGGCGATGAAGGGCGAGGTATGCGTGCCGTTCTGCAGAACCAGAGCATTGACCAGGATCGCAAGGCTGAGGCCCCCCATCACCGCCAGTCCCGCGACCTCGGCCGGACGCTGCAGGATCACCCGCATGATACCGACATAACGCGAGGGGGCCTCTTCGACCTTGTCCGACAGCAGAAAATCGCGATCGGAACGGGCTAACGCTTCACGCACGCTTCTTCCCCAATTCTTCTTCGATAAAATGATCTTGGACCGCCGGACGCACCGGCAGCGTTTCAATGGTGGCGCCGCTGGCAAAGGCCCGGCGCGAGGCTTCGCTTTCGCAATCGGACGGCAGCTGGACCGTGACGGTGGTACCGTGACCGATCAGGCTGTCGACCTCCATGCGCCCGCCATGCAACTGGGCAAGGCCCTTGACCACGGAAAGGCCGAGGCCGGTGCCTTCATAGGTCCGTTCGTAGTCCTTGGACGGCTTGCCGGCCGTCGACTGGAAGAAGGCCTCGCCCAGCCGCGGCACGTCCTCGCGCGCCACGCCGACGCCGTCATCGGCGACGAAGAGGGCGACGCCGTATTTCTCCTGGCGCGCGCCGATGGTGACATGGCCGCCGCGCTTGGTGAATTTGAGCGCGTTGGACATCAGGTTGAGGTAGATCTGGCGGCAGGCGCGCTTGTCGGCGATGATCGGCGGCATGTCGGGCGCGATGGCGGTCTCCAGGGAGATGCCGAGTTCCTGCGCCTTCAGCAGCAGGATATTGCGGCAGTTCTCGATGAGGTCGCGGATCTGGAAGGATTCAGGCACCAACTCGAAGCTGCCGCTCTCGATCTTCGACATGTCGAGGATGCCGTTGACCATCGACAGTAGATGGTGGCCGCTGTCATGGATCAGGCCGGCATATTCATGCCGCCGCTCTGCCGAGAGCTTCATCATCTCCTCGTTCAGCATCAGCTCCGAAAAGCCGATGATGGCATTGAGGGGCGTGCGCAGCTCATGGCTCATCGTGGCCAGGAAGCGGCTCTTGGCGGCATTGGCCTTCTCGGCCTCGATCTTCGCGTCGATGAGCTGGTGCTCATAGGCCTTGCGATCGGTGATGTCCTGCATGACCGCCACCGTCTGGCGGTCCTCGTCCTCGCCCAGCGGCCGGCAGCGCATCTCCACCCACAGGAAGACGGGAGCCCCCTCCCCCTTGCGGCGCAGCCGGAACTCGACCGTCGAGCCCAGCCCATCCATCTCGGCGCTGGAAAGCGCAGACAGATAGGCGGGACGGTCGGCGATATGCACATAATCGAACAGGCCCTGGCCGAGCAGTTCGGACGGCTCGGCACCGAACAGCGCCTGGGACGCCGGCGAAGCATAGACGACCTGGCCGCGCTTGCCGTGCCGGGTCACGAGGTCGCTGATGTTCTCCGCCAGCAGGGTATAACGGGCTTCGCCGGACTTCACGAGCTGGCGGTCGTAGCGCCTCAGGCGCAATTCCATCAGCACGATGCCGCCGACGGCAGCAAGGGCAAGCACGACGCCCAGTCCGTCGAGGAAGCGCGTACCGAAACTGGGCGGCGGCGCCATCTTCGTTCCCGCCAGGGCGATCACCATGGCGGTGATGCCGGCCAGGACGATAGCGCGGATCACGATGTTGCGGGCGCCCGTCAGCAGCGCGAGGGCGGGAGCGACGGCCAGAAGTGCATAGGCGCTGGCGCTGTGCCCGCCGCTGTGGCGGGCGACGATGCCGGCAAAGCCGCAGACGGCGAGGACGGTGAGTAGAGCCGCAACATCGAGACGACCGGTGACGGACAAGCGCCAGACAATGGCGAGCAGGGCGGCAACCAGTACCATGATGCCGCCGACACCGAGGCTGGGACCACCGGAGAAAGCCAGGAAAGGCGGCACCAATGTCAGGCCGAACAGCGCCGCGCCGAGCAGCATGGCGACGAAGGCACCATGTCGGGCCGCTGTCAAGGGATCGTGTTTCGCCGATCCGTGGACCAAGCGGTCGACGGATGCCTTGGCGGATATGAACCAATCAAACTGACGCAACGCCCCGGCACGGCCCTGCGGCCGCGCTCCCTACATGACCCGTCGACCATGGCAGTGCGTCCTTTAAACGAACCCTAAGAGAATGGGCCTGCCAGGCCGTTCCTGCGTCTGGAAAGGCCTCTTGGCGGGTCAAGTGCCAAACATGGTGAACAATTCCTCACCAAGACGGGTTGGCGGGTTAACCATCCCTTCACTTTGCCGCCGTCCGTGCGATGAGTCACGCTCCTGTCGATGGTGCCCATGCTAGAATTGACCATCGATCGGGAGCCCATGACGTGTTCTTCATCCTGCGCATGATGTTCTGGCTTGCCGTGGTCGCCCTGCTCTTGCCGGCGCCGCCGGCCCAGCATGACAAGCAGGCCCTGGCGGGTCTGTCGGCAACGGCCCTCGCCGACAAGGCCGTCGGCGCCGCCTTGTCCTATTGCGCCGCCAGTCCCCAGCAATGCGCCGCTGGCCTCGCCGGTGCCAGGCAGCTTACCGGCCTCCTCGCCAGCCCGGGTGACGATGCCGCCGCCGCTCCCGCTCCAGCCGGTCAGCGCTTCACAGCCCTGCCGCCCCCACGCCCTTCCATTCCCTGAGAGGGCTTTGTCTTCCTCGGCATCTCACTTATATGAAGGGGATGAGCAGCCAAGACATCGCCGTCATCATCGAGAATTTCGAACTCCTGGACGATTGGGAGGATCGCTATCGTTACCTGATCGAGCTCGGCAAGACGCTGGAGCCGCTGCCCGACGAGGCGCGGACAGCGGCCAACAAGGTGCAGGGCTGCGTCAGCCAGGTCTGGCTCGTCACCCATTGGAAGGAAGGGCGGGCCGGTTTTCAGTGCGATAGCGACGCCTTTATCGTGCGCGGCCTCCTGGCGATCCTGGTGGCCGTCTATTCCGGCCGCACCGCGTCGGAGATTCTGGCCATCGACGCACTTGAAATCTTCCGCAAACTGCAGCTCGAGGAACATCTCACGCCTCAGCGTTCCAACGGACTGAAATCGTTTGTCGAACGCATTCGCAGCGATGCGCGGCAGGTCCTGGTCACGACCTGATCGCTTCCTGCCTCGAACGTCTAGCGCCAAACCATAACTGGCGACACGCCCTATATACTTCAAACAACAACAGCCGGATGCATGGCATCCGGCTGTTGTTGTCGTTCCGGCAGGGCCGTGGCGAAATTACCGTCCCTTGCGACGGCGCTGCTGGCCGAGGCCCATCTGCTTGGCCAGGTTGGAGCGGGCCTGAGCATAGTTGGGGGCAACCATCGGGTAATCGGCCGGCAGAGCCCACTTCTCGCGGTATTCTTCCGGCGAGATATTGTATTGCGTGCGCAGGTGACGCTTCAGGGACTTAAACTTCTTACCGTCCTCGAGGCAGATGATGTAGTCAGCCGTCACCGACTTCTTGATCGGAACCGCCGGCTTGGGAGCCTCGGCCGGCACTTCCTGCACGCCGCTGGTGATACGCTGAAGAGCACCATGGACCTCATTGATCAAGCCGGGCAGGTCCGATGCAGCAACCGAATTATTGCTGACATAGGCCGAGACGATGTCCGCCGCGAGCTCGATGAAGTTGGTGTTGTTGGATCCGTCGCTCATGGTAAATCGACTTTCTTTTTTTGGTCTGATTTAACTAAATGTTCACCACCGGCTACGCTGCCGCGCCATTCATTAACAGCAGTGCAGGCCATACATCCGCTTCGCAACTTTGGAATCGCGAATTTCGAATTGCGCACTGATGTAAACTCTCAAATCTTATCAATCAAGATCTTTTGCAAGACAAGCATGAATTTTGCACTACGCCGCATCTGATTACTGCCGTGAAAACATGCAACCGCCTACGTAAGACGCTCCCCTATCACAAATGGGTACTGCAACACCCGATCGGACTATCTGATCTGCACTGATGACCGGATAGGTCACGCCAGGCACGACAGCAGACTGCAATTGTAGAAAGGCGCACCTAACCAGCGCATTACGCAGCATCGCTGCGCCTGCCGCCGATCCCGCGCCGATGAGAAAGGTCTAGAATTCGACCGGCTTCCCTTGCGACAATTCCCACCCTCCGCAAACAGCAAATGCAAATTTGCAAGCCCGCCGCGGAATTCAACAAGACACTGAATTGCGAACTGTCGCCCCACCCCCTATTTACGACGAACTGAATAGTCTTCAAACGCTCGGCCCGTCGAATCAGTCGCAAAGTATGTCCACCGTTTCGATAGCATCCCTTTGCGGCAAAATATTGGGAGACAATTGTGCCAAACAAGAAAGTTAACAAAACAGATGCGGAATGGCGGTCGCTTCTCTCTCCAGAACAATACCACATTACCCGCGAACGCGGCACGGAGCGCGCTTTTACCGGACCTTTCTGGAACGCCAAAGAAAAAGGCACCTATTCCTGCGTCTGTTGCGGTGAGGAATTGTTCCGGTCGGACACTAAGTTCGATTCAGGCTGCGGCTGGCCGAGCTATTTCGAACCTGTGCGCGCGGATGCCGTAGTCGAGTTGGAGGACAGATCCTACGGCATGCGCCGTATCGAGATCCGCTGCGCCGCTTGCGATGCCCATCTCGGCCATGTCTTCCCGGATGGCCCGCCGCCTACGGGCCTGCGCTATTGCATCAACGGCCATGCCATGAACTTCACCCCCGACCAGAAGGCATGAGATGGTGACTTCCTCCCCCATTCTGCCGCCGATTGCCGAAAAGCGGCCAAGCAAACGCGTCGTTCACGGTATTGCGTTACAGGACGACTATGCTTGGCTGCGGGCGGACAATTGGCAGGACGTGCTGCGTGACGGCTCGACGCTGCCCGCCGACATCAAGACCCATCTCGAGCAGGAAAATCGCTATGCCGACGCCCAGCTTGCGGAGGGCGAGCACCTGCGGGCCGTCCTGTTCGAGGAGCTCAAGGGGAGAATCAAGGCCGACGACTCCTCGGTGCCCTCTCCGGACGGGCCCTTCGACTACTATTCGCGCTTCCGGCAGGGCGGACAGCACCGCCTGTTCTGCCGGCGCCCGCGTGGCGGCGGCGAGGAAACGCTGCTTCTGGACGGCGACGCCCTCGCAAAGGGCAAGAGCTTCTTTGCCTTCGGCGGTTTTGCCCCCTCGCCCGATCATCGGCTGATCGCCTGGAGTTGCGATGAGAACGGTTCGGAATTCCATACGATACGCCTGCTCGATACCTCGAAAGGCGTAATGCTCACCGACAATGTCCCCGATACGGAAGGCGAGGCCGTCTGGCTCGCGGATGGATCGGGCTTCTACTATGTGAGGCTCGACGAGAACCATCGCGCCTCCAGCGTGTGGCTGCATCTCTTGGCTACCCCAGCCGGTACCGACCGCCTCATCTATGAGGAGGCCGACGCCGGCATGTTCGTCGGTCTGTCGCAGACCCAGTCGCGCCGTCTGGCGGTCATCGACATCCACGATCATGAAACCTCGGAAGTCCGGGTGATCCGCCTCGAGGATGGCGACAGCCGCGTGCATCTGATCGCCGCGCGCCAGGAAGGCGTGCAATATGAGATCGAACACCGCCCCTTGCCGGACGGGAAGGATCAGTTGCTGATCCTGACCAATTTCGACGATGCCGAGGATTTCCGCATCATGACCGCGCCTCTGGCGACGCCCGTACAGGCGTCTTCAGCTCAGGCGTCCTCAATTCAGGCATCCTGGAGCGACCTCATCCCGCATAAGCCGGGCCGCTATATCCTCGACATCGTGCTGCTGGCCGATTGGCTGGTCCGGCTCGAGCGCGAGGACGGCCTGCCGCGCATCGTGATCCGCTCCTTGTCCAGCGGCGAGGAACACGCCATCGACTTTGCCGAGGAAGCCTATTCCCTCGCGCTCGATGGCGGCATGGAGTTTGCGACAGACCGGATCCGGTTCGTCTATTCCTCGATGACCACGCCGGCCGAGACCTATGACTACGACATGCGCTCGCGCGAGCGTGTTCTGCGTAAGCGCCAGGAGGTTCCATCCGGACACGATCCTGCGCTCTACGTCACCCGCCGGGTCTTCGCCCCCACGGCCGATGGCGAAAGCGTGCCTATCAGCCTGCTCTACCGCAAGGAAACCGCCCTAGACGGCTCGGCACCGCTGCTGCTCTACGGCTATGGCGCCTATGGCCTGTCGATGCCGGCGCAGTTTTCCACCAACGCGCTGTCATTGGTCGACCGTGGCTTCGTCTATGCCATCGCCCATATTCGCGGCGGCACGGAAAAAGGCTGGCGCTGGTATCGCGAAGGCAAGCTCGCCAAGAAACCCAACACCTTCCAGGACTTCATCGCGGCCGGCAGCTATCTGGCGGAACGCGGTTTCACGGCCCGCAAGCGGATCGTCGCCCATGGCGGCTCGGCCGGCGGCATGCTGATGGGCGCCGTCGCCAATCTCGCTCCCGACCTGTTCGGTGCCATCGTGGCAGAGGTTCCCTTCGTCGACGTGCTCACCACCATGCTCGACGACAGCCTGCCCCTCACCCCGCCGGAGTGGCCCGAATGGGGCAATCCGATCGAGGACGAAGCGGCTTTCCGGACCATTCTTTCCTACAGCCCGGTCGACAACGTGGCCGCCCGTCCCTACCCGCCCATCCTGGCCCTCGCCGGCCTGACCGATCCCCGCGTGACCTATTGGGAACCGGCCAAGTGGGTGGCGCGGCTGCGCGAGAAGAACCCGCAGGGCAATCCGGTGATCTTCAAGGTCAATATGGATTCGGGCCATGGCGGGGCTTCCGGGCGCTTCGAACGGCTGAAGGAAGTGGCGCTGGTCCAGGCCTTCGCCCTGCAGAGGATGGGAGCGGCGTGACTTAAAAATCATGCCGGTCACCCTGCCAAATCAGTTCCCTTCCAGCGCCATCGCGCTTAAGTTTGCCCGCCGATGGTGCATCGGCCTTGCAGCCCGCTCCAGCGGGCATCGAGGCCGCTAGCCGCCACCCCTTCACTCGGCTCCCGCCCGGATGGCTGCAAGATCTTCGATCTCGCGGCAACCGTTCGGGAACACTGGACGGGCGGGCTGCGTTTTGTAGCCATGCCCATCGCCATCATGTCACTTCATGAGGAACACCATGTCCTTCACGCTCCCCGAACTGACCTACTCCTATGACGCCCTCGCGCCCTACATGTCGCGCGAAACGCTGGAGTTCCACCACGACAAGCATCACCTTGCCTATGTGAACAACGGCAACAACCTGCTCAAGGGCACGGAGTGGGAAGGCAAGAGCCTCGAGGACATCGTCAAGGGCTCCTATGGCAAGAATGCCGGCCTGTTCAACAATGCCGGCCAGCACTACAACCATCTGCATTTCTGGAAGTGGCTGAAGCCGAATGGCGGCGGCGCCATCCCCGGCAACCTCGAAAAAGCCATCGTCGACGGCCTCGGCTCGGTGGACAAGGCCAAGGAAGAATTCATCCAGGCCGGCGTCACCCAGTTCGGTTCGGGCTGGGCCTGGCTTGCCGTCAAGGACGGCAAGGTCATCGTCGCCAAGACCCCGAACGGCGAGAGCCCGCTGGTGCACGGCGCTACGCCGATCCTCGGCGTCGACGTCTGGGAGCATTCCTATTACATCGACTATCGCAATCGTCGCCCCGACTATCTCAAGGCTTTCGTCGACAACCTGGTGAACTGGGAATATGTCGCCGAGCTCTATGAAGCGGCAGTGAAGTAAGCAGCTCCGGAGCGCCATTCGGCCCGTGGGCTCGAATGGCGCTTACTTTCAAAGAGGTCGCCCCGCGCCTTCGTCACACCCTGTCTGACTGCAGGACGTTTTCGGATATTCTGTCGAGAAGCTGAAAGGGCGGAGCGTTCTCCGCCCTTTTCATTTTAGGAGACTTGATAGTCGATCCGTCCCGCGCAGTGCATGGCTTGCCCCATTTTGGGCACAAGGCGTAAATGCAAAATCTTGGACATGAAACACAACCTATTGATATATCTATTCTTTATAGGGAAACGGTAGCGGAGCACCTGCAATCGTTACGCATGGCTCGCCTAGCAGCCATGCAAACTCAGCAATTGTTTATTGTGCGGCGCACACTAAACTAATCCCTATCAAACGGCGCGGAATTTTTCCCCGTTTGATAGCCCTCCTTGGGCGTTTCCTCCCTAGACTTGGGCCGCAGCGCAAGCTGCGGCCTCTTTCTTTTCTGGTACCCGTTACACGCTGGCGCGAGTCCCCGGAATCACAAGGCGGCCGTAAACAACGTGGAAACAAATCGGGCTCACGCCTGAACGCAGCTGGCCCGAACGACAGCTTCTCCACCGAAAATCCCTGCCGCCATCATCCGTTGGCAACCTTTTCAAGGCGATAGTGCCTGTTCCCGCCGATCAAAGCCGCGTATAGGCGGAGCTGACATCACGATAGGCCCTCTCCTTGCTGAAGAACATTCTTTCCATCGGCGCCTGGACCATGGTGTCGCGCGTGACCGGTTTTGTCCGGGACGCCTTGATGGCCGCCCTGATGGGAAGCGGCCCGGCCGCCGAGGCCTTCATCGTCGCCTTCCGCCTGCCGAACAATTTCCGCGCCATCTTCGGCGAAGGCGCCTTCAACGCCTCCTTCGTGCCGGCCTACACCAGGGTCCACCAGCAGGATGGCGACGACGCCGCACGGCTGTTCCAGGGGCGGATCGTGTCGATATTGCTGATCTCGCAGGTCATCCTGCTGGGATTGGTGCTGATCTTCACGCCGCAATTCGTCGGCTTGAATGCGCCGGGCTTCGAGGGTGAGCGCTTCGATCTTGCCGTAACGCTCACCCGCATCACTTTTCCCTATCTCATCCTGATCACCCTGGCCACGCTCTATGGCGGCGTGCTCAACGCCGTCGGACGCTTCACGGCGGCTGCCGCGGCACCGATCCTGCTCAATGTGGCGATGATCGCCACCCTGCTCGCGCATCATTGGTTCCCGACCACCGCCCATGCCGCGGCCTGGGGCCTCACCATCTCCGGTGTCCTGCAGCTCGGCTTCATGCTGTGGGCGGCGCGCCGGGCCCGTGTGCTCGCCAAGCCCGAGCCGATCAAGCTGGACGCGCCGGTGAAAGCTTTCTTCAAGGCGCTGGGGCCGGCCACCATCGGCTCGATGGGCACGCAAATCGCCATCTTCGCCGACACCATCATCGCCTCGCTGCTATCGGCCGGCGCGGTGGCGGCACTCTACTATGCCGACCGCATCAATCAGCTGCCGCTCGGCATCATCGGCATCGCGGCCGGCACCGTGATCCTGCCGCAGATGAGTCGCCTGTTGGCGGCCGGACAGGTCGACGAGGCGCATGCCGCCCAGCGGCGGACCATCTTCCTGACCTGGCTGCTGGCAGCCCCCTTTCTCGCCGGCTTCCTCGCGGTCCCCGATCTCATCATGCGCGCGCTCTTCATGCGCGGCGCCTTTACGGCTGGTGACGCGGCGGCCGCCTCCAGCGCCCTTCTCGCTTATGGCGCAGGCTTGCCGGCCGTGGTGCTGATCCGCTCGGCCGTCGCCAGCTTCTACGCCCGTGGCGATACGGCGACGCCACTCTGGGCCTCCCTCACCGGCATCGCCGTCAACATCGGGCTGAAGGTCGTCCTGATGGGGCCGCTCCAGCAGGCGGGCCTTGCCCTGGCGACCTCGCTCGGTGCCTGGGTCAATCTCGGCCTCCTCACGGTACTGGCGAGCCGCCGCGGCTTCATGCATCTCGACAGGCGCCTCTATGCCATGCTGGCTTGCGTCGCCCTGGCGACCGTCACCGCCGGCCTGGCCATGTACGCAGCCGCCACCGCCCTGGTGCCACTCCTGGCCGGGCTCTCCCATATCGGCGACATCATCGGCCTCGCCCTCGTCGGCATCGTTGGCGCCGCGTTCTACGGCGCCACCGTGTATTGCGCGTTCGGCACGGCCGGCATGGACCTCAAAAGCGCGTTACGACGCTGATGCCGACGCCGTCGAAGCGGTCCATCCGCATCAGGGCTTCCGGCGCCTCGTCGAGGCCGATGCGGCTGCCGATCAGCTTCTGAGGCGCCAGCTTGCCGGCGGCGATCATGTCGAACATCGCCTGGTAGCGGAAAGCCTGCATGCCGTGGCTGCCGAGGATCTCGAGCTCATAGGCGATCACCCGGTCCATCGGTATCGGCGGCCGGGCATGGTCGCCCAGCATCAGGCCGACCTGGATGTGGCGGCCGCGCCGACGTAGATTGCCGATGGAATTGACGCTGGTGACGGGATGGCCAAGCGCGTCCAGCGATACCTGGGCGCCACCGCCGGTGAGGTCTCGGACCGCTGCGACGACATCCTTGGTCTGGGCCGCATTGATGGTTGCCACCGCGCCGAACTGGCGGGCGAAATCCAGCTTTTCGTCGGTCAGGTCGATGGCCACGACATTGGCGCCGACGGCGCTGGCAATCATGATCGCCGACAGCCCGACGCCGCCGCAGCCATGCACGGCGACCCAATCGCCTGCCCGGACCCGTCCCTGGTCGACCACCGCCCTGAAAGAGGTGGCGAAGCGGCAACCCAGGCTCGCCGCTGTCGCCGAATCGAGGGCCTCGGGCAATTCCACCAGATTGGCATCGGCGAAATCGAGCGCCACGAATTCCGCGAAAGACCCCCATCCCGTAAAGCCCGGCTGGAACTGCTGTTCGCAGACCTGCTGATTGCCGCCGGCACATTCCCGGCAATGGCCACAGCCCGCGACGAAAGGCACCGTGACGCGCTGCCCCGCGCGCCAGCGCCGGACCTGGCTGCCGACCGCCACGATGGTGCCGGCCAATTCGTGCCCAGGCACATGGGGCAGCACGATATCGGGGTCATGCCCCATCCAGCCATGCCAGTCGCTGCGGCACAGGCCCGTGGCCTCGACCTTGACGACCACGCCTTCCGGCGAGGGCGCCGGATCGGGCACGCTCTGCAGTCTCGGCGGCTGCCCGAATTGTTCGAAAACCACAGCTTTCATGGTGGACCCGTATCGCAGCCAATGGACGAGGGCCGGCGCTGGCGCCGGCCCTGCTCGAGGCCTGCCCTATTTGGCGAGCGCATCGAGAATGCGCACCCAGGAGCGGATGCCCCGATGGAAGCTGCGCACATCGTATTTCTCGTTGGGCGAATGGATCTGATCGTCTTCCAGGGCAAAGCCGATCAGGAGCGAATCGATGCCGAGGATGCGCTGCATGTCGCCGACCACCGGGATCGAACCGCCCGACCCGATCACCGGCGCGGTGCGGCCCCATTCCTCCGCCAGCGCCGCTCGCGCCTTGGCAAGCGGCTCGCTATTCGCAGGTACGGCGATCGCCGGTCCCATGCCATGCGACTGGAATTCGGCCTTGCAGTCTGCAGGCAGGCGATCGGTCACGAATTTGCGAAAGGCAGCCTGCACCTTTTCGGGCTCTTGGCCTGCCACGAGGCGGAACGACACCTTGGCGAAAGCCTGCGCGGCGATCACCGTCTTGGCGCCCTCTCCCTCATAGCCGCCACTGATGCCGTTGACGTCACAGGTCGGGCGCACGGTGATCTGCTCGAGCACCGTACGGTCCTTCTCGCCGGCCGGCACCTTCAGGCCGACTTCGGCGAGATAGGCCTCGCCGTCGAAGTCGAGGGCAGCCCACTCGGCCTTCACTGCCTCGGGCAATTCCTGCACGCCGTCGTAGAAGCCCGGCAGGGTGACGCTGCCATTGTCGTCATGCAGGGCAGCCAGGATCTTCGACAGCACCCGAATCGGGTTCTGGGCAGCGCCGCCATACATGCCCGAATGCAGGTCGCGGCTGGCGGCCTTGATGGTGACTTCCTCATAGACCATGCCGCGCAGCATGGTGGTGATGGCCGGCGTTTCGCGATCCCACATATCGGTATCGCAAACCAGGCAGAAATCGGCCTTCAGCTCGTCCTTGTTCTCCTCGAGGAAGGGAATGAGGCTGCGCGAGGACGATTCTTCTTCGCCCTCGAGGAACACCGTCACATCGACGGGCAATTCCCCCTGGGTCTCGATCAGGGCACGGCAGGCCTCGATGAAGGTCATCACCTGGCCCTTGTCGTCGGAAGCGCCTCTGGCCACGATGATGTCGCCATGGGGACCGGGCTTGCGCACCGGCTCGAACGGCTTGGTGTGCCACAGATTGAGCGGATCCGGCGGCTGCACGTCATAGTGGCCGTAAAACAGGACATGCGGCACGCCCGGCTTGCCGGTGCGGCGATGTCCCACCACCATGGGATGGCCGATGGTCTTGCGAGGGGAGGCATCGAAGCCGATGTCCCTCAAGACCGAGGCGGCCCATTCGGCCGCCTTCTGGCAATCGCCGGCATAGGCGCTGTCGGCGGAGATCGAGGGAATACGGAGAAATTCGAACAGCCGGTCGAGGCTGGCATCGAGTGCCGTGTCGGCAGCATCGAGCGCTTTATTGATGTCAGACATGTGCCTTAACGATGCGGGTGAGAAAGCGCCAAGCTAACGCGCCTTGCCCGATCTGGGTAGGGCCGACTTGCCTTCCGATGGCATTTTCGCGGCCCATGGCTGCGCCCTGCCCTGAGCGGGAAGGGCAAGAATAGCGCTGGTCAGCTCGCAAGGCTCCGCATCCGGGCGGTGAGTCGCGTGCGCTGGATCATCGATCCCACCCGCCGATAGATCTGCCGCGGCGAGACCGGCTCGGTCAGCACGGCATCGAAACCAGCCTGGGTGGCGGTGAGAAGCGCAGCACGGTTCGGCTGGTTTGCAACCAGCAGAATCGGCACTTCGCGCAGTTCGCCTCCTTCGTCCTGGCTCAGTGCGCCCAACAACGCAAAGGCGTCCGCAAGCACCGGCAGTGCGATCACAACACCCAGCGGCGGATCCCGCCGCGCCATCTCCAGAGCATCCACGATACCCGAAGCAAGTCTGACTTTGGTCATGCCGAAATCCAGCAGGTTCTCACGCCAAAACTCGGCAACCTCTCGGTTTGGATTCACTAGTAAAATATCAGCAGATTGTATTACTTTTCTATTCGACCGGTCGTTCAGTATAGTTGCGCCATCCATCGCCCAAGAGCCTCCAGCAATCGCGCTTCAAAAGCTCATACGCCAAGGGTACCCAAACGTATATGCTGATCCCAATACCTCACCAGGAGGGCTAGGAATGCAATACGGGAAATTTGACGTAGGCGGCCCGAATAACGGCGAACTGGTAGTACTTGTATACTGACTCTTCAGCTATGGCATTGCGAGAGAGCATGCCTCAGCGTCGTGAACGGCCGCCGAGCACACCTCTCAGGATCGCCTGGGTAATTTCCCGGCCGGCCGTCGTGGCGATCGTGCGCGTCACCGAGCGAATCACGGCCTGTGAGGTCGTCATGCGGCCGGAAGCACGCCCACCGCCACTGCCCGAACCGAACACGCTCCCCAGGACGCTGCCGAGCAAACCGCCGCCCTCCTCCGCCTGCTCGGCGGACGCCGCCTCGTCGGTGACGCGGCGCTGCAGCATTTCGAAGGCCGATTCGCGATCGACCACGGTTTCATATTTGCCGCGCAGCGGGGAAGCCTGCAGGATCGCCTGGCGTTCGGCCGGCGTGATGGCGCCCACGCGTGCCGCCGGCGGCAGGATTAGCGCCCGCTGCACGATGGAAGGCACGCCATTGCCTTCGAGGAAGGAAACCAGGGCCTCGCCCTTGCCGAGCTCCGAGATGACCTTGGCGGTGTCGAGATCGGGATTGGGGCGGAAGGTCTCGGCAGCGGCCTTGACCGCCTTCTGATCGCGCGGGGTGAAGGCGCGCAGAGCATGCTGCACGCGATTGCCGAGCTGGCCGAGCACGGCGTCGGGCACGTCGAGCGGGTTCTGGGTGACGAAATAGACACCGATGCCCTTGGAGCGGATCAGGCGCACCACCTGCTCGATCTTCTGCAACAGTGCGGGCGGGGCATCGTTGAACAACAGATGCGCTTCATCGAAAAAGAACACCAGCTTGGGCTTGTCGAGGTCGCCGACCTCGGGCAGTTGCTCGAAGAGCTCGGACAGCAGCCAGAGCAGGAAGGTGGCGTAGAGCTGGGGCGCCATCATCAGCTTGTCGGCGGCCAGGATGTTGATGGTACCGCGCCCCTTGGCATCGAGCAGGCCGATATCGGCCAGCGACAGGGCCGGCTCGCCGAAGAATTTGTCGCCACCCTGCTGCTGCAGCGCCAGGAGCTGGCGCTGGATCGCCCCCACCGTCGTCTTGGAGACATTGCCATAGGTCTTGATTAGTTCGGCGGCCTTGTCGGCCATGTCGGCCAGCAGGGCCTGGAGATCCTTGAGATCGAGCAGCAGCAGGCCCTGGTCGTCGGCAAGCTTGAAGGCGGCGTTGAGCACGCCCTCCTGGACATCGTTGAGCTGCAGCATCCGCGCCAGAAGCAGCGGCCCGACATCGGAGACCGTCGCGCGGATCGGCATGCCCTGTTCGCCGAAGACGTCCCAGAACTGCACCGGGAACTGGTCGGGCTGATAGGTGATGCCGACATCGGCGGCCCTCTTGACGATGAAGTCCTTGGCTTCGCCGCGCTGGGAAACGCCGGATAGGTCGCCCTTGATGTCGGCGGCGAAGACCGGCACGCCACGGGCGGAGAAACCCTCCGCCAGCACTTGCAGGGTCACCGTCTTGCCGGTTCCCGTCGCCCCGGTGACCAACCCATGGCGATTGCCGAAGGCCAGCGCGAGATATTGAGGCTCCGCGCTCTTGGCGACGAAAATCCGGCTCTGATCGGTCATCTCTTCCTGTCCTGAACGGTCAAATCGCAACGCAAACCATAACCGGCCGCGCCGCCAATCGCTACGGCCAATGGCTTGATGAAGTGTTACAAGTATTTAAAGCCACGGCCTTGATCTCCATGGCAAAATGGGAAACAGAGAAGAGCGGTTTGCCTACCGTGTGTCTCTGGTAGCAGCCGCGTCACGTCAGGGAGAAGAAAGATGGAAGAGCTGGTCGCCCAACTAGGTGCGAAGATTGGCGTGAGCCCCGAAGTTGCGACGCAGGCTATCGGTGCCGTGCTTGCCTTCCTGGAGCGGGAAGGACCCGCCGACGCGGTATCGAAGCTCGTCGATTCGATCAGTGGCGCGCGTGAAGTCACCAATGAGGCCATGAATGCCCAGAGCGGCGGTTTCATGGGCATGCTGGCCGGCATGGTCGGCCATGTCGGCGGCGGCATTGCAGGCCTCGGCGGCCAGCTGATGGCGCTCGGCCTCGACCTCAACCAGATCCAGGCGATCGGCAAGGAGCTCTTCGCCTATGCCGAGAAGGAAGCCGGGCCGGAAGTCGTCGGCAAGATCGTTGCCGAGATCCCTGAACTCGGCCAGTTCGTCTGAGCCATGGCGGAGGCGGATGCGGATGAGGCCCGTTGGCGCGACGCCGTCGCCGGCGTGCTCAAGGGAGCCTCCTTCGAGGACAGGCTGACCAGCCTGTTGCCGGACGGCGCGCGCCTCCAGCCCATCCATGCCCGCATGGCCGGCGCCCTGCCCATTCCCGGGCGGCCGCCGGCTGCACCCTGGACCATCGTCCAGCGTGCCGACCATTCCGATGTCGTACCGGCGAACAGCCAGCTCCTCGAGGATCTCGAGGGCGGTGCCGGCGGCATGACGCTGGTGACGACGCAAAGCCCGTTCGCCCGCGGCTTCGGCGTCGTGATCACCTCGGCCGGCAGCCTGGACGGCCTGCTGGCCGGAGTCGTGCGCAATGCGATCGAGATCCGGCTCGAAGCGGGGCCGCAGACCCTCGAAGTCGCGCGCTGGCTCAGCGAGATCGAAGGCGGCACTGTTCATTACGGTTATGACCCGATCGGCCAACTCGCCACCACCGGCATCTTGCCAACCGGCTGGCCCTCGACAGCTTCGGTTCTCGCCAATCATCGGCAAGGCGGCACGGTGCTGACCGCCGATAGCCGCCCCTTTCATGAGGCCGGCGCGACCCCGGGGCTCGAGCTCGCCAGCACGCTGAGCTCGGCACTGTCCTATCTGCGCGTGCTGGAAGCGACCGGCCTGCGCCTCGAAGAAGCGCGCCACTGCATCGGCTTTACCCTCGCCGCTGATCAGGACGTGTTCACCACCATCGCCAAGCTCCGGGCCCTGCGCCTGCTCTGGCTCGAGATCGAGGATGCCTGCGACCTTGCCTCCTCCCCGATCCATGTCCACGCGGAAACCGCCTGGCGCATGCTGAGCCGGCGCGACCCGGCCACCAACATGCTGCGCAACGGACTGGCTGCCGCTGCGGCGGGGCTGGGCGGGGCCGACAGTGTCGCCATCCTGCCCCATACCGCCGCCAACGGGCTCGCCGACACCCATGCCCGGCGCGTTGCCCGCAATTGCCAGCATGTCCTGATCAGCGAGGCCAATCTGCACCGCATCGCCGATCCGGCCGCCGGCTCCGGCGGGCTGGAGGCGATGACGCAGGCTCTGTGCGAGGCCGGCTGGACCCAGTTCCAGGCGATCGAACGCCAGGGCGGCATCATCAATGTGATCCAGTCGGGCTGGCTGCAGGAAGAGATCCAGAGGCTGCGCCGGCCCGTCGGTACCATCATCGGCGCCAACAAATACACCCTGGCGGAGGAACCGGCGGTTTCGGTGCTGCGGCCGGCCCCGGACGAGGAGGCCCCGCCCCCCTCGCCGGCCCTGAGCCGCAAGCGCGACGCGCTCGCCTTCGAAAGCCTGTCGGGAGGCACCCCATGAGCCGCATCCCCGATTTTTCCGCGCGTCCCCGCCGCCGACCCGCCCCTGGACCGCTCTTGACCGGCGAGGTCTGGCGCACGCCCGAGGGCATCGACATCAAGGCCGTGCATGGCGAGAGCGACCTGATCGGCCTGCAGGCGGTCGATTCCTGGCCGGGCCTGCCGCCCTTCCTGCGCGGCCCCTACCCGACCATGTATGTCCAGCAGCCCTGGACCATTCGCCAATATGCCGGCTTTTCGACCGCCGAGGAATCCAACGCCTTTTATCGGCGCAACCTTGCGGCAGGCCAGAAGGGCCTCTCGATCGCCTTCGACCTCGCCACCCATCGCGGCTATGATTCCGACCATCCGCGCGTGACCGGCGATGTCGGCATGGCCGGCGTCGCCATCGATTCCATCATCGACATGCGCACCTTGTTCCAGGGCATCCCGCTCGACGAGATGTCGGTGTCGATGACCATGAACGGCGCAGTGCTGCCGATCCTGGCCCTCTACATCGTGGCGGCCGAGGAACAGGGCGTATCGCCCGACAAGCTGGCGGGGACCATTCAGAACGACATTCTGAAGGAGTTCATGGTCCGCAACACCTATATCTACCCGCCGGGCCCCTCCATGCGCATCGTCGGCGACATCATCGCCTACACCGCGCGGAACATGCCGAAATTCAACGCGATCTCGATCTCCGGCTACCACATGCAGGAGGCCGGCGCGACGCAGGACCTGGAGCTCGGCTACACCCTGGCCGACGGTGTCGAATACATCAAGGCCGGGCTGAAGGCCGGGCTCGACATCGACCATTTCGCCCCGCGCCTGTCCTTCTTCTTCGCCATCGGCATGAATTTCACCATGGAGGTGGCCAAGCTGCGGGCCGCCCGGATGCTGTGGACGCGGCTGGTGCAGCAGTTCAATCCGAAGTCGGCCAAGTCGCTGGCCTTGCGCACGCATTGCCAGACGTCCGGCTGGTCGCTGACGGCACAGGACGTCTACAACAACGTCACGCGCACCTTGATCGAGGCGATGGCGGCCACGCAGGGCGGCACCCAGTCCCTGCACACCAACGCCCTTGACGAGGCCCTGGCGCTGCCGACGGACTTTTCGGCCCGCATCGCCCGCAACACCCAGCTCGTGCTGCAGCAGGAGAGCGGCACCACCAGGCTGATCGATCCCTGGGGCGGCGCCCACGCCATCGAAAGCCTCACCGCCGACCTCGCCGCCAAGGCCTGGCAGCATATCGAGGAAGTCGAGGCGCTGGGCGGCATGGCCAAGGCGATCGAGGCCGGCTTGCCCAAACTGCGCATCGAGGAAGCCGCCAGCCGGACCCAGGCCCGCATCGATGCCGGCGAGCAGGCGGTGATCGGCGTCAACATCTACAAGCCGCAATCGGAGCCACCGCTCGACCTGCTCAAGGTCGACAATTCGGCGGTACGGGCGGCCCAGATCGCCAAGCTCGAGCAGTTGAAGGCCGAGCGCGATCCGACGGCGCTCGAAAAGGCGCTGGACGCCCTGAGCAAGGGCGCCGAAGGCGATGCCAATCTCCTCGCCCTTGCCGTCGAGGCGGCCCGGGCCAAGGCGACCGTCGGCGAGATCTCCTCGGCGCTCGAAAAGGTGTTCAGCCGCCATAAGGCTGAGATCCGTGCCACTTCCGGCGTCTACAAGGCCGCGATGAGCGGCGATGGCATCGCCAAGGTCCAGCAGAAGACGCAGACCTTCCGTGAGGAAGAGGGACGTCCACCCAAGATCCTGGTGGCCAAGATGGGCCAGGACGGCCATGATCGCGGCCAGAAGGTGATCGCCTCGGCTTTCGGCGATCTCGGCTTCGAGGTCGAGATCGGCCCCCTGTTCGCCACGCCCGACGAAGTCGCCAGGCAGGCAGCCGACAGCGACGTCCATATCGTCGGTGTCTCCTCCCTCACCGCCGGGCACCTGACATTGGTTCCCGCCTTGCGCAAGGCCCTGGTGGCCGAGGGGCGGCCCGACATCATGATCGTGGTAGGCGGCGTGGTGCCCGAGCAGGATTTCGAAGCGCTCTACACCGCGGGTGCCCAGGCGATCTTCCCGCCCGGCACCGTGATCACCGAGGCTGCCGGCGGCCTGCTCGACGAATTGCTGAACCAGTTGCGCCACCGGCACCACAACAGGCCACGGGACGCTCAGTGACGGCCGGCGTTTTATGGGATCGCAGGCATCCCTGCCTGCTCTTCCTTGAGACGCCGCGGTTCCAAGGGCAGGCAAGGATGCCTGCGATCCCAATGTACTCCGCCAAGATCGTCACGGCCCGCCCTCATCACGATTTGGCGGAGATCGCGCTCAATTCTTCCAGGTCGAGGTCCCGCTCCAGTTCGTGCAGCGTCTCGTTGTCGATCTTTCCGAGCCGGTGGAGGCGAATGAGTTCGTCGCGCCCGGTGGCGATTGCCGCCAAAACGACGTCGAAATGGGCGTGCAGCCCTGGCTGATACGCTTCGGTCCGCTCGGCATAGTCGACGATCATCGTGGCCCGGCGCTGGTAGCGCTCCAGCAATCGGGGATGGATGAGCGTCCCCTCGCTGTCATAGGCGAGCTTCTCGATGGTAACCAATTGCTTCTGCGCCATGGCGGATTCGGCCTGGGCCATGGTGAGGCGCGCCCGCTCCGATTCCGGCTCGACCGGCTTCACCCAGCCGATCACCCGCCCCAGGGTGGTGCCCTGGACGAGCACCGTTCCCAGGATGACGGCGAACGACGTCACCAGGATGAAGTCGCGGCCGGGAAAGCCTTCCGGTATGCTCAGCGCCAGGGCCAGGGTGACGACGCCGCGCACGCCAGCCCAACTCAGGATGGTGGCGTTGGCAAGGCCGAGCGGCGTGTAGCGATCGAGCCCCGCAGCCCTGCAAAGCCGGATCACCAGATCGGACCCGAACACCCAGGCAAAGCGTGCAAGGGTGAGTGCCGCGAGGATCACCAGAATGGGCACGGCCATGGTATCGGCCACCACGCCGAATCCGCCACCGCGCTCCACCACGCCACGCAGGGTGAAGCCGATCAGGATGAAGACCGCCGCTTCCATCAGGAAGATCATCACGGTCCAAAACGCCGTGCCGCGCATGCGTACCGAAGCCGAAAACACGGTGTGCTGGTACCAGCCGGCGATCAAGCCCGTGGTGACCGTGGCGATGACGCCGGAGACGTGGAGCATCTCGCCCAGCAGGTAGGACGACCAGGACAACAGGCAGGTGGCAGCGATGATCAGATATTCGTCACCGAGGCGGCGGGCGAGCAGCACCCATGTCGCGCCCGCTGCGACACCAACGAGGACACCGCCCAGTGCCAGCAGGAAGAACTCGCCGACCGCATCCACCGCACTGAAGGTGCCGGTGACGCCCGCAGCGATGGCAAAGCGGAACAGCACCAGGCCGCTGGCATCGTTGAACAGGCTCTCGCCCTCGAGCAGGATCTGCAGGCGCCGGGGCAGCTTCACCCGTTGCAGCACGGCGCGGGCGGAGACGGCATCGGGCGGCGAGACGATCGCCCCGAGCGCCGCACAGGCGGCCCAGGGCAAGGACGGGAAGACGAGATGGGTCGCCACCGCGACGACGACGCAGGTAAAGACCACTGCCCCGACCGCCAGCGAGGCGATACCGATCATGTGGCGCCGCAACCGGCCGAGCGCGATGAACCAGGCCCCGTCCATCAGCAGCGGCGGCAGGAAGATGACGAGCACCAGGTTGGGATCGAGCGCAATGGCAGGCAGGCCCGGCAGAAAGGCGAGCGATGCGCCGCCGACCAGCAGCGCCACGGAGGGCGGCAGCCCCAGCTTGTGGGCGGCATAATGCAGCACGATGATCGCCAGGAACATCGCGATCACCAGTTCGAACAGGTGAATTGGGTCCATCCGCCTCTGCCCCGATTTGGCTTTTGCAGACCCTATAACGTCACGTCAGAAATGAAAGCCGGCGTTTTCGGCACAAATGCCGGGTTGATGAGCCCTGTCGTGCCTCTCATTTTGAGGAGCACGGCCAGGACGAGCGAGACGCGCCAGTCCTTCCCCGATTTCGAGGAAGGTGGCGATGCGAAGCATCGACGGAAGGCGGAGAGTGGCTCAAATCGAGCAACAATAAGCACTGTAGCGCCACTCTCCCCCACCCGGCCTTTCGGGCCACCCTCCCCGCAGACGGGAAGGAATTGGCGCGCTCAACTCTGAAATCCAGCCTTGTTCAACTCGTTCGGCGAAATCGCCTCCTCCGCTCAGCGCGGCGCGGTGACGATCACGTTCCAGGAGCCCGGCAAGAGCCGCGCCTGCAGGCGATCTCCCTCCAGGCTCACCTTCTCGATCGGCGCCGGCGCGACGGTATCCTGGGCGTCTTTGGTGTTCACCGCCTTCATATTGGGATGATGGATCTGCAAAGCTTCCACCACCTGGCGGTTGCCGCCGAAGCCGCGCAGCAGGACCTCGAGGTCCATCGGCTCGCCGAGATGGCGGTTCAGGGCGAAGATGGTGACCTGGCCGGTCGTCTCGTCCTCGGTGACGCAGGCATGGAGGTAGGGAATTTCCGGCGCCGTCTTGCCGGCATAGGAGGGTGAGGAGATCAGCGAGCGCAGCACGCGGCCATGGGCATGGCGTGCCGTGAGCGCGAAGGGATGGAAGATGGTCTGGCGCCAAGCCGCTCCGCCCGGCTCCGTCATGATCGGTCCGATGATGTTCACGAGCTGGGCAATGCAGGCGCATTTCACGCGGTCGGCATTGTTGAGCAGCGTGATCAGCGCACCGCCCACCAGGAGCGCATCCTCGGTGTTGTAGACCTCCTCGATCAGCGGCGGATGCTCGGGCCAGCCCGGCTTGCGCAGATGCTCGTGGGTGCGGGCCTTGTACCAGACATTCCACTCGTCGAGGGACAGCATGATCCGCTTGGGCGAGCGACGCGTGGCGGCCACGGCGTCGGCAATGGCGACCACTTCGCGGATGAAGGCCTCCAGCAGCTCGATATTGCCGAGGAACTCCTCGGTGCTGTCATGCGGGTTCTGGAAATAGGTGTGCAGAGAGATGAAGTCGACATAGTCGAAGCAATGGTCGAGGACTTCGTATTCCCAGCGGGCATAGGTGGCCATGTCGCGGTTGGACGAACCGCAGGCAGCCAGTTCGATGGAGGGATCGACCCAGCGCATCACCTTGGCGGTCTCATGGGCGATGCGGCCATATTCGCCCGCCGTCTTGGCGCCGATCTGCCAGGGGCCGTCCATCTCGTTGCCCAGGCACCAGAACTTGATGTCGTGCGGCTTCTCATAGCCGTGGCTCTTGCGCAGCTCCGACAGCTCGGTGCCACCCGGATGGTTGCAATATTCGATGAAGCGCCGCGCTTCGTCATGGTCGCGGGTGCCGAGATTGACGCCGAACATCGGCTCGACCCCGACCTTACGGGACCAGTCCATGAATTCATTGGTGCCGAAGGCGTTGGTCTCGGTCGAGAACCAGGCGAGGTCGAGCCGGCGCGGCCGCTTCTCCACCGGGCCGACGCCGTCTTCCCAATTGTAGCCGGACAGGAAATTGCCGCCGGGATAGCGCACGATGGTAGTGCCGAGTTCGCGGGTCAGCTCGGCGACGTCCTGGCGAAAACCCTGGTCATCGGCGGTGGGATGGCCGGGCTCGAAGATACCGGTATAGACGCACCGTCCCATATGCTCGACGAAGGTACCGAAGATACGGCGGTCGAGATCGGAGATGATGAAATCGTGATCGACGATCAGGCGGGCGGACGGCATGGCGAAAACTGACCTTTGAACCGGGGAAATATCGGGCGGAAAAGGGACCCACGGCGGGAGGAGAGCCGTGGGTCCTAGAGCGTTTTCCAGAAAAGCTGATGGACTTTTCGATTAAGAAAACGCGTCAAAACAAAGAGTTAGAGAGAGTGGGATTTAAAGAAATCATACTTTCTCTAGCTGTGGCGAACGCGGCCTTACTTCGCGTTCGCCAGCAATTCGTTGATGCGGGACTGGGCATCGGCGAGGGCGGCGTCGATCTCCTTGTCGCCGGTCACTCCGGCGGTGACCTCGTCATTCTCGATCTCCTGGATCGCGAACTGGCGCTTCACCGCCGCCGGACGGGCGGCGCCGTTGGTGGTCAGCGGTGCGAGATCGGCCCGATGCGGCAGGGCCTTGAACTCGGCGCTGTCGGCCACGGATCTGCGGATGGGCAGATGGCCGGTGCGCGCCCACTGGAAATCATTGTCCCACAGGAATTTCAGGAATTCGTAGGCCGATTTGCGCTGAGCATCGCTGAGATCGGCCTTGAGGACCACCCAGCTATGTCCGTCGGCCCAGACGCGCGGGCTGCCGGGATAGAGCTGCGGGAAAGGCACTACCGCATAGCCGTTGGACAGGGGAGCGCCACTCTTCTTGGATTCCTGGTCATAGGTATCGACCAGCCAGGTGCCGCAGATGAACACGCCCGCATCGCCGGCCGCGAAGCTGGCGACCGAGGCGGCATAGTCCTGCCCCTTGGTGGTGTCGCCGTTCTGGTAGAGCGCCTTCAGCAGTGTCGCGGCGTTCTTGGCCTCGGGCGTGGCGAAATTGACCTTGGTTGGATCGGCGAAGAATTCTGAATTCTGCTGGTAGAGCAGCGTATCGAAGGTGCGCGTGAAGAAGGCACGCTCATTGGCGATGGTCCAGACGAAATAGGGCTTGCCCGTCTTTTCCTTGAACTGCTTGGCCTGGGCCAGCAGTTCCTCGCCATTCTTGGGCAGGATCGGCTTGCCGGCAGCATCGACGAGGCCGGCCTGCTTGAACAGGTTCAGATTGATGTGCCAGAGCCAGGTATGGGTATCGAAGGGCAAGGCATAGGTCTTGCCGTCCTTGGTGACCCCGGCCTTGGCAGCATCGGTGAAGTCAGCGGTATCGACACCCGCCGCCTTCAGGCCCTCGTCGAGGGGTTCCAGCAGCCCGCGCGAGGAATAGTCGCTGATCACGGCCTCATGCATGACCGAGATGGTCGGCGGTTCGCCTGAGCGGATGCGGGCGGTGAGCTGGTCATAGCCCGGCCATTCGACGATATCGACCTTGACGCGGGTATCCTTGCTCTCGGCGTTGAACTTGTTGATCAGCGCCGTGATGATGCCGCACTCGCCATTGGCCTTGGCGACATCCGTCACCGTGCCATAGTCGGCTTCGCAGGCCCCGAAGAAGCGCGATACCGAGATCTCGGTCTTGTCCTGGGCGAGGCCGACCTGCGACGACAGCAGCAAGAGAGCCCCGGCATAGAGCAATCGTTTCAAACCGATCATGCATTTCCTCCGTTTCGGCCGATTTTGTTCAAGGTCGAGCGCGCGGCCGGGACGCGGAACCAGGAGATCTTCTCGGAGTCAGCGGATCGCGGCGCCGGCCACGGCGCGGACGATGTATTTCTGGAAGAACAGGTAGACGATGAAGACGGGCAGCCCGGCGAAGACGGCCTGGGCCATCAGGAAGCCGAGCCCCTCGGACTGGGCAAAATTGGTCTGGGTCGAGGCCATGCCGACGGTGAGGGTGAACATGTCCGGCTTGGTCGCCGAGATCAGGGGCCACAAATAGTCGTTCCAGGCCGACAGGAAGGTGAAGATGCCGAGCGTGGCCTGGGCCGGGATGGTCAGCGGCAGCACCACCTTCCAGAAGATCTTGAAGCGCGAGGCATTGTCGAGCATCGCGGCCTCGTCGATGTCGCGCGGGATGGCCTTGAAATATTGGGTCATCAGGAAGACGCCGAAGGCATGGGACAGCCCCGGCAGGATCAGCGCCGGATAGCCATTGTGCATCTTCCAGTCGGTGAACATCTGGTGGCGGGCGATGATCACCGCCTGTTCGGGGATGGCGAGGCCCAGCAGCACCAGCACGAACAGGATGTCCCGGCCGAAGAATTCGGTGCGTGCGAAGCCGTAGCCGGCCAGGGATGACAGCACCAGTGTGCCGATGGTCATGCCGCCGGCCACGATCATGGAGTTGAGCAGCCAGCGAAACACGCCGGATGACGCGATGATGTCGGTGTAGTTCTTCAACGTATAGGGCGGATGCAGGGCCGTGGCGGTCGAGAGCATCAGCTCCGAATTGGGCTTGAAGGAGAGCACGATCACCCACGCGACCGGCACCAGCCAGGCGAAGGCCAGGACCAGGACACAAGCCAGGATCACCCGGTCCCCTGCGGTGCGGCCGACGAATTGCTGCGCGCTCGCCATGGCCTAGCCCTCCGCGCGCCGGCGGGCGGCGACATATTGCAGGATCGCGGCAACGGCCATCAGCAGGAACAGCACCTCGGAGGCCGCGGCGGCATAGCCGACATTCCAGCGCTGGAAGCCCTCCTCATAGATGAACTGCACGATGGGGCGGGAGGCGTTGTTGGGCCCTCCCCTGGTGAGAAGCTGCGCCTGGCCGAAGAGCTGGAACTGCGCGACGATCTCGTAGATCGCCACGACGACGACGCTACGCCGGATCGAGGGCAGCGTGATCGACCAGAAGGAGCGCCAGCGCCCGGCATTGTCCAGCGCGGCGGCCTCGTAGAGTTCGCCCGGTATCTGCTGCAGGGCGGCGAGGAAGAGCATCATCGGCAGGCCGATCACCCACCACAGCGTGCACAGCGCGATGGCCGGCAGGGCAAGCTCCTGGCTGGTGAGGAACTGGATCGGCGGCAGGCCGAAGATCGAGAGGATGCCGGCGATCAGGCCCCGGTCCGGCAGATACATCATCTTCCAGATGATGGTGACGATGGTCACCGACAGCACCGAGGTGCCGAAGAAGATCGCCCGCAGGGCGGCGCTGCCTTTACTCTCCCGGTTGAGGGCAAGCGCGAGGGCAAGGCCGATGGCGACGAAAACCGGCACCGTCATCAGCACGAAGACGAAGGTATTGCTCACCGTGCCCAGGAAGACCTTGTCGGCGAACAGGCGGCGAAAATTTGCCATGCCGGCAAAGGAGGCGGTCTGGTCGAACATGTCGTATTCCTGCAGGCTGATCCAGATGCCTCGAAACAGCGGATAGACCAGCAGGACGGCATAGACGGCGAGGAACGGCAGCACGAACAGGAGATTGCGCCAGCTCGGCCCGATCGAGGCGCCGGCATAGCGGGGTGCGGGCGTCGCGGCCGCCGTGGAGGCAAGGCTCTGCGTGGACATCAGCCCCTCCTCACGCGGCATGGAAGGCGCGGCCGCCATCGTCGAACAGATGGGCAGCTTGCGAATCCACCGAGAAGCGGGCTTCGCCACCAGCAACGGCGGTCGAAGCGCCCTTGTCCTCGGCGACCAGCGAGGTGCCGTCGGGCAGGCGCACATAAAGATGCGTGCGGTCGCCGAGGCGCTCGACCACTTCGATCCGGCCGGCAAGGGAGCCCGCCGGATCGGCGCGGACAGCCTCCGCCCTCACCCCCAGGCGCAGCTTGGCACCCTGAGGCAGGGTGGCGACGGGCACGCGGGTGGCGATGCCGGTGCCATCGGCCAGCCTGGCGGCGGCAAGGCCGCCCTGCTCGGCGACCGTGACGGGCAGGAAATTCATGGCGGGCGAGCCGACGAAACGGGCCACGAATTCGGTGGCGGGCCGTGAATAGACCTCCATGGGCGTACCCACCTGCTCGATCTTGCGGGCGTTCATCACCACGATGCGCTCGGCCAGGGTCATCGCCTCGACCTGGTCATGGGTAACGAAGATGGTGGTAGCCTGGACCTGCTGGTGCAGGCGGGCCAGCTCGACACGGGTGCGCACACGCAGCGCCGCATCGAGATTGGAAAGCGGTTCGTCGAACAGATAGGCCTTGGGGCTCTTCACCAGAGCGCGGCCGATGGCGACACGCTGGCGCTGGCCGCCGGAGAGCTGGCCGGGCTTGCGGGCAAGCAGCGGCTCGATCTCCAGGATGCGCGCCGCTTCCTTCACCCGGCGATCGATCTCCTGGCCGGGCACCGCGATGTTGCGCAGGCCGAAGGCCATGTTCTCGTAGATCGTCATATGCGGATAGAGCGCATAGTGCTGGAACACCATGGCGACGCCGCGCGCGCCGGGGGGAAGCTGGTCGACCCTCTGGCCGCCGATCGAGATCGAGCCGCCATCGACGCGCTCCAGCCCCGCGATCATGCGCAGCAAGGTGGACTTTCCGCAGCCCGAGGGCCCGAGAAAGGCAATGAACTCACCCGAGCGGATCTTCAAAGAGAGGTCTGCGATGACGTTCACGGCGCCAAAGGTCTTGGACACCCTGTCGATGTCGATGGCACTCAAGGCCTCTTCCTCCTACCATCTTTTCTTATTATCATCTGATGATAAGATAGAAGCAATCGCGATCCGGTGTCAATCCATCGGCGGGTCGGATATCGGCAATTTGTAGGAGGATTCATAATTGGCAGGAGGGTTGTTGGGCGCTTTGTTCGCCCCCGATAGCGGTGATAAGAGGTGGAGTGCCCTCCCAGGCACGGTCGGAGTTGCCCGTGCGAAGGGCGCGTTCCCGCCTGGGTCCGGCCGCGGGCTGGTTTGGAGATGAGTATGTTCGAGCGGGATACCGCCATCAGCACGATGAGTGCGCAGGTCGCACGCATCATCGGCACCCGCATCACCTCGGGAGAGTTCCGCCCCGGCGACACCCTGCCGATCGAGAACGAACTCTGCCAGGCCTATGGCGTCAGCCGCTCGACAGTGCGCGAGGCGGTAAAGAACCTGGCGGCCAAGGGGCTGGTCGAGGTTTCGCCCAAGACCGGCACGCGCGTCCTGCCCTTCGCCGACTGGAACCTGCTCGACCAGGACGTGCTGTCCTGGCGCCTCAATGCCCAGTTCGACGAACGCATCATCGAGGATCTCTACGAGATGCGGAATTGCTTCGAGCCGCGCGCCTGCTTCCTGGCGGCGCGGGACGGCTCGGCGGATGACCTCGAACGCATCCGCATGCGCTTTGCGGACCTCGTTTCCATGCTCGGGCAACCGGCCTTGGCGGCCGGCGCGGAGACGGAGTTCCATCTCGCCATCATGACGGCCACCCATAACGGCCTGTTCGTCACCATCGGGCGAGCGGTCAAGACGGCGCTGAAAGTCTCCTTCGGCCTGACGCAGCGCAGCGCCAATGGGCAGGCGATGGACCTGCAGCCCTATCAGGCCGTCGTCTCGGCGATTCTCGCCCGCAAAGCGGACGAGGCATCGCGCGCCATGAGCCAATTGCTGGAAATCTCGAGGGCCCGCATGCTGGAGGCCCTGCGCAATGCGCCACGCGCCGTGGAGAAGACGGCCGGCGAATAGAGGCCGCGCCGGCCAGATGGCGATAAGCGGGACAGCGCTCCGGACCTGTGCTTATCTTCCCACCGTAACTGGACAGCGAGGTGAAGTCCGATGATCCGCAGCAAGGAGCTCTTCGCCCGGTCCGCTGACGTCGAATGGCAGCCGACGCCGGACGGCAACCGGCGACGCATTCTCGCCTATACCGACGAACTGATGATGGTCGAATTCGCCTTCGAGAAGGATGGCGTGGGCTGGCTGCATTCGCATCCCCACATCCAGTCCAGCTATGTCGCCGAGGGGCGGTTCGAGGTCACCATCGCGGGCAGAACCGAAACGCTTGCCGCCGGCGACAGCTTCATCGTGCCCTCCGGCCTCGAACATGGCGTCAAGGCGATCGAGAAAGGCCGACTGGTCGACTGTTTCACCCCGCACCGCGCCGATTTCCTGGCGTAGTTCTTCCCTCAGGCGATTGCGCGAGCGGCGCCGGAGACTACTGGTCCGCGTTCTCGATCGCCCGGGCAACCACGGCCCGCACTTCCTCGCGGCTCATGAAAATGTCGTGGTTGATGAAGCCGGAGCCGAAATCGGAGGCGTCGACCACCTTCACGCCGGTCTTCTGCAGTTCCTCGCTGTCACCGGAACCGACCCGCGGCACACCACCGGCGAGCTTGGTCGAGATCTCCAGGGCGCGGTCGTTCTTGGAGACGATCACCGTCATCTTCGACGACAGCGACGACAGCCGCTTCATCTGGCGACGGAAGAGGTCGAGGTCGACATCCGGGTTGGCCAGCACGATGGCGCCGAAATGATTGGGAAGCGAGGCCCCCATGCGATCGGACATCGAGCGCAGGGCTTCCATCATCACCATGCTGCCCATGGAATGGGCGATCAGGTTGATGCGGCCGACCTTGGGATCGTTGGCGAGCGCGGTGAGCGTGTCCTCCAGGGCATCGCGCGACCACATCGCGCTGTCCTTGTCGGTGACATAGTCCAGCAAAGCCGCACGCGAGGGCCAGGAGAACAGCACCGGCACGCCCGAGAACTTGATGCCGTCGACCAGCTTGGCATAGCTCGTCGCCGCGCTGTCGAAGGTTTCGTTGTAGCCGTGGACATAGACGATGACGTCACGCCCCTCGGCCTGCGTCGCAAGGGAGGTGGCCGGCTGGTCTCCCGGCAGGGCGCTCACCCCGGCCACCGACCAGCCAGGTGTGGAAACCGGGTTGACTGCGGCCAGCAGCGACTTGGACGGCGGATACATCACCAGGCGCGCAGCGGTCGGGTCGGAAGCGCGCTTGGCCCCGAACCAGGGTTCCTTGTTGCCGGTCGAATTGCGCGTGGTCATCACCAGCATGGTCATGCCGCCGCGCCAGATGCCGAGCGGGGCGGTGTTGGCCGCCTGGTCGTTCGAGGCCGTGTTGGTCAGCACGGGCTTCAGGGACGAGGTCGAGTCACCGGAATCGTCATCGATCCCGACGCAGCCCGTCAGCACAAGTGCCGAAGCGATCAAAGCAAAGAGCGAGGCGACCCGCATCGAAACCCAATCCTGTTTGCTTAAGCTGCCCTCAATGCAGCAAAAGGGGTGAATAGTCAGTGAACGGGCGAAATTGAGGCGGCGGCGTGCGAACCAGCCAAAAAACCGGCTGCACTGTCGCTTTCCATGACAATGTCGGCAAAAATATCACAATTCCCTCCACCGCCCCCCCCGGTGCCGGACCCCGGCCTTCTGTCGCGGCGTCCTTCTGTCACCACGAGCTGGCAGGGCGAGCTGCGACGACAGCGGGCGCGGCCTGCGTATCCGACGAAAAAGGGCCGGTGGTGCCGGCCCTTCCTGTGTCATGTGCTTTGGAGCAGGCCTCAGTCGAGACCGCCGACGCAGACATATTTGGCATCGATATAATCCTCGATGCCGTATTTGGAGCCTTCCTTGCCCATGCCGGATTCCTTGACGCCGCCGAAGGGAGCGACCTCGGTGGTGATCAGGCCCTCATTGATGCCGACCATGCCGTATTTCAGCGCTTCGGCGACCCGGAAGGCACGGCCGAGATCCTTGGTGTAGAAGTAGGAAGCAAGGCCGAACTCGGTGTCGTTGGCCATCCGGACGGCGTCTTCCTCGGTCTCGAACTTGAACACCGGGGCGAGCGGCCCGAAGGTCTCGTCGCGAGCCACCATCATGTCCGGGGTCACGCCGGTCACCACCGTGGGCTCGAAGAAGGTGTGGCCGAGAGCGTGGCGCTTGCCGCCCGCCACCACCTTGCCGCCCTTGGCAACGGCGTCGTTGATGTGCTCCTCGACCTTCTGCACCGCCTTCTCGTCGATCAGCGGGCCCTGCTGCACGCCGGCCTCGAGGCCGTTACCGACCTTGAGCGCGTTGGAAGCGGCGATCAGTTTCTCGACGAACTTGTCGTGGATGCCGGCCTGTACCAGGAAACGGTTGGTGCACACGCAGGTCTGGCCGGAATTGCGGTACTTGGCGATCATCGCGCCTTCGATCGCCCGATCGACATCGGCGTCGTCGAACACGATGAAGGGGGCGTTGCCGCCGAGTTCCATCGAGACCTTCTTGAGCGTCTTGGCGGACTGCTCCACCAGGAGCTTGCCGATCGGCGTGGAACCGGTGAAGGTGATCTTGCGCACCAGCGGGTTCGAGGTGAGCTCGCCGCCAATGGCGCTGGCAGAACCGGTGAGGACGTTGACCACACCGGCCGGAATACCAGCCATCTCGGCCAGGGCACCCCAGGCCAGGCCCGAATAGGGCGTCTGCATGGCCGGCTTGATCACGATGGTGCAACCGGCGGCCAGGGCCGGGCCAAGCTTGCGGGCGATCATCGAGGAGGGGAAGTTCCAGGGCGTGATGGCGCCGACGACCCCCACCGGCTCCTTGGTCACCAGGATGCGGCGGCCCGGCCAGGGGGAAGGAATCACGTCGCCATAGACGCGCTGGGCTTCCTCGGCGAACCAGCGCACATAGGCGGCCGAGAACACCACTTCGCCGCGCGCCTCGGTGAGCGACTTGCCCTGCTCGACCGTGAGCAGCACGCCGAGCGTCTCGGCATTGGCCTCGATCAGATCGGCGAGCTTGTGCAGGATCTTGGCCCGCTCCTTGGCTGTCTTGGCGCGCCAAGCGGGGAAAGCGGCATCGGCGGCCGCAATAGCGCGCGCTGTTTCGTCCTTGCCGCAATCGGGCACGCTGCCGATGAGCTCGCCGGTGGCGGGATTGGTGACCGGCACGGTCTTGCCGCTGTCGGCAGCGATCCATTGACCGTTGACGTAGGCGGCCTCACGCTTGAATTCGAGTGTCTGCGCCAGTTTTTCCAACATGCGCCTTCCTCCGTTATGTCTCTCGCTGGCGCTTAGATAGGCGTTCGGCGCGCGCGGATCAATGTAGAAATGTGATCACATATTCGGGTATTGCCTCGGCCCGCGAAGCCTGCGATGGAGGCCCGCCTGCACATAAAGAAAGCAAGTCGCCATGTCCAATCCCGTCCTGGCCGAACTCATCCGCGGCGGCATGGTCGAAAGCCGGCATAGCGGCGCCGTTGCCGTCAGCGATCCCGAAGGCCGCCTCGTACTCGCGCTCGGCGACCTCACCCGCCCCGTCTTCCCCCGCTCGGCGGTGAAGGCGTTCCAGGCCCTGCCCCTGCTGGAATCGGGAGCCGCCGACAAGCTCGGTCTTACCGACGCGGACATCGCCCTCGCCGTCTCCTCCCATGGCGGCGAGCCGCGCCATGTCGAGCAAGCTGCCGCCATGCTGGCCAAGGCCGGCCGCGATGCCGGCACGCTCGAATGCGGCGCCCATGCGCCGAGCTTTCGCCCGGCCGCCTGGGCCCTGCTGCGGGCCGGAGAAGAGCCCTCGGCCCTGCACAACAACTGCTCGGGCAAGCATGCCGGCTTCATCTGCCTTGCTTGCGCCAGCGACCGTGATCCCCACCATTACATCGAGGCCGGGCATCCGGTGATGCGCGAGGTGATGGGGGCGGTCAACGAGATGAGCGGAGCCGCCCTTGCCGGCGATGGCGTCGGCATCGACGGCTGCTCCATCCCCACCCAGGCCGCTCCGCTCGCAGGCGTGGCGCGGGGCTTTGCTCGCTTCGGCACCGGCGCCCATCTCGGCCCCGAAAGGGCGAAGGCCGCCGCCCGCATCCGCCGCGCTGCGGCCGCGGAGCCCTTCCTGGTCGCCGGTAGCAGGCGCTTCTGCACCGAGATCATGACGATCTTCGGCGAGCGCGTCTTCGTGAAGACCGGCGCCGAAGGCGTGTTCTGCGCCGCCTTTCCCGAACTCGGCTACGGCATCGCCCTCAAATGCGATGATGGCGGTACCCGGGCCGCCGAACTGATGATGGCCGGCGTGATCGCCAAGCTTCTGCCTCTTTCCGACAGCGAGGCCGAGGCGCTGAGGAGCTTCCTCGAACCGGTGCAGAAGAACTGGAACGGCCTCGAGGTGGGCAGGCTGCGCCTGGCGGGGGCCCTCGTCTGAGACAGTCCCTCACCCCGGAAGATGCGGAAGCAGGGGGACGAGCATCGGCACCCTGCTTGCGTAATCGTCATAGGCTTCCCGGCCCAGTGCCTCGCGCAGCGCCGTCTCCTCGAGGCGGGCTTTCGACAGGAAGCCGGCAAGCATGATCAGGCCGCCAACCATTCCCAGCCATGTGCCATTCGCTAGCACAGACGCAAAAACAGCCAGAAGCAGCCCGGTATAGATGGGATGGCGCACCAGCCCATAAGGGCCGCTGTCGACGATGCGATGTTCTGGTTTGATCGTCACCGCACTCGACCACAGACGACCGAGATGAAGCCGGGCCCACCAGCAAAAAACGAAACCGGCCAGCGCGAGCAGGTCGATCGTCCAGCTGTCCCAGGCCGTGGGGTGCCATAAGCGGGGAGCCCAATCGAAACGGTTCGGCAGAATGAGCAGGATAGCGCCAACCGCCAGATAGAAACGATAGGGCAAGGCCGAACGGCCGCTCTCCACACGCGATGGCGCACTCGCCCAGCCCGAAGCAGCAAACCAGGACACTGCCCAGGCAATCCAGAGAGCAGGAAGCATCAATGCCAGCAGCATGGGAACGAACTCCACTTCGCCCCCCCCAACGCCAAGCTAGCTTTTTGCCAACTGTTGTTGCAATGGGGTCGACGGCTAAAGCTACCTCCCCTGATCCGATAGCCTGAACGCAACTCCCGGGTACCGGGGCCCCCTCCCCGTCTTTCGGTTGCACGAGGTTCATGCCGAGGCGGCCTTCTTCCAATCCCCCCTGCTGTTCCACCAGCGATTGGGGTTCTTGCCGTCGTCAAGCCCCTTGGAACGGCTGGACAGGATGGTCTGCAACCTGATTACCGGCTCCTGATAGGAATGGGCCTGGAAGATGGCCTCGATCACCCTCTCCGTGACGTCCTGTGCATCGGGAAGCTCGAAACAGACTTCCACCACGCCCGGGCGCTTGCGAAGCTCGCTTTCCGCGCCGGCCGCCGCCCCCTCCAGCGGGCGATAACGCTCCGTTCCGGGAGAGGATTGATAGGCATTGCTGTCATAGGGCCCCATTGCCAGGGGAACGATGGCGACGACGGCATCCATGATGCGGTCGACATCCTCGGCCGGGGCTTGAAACGTCAGAAGGCGGATGGGAACCATCGCTACCGACGATGTCTCGAAACCTGTCATGGCCCTCGCCCCTCCCAGCCGATCGGAGTGCGAAGGTTAGTTCATCGCTGCTGACAACAATCTGTCAGCACTGTCGCCATCCGAGGTCCGTGCGAGCCGCGATGCGCCTGCAGCCCGCCGCGATCTCTCGGGCGGAAGGTCGGCTGTCGACCGACATGCCGCAAATCAGCGCTTGATCTAGAGTGCACTCCAGCAAGTAGCCTCGGCTGCGGTTCAGGAGGCCGATGAAGGCAGATGAAGATCGGAGAACTGGCGCGACGTTCGGGATTGTCGGTCCACACGCTGCGCTATTACGAAAAAGTCGGCCTGCTTCCGCCGGCCTTTCGGAACGGCTCGGGCCAGCGGGACTATGACGCCGCCATCCTCGGCTGGATCGACTTTCTCGGCCGCATGAAGGCTGCGGACATGCCGCTCCGGGACATCGCCGCCTATGCGCGCTTGTGGAAGCAAGGCGCCGGCACCGAGGCCGCCCGTCGGGATCTGCTGGAGAAGCAGCGCCGACGGGTTGCTGCCCGGATCGAGGATCTGCAGTCCGGCCTCCTCGTCATCGAGCAAAAGATCCTGGACCTGGTTGAACTGGAAAAAGGACGACAATCATGAGTGCCTATGTCATTTCCGACGTGGTTCCGCAGGACGAGGAAGCCTGGAAAGCCTATGTGCGGCTCGCCCCCGCAACGATCGAGAAATATGGCGGCCGCTATCTGGCGCGTGGCGGCCCTGTCCGAACCATGGAGGGCAATTGGTCGCCTCGCCTGATCGTCCTGGTCGAATTTCCCGATCGTGCCGCCGTCGAGGCCTGGTATGCCTCCCCTCAATATGCCGAAGCCCTGGCGTTTCGCAGCAAGGCCCTGGGCAGGAACCTGATCTGCGTGGATGGTGGGTACACATGGTTCGACGCGCGTCGAAACATTGCCCGGCACGGCCCGCTAGAACGCGGCGACAAGTCGATACAATTGCCAGGCCGCCGCGATGACGAGAAAACTTGCTTATTTCACCGACGCCCATCTCGGGCAAAAACTCGTCATGGGCGGTGCGATGGACAGCGACAAGATGCACTATGCCAGTGAGCCGGCAGAACATCGAGACCATCTGCGCTGGGTCCTCGACGACATTGCCGCGAGAGGCATATCGGAGGTGATCTTCGGTGGCGACATCGGCGCACCCAGTTCCGTCCCCGACTTCTTCGAGATCCTGGAATCCTACGATTTCAGCAGGAGAATAGTCCTCGGCAACCACGACGACCATGACGCGGTTTCACCCTTCCTTTCCGATCAGACCCATGCCGTTGAGGGCAAGGCCTGTTTTTCCGAAGGCGATCCGGCGCTGAAATGGCTGTTTCTCGATTCATCGGCCAACCGGGTGGACGAGGATCAGCTCGCCTGGCTCGCGCGGGAACTGCAGGACACGCGCCGCCTCCTGCTGTTCCTGCATCATCCGGTCCTGTCGATCGATACACCGGTGGAGCACGCCGGCGCCGCCTTGAGGGAACGCGATACTCTCAAGGCGCTTCTGATCGGCAGCGAATGCGACATATCGCTGTTTTGCGGCCACTATCACATGGCGGATGAACGGCGCGAGGCGAATATCCGGCAGTTCTGCACCCCCGCCGTCTCCTACCAGATCGTCAAGGAGGCCGATCGGCTTGAAGTCGATACGACGCGACGCTGCTATCGCATTGTGGAGATCGACGGCGGCCAGATCGAAACCGAGATCGTCTATCTCGGCCTGCTCTAGTCAATCGAGTGCCCGCTTGCCATCGGACCGATGCCTCCCGTCACGCCCCATTGCAGATGGGGCAGCCATGGGCATGCTTGATCAGGCCATGCGCCGGACAGCGCTCGAATTCGGGGGCCGACCACAAACCCTTGCGGTCCGTCGCCTCGGCGCGAATGTCAGCGGGCACAAACGCCGCCAGCAGCACATGGAATTTATCCAGGCATGGCATAAGCCACCCTTCCTTCGGCTCGTAGCCGAGCCGGTGCCAATCGCGCTTCGCTTTCGCCGTTTCGATCGTGCGGAGGATGAAGGATCGGTCTTCGACGAAACTCTCGACTTCCCAAGGCATCTCGGCGATATCGAAGCCCACGGTTCCGAGGCCATAGACGCCCTGGTCCCGCGCGGCGATCCACGCTGCAAGCTGGCATTGCCGAGGGGTCGAAGCCAGTGACGAGGCAGCCAACGCCAAGACGTCGATGAACACCGACATCAGCGAATTATTCATCGGCAGGTATGGCAGGTCAGGCCGCGCATCGTAGGTGATGGAATTCGCCATCGGTAAGGTCCGATTTGCTCCCTTGATGCAGAAACTAGGAGGCAGATTGACCGTGGCGCAGTTCGGTTTCGGATGCGCAGCCATGATGCCCACGCATCCGAACGAGAACCGGATGATCGCCTCACACCTGTCCGAAGCGATATTGCGTCTCGTGGTCGTAGACTTCGCCCGGTCGGATGATCGAGGACGGGAAATGCGCCTTGTTCACGGCATCCGGCAGGTTCTGGGTCTCGAGGCAGAAGCCGCCGAAGGCCCCATATTTGGCGCCGCCGAGGCCGGGAACCGGGATGTCCAGCTTGGCGGCATCGTAAAGCTGCACGCCGGGCTGGGTCGTCCAGGTCTCCAGGCTGACGCCGCTCTTGGGAGACCAGGTCCGCGCCGCCCGCGCCAATACGCCCGAGCTCCTCAGCACCAGATTCCCGTCATATTTGAACGGCCCTTCCGGCGTCTCCAGGCGCAAGGTGCGCTCCTGACGGAAGTCCCATGGCGTACCCGCCACCGAGAGGATCTCGCCGGTGGGGATGAGGTCGGCGTCGGTGGGCGTATAGAAATCGGCATCGATCTCCATGCGATGGTCGAGCACATCGGCCGAACCATCGAGATTGAAATAGGAATGCTGGGCGAGATTGACTGGCGTCGCCTTGTCGGTGGTGGCGGTGAAGATCACCTGCAACGTCGCCGGCTCCAGCAGGCGATAGGTACAGGTCGTCACCACGCGGCCGGGGAAGCCCATGTCGCCGTCCTCGGAGACGAGCACCAGCGTGGCCGAGCGCTGGTCCGATTGCACCAGGGACCAGACGCGCTTGCCGAAGCCGGTGGCACCGCCATGCAGCGTGTGCGGGCCGCCATGGCTCTTGGAGAGATCGTAGGTCACGCCATCAAGGGTGAAGCGGCCAAAGCCGATGCGATTGGCGACCCGGCCAGGATTGGCGCCGAAATGCGGGGAATATTTGGGGTAGTCCTCGAACTTCTCGAAGCCGAGCACCACACGCTGCGGCCCGTTCTTCGAGGGCACCAGGAGATCACGCACCACGCCGCCATAGGTGATGATCCGGGCCTCGGCACCGGCATCAGAGCGCAGGGTGACCTCGAGCACATCGGCGCCGTTGAAGGTTCCGAACAGGACAGGCTTGGACATGGGATTTCCTTGGCAGAGATGAGGCGTGAACATCCGATCGCCGGCAGGCAGCGACGACTCGTTTCTACACGGTCCACCAATAGCGGACCACATGGAAGAAGATCGGCGCGGCGAAGACGACGGAATCGAGTCGGTCGAGCATGCCGCCATGCCCCTCGATCAGATGCCCCCAATCCTTGACGCCGCGATCGCGCTTGATCGCCGACATCACCAGCCCGCCGAAAAAGCCCATCAAGGTGATCACCAGCGCCACCAGCCCGGCCTGCCAGAAGGAGAACGGGGTGATCCACCACAGGCCGGCACCGAGCAAAGTGGCACTTGCTACCCCGCCGACCAAGCCTTCCCAGGTCTTGGAGGGCGACAATTTCGGCGCCACCTTGTGCCGGCCGAAGAGCTTGCCCCAGACATATTGCAGCACGTCGCTCATCTGCACCACGATGACCAGGAAGGCGATCAGCAGGAGCTTGCGGCCCTCGAAAGCGGGAATATCCAGCGTCAGCAGCGCCGGCACATGGGAGAGGCAGAAGATGGCGATCATCACGCCCCATTGCATCTCGGCGACGCGGGTCATGAACTTGGCGGTATCGCCCCTCAGCGCGATCAGGATCGGCAGGAGCAGGAAGACATAGACCGGAATGAAGATCGAATAGAGCCCGTACCACTCGATCCAGATCAGGTAATACTGGATCGGCAGCACCACGAAGAACATGGCGAACAAAGTGCGATGGTCGGCCCGGCGCGTCGGCGTCAGCGTCAGGAATTCACGCAGGGCCGCAAAGGAGGCGAAGGCAAAGAGGGCGATCACGCCGGCCTTGCCGAGGAGGAAGGCACCGCCCATCAGCGCCACCATCACCCACCAGGCGCGGATGCGGGCATTGAGATTGTCGATGGCGGCATTGCCCTGCGGGCCGGCCCTGCGGTCGAGCTGCCAGCCGATGAGGGAGGCCAGGACCAGGAAGGCGATGATGCCGCCAAACAGGGCGAGGGTATGGTTCTCGAACATCAACCCTCGTCCCCCTCATGCGGCCTGAGAGCCAGCAGGGCATTGCGGCTGCGATCGAGGAAGGCCTGCTTCTCCTCCCCGGGCCCCAGCCGCAGCGGTGCTCCGAAGGTGACGGTGCACAGGAAGGGCACCGGCAGAAACTCACCCTTGGGCATCACGCGATTGAGGTTCTCGATCCAGACCGGCACCATTTCCACGTCCGGCTGGCGCTTGGCGAGCCAGAACAGGCCGGACTTGAAAGGCAGCAGCGGCTCCTCGCCCATGTTGCGCGTCCCCTCCGGAAACAGGATCAGCGAGGATCCCGCCTCCAGGGCAGAGGCCATCTGGCCGATCGGATCGACACTGCGGGTCGTGCTCTCGCGGTCGATCAGCACGGCATCGAAGACATTGTGGGCGAGGAAGCGCCGCGTCGCGCCGGCATTCCAGTAATCGCGCGCCGCCACCGGGCGTGCCGTCGCGCGCAGGGCAGACGGAAAGACCGTCCAGACCAGGATGAAATCGCCATGGCTGGCATGGTTGGCAAAATAGATGCGCGGTTTGCGCGCCGGCAGGCAGCCCTGCCAATTGCCGCGCACGCCGGTGACGAGCCGGGCAAAACCGATGGTAGCGCTTCCCACCAGCCGGCCGAACAGGGAACGGCCATCCCGCACCGCGATGTCGCTCACAGCATGGCCCCAAGCAGCGGCAAAGCCAGCAGGCTTGCGACCTGCAGCACCAGGAAGATGGCCTGGCGGCGCACCAGGGCCATGGCGCCACGAGCCCGCTCCGACATCGGGCGCGAGGCGCGGTCTTCAGCAAACAAGCCGAGACGCTTCATCGCCCTGTCGAAATTGGTGGTGCTGAAGGCATTGCCGGCCAGATGGCCGAAAATCTCGGCATCAAAGCCCGCGCGCAGGGCGAAATAGCTCTGTACCAGGCCGAGCAGCACGGCCAGCACTGCAAGCCCGCTGACGGACAGGGGCGCTGATGCATAGGTGGCGATCACGACGGCGAGGACACCCAGCAGCGTCAATCCGCGCGAAATCCAATCGAGCGCCCTGCCCTGCCGCAAATAGGAAGCGGCGATGGCGGCGATCACCGCCGGATTTTCCTGTGCATCAGCCATGGACTTCAATCACTTTGGACATCAACCAGTTTGGCGGCCGCCACGATGGCGGCCTGCGCCTCGGACCCCAACACGATTCGCGGGCGGACGGCACGTAGGATCGCAACCGCGTCGTCCACCGTTTGCGCCTGCCCACTGGCGAGCAGCCAGGACGCAACCGCCGCGGCGCTGCGCGAATAGCCGAGTGCGCAGCACACCAGCACCGTGCCCTTGCCGCGCGCCGCTTCGATCGCTTGCGAAGCCTCCACCAGCTTTGCCGGCTGCGGCGCTATCAGGTCGAGCATCGGTACCGCACGCGTCGACACGCCCCGCCAGGCGGACAGTTCGGCGGCAAGATCGACAACGCTGCCATAGCTCCCCGGTGCGCGATCGAGGCGCGAGGGGATACGGCCGAGATAGATCCCGGGACGAACTTCGCCGGCGGATGGCTCGCGGCGCGTCCACCAGCGCGAATTGAGGAAAGCCCCGAGCTGATAGGGCGCGAACAGGAGCCGGACCGCCAGCGGCATCGAACCGTCGCCCCGTTTCTGGAAACCGGCCGCCCCGCGCCAGAGGTAGTTCGCCGCGACAAGGGCGAGCGATGCCGCCGGATAGCAGAGCCACAGCCCCCAGCCGCCGACCCCGATGCCGATGACGGCAAGAGCCAGGGCGCCCAGACCATAACAGGCAGCGAGCTTTCGACGCTTTCTAACCTCTCCCGGAGGGGGAGAGGGAACGCCCATCTCGTCGGGCCACAGCCACAGACAGAACAGGCCGAGCAAGGCACCGGTCGGTATGTCGAAGAAGTGATGCTGGTAGGTGGTGAGGACGGAAAGCCCGATCAGGGCGAACCAGGGATGGAGCAACCACCGGGCCCAGGCCGGCAGATGGCTGGCGTAGTGCACCCAGAGGATCACCAGGAGCGCGATATGCAGCGAGGGCGCCTGGTTGTAGGGCTTGTCGAAGCTGAGCAGCGCATCGAACATGAAGCCGGACAGGCCGCCGCCGATCTCCGGCTTGGCAAAGCTGAAGCGCAGCGGAAAGAGGAGGAAACAGGCGACCGCGATCACCTGTGCGGTCAGCAGCCGGCGCCCCAGTGTGTCCAGCTCCGTCCTGCTAGTGCAGACGAATAGCGAGGCGGCATAGAACAGGTTGACCGACCAATAGGGAATGATCGTCCAGGCCAGGAACGGCATGCCGTGTTCCCAGCCGAACACGATGGACGGCACGAAGACGCGCTGGTCGGCGAGGTAATTGGCGAGGCCATAGCTCGAATAGAAGAAGATGCCGAGGCCTGCGAGCCAGACAAGCGCCCTGCCCCAGGGGCGCCTGTCGGAGCGCCCGCCATCGGCAGGCTTCACCGGTATCGCCATGGTCATGACGATACCTCTTGCCGGAAGTCCCTTGGAGCGCGGACATCCTGTCCGCTTCTTCCCTTCCCATCAGCAGGGCGTTTCCAAGAGCGGACTGGAAGTCCGCGCTCCAAAACAGGGGTCATGACACGGCCTTGCGGCGAGCGAGCGAGACCGAGAAGATGCCCCATTCGTCTATACGCTGTTCGAGCTTCTCGAAGCCCGCAGCCTCGACGAGCTGGTCCATCTCGGCCTGCGTGCGCCGGCGCATCACCCAGGCCTGCCCCTGGCGGTGGCTGGTCAAGGCGCGCGCGATGAACTCGAGCTGCGGATGCCAGGGCTGGCCGGTGTAGATCAGATAGCCTCCGGCTGGGATGGCGGCGGCAAGGCCGCCCAGCGACCATTTGATCAGGTTGTTGTCGGCGAAGAGCTCGTAGAGCCCGGAAACCAGCCCGAGAGTGGGCTTGGGCTCGATGCCGGCAAGGCTGGCCGCATCGAAGGCATCGCCCTTGACGAAGCGGGCGATGTCGGCGAGGCCCTTTTCGGCGATCAGCCGCCCGCCCGCCTCGACATTGATGTCGCTGTAGTCGCGCAGCAGGATCGAATCCGGCCGTGAGACGCCTTCCGCCTCCAGGGCTTCGAGCACGTAGCGGCCATGGCCGGCAGCGATGTCGACGATGGAAACCGGCCGCCCCTCTTCCCGCAGCCGGGCGATGGCGACACGCAGCAATTCCTCGACATGGAGCTTGCGCTGGCGGATGCCGCGCCAGCCGATCGCCTCCAGATAGTTCTTGTCGGCCAACCGCCCGAGAGCTGAACGCCCCGACGGCGTGTTGCGATAGACATAATCGAGGGTGGAGCCGGAATCGAAGCCGGTCTCATGGCCAAGCCTGATGCCGTCGGAGACCAGCCCCGTCGCCTTCAGCCCGAGCCTGGTGCCCGCCCAGTAGAGGCCCTTCGGCGAGGCGAGCGGCAGGGGCGAGGCGAGCCTGTCGGCTTCGTCGCGGGTGTAGCCCTGGCGATCGGCCTCGGTGAGGACGGTGCGTTCCAGGGGCGCGGCGAAGCGCTCGCCGAGAAAGCGCCTGACATGGCCGATCGCCACCGCCCTGTCCTTCTCGCCGAGCGTGTCGTGGTAGAAGCCCGGCAGCACGTGCCGCTCCTTGGTAGCCGATCCCAGATTCTCGTAGAAACGGTGCTGGGGCCCGTGATGCACCACCCAGTCGGCGCCGGAAACCAGGAGTTGGGTCGGCACCGTGATGGCCCGGGCATCCTCGACCACCCGCCGCGCGGCGTCGTAGAGACCGAGCAGGATGCGCACCGAGATCGCCCTGGTGATCTTGGGATCGGCGTCGAAGGTCGCCTGGCGCTCTGGATCATGGGTGAGGAACTTGGCCTTCACATAGGATTGCACGAAGAAATTGCCCTTGTAGGCCTGCCACAGCTTCAGGCCCGGCCGGGCGAAGGGCACATAGAGCTTCACCTTGAAGGCGGGCGAGGCCACCACCAAAGCACGGATCTTGGGCGCATAGTCATGCACCCAGGCCGAGGCTACGACGGCCCCGACGCTCTGGGCGAGCACGGCGATATCGGCGGGCGCGAAACCATGCACGGTGCCGATATGGTCGATGAAGCTCTGCACGTCGCGCACCAGGGCGCCGAAACTGGGCGCATCGCCGCGTTCGCCGGGCGAGTCGCCATGGCCCCGGGCATCCCAGGCGAAGAACTCATAATCGGGCATGGCGAGTTCATCGGGCAGATGCGCCATGCGCCCCGAATGCTCATGCCCGCGATGGAACAGCACGACCGCGCCCTTGGCGGGGGCATTGAGGGCCGGCCAATGGCGGTAGAACAGCTCGACACCGTCATGGCTGCGAAAAAAACCGGTCTCAGAGGGACGCATCATGACTCCTGCCGTCATCGGCCTGCTTGGCGCGGGCTTCACGCAGGCCCTTATGCACACGATTGACGATGGTCAGTGTGAGAAAAAGCACGGCAAGCGGCATGATCCAGCCGAACCAGCCGGGCAGTGGCAGGCCGAGGCCGACCCACAGGCCGAGTGCGCCGAACATGAAAGCACGGTCGCTCTTGCCGAGCGGGCCGTCATAGCGCCTGTTAGCGCCGACCATCGGCCCCATCACGCCGGCAAACTCGCTGATCACCGCGAGCACGATCACCGTCCCGGTCCAGAACGGTCCGAAGACCGGCAGGGTGGCAAAGGGCAGGATCAGCGCCGCGTCGGAGACGACATCGGCGACCTCGTTGAGATAGGCGCCGAGCAGGCTCTTCTGGCTGAATTCGCGCGCCAGCATGCCGTCGATGGCATTGAGGGCCATGCGTATGGCGAGCCAGACCGGCAACAGCAGAAAGAGGATGCGCAGATCCGAGAGCCAGGCGACACCGAGACCAACGACGAGAGAGCCCGCCGCCGCCGCCAGCGTCACCTGGTTGGCGGTCGTGCCCCGCTCGGCCAGCCGCGTGACGCGCGGGCGCAAAAGGGCCTGAAAACGAGGCTTGAGAGCATAGAGACTCACGGGACCGTCCAGATTCGCAACATAAGCAACGATCATGGCTCACCCGACGAGCCTGATGCAACCTGACCGATAGGCCGGCGCGTACTGGTGCATGGGATCTCCAGCCACGCCATGAAAAACAGGGGCACTTTTCCCGCAGGCGTCCTCGCCGGCAGGCACTGCGGTTTCAAGGGCGGACGAGACGCCCGCGGTTCCAGCCGCGCCGCTCCCCGCGCGCTACTGACAAGGTTCGTACCGGAAGCGCCAAGACTGGGACCGCGGACGTCTCGTCAGCCTCACCTATCCGGCAGGCACAACGCCACCATCGGAAACACCGATAGCGCTATCGGTTTCTTCCGTTTTCCTGGCCGTCGCCGATCTGCGATCCCGATGCGCAGCTCCATCCGGATCGAAAGGAAGCTCATCATCATGAGTCTTGCAAAGTCGAGAATTCTTATCGCCGGCGGCAGTTCCGGCATGGGCCTGGCACTGGCACGGGGTTGCCTCGATGCCGGTGCGCGGGTCGTCATCGTCGGACGGAGTGAGGAGAGACTGGCCCAGGCCCGCTCGAGCCTCGGTGCCGCCGACGCTCTCGATACCGTTTCTGCCGACATCACTCGGGAACACGAGGTCGCAGCGTTGTTCGAGCACATCGGCCGGCTCGATCACATCGTCAGTACCGCGGCTGATATCGACGGAGCCTATGCGCTTCTGCCCTCTCTCGACCTGAAGGCCGTCCAGAGAATCATGGAGAGCAAGGTCTATGGGGCCCTCCTCCTGGCCAAGCATGGCGCCGGGAAGCTGGCACCGTCCGGCTCCCTGACCTTCGTCTCCGGTATCGCGGCCTATCGTCCCCTGCCGCGGGGTGCAGCGGTCGCCGCCGTCAATGCCGCCTTGGAGGGACTGGTCAAGGCGCTGGCGGTCGAGCTCGCGCCCTTGAGGGTCAACGCCGTGTCGCCTGGTTGGGTCGACACCCCGATCTGGGCCTTCGTCGCCGGCGACAGGAAAGACGAGACCCTGGGAGCCATGGCAAGAAAACTGCCGGTCGGCAGGGTCGGCCGGCCCGAGGACATCGCCGATGCCCTGGCCTTCGTGATGGGCAACGGCTTCACGACAGGATCGGTTCTGCATGTCGAGGGTGGGCACCGCCTGGTCTGAGCGCGTCGAGCCCGGTGCTAGCCGAGGCGAGCAGCAGCTTCAAGGCCGGCGGCTGCACCCGCCGCCGGCGCCAGACCATCACCAGCTCCGCGGCCAGATTGGCAGCTTGGGCCGGGTCCGGCCAGGAAAGCTCAATGACCTCGCCCCGCGCGAGTGCCTCGGCGACCGCCAGGCGCGGCACCAAGCCAAGACCCGTTCCGGCCGCCACCAGCCGGGCAATCGCGCCGATGCTGCCCGCTTCGGCCGCCAGCTTCGGGGCCGCAAGCCCGGCAGCGGCAAAGGCCGCGTCGAACATACGGCGGTAGACGCAGCCCATCTCCGTCACGACGAACCGTCTTGCAGCAAGGATGGACAAGCCGTCATCAGCCGGCAGCGTCGGTTCGCCGGCCGGCGCAATCAGGATCAGCGGCTCCCTGGAAATGCCACGCCTGGCGAAACGCTCGTCGAACTCGCCATTGTCGAAGCAGAAGGCGACGTCCACCTCACCATCTTCCAGCTTGCGCAGGAGGTCACCCGTACCTGCGACGGACAAGCGAAATGCGATTTCAGGATGGGCCTGCCCGAAACGCGAGAGCCAGGCCGGCAGACGGGAGGTCGCAATCGTTTCCAAGGCGCCGATCGATACCGCCCCGCGCTCCTGCCCGACCGTCATGGCCACGGCGCCGCGCGCCTCCTCCGTCAGCGTCAGGATCTCCTCGGCATAGGGCTGCAGCGCCGCTCCGGCGGCCGTCAGTTGCAGGCCCGACCGCGAGCGCGTGAACAAAGGCGTGCCGAGTTCGGCTTCCAGCGCCTGGATCTGGTCGCTCACGCTCGACTGGGCCAGATGCACCGCCTCGGCTGCCCGGGTGACATTACGATGGCGGGCAACGGCGAGAAAGGTCTTGAGCAATCTGGAATGCATGGTCTTTCAGGCCTCGGTCTCGAATGATGCAGCAGAGTCCCGAACGCGCTTCAGCGGGCCACAAGACGGATGCCCGATACGAGGCAGAAGACGATGCCGGAGGCCAGGCCATACGCTGCAGACAGCAACAAGCCCTCCGGTTCCAGCAGTTCTCCCGGCCTTCCTCCCAGCAGCCAGGCGTAGCCATACATCGTGATCGGCCCGAGCAGGATACACCAAAGGCACAATTTTGCGCTCGACAAACTCTGTTTGCGCCGCAGCCACAAGGCCACCGGCATCACCAGGATCAAGGTGACGGCGTAGGTGAAAGGCAGTCCAAACATCAGAAAAGCCGCAAAGACACCGGCAATCTGAGAGTCGGGAATGCCGTCCTGCCCGCCGGCCAGGAGATCCAGCACGACAAACAGGAGTGGAAGGCCGGCAGGAACCGTCCAGGGACTGACCAGGGCCCCGAGCGCCAGGCTTCTCTCATGCTGCTTGCCGGTCAGCGCCATGGCTACTCTGCCCGTCCCGCCTGCCGCATCGCTTCGAAAACCGCCTTGGCTTCGTCGGTTTCCAGCATGGCGTGGACATCGAGGTCGAGGCGGCGGCGCCAATTGGGATATTCCCGATCGGTCCCCGGCAGGTTGACCGGGTCGACCTCGCCGGCAAGGTCCTCGACCTGCGCGGCGACGAGGCCCGAGGAAGCAGAGGCCAGGAAGCCATGGATGGCGCCGACGAGAGCCGGCGTCAACGCACTCTCCTCGCTGCCGACGGCCTGCAGCAGCGCCTGCCTGTCCTCGGCGCGCACCGCCTCGGCGTCCTCGGCGACGGGCCGGCCAAGCGTGCGCTCCAGTGCGATGTCCGCGCCGCTCCACCAGCCGCGCAAGGTCGGCAGGTCGTGCGTCGCAACGCAGGCCAGCGACGCGGCCGGATAAAGATCGGGCCGGCGAAACACTCCGCCGTCCCGCTCGAAGAACAATACGCGATAGGAATAGAGCTCGGCTTCGGAGAGCCGCTCGCGTAGGCCCTCCGGCACGGTGCCGAGGTCCTCGCCCACCACCATGCAGCGATGGCGCTGGCTCTCCTCGGCGAGCACCGCCAGCATGCCTTCGAGCGGATAGGTCAGATAGGCGCCCTCGCTGGCCGGCGCACCACCGGGCACCACGAAGAGCCGGGTCAGCGCCATGACGTGGTCGATGCGCAAGGCCCCGGCATGGCGCATATTGGCGGCGAGCAGTTCGCGGTAATGGGCAAAACCGCTCTGGCGCAGAGCGACCGGATCGAGCGGCGGGATATGCCAGACCTGGCCGCTGGCCGAGAAGGGGTCGGGCGGAGCTCCGGCGGAGACCCCTTTCAGGAAGGCATCGGGCGCCGTCCAGACCTCGGCGCCATCCGGCGCCGCTCCCACGGCGAGGTCTCGGCAAAAACCGATGGCAAGGCCGCCGCGGCTGGCCGCAGCAAGCTGCTCTTCCGCCAGGAACTGCAGATAGCCGGCGAAATCGGCGGCATGCTGCAGGTCGGAGGGCAAGGCCGCCGTCGACATCGCCGGGATGGCGCACGACCCGGCCTGCTCCTCCAGCGCCTGGAACAGGCAGAAGCGAGCCAGCGCCTCGCCGCCCGCCATCTGGAAGGCCCGGAAGGCAGCGAAGCGCGCCGGGCGTTCGGTCAGGATCGAAAAAGCCTGCGCCAGCGCCGCCCGCTTGTGGCGCCAGACTTCGGGCCAATCGATGAAACGCCCGGCCGGTGGCGGGACCGTGAGCCGGCCTTCCAGTTCAGGCACGGCGTCAAGGGCGATCAGGGCCGGATCGAGGAAGCGCCGGTCGGAGGGCTGATAGGGGCTGGCCCGCTGCCGGTCGGAGGGGAACATGGCATGGAAGGGGTTGAGCGCGATCAGGCTCGCGCCCTTGCCGGCCGCGTCCCTGGCCAAAACCTCCAGCGTGCGGAAATCCCCGACGCCCTGGTCCCCCTGCCGTCGCAGCGTATAGAGCTGGGCGGAAAGGCCGAAGTGCCTGCCGCCATCGGCGAGCATCGGCGGCAAAAAAGCCTTGGCTTGTCGGTTCCCGACGGGCGCAGCGAGCGAGCGTAGATGCTCCAGGCTCTCGCGTGCCTGGGCGAGCGAGTGATGGGGCAGGCCCATGGCGGTGAGCAGAGCGCGCTTGGTGTCTCCGGAGACCAGTGTGTGGCGGCCCGAAACCTCCCACCACTCCGGCGCGATGCCTGCCGCCTTGGCCAGAAGCTCGAGCACTTCGGGCGGCGCGTCGCCATCCCGGCGCGGCGCACGCCCCGGCTCGGCGATGAACACGCCGACCGAGCGCGGCGCAAGCTCCATGATGTCAAAGGCGCCGTAGAGGGCCGGCGGTGCGAAGGCCTGGTATTCGTCGCTGACATGCGCCAGCCGCCAGGCTAGCCCGGGTGCAAGATCCGGCAGCCGAGCATAGAGCGGCTCGGCGCCCGCATGGAACCAGATCAGCGCTTTAGAGCCATCCGGTCCTGCCAGGGCCATGCCGAGGCTGCGCAAAGCCGGATTGCCCCATTCATTGTCCTGCAAAGGCTGGCCGCTCGGCCCGAGCCAGGTCACGTCGGGCTGCCCATCTGCCCCATCGTCGGGATGGGGCTTGCCGGTGAGGAACCGATCCGCCGTCACCAGAGGCAGCGATCTGCGCAAGCGCGTCAGGCTCGCCACGAACTGGATCAGGGAGCGATCGGCACTGGCCCAATCGATCCAGGTGATGGCATTGTCCTGGGCATAGGCGTTGTTGTTGCCGCGCTGGCTGCGGCCGAGTTCGTCGCCCATGGCGATCATCGGCGTGCCCCGCGACAGCAGGAGGCTCGCCAGCAAGGCCCGGACATGGCTGCGCCTGAGCGATACGATCTCCGGCGCGGTGCTGGGGCCTTCGGCGCCATCGTTCCAGCTCACCTCGCCCGAATGCCCGTCGCGGTTGCCCTCGCCATTGGCGTCATTGTGCTTGCCGGCGAAGCTCACCGTATCGGCCAGGGTGAAGCCGTCATGGGCCGCGACGAAATTGATGCTGTCGCTCGGGCGGCGGCTGCCGGGGTCGAACAGATCCGAGGAGCCGGCCAGCCGCGTCGCCAGCGCGCCGATGCCGCCGTCGCCGCGCCAGAACCGCCTGACGTCGTCTCGGTAGCGATCGTTCCATTCCGCCCAGCCTTGCGGAAAATGGCCGAGCTGGTAGCCGCCGGGGCCGATGTCCCAGGGTTCGGCGATCATCAGCCGCGTGCTCAGCACGGGGTCGGCGGCAATGGCCGCGAACAAGGGCGCTTGCCGATCGAAACCATCCGGCCGGCGCCCCAGCACCGGGGCGAGATCGAAGCGAAAGCCGTCGAAGCCGCCGATCTCCGCCCAATGCCGGAGGGCAGCGAGGGTGAGGCCGAGCCCCGGCTCACGATCGAGCGCCAGCGTGTTGCCGCAGCCGGTATCGTTGGCATAAAAGCGCGGATTGTCGGCGAGCCGGTAATAGGAACGATTGTCGAGCCCGCGCAGCGAGTGGGTGCCGCCACGCTCGTCGCTCTCCGAAGTGTGGTTATAGACGACGTCGAGCAGCACCTCGAAGCCAGCGTCATGCAGCCGGTCCACCGTATCGGCGATCTCGGCCATGCCGCCGGGGGCGAGGCGCGGATCCGGCGCCAGGAAACAAGCAGGATTGTAGCCCCAATAATTCCTCAGCCCGAGCGGCTCGAGATGGCGCTCGTCGATCGCCGCGGCCAGCGGCATCAATTCGAGCGTAGTAATGCCGAGCTCGGTGAAATGGGCGATCACCGCCGGATGGGCCAGCGCGGCCACGGTCCCATGCAGCTCGGGCGGGATGCCGGGATGAGCCTGGCTGAAGCCCTTGACATGGACTTCATAGATGATGCGGGTCTCGGGCCTCACACCGGAAGGGCGGGTCCTGCCCGGCGCGGGCCGCTCCAGCACCGCCTTCGGCATGATCGCGGCCGTGTCGGTTTCGTCCAGCACGATATCGTCCACACCCTGTGCGCCCTTTATCGGCAAAGCAGAGGTCATGCCCTCCGGCAGGACGAGCCTGACAGCGTGGGGATCGATCAGCAGGCGTGCCGGGTTGAAGCGCAGCCCCTCCTCCGGGCGCCAGGGACCATGGGCGCGCAGCCCGTAGACCTGTCCCTCCGCAAGGCCGCCGATGCGGCCGTGATGCACCGGCCCGTCGCGCCCCGACAGCAGGATTCGCTGGCTCTCGGTGCCATCGGCATCGAACAGGCACAGCTCGATGCGTTCGGCTTCTGCAGCGTGGACGGCGAAATTGACCTCTTCCCCGATCCAGCTCGCTCCGAGCGGAGCTCCCGCACCGGGATTCGCCATGCTTGAACGTGCCATACGGTCCTTGCCTCGACTGTCGAATGCCTGTCGTACTTTCCTGACATCTTGGACGATCAAAACGCAAAGACTAGATGACAGGATGCGGCGAAATTTCTGTCCGCTATCCATTGCGGCTGAATCGTCGCCGACCAATGTCCTTGTCGCACGTTTTGCTGTAGGAACGTCCTGGCGCGATAGTGTGCCCGAAGGAAAACCATGGTTCGCCATATTGCCGACCCAGCCGGGGCCGAAACGGACGTCGTCCAGTTCACCTATGCGGACCCCACCTTTTCCAAACCGAAACAGGCGCTGATCCGGGCCATCGAGAAGGTGACGGGGCAGCCTCGGCTGAAGCGTCTCTACCTCGAAAACCAGCGCAATCCGGTGGCCGGCGAGAGCTTTTTTGCCGCAGCGGTCCGCCAGCTCCGGCTCGACGTCCAGTTCGACAGGACCCAGCTCGACAAGATTCCAAAGACGGGGCCCTGCGTCATCGTCGCCAACCACCCCTATGGCGTGCTCGACGGCATCACCATCGCCTGGCTGATCGGCCTGGTCCGCCAGGATTTCGTCATCCTCACCAATGCCGTGCTTCTGCATGCGCCGGAAACGCAGGCCTTCCTCCTGCCCGTCGATTTCGCGGAGACCGAGGAGGCGATGCAGACCAATTTGCGCACACGCGCCGAAGCACGCCGGTTGCTCGACCGCGGCGGCTGCGTGATCGTCTTCCCGGCCGGCGGTGTCTCGACCTCACCCGACAAGCTCGGGCGGCGCCCCGCCATGGACGCCCCCTGGCAACCCTTCACCGTGCAGTTGATCCAGCGCTCCAAGGCCACGGTGGTGCCGATCTTCTTCGGCGGCCAAAACAGCCGCCTGTTCCAGATCGCCAGCCACCTCAACCAGACCCTGCGCCTGTCCCTGATCTTCAAGGAAGTGCGCGACCGCATCGGCACGATCCTGCCGATCGCCATCGGCGATCCCATCGACGGTGCGGCCTTCGCGGCCGCCACCGACCGCAAGGCGGTCGCGCTGGAGCTGATGCGTCGTACCTATGCCCTGGCGGGCCAGCTGAGGGATGACCGCACCGCCAAGCGCATCGCTGCCGGCCGTCTCGAGCCGGTGGTGCTGAACCAGCCCAAACTCTGCGCGCCGCGGGGGTAGGGTTTCCTTCTCCCCTTGCGGGAGAAGGTGGCACGAAGTGCCGGATGAGGGGTCGTGCCGAGCTATCAAAAGGTAGCGCGACCCCTCATCCGCCTGCCGGCACCTTCTCCCGCAAGGGGAGAAGGGCGGCCGCCCCTCAGGTCACCACACTCGGTTCGGCCATGCCGGTCTTCTCGGCGATGCCGCTGAGCTGGCGCGCGACAGCGATGACATCGGCGAGAGCGGCCTGCGTCTCGATGGCATGATGGGCAGGATCGGCCTCGTAGCGCTCGAGATAGACGCGCAAGGTCGCGCCTTCCGTACCGGTGCCGGAGAGGCGGTAGACGATGCGCGAACCGTTGTCGAACAGCACGCGCAGGCCCTGGTTCTTCGAATCCGAACCGTCGACCGGATCGTGATAGGCGAAATCGTCGGCGGATTTGACCTTTAGCGCCCCGAAGCTCTTGCCAGGCAGGCTGGGGATCTGCGAACGGACCGCTTCCATCACCGCATTGGCGGCTTCGGTGGGCACGGCCTCATAGTCGTGGCGCGAATAATAGTTCCGGCCATATTTGGCCCAATGCTCGCGTACGATATCAAGCGTAGGCTGGCGGCGCTTGGCCAGCAGGGTCAGCCAGAGCAGAACCGCCCACAGCCCGTCCTTCTCGCGAACGTGGTTCGAGCCAGTGCCGGCGCTTTCCTCGCCGCAGATGGTGACGCGGTCGGCATCGAGCAGGTTGCCGAAGAACTTCCAGCCGGTCGGCGTCTCATAGATGCCCACGCCCATCGCCTTGGCGACCTGGTCGGCGGCAAGGCTGGTGGGCATCGAGCGGGCGATGCCGGAAATGCCCTTGGCATAGCCGGGCGCCAGATGGGTATGGGCGGCGAGGATGGCGAGGCTGTCCGAGGGCGTGACGAAGATGCCGCGGCCGATGATGAGGTTGCGATCGCCGTCGCCATCCGAGGCCGCCCCGAAATCGGGGGCGTTCGGCCCCATCATGAGATCGTAGAGCTCCTTGGCGTTGACCGGGTTGGGATCGGGATGATGGCCGCCGAAATCGGGCAGCGGTGTCGCGTTCACCACCGTGCCGGCAGCGGCACCCAGCTGGTCCTCGATGATGCGTCGGGCGTAGGGGCCGGTGATGGCCGACATCGCATCGAAGCGCATGGTGAAGCCGGACTTGAACAGCTCCCGGATGGCATCGAAGTCGAAGAGCCTGCCCATCAGCTCGGCATAATCGGTGACGGGATCGACCACTTCGACGATGGTATCGCCGATCGCCGTTTCGCCGAGCTTGTCGATGTCGATATTGGGCACGTCGGCGATCTTGAACTCGCTGATCGACTTGGTACGGGCAAAGACGGCATCGGTGATCTTCTCGGGCGCCGGACCGCCATTGCCGATATTGTACTTGATGCCGAAGTCTCCGTCGGGCCCGCCGGGGTTGTGCGAAGCGGAGAGTACGATGCCGCCGAAGGCCCCATATTTGCGGATGACGGCCGAGACGGCCGGCGTCGACATCAGGCCGCCCTGCCCGACCTTGATACGTCCGAAGCCGGCGGCGGCGGCCATTTTGAGGATCTTCTGCACGACCTCGCGGTTGTAGTAGCGCCCGTCGCCGCCGACGACCAATGTCTTGCCGGCAAAGCCCTCAAGCGTGTCGAAAATCGACTGCACGAAATTCTCGACATAATGCGGCTGCTGGAACACCGGCACCTTCTTGCGCAAGCCGGACGTACCGGGCTTCTGGCCATCGAAGGGTTGGGTCGGGACAGTGCGGATCATAGTGAGGTTCCGGTTCTGGTTTATTTGAAGGTCGATCTGTTGGAGGCGAGGCTGGCGGTGCCCCTCACCCCAGGAGATCACGATAGAGCTTGGCATAGCCGGCAGCCCTGAGATCCCAGGACTGGTCCAGCCCCATGCCGCGGCGCTGCATCGCCTGCCACACGGGCTTGTCGTGGTAGAGCGCGATGGCCCTCGAAATGGCATCGCGCAGCATGTCCGGCGTGATCGGCTGGAACTGCACGCCGGTGGCGGCCTTGAGCGTCAAGGCGGCATCGTTGGCGTCGACGATGGTGTCGGAGAGCCCCCCGACACGCGCCACCACGGGAATGCAGCCATAGCGCAGGCCGTAGAGTTGGGTGAGGCCGCAAGGCTCGAAGCGCGACGGCACCAGGGTCATGTCCGAGCCGCCGAACATCAGATGCGAGAGCGCCTCGTCGAAACCGAACACCGTACCGACGCGCCCTCGATGCTGAAGGCTTGCCTGGCGGAAGATGCCCTCCAGTTCCCGATCGCCGGAACCGAGCAGGGCCAGCCGCGCGCCGGAGGCGACCAGATGCGGCAACGCCTCGGCGAGAATGTCGATGCCTTTCTGCCAGGTCAGGCGGCTGACCAGGCAGAACAGCGGCGAGTCGTCGTGATCGAGGCCGAAACGCTCCTCCAGTGCCTTGCGATTGCCCCCACGCCTGGCGAGGGACTTGGCATCGTAATTCACGACCAGGCTCGGGTCGGTCTGGGGATTCCACACCCGTTCGTCGATGCCGTTGACGATGCCGGAGAGCACATCGGCGCGGCCAGCGAGCAGGCCTTCCAGGCCCATGCCGGCTTCCGCCGTCTTGATCTCGGCGGCATAGCGCGGCGAGACGGTGGTGATGCGGTCGGCAAAATGCAGCCCGGCCTTGAGGAAGCCGATCATGCCGTAATACTCGACCCCGTCCAGGGCAAAGGCCCGCTGCGGCAGGCCGAGACTGCCGAGGATCGAGCGGGGATACTGGCCCTGGAAGGCAAGGTTGTGCACCGTGATCACCGATTTCGGCCTGACGGCATCGGTGTAGTTGAGATAGGCCAGCGTCATCGCCGCCTGCCAGTCGTGCACATGCACGATGTCGGGCCGGTAGGTCTTGACAAGACCGTGGCAGATTTCCGCCGCCGCGCTCGACAGGGCGCAATAGCGCTGGGGATTGTCGAGCCAGTCGCGCCCATCGGCGTCGACATAGGGATTTCCCGGTCGGTCGAACAGATGCGGCGCATCCACGGCCAGGAGATCGAGCTCGCCGATGGTGGCGCGCTTGATGGCGGTGCGACCACCGAAGAACCCCGGCAGCTTGGCCACCGTCTCCCAGGCCGTGCTGGCCGCCATCACGGCGGGGTAGCCGGGGATGACCGTCGTCACCGCGACGTCATGGCCTTTCAGGGCAGCAGGCAGCGCGCCGACGACGTCGGCGAGCCCCCCCGTCTTGATCAGCGGATGGATTTCGGACGCAACCGCGAGAACTTTGATCATCGAAAGCGCTAACTTCTTGTTTTGACGCATTTTCCTGGCCGATACGCTTGTGGCTCCGCCGGAAAATGCCCTGGATCGTGTCGTCAGAGCTTCAGCTTGTCGATCATGGGCTGCGTGATCAGGCAGATGCCCTTTTCCGTCCGCCGGAAGCGCTTGGCGTCCAGTTCCGGATCCTCGCCGACGACCAGGCCCTCGGGAATTATCACGCCGCGGTCGATCACCACATTCTTGAGCTGTGCCGATCGCCCGATCTCGACATAGGGCAGGATCACGGCATTCTCCACACTGGAATAGGAGTTGATGCGCACGCCGGTATAGAGCAGCGAGTGCTTGGCCGTTGCCCCGGAGACGACGCAGCCGCCGGACACCAGCGAGGAGATCGCGGTGCCGCGCCGTCCCTCGGTGTCATGCACGAATTTAGCCGGCGGCGTAATTTCGGCGAAGGTCCAGATCGGCCATTCCTGGTCGTAGAGGTCGAGCGCGGGCACGACGTCGGTGAGGTCGATATTGGCCTCCCAATAGGCGTCCACCGTGCCGACGTCGCGCCAATAAGATTCCTTTTCGTGCTCGGAGCGCACGCAGCTCGCCGGGAAGCGGTGCGCCACCGCCTTGCCGTTCTTGACGATGTGGGGAATGATGTCCTTGCCGAAATCGCGGCTCGAATTGGGATCGTTGGCATCCCGGTTGAGTTCCTCGGTAAGGAACTTCATCGAGAAGACATAGATGCCCATCGAGGCCAGGGCCATTTCGGGATTGCCGGGAATGCCGGGTGGATCCTTGGGCTTCTCCACGAAGGCGACGATGCGGTCCTGCTCGTCGACATGCATGACGCCGAAGCCGGTAGCCTCCATGCGCGGCACTTCGAGGCAGCCGATGGTGACATCGGCGTTCTGCTCGACATGCTGCTTGAGCATCAGCTCATAGTCCATCTTGTAAATATGGTCGCCCGCCAGGATGACCATGTATTCGACGCCGGTGCCGTCGATGATGTCGAGGTTCTGATAGACCGCGTCCGCCGTACCGCGATACCACATGTCCTCGGAAATGCGCTGGCTGGCCGGCAGGATGTCGAAGCTTTCATTGCGCTCCGGCCGCAGGAAGTTCCAACCGCGATTGAGGTGGCGGATCAGCGAATGCGCCTTGTATTGCGTGGCCACGCCGATACGACGGATGCCCGAGTTGATCGCGTTCGAAAGGGCGAAGTCGATGATGCGGCTCTTACCTCCGAAATAGACCGCGGGCTTGGCGCGCCGGTCGGTCAATTCCATCAGGCGGCTGCCGCGGCCTCCGGCCAGCACATAAGCCATGGCCGAACGTGCCAGCGGCCCACCCTTCGAATGCCTCGGTTCCGTCATACAGTTCCTCCCACTGATAATCCGGGATGACGCTGCTGCCTTCTTGTTCAGCCTTGGCTCCTATCGCAGAGCCGCGACTCTCCAAAGACATGCAACGCCCACTCCCCAGCCTAGTTCCCCGCCCATTCCAGCATGATGGCCGTCAGGGGCGGCAGATTGATACGCGCGGACGCCGGTTTGCCCTTCCAATCGCCCGCATAAGCATAGACTCCGCCGGAATTGCCTCGATTGAGCCCGAAATAACGCTCGGAGTCGGTGTTGAGAATTTCCCACCACTGCCCGGCCAGCGGCAGGGGCAGCAGATAGTCGTCGCGCGCGACGGGAGTGAGATTGGCCACCACCACGATCGGCATCGCATCGGTGGCATAGCGCGCCCAGGCGAACACCGAATTGGCATTGTCGTCGACGACCATCCACTCGAAGCCGTCACCCTCGCAATCGCGCTGATGCAGCGCCGCACGGCCGCGATAGAGATGGTTGAGATCGCGGACGAGATCGCTCAGCCCCTTGTGCGGGCCGTACTGCATCAGGTCCCAGTCCAGTCCGACATTCTCGTTCCATTCGCGGCGCTGACCGAAATCCTGCCCCATGAACAGCAATTTCTTGCCGGGATAGGCCCACATCAGCGCATAATAGGCCCGAAGGGTCGCGAATTTATCGCCCTCCATGCCGGACATCTTGTTGACGATGGAATTCTTCCCATGGACCACCTCGTCATGGGAGAGCGGCAGCACGAAATTCTCGGCAAAGGCGTAGATGAGGCCGAAGGTCAGATCGTCATGATGATATTGGCGATAGACCGGCTCGCGCTGCATGTAGCTCAGCGTGTCATGCATGAAGCCCATGTTCCACTTGAATCCGAAGCCGAGACCGCCGTCATGCACGGGCTTGGACACACCGGGCCAGGCGGTGGATTCCTCGGCGATGGTCATCACGCCGGGATGGGCGGCATAGACTTCCTTGTTCATGCGTTGCAGGAAGGCGATGGCGTCGAGGTTCTCACGCCCGCCATGGATGTTAGGCAGCCACTCCCCGTCCTTGCGCGAATAATCGAGGTAGAGCATGGAGGCCACCGCATCCACGCGCAGGCCGTCGATATGGTAACGCTCCAGCCAGAACAGGGCGTTGGCGATCAGGAAGTTGGCGACCTCACGCCGGCCGAAATCGTAGATTGCCGTGTTCCAGTCGGGGTGGAAGCCGCGCCGAGGATCGGGATGCTCATAGAGCGCGCTGCCGTCGAACCAGGCCAGGCCATGCGAGTCGGTCGGGAAATGCGCGGGCACCCAGTCGAGGATCACGCCGATGCCAGCGGCATGGGCACGGTCGACGAAACGGGCGAACCCCTCGGGCGAGCCGAAACGGCTGGTCGGCGCGAACATGCCGGTCGGCTGATAGCCCCAGGACGCATCGAGGGGGTGCTCCGTCACCGGCAGCAATTCGATATGGGTGTAGCCCATATGCTGGACATAGGCGATCAGCTCGTCGCCAAGCTGGTCGTAGCTGAGGAAGCGCTGGTGCTCGCCGCGCTTCCAGGAACCGAGATGCACCTCGTAAATCGACATCGGTGCCCGTCTCGCATCGCGATGCGCCCGCTCCTCGAGCCATTGCTGGTCCGTCCAGACGAAGGGCTCCGACGAGGCGACCCGGGAGGCCGTGCCGGGGCGCAATTCGCTGGCAAAGGCGAAGGGATCGCTCTTCAGCGGCAGCAGCGCGCCATTCGGACCGATGATCTCGTATTTGTAATGGGCGCCGACCCCGACACCGGGCAGGAAGATTTCCCACACGCCGGTATCGACGCGCTTGCGCATGGGATGGCGACGGCCGTCCCAGTCGTTGAAATCGCCGACGATCGACACCCGCCTGGCATGCGGCGCCCATACGGCGAAATGCACGCCGTCCATGTCTCCATGCCGCAGGGGACGAGCACCGAGCTTGTCCCAGAGTCGGAGATGGGTACCCTCCGTCAGCAGATAGTCGTCGATCTGCCCCAGCAGCGGCCCGAAACGATAGGGATCCTCGACCTCCCACTGCCCTCCCGCATTGACGGCACGCAGGCGGTAGATCCCGACGCTGTCGGGCACCAAGCCTTCGAAGACGCCATCGTCATGCCGCCGCTCCAGGGCAACGGGTCCGACCAGATTGGGCGCGAGCACCGACAGCGTCTCGGCATTGGGAACGAAGGCGCGGATCACAAGGCCGGCGGGTGTCTCATGCGGGCCGAGCACGGCGAAAGGATCGGCATGACGGCCGGCCGCGAGCGCGGCGACTTCCACTTCGGACAAACGCCAATCCGCTGTCTTACCGCGGCTGGCCGGCCGCTTGGCCAAGGGTGCCGGCTTTGCGGCTCTGGCGACGGGAGCGTTCGTCTTCGTTGTCTTTGCCAAGCGCTACGACCCCTTTTCGAACCGGATCGAAACGCCTGGACTTGCCGGGACCAGGCGTTTTTCTGTGATCCTCTCGAACACAAGCTAGGGCTTTTGCTACAACGGTCAACGATTAAACGCAGCCTGCCCAAATGGGTTATGCCAAGGGTGCTGCAGGGTGAAGAATTTGGTGGTTCCAGCTCACGGTGCGCCGTCGGGCGACCTTCGAAGAAGCGGCGGCGCCGTCCACCCAGCGAGGGTCGATCGAAAATCCACGGGGTGATTTGACATCGTCTCCAACATGCGTTCTAGATATGGGATCGATCCCACAATGCAGCAGCGGAGCCTTCGTGGTTACGATCAGAGACGTATCCAGGCGGGCCGGTGTTTCGCGATCGACGGTATCGCGGATCATTGCCGGCAATGGATATGTTTCGGACAATGCGCGCCAGGCGGTGGAGGCGGCCATCGCGGAACTGGGCTACCGGCCCAATACGATGGCACGGGGGCTGCGCTCCAATCGCTCCGAGATCATCGGCGCGGTGGTCGTCAACGTCGCCAGCCCCTTCTACGCCCAGATGGTCGGCGGCATGCAGAGCGTGTGCCGCGCCGCCGACAAGTCGATCCTGCTCGCCAGCGGTTATGCCCAAGCGCATGAGGAAGCGCGGGCGATCCTCGAATTGATCGACCGCTCCTGCGACGGCCTGATCCTCTATCTCGAAAATGCCGTAAGCGACGAGGTCAAGGAAGTGGTCGCCAAGGCCGATATTCCCATCGTGGCGATCGGCGGAGAGCCGACCTCGCTGGCCTGGGCCAGGGTGGGCATCGACAATTACAACGGCGCGCTCGACGGCATGCGCTATCTGCTGACCATGGGCCATCGCGACATCGCCTATTTTGCCGGCACCCTCACCTATTTCGACACGCGCGAGCGCCTGCGCGGCATCGACACCGCCCTAGCGGAAGCCGGCATGAGCCGGGCCGACATCCATTTGGAAGCCGGCGACTACAAGGAGCGCTTCGGCTACGAAGCCACGGAACGGCTGCTGGCGTCGGGCCGGCAGGTCAGTGCCATCTTTGCGGGCGACGACGATATCGGCGCCGGCGTGCTGCTGGCGCTGCGCCACCACGGCGTCAGGGCGCCGGAACAGATCTCCCTCCTCGGCTTCGACGACAATTTTCACGCGAGGCATCTCACCCCGTCGCTGACGACCATCCGCCAGCCGACGGATATAGCCGGTCAGACGGCTGCAAGACTCCTGCTCGACATGATTGCCGACAGGAATTTCACACCGGAGGACATCGTCATTCCCGCCGAGCTGATCGTCCGGGAAAGCGTCATCCCCCATTCGGCAGGACACCGGACGGACCACGCCGCGGAGGCAACAAGAGCGTAGGACGGCCCGCCCCGCCCAGCACCATGTGCCGGCCGGGATGGGTTGTGAAATGACCATAAACAAATGTGGGATCGATCCCATAACAGAGGTGGACCATGAAACGCATCCTGATCGCTTTGTGCGCGAGCACCATCATCGGCAATGCCTCGGCGGAGGCGCTGCTCACCATGCATATCGAGGAGCAGACCAGCTGGGTGCGCAATTTCAACCCCTTCGACGCGGCTGGCCGTCGGCAGAGCACGCTCGACTTCATCTACGAGCCGCTTGTCATCTTCAACGCCTACGACAACGGCAAGCCGATCTATCGCCTGGCCACCGCCTACAAGTTCTCCGATGACCTCAAATCCGTCACCTACACCATTCGTGATGGCGTCAAATGGTCGGACGGGCAGCCCCTGACCGCCAAGGACGTCAAATTCACTTTCGACCTGATGATGAAGAACCCTTCCATCGACATCGTCGGGGTCGGCGCCGCCGTACAATCGGTGGAACTGCCCGCGCCCAACCAGGTCAGGGTCAATCTCAAGGACGTCGATTCCCAGTTCCCCGAGTCCCTCGCCGACTTCACCGTCGTGCCCGAGCATGTCTGGAAGGGCGTCGGCGATCCCTTCGCCTACAAGAATGAGAATCCCGTCGGCTCCGGCCCGATGACCGAAATCCGCCGCTTCACCCCGCAGGTCTACGAGCAATGCCGCAATCCCAATTATTGGGATGCCGAGCATCTGAAGGTGGATTGCCTGAAGCTGCCCCAGATCAGCGGCAACGACCAGATGCTGGCGACCTTGCCCGAGGGCAACATGGACTGGTTCGGTTCCTTCCTGCCCGAGATCGAAAAGACCTATGTCTCGCTCGATCCCAAGCACAATGGCTACTGGCAGCCCTCCGCCAATACCGTCTCCTTCGAGATGAACCTCAAGACCACCAATCCGGGCAACAAGGCGGCTTTCGACGACATCAAGTTCCGCCAGGCCGTCAGCCTGCTGATGGACCGCAAATCGATGGTCGATATCGCCGGTTTCGGCTACCCACAGGTCAATCCCCACGCGACCGGCCTGCCGCTGCATTTCGACAATTGGGCCAATCCGCAGGCCCAGCAGGGCCAGGACGCCTGGATGGGCTATGACGTCGACAAGGCCAACAAGCTCCTCGACGAGGCGGGCTACGCCAAGGGTGCCGACGGCTTCCGCAAGACCCCGAAGGGCGAGCCGATCGCCTTCACCGTCGCCGTGCCGAATGGCTGGACGGACTGGATCGACGCCGTGCAGATCGGCGTGGAGGGCCTGCGCAAGGCCGGCATCAACGCTTCGGTCGCCACCCCCGAATATGAGCAGTGGAACAAGCAGATCGTCGAAGGCAATTACGACACCGTGTTCCAGTCCCGGCCCGACGGCCCCACCCCGTTCCGCGCCTATTACCAGACCCTCGCCACTCCCTTTGTCGGCCGGTCGTCCTTCGCCGCCTCGCGCTATAGCAATGCCGACCTCGACAAGCTGTTCGAGGACTATAAGCGCGCCTCCAAGGATGCGGACTTCCGAGCCATCTTCGGCAAGATCCAGCTCCACATCGCCGATAATTTCCCCATGGTTCCCCTGTTCAACGGCCCGACCTGGTATCAGTACAGTTCGAAGCGTTTCACCGGCTGGGTCACCAAGGACGATCCCGCGATGAATCCGGAGAACCACGACGACAACCGCATCAGGCTCATGCATCTGCTACGCCTGAAGCCAGTGGCGAATGCCGACTGATGCGGCTCTCATCCCGCCGGCTGGCGGTCTATGGTACCGCCTTCATCTTCGCCATCCTGGTCAACTTCCTGCTGCCACGGCTGATGCCCGGCAGCCCTGTCGACGGGATGATCGCCCAACTCGGCCCGCGCGCCACGCCCGCGGCCGTCGATGCCATCCGCGCCCGCTTCGGTGCGGTGGACCAGTCCTATTGGAGCCAGTTCCTGGAATATCTGCAGGGGCTGGCGACGTTCGATCTGGGGGTATCGGTCAAATACTATCCCCAGACCGTCACCCAGGTCCTCGCCCGCTCCGCAGGCTGGACCGCCTTCCTGATCTTCGCCGCCATCACCTTCTCGCTCATCGTCGGCTGCCTTCTCGGCGCCTTGGCGGCCTGGCGCCGCGGCGGACGTCTCGACACCATCGTCTCGCCGCTGGCAATCGTGATGAAATCGGTGCCGCCGGTGGTGATCTGCCTGTCGATCCTCTTCGTCTTCGGCGTGTGCCTGCGCTGGCTGCCGGTGGGCTATGCCTATGATCCATCGCTGGATCCGTCCTTCTCGCCAGGCTTCATCGGCAGCGTCCTCCTCCACGCGGCCATGCCGGTCCTTGCGCTTTCGCCTGCACTGATCGGCGAATTCCTGACCACCATGCGCACCAGCATGATCTCCGTGCTCGGCGAGGATTACGTCACCATGGGCCGGGCCAAGGGCCTGAGGGAAATGGCAGTGATGTTCAACTACGCCGCCCGCAACGCCCTGCTGCCCGTGCTCACCAACCTTGCCCTGATCCTGGGCGCAGTCTTCGGCGGCTCCATCGTCACCGAGATCGTCTTCAATTATCCGGGCCTCGGCCTGACGCTCTATACGGCGAGCGTCGCGCGTGACTATCCGGTCATCCAGGGTCAGCTCCTCCTGATGACGCTGGCGACGCTCGGCGCCAATCTCCTGGTCGACCTCGTCTATGGCGTGATCGATCCGCGCATCGGGGAGGCCAGGGCATGAACGCCGTCCTGAAACAGAAGAAAGCCGTCTTCGGCCTGGTCATCGTCGCGCTGCTCTGCCTGACGGCCCTGCTGGCGCCGGTCCTGGCCCCCAACGATCCGGCGGCCCGTGTCGGTCGCCCGCACCAGCCCCCCAGCACCGAACATGTGCTCGGCACCACCAAGATGGGGCGTGACGTCTTCGCCCAGTTCGTCTGGGGCGCGCGCTCCTCGCTGGCGGTGGGCTTTGCCACCGGCCTGGCCATCACGGCCCTCGGCACGCTGCTCGGCCTGCTCGGCGGCTATTTCGGCGGTCGCACCGACAATGCCCTCGACCTCCTCACCAATGCGGTGCTGGTCATTCCCAACATACCGCTCCTGATCCTGCTCGCCTCCTTCGCAGGCAAGGTCGGCCCGGTCGCCATCATGACCATCATCGCCCTGACGTCCTGGCCATGGGGCGCGCGCATGACGCGCTCCCAGACGCTGGCGCTGCGCAACCGCGAATTCGTGGTTGCCGCCCGCATGATCGGCGAGCCGAGCTGGCGTGTCGTCTTCGTCGAGATCCTGCCCAACCTGCTGCCGCTGATCGCCCTCAACTTCGTCGGCAGCGTCATCTACGCCATCGTCGCCCAGACGACGCTGGAATATCTCGGTTTCGGCGATCCCCTGAACGTCAGCTGGGGCACCATGCTCTACAACGCGCAGAACTCCTCTGCCATCATCGTCGGTGCCTGGTGGGACATCGCCACGCCCTGCATCGGCATCATGCTGGTCGGGCTCGGCCTGTCGCTCGTCAACTTCACCTTCGACGAGATCGCCAATCCGCAATTGCGCTCCGGTCCTGCCTTGACCCGCTGGCTGCAGCTGAGCAACCGGCGCAAGCGCCTGTCGAGGAGCGGGTCATGAGCGAGGTGCTTCTCGATATCCAGAATCTGAGCGTCGACTACCTCACCGACAAGGGGACCTTCCAGGCCGTCAGGGAGGTCTCCTTTCAGATCCGTCGCGGCGAACTCTTCGGGCTTGCCGGGGAATCCGGCTGCGGCAAGAGCACGATCGCCTATGCCATCACGCGCCTCGCCAAGCCGCCGGCCTGGACAAGAGGCGGCCGCATCCTGCTGGACGGCCAGGACATCCTGGCCCTGCCGGAGGACGAACTCCGGCATATCCGCTGGCGCAAGATCGGCATGGTCTTCCAGAGCGCAATGAACTCCCTCAATCCGCTGCTGCGCGTGGAAGCGCAGTTCCACGACGTGCTCCGTCTCCACAAGGGCTATTCGCGGGCGCAGTCGCGGGCCAGGGCGGAGGATATGTTTCGCCTGGTCGGCATTCCCACCGATCGCCTCGGCCACTATCCGCACCAGTTCAGCGGCGGCATGCGCCAGCGCATCGTCATCGCCATCTGCCTGGCGCTTCATCCCGAGCTGATCATCATGGACGAGCCGACCACTGCGCTCGACGTCGTGGTGCAGCGCGAAATCCTGGAACAGGTCGTTGACCTGCAGCAGAGCCAGGGCTTTTCGGTGCTCTTCATCACCCACGACCTGCACCTGATGGCGCAGATCTGCCATCGCATCGGGGTGATGCTGAAGGGCGAACTCGTCGAGGTCGGCGATACCGTTCAGATCAGCACGGCCCCGCGCCACGACTATACCCGCAAATTGTGGAGCGCCATCCCGGTCCTGCCCACGGCCCGCCATCTCGAGGGGAGCCTTTGATGAACATGCTGGCCACCCCCACCCGCCTGCAACCGGCAGCGACCCCGATCATCCGGCTGGAGAACATCACCCGCTCCTTCGGCGCCGTGCAGGCGCTGCGCGGCATCACCCTGTCGCTCGTGCCAGGCAAGGCCCTCGCTTTGGTCGGCGAGTCCGGCTGCGGCAAGACCACCTGCGCCCGCATCATCGCCCGCATGGACCAGCCGACCGGGGGAGCACTGCACTTCCACGACCGGAACGTCACGCTGGCCGGCAGCCGCGCAGAGGAAAAGGCCTATCGGCGCGCGGTGCAGATGGTGTTCCAGGATCCCTTCGCCTCCCTCAATCCGGTCTTTTCCATCGGCCACCACCTCATCCGTCCCCTGCTGCTGCATGGCCATGCCCGGGGACGCGCCGAAGGCCGGGCGGGGGTGAAGCAGCTCTTGGAGAGCGTCGGCCTCGATCCCGAGCTGACCATCGGCAAATTCCCGCACCAGCTCTCCGGCGGGCAGCGCCAGCGGGTCAACATCGCCCGCGCCATTGCGGTTCGCCCGCAGGTCCTGCTGGCGGACGAACCCACCTCGATGCTCGATGTCTCGATCCGGCAGGGCATTCTCGACCTGCTTGCCGGCATCAAGCAGGAACGCAACCTGGCCCTCCTTTACATTACCCACGACATCGCCACGGCCGCCCATGTGGCGGAAGAGATCGCGGTGATGTTCGCCGGACAGATGGTGGAATGGGGCGATGCCCTGGCGGTGATCACCAATCCGCGTCACCCCTACACCAAGCTGCTGCTTTCCGCCGTTCCCGATCCGAACCGCCCGTTCATCCCGGGCCAAAGCGGTGCCTTCCTCAGGCGCGCCGAAGACATTCGCCGTATTTCGCGCCCGGCCTCGAACACGGTCGAACAGGCGGGCTCGAACCATTTCGTCCGGATGCCCGGATCTGCGGACCACAACGCTTCTGACTGAACAGGACTTTGCATGGATCTTCTCGTCAAACTTTATGACCTCGCCCCGAACAGGGCGCTGGATGCCCGCCTCGATGACGCCGGCGTTACGCTTCGGCGCGCCCTGCCCCCGGAGCTCGCCGCCATAACGGAGTGGATCCGCCGGCATTTCACCGCCGGCTGGGCCAGCGAGGCGACCGTGGCGCTCTGCCGCCAGCCGGTCTCGTGCTTCATTGCGGTCAGGCACGGACAACTGCTCGGTTTTGCCTGCTACGACGCCACAGCCAGGGGCTTCTTCGGCCCCACCGGCGTGGACGAGGCCGAGCGTGGTCGCGGCATCGGCCATGCCCTGCTCCTCGCCTGCCTCCACGACATGCGGGCACAGGGCTACGCCTATGCCGCCATCGGCGATGTCGGGCCGGTGGAATTCTATGCCCGCACGGTCGGCGCCACACCGATCGCCGACTCCACGCCCGGCATCTTTGCCGGTCTCCTCAAAGCTTCCAGTTGATCCTTGCCCTTCGAGAGACTTTCATGACGATATCCGTGCGCAATCTTCTTCGTCTCGAAACCCAATGGACGCCGTCCGGCGAGGATCGGCCGCTCGCCTATGCCCTGACCCTGACCAATGCGTCGGACAGGCCGATATCGGGCTTCCGGCTCTGCATCAGCGGTCCGGGACGCATCGACCCGGCCGCCACGATCGAAGGCGGCTCGCTTCGAACCCGCCTGTCGAACTATGCCGAGTTCGCGCCACCCGAAGGGTTCGTCCTGCATCCGAACACGGCCTGGACCGTCACCGCCCGGGGCCTCAGCTACCCGCTGCGGCATTGGACGGACGGAACCAACACCGCCTATGTCGTCTTCGACGATGGAACCAACCTGCCGGTCACGGTCATGCCCAGCCGGTCCAGTGGCGACAACGCCTCCCCCAAGCGAGGCGCGGACGTCTATCCGGTGCCGGATATCGCGCCTGCCGCCGTCTCCATCGTGCCCTGGCCGAACGAGGTTTCGGTCACGGGCCGGCGCGGCGTGCCCTTGGGGCTTGCCCCCCGGCCCGATTGCGATGAGGCCAGCCGGGCGATCGCCGCCTTTGACGAACTGGCGACCAGCCTCTTTCCGGTCGAAGGCATCGTACGCCCGGAGGCCGAAGGTGGACTTGCCGTTGCCCTGCGGCGCCAGGACGGCATGACTGCCGAGGCCTATTCGATTCTCTTTACCGAGGAAGGCATGACGCTCACGGCCGCGAGCCAAGCCGGCTTCCTCTACGGTCTGATCACCCTCGGACAGATGCTGCGCGGCGCGCGCCTCCATCCGCAGACCTTCCTGTTCCCGCTGGAGGGCGAGATCCGGGACGAACCCTGGGCTCGCTGGCGCGGTACCCATCTCGACGTCGCCCGCCAGTTCTATGGCTCGGCCGAGATCGCGCAGTTCCTGCGCGTTCTCGCCTGGAACAAGCTGAATCGCTTCCACTGGCACCTGTCCGACGACGAGGCCTGGCGCGTTGAGATCGAGGCCTATCCGGAACTGGTCGCCACCGGCGCCTGGCGCGGCCATGGCCTGGCCATTCCCTCTCTCCTCGGCTCCGGCGCAGCGCCCACGGGCGGCTACTACACCAAGGCGGCGATCCGGCAGATCGTGGATCTGGCAACACGCCTCAGCATCGACGTCGTTCCGGAGATCGACATGCCGGGCCATTGCTACTCGGTGCTGCAATCCCTGCCCTCCCTGCGCGACCCGGACGAACAGGGCGAATATTTCTCCATTCAGGGCTTTCCCAACAACTGCCTGAACCCCGCCCGTGAAGAGACTTACGCCTTCGTGGAAAAGCTCCTCGACGAATTGCTTGAGCTGTTTCCCTCCCGCACCATCCATGTCGGCGCAGACGAGGTCCCGGCGGGCGCCTGGGAAGGCTCTCCCCAGGCCATGGCGCATCTCAAGGCATTGGGGGGTGGCGGCACCGCCGAATTGCAGGCCCATTTCCTGCAGCGCGTCCAGGCCTCGCTGACCGCCAGGGGCCGCATCACGGGCGCCTGGGAAGAGGCCGCACATGGCGGCGGCATCGACAAGGCAAGTTGCTACCTCAATGGCTGGCACACGGTGGAGATCAGCGCCAAACTCGCCTCCGAAGGCTATGACATCGTCGTCTGCCCCGGACAGGTCTATTATCTGGACATGGCCAACAGTCCGGCCTGGTCGGAACCGGGCGCCGGCTGGGCCGGCTGGTCCGATGCCGAGAAGATCTATGGCTTCGATCCGGTGGAGGGCTGGTCAGACACCCAGAGGCAACATTTCCTGGGCGTACAGACCTGCATCTGGTCTGAACCGATGACCGACAGGGGCGTGTTCGACCGCCTGATCTTCCCCCGCATTTCGGCTCTTGCGGAAACCGGATGGACGACCCCGCCGAAGAAATCCTGGGATCGCTTCAGGGCCATGGTCGGCCTGATGCCGCTGCTCTACGGGATCAGGGCGTAACCCAGGGCTGAGGCGATACCGACGGGGCTTTGCGCCGCCCCTCACCCTTACCCTCTCCCCGTGAGAACGGGGAGAGGGGGGACGTTGGCTCGCGATCTTTCCTCAAGCCTTAGATCTTGCTCGACCGCTGCGCGAGATGAGACCGTGTTGTCATTAAACTCATCGCCGAGGTCTCCCTCGCCCCGTTCTCACGGGGAGAGGGTAAGGGTGAGGGGCGGCGTCTGCCTCTCAAAATCCATAAGCCCGCAAACGATATGTGACATCTATTCCACCGGCGTCGTCTGCACGCCCCAGATCTCGTCGGCATATTCGCGGATGGTGCGGTCCGAGGAGAACCAGCCCATGCGGGCGACGTTGAGGATCGACTTCTCGCGCCAGGCCGCCTTGTTGGCCCAGAGCGCATCGACATTGCGCTGCATGGCGGCATAGGCGTCGAAATCGTCGGTGACGAAGAACCAGTCGCTGGAGCGCAGCGCCTGCACCGTGCCGCGATGACGTTCGCGATCGGTCGGCGAGAACACGCCGCTTTCCACCGCGTCGAGCACCTCGGCCAGAGCGGGCGAGGCCGCGATGGCGTCGACAGGATTGCGGCCCTGGCGCTTCTTTTCCTCGACCTCATGCGCCTTCAGGCCGAAGATGAAGATATTCTCGTCGCCGACATGCTCTTTCATCTCGACATTGGCACCGTCGAGCGTGCCGATGGTGAGGGCGCCGTTGAGACCGAACTTCATGTTGCCGGTGCCCGAAGCTTCCAGGCCCGCGGTCGAGATCTGCTCGGAGAGGTCGGCCGCCGGAATGATCACCTCGGCGAGGCTGACATTGTAGTTCGGCATGAAGACGACCTTGAGCAAATTGCGCACGGCCGGATCCGAATTCACCACCTTGGCGACGTCGTTGATCAGCTTGATCACATATTTGGCCGCGGTGTAGCTCGCGGCCGCTTTGCCGGCAAAGATCTTCACGCGCGGCGCCCAATCCTTCTCGGGATGGGCGCGGATGGCGTTATAGAGCGCGATGGTCTCGAGGATGTTGAGCAGCTGGCGCTTATATTCGTGGATGCGCTTGATCTGGACGTCGAACATCGCCGAGGGATCGACGCGCAGGCCCACGGTCTGCTGCAGCACCTTGGCCAGCCGCGCCTTGTTGGCATGCTTGACCGCCGCGAAGGCCTCCTGGAAGGCAGCGTCCTTGGCGTAGGGCTCCAAGGCCACCAGCTTTTCGGCATCGTCGAGATAGGCATCGCCGATGGTTTCGCGCAACAGCGTGGTCAGCCCCGGATTGGCCGTCATCAGCCAGCGCCGCGGCGTGATGCCATTGGTCTTGTTGGTGATGCGGCCCGGGAACAGCGTGTTGAGGTCGCGGAACACCGTCTCCTTCATCAGCTCCGAATGCAGAGCCGACACGCCATTGACCTTGTGCGAACCGACAAAGGCGAGATTGCCCATGCGCACGCGCCGGCCATGGCTCTCGTCGATGATCGAGACGGTGGCGATCATGGCATCGGAGGCGCCGCTCTCGCGTGCCTCGGTCAGCACGCGGGCATTGATGGCGTAGATGATCTGCATGTGCCGCGGCAGCAGCCGCTCGATCAGCGGCACCGGCCAGGTTTCCAGCGCCTCGGGCAGCAGGGTGTGGTTGGTGTAGGAGATCGTCTCGCGGGTGATGGCGAAGGCATCGGCCCAGTTGACCCCGTGAATGTCGATCAGGATACGCATCAGCTCGGCCACCGCGATGGCTGGATGCGTATCGTTGAGCTGGATCGCCGCCTTGGACGGGAGGGTCTTGATGTCGCGATGCTGCTGCAGGTGGCGGCGAACGATGTCCTGCAACGAGGACGAGGTGAAGAAATATTCCTGACGCAGGCGCAGTTCCTGCCCCGCCGGGGTGGAATCGGCCGGATAGAGCACGCGCGAGATCGACTCAACCTTGGTGCGGTCGTTCAGGGCGCCGATATGGTCACCGGCATTGAAGGCGTCGAGCGAGATCGGATCGAGCGAGCGGGCCGACCACAGGCGCAGCGTGTTGACGCGGTTGCCGCGCCAGCCCACGGCCGGCGTGTCATGGGCAACAGCGAGCACGGTCTCCGCCGGCTTCCAGCTGTGTATGGCCGAGCCGTCCCAGCCATCGCTTGCCTCGACGGCACCGCCGAAGCCGACCTCATAGGCGACTTCCCGGCGCGGGAATTCCCAGGGATTGCCGTTCTGCAGCCAGTTCTCGGGCGATTCCGTCTGCCAGCCATCGACGATGTTCTGGCGGAACAGGCCGTTCTCGTAGCGAATGCCGTAGCCATAGGCGGCGATGCCGACGGTGGCCATGCTCTCCATGAAGCAGGCAGCAAGCCGGCCGAGACCGCCATTGCCGAGGGCGGCATCGGGCTCCATCTCGGCAATCATGTCGAGATCGACGCCGACAGAAGCCAGCGCCTCGCGCGCCGTGGCCACGAGGCCGAGATTGTTGAGGCCGTCCTTGAGCAGGCGGCCGATCAGGAATTCGAGCGAGAGATAATAGACGCGCTTGCCGCCCATGCGGTAGACGCCGCGCGTCGTCGCCATCCAGCGGTCGACGATATGGTCGCGCAGCGCCAGGCTCACCGCCCGCAGCCAGTCATGGTCGCGCGCCACGATCGGGTCCTTGCCGACGGCATAGGTCAGCTTGGCGAGGATCAGGTCACGGAAGGCGCGTGCCTCGCCGGTCGCTTCGGGCAGCTTGGCCGCATCATCACCGACAGCCATCGCCGCCTCGGCCGAATAGAGCTTGTCGTGCAACGTTGAAGTCATGTGTCGCTTCTCGATCGTTGATCCCAGGACGGTGGTCCTTAACCCAAGTGACGCCCGGTTACGAGTGCCCCTTTTGCATAAGATGTAGGCAAAAACACTGATATCTTGTGATTTTGGCACGCTACGCCGCCATGATCATCTCATATGTTGGTTCTGCATAGCTCTCGCGCCTTGTGCATGGTGCGCACAGAACGACCCGATGCTGTTGCCGATGGCCGTGGAGAGTGCGCGCTCATGACGGAATCCTGGCTGAATTCCGCTGGCGATGATGATATGCCACCGACACGGAGGCATGCGATTGCGTGGGATCGACAGGAATCGCAAAGCCGCGTCGAAACAAGGAGTTAGGGCAATCGAACGCTCCGGCGTTCTGCCCTGGGAGACAGGTATGACGGGTATCCTCTATCTTGCGGTCGACGGCGGCGGCACCAATACGCGCGCAAGGCTCTACGACGAGGATGACAAGCTGATTGGCGAAGGCCTGTCGGGTTCTTCCAATCTCACTCTCGGCACCGAGATCGCGGGTCCGGCGATCGCAGCGGCCGGCGATGCCGCCCTTGCCGCGGCCGGGCTAACACCGGACGCGAAGCGGCTTATCCGGGCCGGTCTCGGCCTTTCCGGCGGCAATATTCCTGCTCTCGCCGACAGTATCGCCGCCTTTCCCTTCGGTTATGGGGCCTTAACGGTCACTTCGGATGCCGTCACCGCCTGCCTCGGCGCCCATGCCGGCGAGGACGGCGGCATCTTCATCCTCGGCACGGGCTCGCAGGGCCTGGCCCTGGTGGGCGGCAAGGAAACCTCGGTCGGCGGTTGGGGGTTTGCCCTGGGCGATGATGCCTCCGGCGCTGTGCTCGGACGCTCTGCCCTCCGGGCCGCCCTGCTCAGCGTCGACCTGCTTGGTCCGGTGAGTGACCTGACCCGCCGCCTGCTGGCGCATTTTCATGACGATCCGAACGAGGCGGTGATCTGGGCCAGGACCGCCACGCCGAGGGACTACGGCCGCTTCGCTCCCCTGGTGTTCGAGGCCGCCGGCGGGGATGTCGTAGCCGATCACCTGATTGCCGGGGCTACGGGCTCCATCGTCGCCATGCTCGATCGCCTGACGGACCTGGGCGCGCCCAGGATCGCCCTGATGGGCGGACTTGCCGAACCCTATCGCCCCTATCTGCCGGTGCGATATGACGAAATCCTGGTTCCGCCCAGGGGCGATGCCCTTGCGGGGGCCCTGACCCTGGCAAAGAGGGGGCGCTGACGATGTCGCTCAACGCACTGACCGCGCCTCGCCTGTTCAATGGCGAGACCTTTGTCGAGGGCCATGCCGTTCTGGTCGAGGCCGATGCCATCCTCGGCCTGGTGCCGCGATCCGACATTCCCTCCCATGCCGCCGTGACCACCCTGCCCTCCGGCGTGCTGGCGCCCGGCTTCGTCGACGCCCAGGTCAATGGCGGCGGTGGCTTCCTGTTCAACCAGTCCCCGGACGTGGCGACACTCGACGGCATCGTCGCGGCCCATCGCCGCCACGGCAGCACCGCCCTGCTGCCCACCTATATCACCGACACGGCCGAAGGCATGAAGAGCGCCATTGCCGCCGCCCGTCAGGCGATCGCCGACGGTGTCCCGGGCATGGCCGGCATCCACCTCGAGGGGCCCTTCCTTTCGGTGCCGCGCAAGGGTGCCCATGACCCCGCCTTGATCCGCCCGCTGACGGAAGCGGATGTCGACCTCATTCTGGGCAGCGGCATCGAGACCGTCCTGCTCACGGTGGCGCCGGAAAATGCGCCGCTTCACCTGATCCGGCGCCTGGCAGATGGGGGCGTGATCGTCAGCCTCGGCCATACCGACACCAGCTATGAGGCGGTGATGGCGGCGGCGGATGCCGGCGCCACCGGCATCACCCATCTCTTCAATGCGATGTCGCCCCTGCAGGGCCGCCACCCCGGCGTCACCGGAGCCGCCCTCGACCATGGCGGGCTCTGGGTCGGCATCATCGCCGACGGCCTCCATGTGCATCCGGGTTCGCTCTCGCTGGCCTTGCGGGCGAAAAAGGCACCGGGACGGCTGTTCCTCGTCACCGACGCCATGCCGACGGCCGGCGATGCCAACGATGTCTTCTATCTCAACGGGCGCAGAGTCACGCGGCGCGACGGTGCCCTGACGCTGGAAGACGGCACGCTCGCCGGCTCCGACCTCACCATGGATGCGGCGCTGCGCTACAGTGTCGGCCATCTCGGCATCGGTCTCGGCGAGGCCCTGCGCATGGCCAGCCTCTATCCCGCCCAGTTCCTGCGCCTCGACAGCCGTCGCGGGCGCCTGGCGCCACGCTATCGTGCCGATCTGGCGCATCTCGACGAGCAGCTGACCGCGCGCGGCGTGTGGGTGGGTGGCCGCAAGCTGGCTGGGTGAGGCCGTCGCGTCAAGCGGTACGGTGCGGCGCGAATAGGATGACAGCCATACCGGCGAGGCACAGGACCGCTCCGACCAGGTCCCAGCGATCAGGCCTGATCCCCTCGACGCCCCAGAGCCACAGCAGCGAGGTAGCAATATAGATGCCGCCATAGGCGGCATAGGCCCGACCCGCCGCATCCGTCTCGATCTGGGAGAGCAGGAGGGCAAAGGTGACGAGGGCAGCCGTGCCCGGCACCAGCCACCAGGCCGACTTGCCCAACCGCAGCCAGCTCCAGAAGGCATAGCAGCCGCCGATCTCGCCGGCGGCCGCCAAGACGTAGAACAGAATCGATTTCATGCCGGCTGCACACTCCACTTCCGCGTCAGCTTAACGGGCTGCCGCAGAAGGCGGAAGGCGGCGAAGATGGCGGCGGGAACCCATGCGCTCCCGCCCCCGATCTGCTCAGAATTTGTAGCTGACGCCGACGAGCGCGACCGTCTCGTGGAAGCCGGCCTTGAAGCGGGTATCGGGCGCCACCCGGAAGCGCGACTTGCCGAAATCGGTATAGCGTACTTCGACGCGGCCGATCCAATTGTCGGTGAAAGCGTATTCGACGCCGGCACCCACGGTCCATCCCGCCTTGGTCTTGGACCCGGAGCCAACGATATCGCCGTCAAACAGGTTCCAGCGCTCGCGGATGTCGGCAAAGGCGACGCCACCGGTGGCATAGACCAGGACCCGGTCGAAGGCATAACCTAAACGGGCACGGATCGAACCCTGCCAGCGGTTGCGCATATGCAGACGACTATTGCCGTTATTGGCGTCGATCACGGTATGAGAGCCGTTGATGCCGCTGAGATCGATGTCGCCTTCCAGGCCGACCACGATATTGTTGGAGAACTGCTCATTGTAGCCCGCATGCAGACCACCGAGCACGCCATTGACGTTGAAGCTGTCGGCGGGCACGGGCAACGTCCGGCTCAGATCGTCCCTCTCCTTGCCCCAGGCATAGCCGATATGGGCACCGACATAGAATCCGGTCCAGCTATAGGGCGTTATTGGCGCTACCGGCTCGACCGGCGTCGCCGCGAGATCTGCAGCGAGAGCAGACGTTGGCGCCAGCAAAAAGGCCGCCAGGACGATTTTCTTCATGATCCCCACCCCATCGTGACATGATTCAACAATAAATCACTGTCACAATTCTTATTAGCTGTCCACATTTTCGACAAAATTTCGATGATTTCGGAGTGGGATGATTTTTACGAAATATACTTCATGCTTTATAAGAATAATTTGATTGCTTGTTACTATGTCGCCCTTAAGTCTAATTAGCCTCTAGGGAAACACAGGCATGTTTCCTTGCCAAGTCCTGACAGCAAAACGGGCCGCAAAGCGGCCCGCTGCTGGATCGACATTCAGCTGTCTCGCGATCAGCCCTTGCTCGAAGCCGCCCAGAGATTGACGTTGCCTTCCTCGGCATAGTGATCAATCTCGGCCAGCTCCTCGGCCGAGAAATCCAGATTCTTCAAGGCACCAACGCAGTCCTCGATCTGTCCGGGCCGGCTGGCACCGATGAGGGCCGAGGTCATGCGCGGATCGCGCAGGACCCAGGCGATCGCCATCTGGGCCAGCGACTGGCCACGGCGACGGGCAATCGCATCAAGCGCCCGCAGCCTTGCCAGATTCGCCTCGGAAAGCTGGTCGGGCGAAAGCGACTTGCCGGCTGCAGCCCGGCTGTCAGCTGGAATGCCGCTTGCGCCGAGATATTTGTTGGTGAGCAGGCCCTGCGCCAACGGCGTGAAGGCGATGCACCCTGCACCATCGGCCTCGAGCTGGCCGAGCAGACTGTCCTTCTCGATCCAGCGGTTGAGCATGGAATAGCTCGGCTGATGGATGAGCAAGGGCGTACCAAGGCGGCGCAGGATTGCGGCCGCCTCCTTGGTCCGTTCAGCACTGTAGGACGAGATGCCGGCATAGTGGGCCTTGCCCTGGCGCACGGCATCATGCAGCGCCGTCATGGTTTCTTCCAGCGGGGTGTTCGGATCGAAGCGGTGGGAATAGAAGATGTCGACCGTCTCGATACCCATGCGCTTGAGGCTGGCATCGAGGCTGGAGAGCAGATATTTGCGGCCGCCCCACTCGCCATAGGGGCCGGGCCACATGCGGTAGCCGGCCTTGGTCGAGATCACCAGTTCCTGGCGGTGATGGGCGAAATCCGTCTTCAGGATACGCCCGAAGGTCTCCTCGGCCGAGCCGGGCGGCGGACCGTAATTGTTGGCGAGATCGAAATGCGTGATGCCGAGGTCGAAGGCCTTGCGGCAGAGCGCCCTGGCGTTCTCGAAGGGGATGTCGCCACCGAAATTATGCCAGAGCCCGAGCGAGAGCGCCGGCAGCTGGAGCCCGGATCGGCCGGATCGGCGATATTGCATGGCGTCGTAACGCGTTTCATCCGCAACATAGGTCATGGCAGTTCTCACAATTGGAAATGAACGTTCTACAATATGATTCATCTGACAAAATGCCCCGCCCCTGGCATTTGTTCAACCGTTCAAATGACCGTTTCCGCTAACGCGTTTTGCCATTTGGTGGAATCACCGAGAATCGCAAGGACGCGTCGAAACAACGAGCGAAAGCAAACAAGCGCTCACGCCTGAATGCGCTTTGCTCCAGTGGAAACAAAGAAGCCGGCGTCACCGCCGGCCTCCATCGTTGTTTCAAGACGCGACGCATTCAGCGAGTGGGCACGGCATCCTCGTAGTCCGCATCCGAGGTTTCGTCCTGCGTGGTCGAACCGAGCACCATGGTGAGCACCACCGAGACGACGAAGTTCAGCACCACGGCGATCAGGCCGATATAGAAGGAGGTGCCGAACAGGGCGTAGGTCGGCGCCACCGCTCCCGAAGCCATGGCCATATAGGTGCCGGCGAGCATGCCCACGGCCCAGCCGATCAAGAGGGCCCAGCCATTGAACCAGCGCGTATAGAGCCCGGCGACCAAGGCGGGGAAGATCTGGATCATCCACACGCCACCGAGAAGCTGCAGGTCGATGGCGAACTTGGTCGGCAGCCAGAAGATCACCGCCAGGGCGCCGATCTTGACGATCAGGCTCATCAGCTTGGCGAGGTAGGATTCCTTCTGCGGCGACATGTCCGGCTCGATGAAGGGCCTCCAGACATTGCGGGTGAAGGTGTTTGCCGCCCCGATCGACATCACCGCGGCCGGTACCAGGGCGCCGATGGCGATGGCCGCAAAGCAGAAGCCCGCGAACCAGTCGGGGAACATCTTGTTGATCAGGAGCGGAATCGCCATCGAGGCATCGCCATTCGGCGTCTCGATGCCAGCGGCAACCGCCATCACGCCCAGCAAAGCGATGAGGCCGAGGATCAGCGAATAGGCCGGCAACGCCACCGCGTTGCGGCGGATGGCATTGGGGCCGGTGGCCGACAGCGTGCCCGTGAGCGCATGCGGATACATGAACAGCGCCATGGCCGAGCCGATGGAGAGCGTGATGAAGGGCCAGATCTGCGCCGGCGTCAGCGTCAGGCCGACATTGGCAGGCTTGCCGGCCGCGGCAAGGGCTGCCGCTTTGGCATCATAGACCACCTTGGCCTTTTCGAAGATCGAGCCGAAACCGCCGAGCTGGTAGGGAATGATGACGACCGCGGCGATCACGAAGATGTAGATCATGATGTCCTTGATGAAGGCAATCATGGCCGGCGCGCGCAAGCCGCTCTTATAGGTGTAGAGCGCCAGGATGATGAAGGCGATCGTCAGGGGAGCGTGCGAGGCCCACCCCGTGGCCGAGAAGCCGAGGGCCTGGATCACCTTCTCCATGCCGACGAGCTGGAGGGCGATATAGGGCATGGTGGCGAGGATGCCGGTGAAGGCCACCGCCAGTTCCAGCCAGCGATTGCCGTAGCGCCCGGCAATGAAATCGGCGCCGGTGAGATAGCCATGCCTGTGGGTGGCGTTCCACAGCCGCGGCATGATCAGGAAGATCAGGGGATAGATCAGGATGGTATAGGGCACGGCGAAGAAGCCGTAGGCGCCCACCGCATACATCAGGCCGGGCACGGCGATGACGGTATAGGCGGTGTAGAGGTCCCCACCCAGGAGGAACCAGGTGATCCAGGCCCCGAAGCGCCGGCCGCCGAGGCCCCATTCGTGCAACTGGTCGAGATCACCCGCCTTCCAGCGCGCCGCCACGAAACCCACCACGGTGACGAGGAGGAAGAAGAAGACGAACACCATCGCCGCCGTCCAATTGAGATTGTCCAGCATCAGCGTTCAACCTTCCAGGCGAGGTAGACGAACAGCGACGAAATCGGCACCAGGACGAGAAGATAGAAATAGAAGAAGGGCAGGCCGAACAGCACGGGATCGATGCTGTTATAGAGCGGCGTCAGCAATGCCAGTACGCAAGGTACCAGCAGAAGCAGGTATTTCATGGCATTTCCCCCGGAGACTCTGAGAACGTGGCGGCAGCCGAATCCTCGCCTGCTGCAAACTCTTTGGACGGATTCTTATTCCCTTGGAGAAAGATTGAGTCCAGCGGCAATACGGCTGACTTAACGGGAATGGCTGCGATTTCTAGCCGGGCTCGCGGGCTCGGCCCGGCTATTCGAAAGCCCCGCTCGATACGAGCCGAGGCAGGATTGCCGGGCCGGGCCCGCTGACAAGGCTCTTTCCCGCCCGGCCGCGCGTCAGATCTTGGCCGCCTTGACGAAGGCCGGATCGAAGGTCTTTTCGTAGGGGACGTCGGCGTTGGCGAGTTCGGGATCGAGCGCCTTGAGCGCGTTCATCATCGACTCATAGCCGTCCTTGGTGACCATGCCGTCCGGCGAATACATCTGCCGCGAATTCTGGAACGCCTGCATATAGAGATCACGATTGCCCAGCAGATATTCCTTGGGCACGAGATCGGCGACATCCTCGGGCTTGGCCTGGCCGAGCCACTTCAGGGCCTTCATCATGGCATTGACCACGCGCTGCGTAGTGACCGGATTGTCCTTCGCGAAGGACTGCTTGAGATAGACGGTCGCGGCCGGATTGGTACCGCCGAACAGGGCCTTGGTGCCCTCCTCCGTACGCGTATCGAGCAGGATGGCGATATCGTCGTCATGCTGCAGCTGGCTGACCACCGGATCGAGATGGGACAGGCCGTCGATGCCGCCATTCTTGATGGCCGCCACGGCGCTGGCGCCGCCGCCGATGCCGATCTGGGCGACGTCGGCCGAGGTCAACCCGTTCTTCTGCAAGGCATATTGCAGCAGGAGAGCGGTGGAGGATCCCGGCGCCGTCACGCCCACCTTGCGCCCCTTGAGATCGGCAATGGTCTTGATCTCGCCGGCGAGGCTCTTGCGCACCGCGATGACAATGCCGGGAAAGCGGCCGAGGTCGCAGACGGCGATGACATCCTGCCCCTTGTTCTGCATGCGGATGGTGTGCTCATAGGCGCCAGTGACCACGTCCACAGAGCCGCCGACCAGCGCCTGCAGCGATTTGGAGCCGCCGGCGAAGTCGTTGATGGTGACGTTGAGACCTTCCTCCTTGAAGAAGCCTTTCTGCTCGGCCACGGTCAGCGGCAGATAATAGAGCAGCGGCTTGCCGCCGACACCGATGGCGAGGTCGGTTTTCTCGGGCTTGGCATCCTCCGCGAAGGCCGGCAGCGTTCCGCCGAGCGAGGCACCAAATACCATGCCGGCAGTGCCGACCAGAAAAGTCCTGCGTTTCATGATTTTTCCTCCCAATTCGCTTTCCAATATGCGTTAGCCACGCCAGACCAGCAGCCGGCGTTCCACCGCCGTCATCAGCCAGTCGACGATGAGAACGAAGGCCATCAGCACGAACATGCCGGCAAAGACGCCGGTGACGTCGAACACGCCTTCGGCCTGCTGGATGAGATAGCCCAGGCCCGCCGAGGAGCCGAGATATTCGCCGACCACCGCCCCGACCACGGCAAAGCCGACCGAGGTGTGCAGGCTGGAGAACACCCAGGACATCGCCGAGGGCAGATAGACATGGCGCAGGAGCTGGCGCTCATTCATGCCGAGCATGCGCGCATTGGAGAGCACGGCCGGGCTCACTTCCTTGACGCCCTGATAGACGTTGAAGAAGACGATGAAGAACACCAGGGTGAAGCCGAGCGCCACCTTCGACCAGATGCCGAGGCCGAACCACAGGGCGAAGATCGGCGCCAGCACCACGCGGGGCAGCGCATTGGCGGCTTTGACATAGGGATCGAAAATGGCGGCGACCACGGGCTGGCGGGCGAACCAGAAACCGAGAATGACGCCGCCCACAGCACCGGACAGGAAGGCCAGCGCCGATTCAGCCAGGGTGATCCAGAGATGGTACCAGATGGAGCCGTCGGTGAACCACTCCACGATCCGCTTCCACACGCTGAGCGGCTCGCCGAAGAAGAAGGCCACGGTCTTGGGCGAGCCGAACAGCGACGTCGTCGAGGCCAGATGCCAAAGGGTGATGCCGACGACCGCGACGAGCACCTGCAGGACGAGCAAGACGATCTTGTTGTTCATTGAGTCCCCCAGGACGGCCGTCTTCGGATGGCAGAATTGACTTTCGTCATTGCGAGCACAGCAAGGCAATCCACCTGCCATAAAGCGAGAGCCCTGGATTGCTTCGCTGCGCTCGCAATGACGATGAATGATCGATCGAACTCATGAGAAAAACCGCCGAACTAGCTGTAGGCCTTCATCACCTCGTCGCGCAGGGCGTCCCAGATATCGCGATGCAGGCGGATGAAAGCGGGGTCATGGCGAATTTCCGCAATGGCGCGGGGCCGGGGCAGCGGCACGCTGAACTCGCCGATGATGCCAGCCTTCGGGCCGGCCGACATGATGACGATGCGATCGGCCAGCGCGATCGCCTCATCGAGATCATGGGTGACGAACATCACCGCCTTGCGATCCTCCGACCACAATTTCAGCAGGAGGTCGCCCATCACCAGCCGGGTCTGGGCGTCGAGCGGCCCGAAGGGCTCGTCCATGAGAAGCAGCTTGGGATTGCGGATGAGCACCTGCGCAAGACCCACGCGCTTGCGCTGCCCGCCGGACAGCATGCGGGGATAGCGATCGCCGAAGCGGGCGAGGCCGACCCGCTCCAGCCAGGTCTGCGCCGCCTGCCTGGCCTTTTCCGCAGGCGTGCCGGCGACTTCCAGGCCGATGGCGACATTCTGCAGGACGTCTTCCAGGGCATCAGCGATTCCTGCTGGAAGAGGTAGCCGGCCTGCCCGTTCAAGCCCTTGAGCGGCTTGCCGAAGACTTCGACCGTTCCGGCGACCGGGATCAGCAGCCCGGCCGTGGCATTGAGCAGCGTTGACTTGCCGCAGCCCGTCGGCCCGACAATGGCAACGAATTCGTGCTCCCCCACCGAGAGATCGACATTGGCCACGGCATCGAAGCGGGAATCCCTGGTCGCGAATGAAATCGAAACGCCCTTCAGCGCAACGGCTTGCGCTGCGCTCATGCGGCCTCGGCCCTTCTCATCTGCAGTCCTCCCGAATTGGTCCTACGAGTCGGCTTTGTGCGAACTCTATACCGCGACAGCAAGCAACGGCCAGCCCCGCGAACAGGCTCGTCAGGAGCAAGGCATGGTCAGGACGGCGAGAAACGGGCCACCAGCTGATGGCGGTCGCCCGGATAGGTGAAGCGCACCGCCGTGACGAACTGGTCGCCGCGCCAGGTGCGCCGCTCCACCACAAGGCAGGCGCTGCCGGGCTCGAGCTTCAGCAAGGCCGCCTCTTCCCCGCGAGCCGCCGCAGCCTTGATGTGGTGTTCGGCCACCGTCCAGGGCACATGCCCGAGGAGCCAGACCCCCGGCGGTTCCCGGCCAAAGTCTGCCTCTTCCGCCAACGGCACCGCCTCGAGATCGATCAGGCGCTCTTCCAGGCAGAACGGGCTGTCACCGGCGAAATGGCGGCAGGTCAGCGCCAGCAACGGCCTGGAACCCTCCAGCGCGAATGTCAGGCGTTCCGCCGGCGTCGGCCGACGCTGGCGACGTTGCAGCAATTCGAAGCGATAAGGCAGACCAAGCGCGGTCACCTCCGCCTCGATGCCGTGAATGGCGAGTACGGCGGCCTCGCTGCGCGGCTGGGTCACGAAACTGCCCGCCTTGCGCCGACGCTCGATCAACCCGGCGGCGGCAAGCTGGGTCAGCACCTTGTTCACCGTCATGCGCGAGCAGCCATAGATCTCGGTCAACTCGGTCTCGAAAGGGATGCGATGGCCCGGCGGCCATTCGCCCGAAACGATGCGGTGCTCGATATCGCCGAGGATGCGCTGATGCAGCGTCTGTGCCTTGGCATCCAGCTCGAGGGGGGCTGTCTCGTTCATCAAAGGCTCCCGCTGCGATATGGCCCCATCCGGGCGAGCGCCGCAATTTCGTGGACCTCCGCTTCCTTAGCCATTGCCGCTCCCCTCGCCAAGTTCCGCTTTCCCGCTCAAGCCAATCGGCACTAAACTTTCATCATTCCACTTGCGCGTCAATTAATATGTCTATACATGTTCCCGCATAACAGCAGGGTGGAGAGATCGATGGCGACAGACAGCCAAGGGGGTCGTTTGTGGCGCAATGCGCGCCTGGCAACCCTGGTCGGGGATGACCTCGGCATCGTGGAGCGGGGAGCCGTGCTTGCCGAAGGCGAGCGCATCGCCTTCGCCGGCCCCGAAAGCGACCTGCCGGCCGGCATGCGCGACAAGGTCGAGACCATCGACCTCGAAGGGCGCTGGATCACACCGGGTCTGATCGACTGCCATACCCATCTCGTCTTCGGCGGCGACCGGGCACACGAATTCGAGCTGCGCCTCAAGGGTGCCAGCTATGAGGAGATCGCCCGGGCAGGCGGCGGCATCGTTTCCTCGGTCAACGCGACGCGGGCCGCCAGCGACGATGAGCTTCTCGCCAGTGCCCTGCCCCGTCTCGACCATCTGATCGCCGAGGGTATCACCACGGTCGAGGTGAAGTCGGGCTACGGCCTGGAGACCCGCACCGAGCTTGCCATGCTGCGTGCCGCACGCCGTCTCGGCGAGGCCCGCAAGGTCAATGTCTCGACCACCTTCCTCGGTGCCCATGCCCTGCCCGTCGAGGCCAAGGGCGACAAGGACGCCTATATCGATCTCGTCTGCAGGAATATGCTGCCGGCCGTGGCCGCCGAAGGCCTCGCCGATGCCGTGGACGGCTTTTGCGAGGGCATCGCCTTCCTGCCCGAGCACATCAGCAAGGTCTTCGACGCGGCGAAGAAGGCCGGCCTGCCGGTCAAGCTTCATGCCGACCAGCTCTCCAATCTGCACGGCGCCAAGCTCGCGGCCGATTACGGCGCGCTGTCGGCCGATCATCTCGAATATACCGACGATGAAGGCGCCGCCGCCATGCATGCGGCGGGCACGGTCGCCGTGATCCTGCCCGGCGCCTACTACTTCATTCGCGAGACCAAGCAGCCGCCCATCGCCGCCTTCCGGGCCCACAAGGTGCCGATGGCCGTGGCGACGGACTGCAATCCCGGCACCTCGCCGCTGACCTCGCTGCTCACCACCATGAACATGGCCGCCACCCTGTTCCGCATGACCGTCGACGAGTGCATCGCCGGCGTCACCCGCAACGCCGCCAAGGCGCTCGGCAGGGCCGGCGATATCGGTACGCTCGAAGCCGGCAAGCAGTGCGACCTCGCCATCTGGGATATCGAGCGCCCGGCTGAACTTGTCTACCGCCTAGGTTTCAATCCGCTACATCAACGCATCTGGAGAGGCCAGTGACCAACCCCGTTTTGCTGCGTCCCGGCAGCGTCTCGCTCGCACAATGGCGCGCCATCTATGACGGCGCGCCCATCAGCCTGGACGAGGGCTGCCGCCCGCTGGTCGAGGCCGCTGCCAAGGCCGTCGCCGACATCATCGCCAAGGGCGAGCCGGTCTATGGCATCAATACCGGCTTCGGCAAGCTTGCGAGCGTGCGCATCGAGAATGCCGACCTCGCCATCCTCCAGCGCAACATCGTGCTCTCGCATGCAGCCGGTGTCGGCGAGCCCCTGCCGGTCGAGGTCGTCCGGCTGATCATGGCCCTGAAGCTCGGCAGCCTTGCCCAAGGCGCTTCGGGCGTGCAATGGTCGACCATCATCATGCTGCGCGACTGTCTCGCCAGGGACCTGATCCCGGTCGTTCCCGGCCAGGGCTCCGTCGGCGCCTCCGGCGATCTCGCTCCCCTGTCCCACATGACGGCGGCGCTCACCGGCGTCGGCGCCTTCTTCGTCAAGGGCGAGAAGGTCGAAGCCACCGAGGCGCTCAAGCGTGCCGGGCTGTCGCCGCTCGTGCTCGGTCCGAAGGAAGGCCTGGCGCTGCTCAACGGCACGCAGGTCTCCACCGGCCTGGCGCTGGCGGGCCTGTTCCAGGCCGAACGCGTGTTCCAGGGCGCCCTGGTGACCGGCGCACTCTCCACCGATGCCGCCCGCGGCTCGGACGGGCCCTTCGATCCGCGCATCCACAAGGTCCGCGGCCATCGCGGCCAGGCCGAGGTCGCCGACACGCTGCGCGCCCTGATGGCCGGCAGCGCCATCCGCGCCTCCCACCTCACTGGTGACGAGCGCGTGCAGGATCCCTATTGCCTGCGCTGCCAGCCCCAGGTGATGGGCGCCTGCCTCGACCTCCTGCGCCAGGCCGCCGCCACGCTGACGATCGAAGCCAACGGCGTCACCGACAATCCGCTGGTCTTCACCGACACGGGCGACGTGATTTCCGGCGGCAATTTCCATGCCGAGCCCGTCGCCTTCGCCGCCGACATGATCGCCATGGCGCTGTGCGAGATCGGCTCGATCAGCGAGCGCCGCATCGCCATGCTGGTCGACCCGGCCCTTTCGGGCATCCCGGCCTTCCTCACGCCCAAGCCCGGCCTCAACTCCGGCTTCATGATCCCGCAGGTCACCGCCGCCGCACTGGTGTCGGAGAACAAGCAGCGTGCCTTCCCGGCCAGCGTCGACTCGATCCCGACCTCGGCCAACCAGGAGGACCATGTCTCCATGGCCTGCCACGGCGCCCGCCGCCTGCTGGAGATGAGCCGCAACACCGCCAATGTCATCGGCATCGAATATCTCGCGGCCGTGCAGGGTTGCGATTTCCATGCTCCGCTGAAGTCGAGCGAAGCGCTGGAAAGCGCCCGCGCCACGCTGCGCGCCGAGGTGCCCCACCTTTCCGATGACCGGCATTTCGCGCCCGATATGGCCGCCGCCACCGCGCTGATCTGGAGCGGCGCGGCGCAGAAGGCCGCCGGCCTCAAGACTTTGGCCAGCGTGGTGGAGGGCACGGCATGAGCCGGCCCGACTGGCTCGAGATCCGGCAGGGACAGGCACCACTGCTTGTCTCGCTGCCGCATACGGGCACTGAGATCCCGGCCGCGATCGAAGCGCGGCTGGTGTCGCCCTGGCTCGCCCGCAAGGACACCGACTGGTGGATCGAGACGCTCTACGACTTCGCAGCCGGGCTCGACGCCACCATCGTGCGCACGCCGATGTCGCGCACCGTCATCGACGTCAACCGTGACCCATCCGGGGTTTCGCTCTATCCCGGCCAGGCCACCACGGAGCTGTGCCCGACCACCAGCTTCGACGGCGAGCCGCTCTACAAGGACGGCGAGGCCCCCAGCACGACCGAGGTCGCCGAACGGCGCGCCCTCTGGTTCGATCCCTATCACCAGGCCCTGGCCGACGAAGTCGCCAGGCTTAGGGGACGCCATCGCAACATCGCTGTCTATGACTGCCATTCGATCCGCTCGGTCATTCCGCGCTTGTTCGAGGGCACGCTGCCGCAGTTCAACATCGGCACCAATGGCGGCGTGACCTGTCATCCCGCCCTGGCCGAGACGATCGAGGCGCTCTGCCGCTCCAGCGGGCGCGAGACGGTGATGAACGGGCGCTTCAAGGGTGGCTTCATCACGCGCAGCCTGGGCCAGCCTGACAAGGGCGTGCACGCGGTGCAAATGGAGCTCGCCTGCCGCTCCTATATCGACGAGCCGCTCGGCCCGGTCGGGGAAGCCAACTGGCCGGTCGCCTTCGACGCGGCCTACGCCCAGCCCCTGCGCGAAACCCTCGGCAGCATCCTCAATGCCTGCCTGGTCTTTGCCAGGGCGCTGAAATAGTAGTGTGCCGGTCTTCAGACCGGCATTCCTTCAAGCTCAACACCGTCTTATCGGTCTCCCGCCATGAAGCTGATCCGTTTCGCCGACCTCACGCCTAAGCCCTGGAAGAATGGCGGCGGCACCACCACCGAGATCGCGGTTGCGCCCGAGGGCGCCGGCTTCGACGATTTCGATTGGCGCTTGTCGGTGGCGGAAGTAGCTAGCGACGGTCCCTTCTCGCTATTCCCCCAGATCGATCGCACCTTGACCCTGATCGAGGGCCAGGGCCTCGACATGTCGATCGAAGGGCGCGAGGCGGTGAGGCTGACCCCGGTTTCCGCTCCCCTGGCCTTCCTCGGCGATGTGCCCGTCACGGCCAGCCTGGTCGAAGGCCCCATCCGCGACTTCAATGTGATGACCCGGCGCGGGCGATTCAATCACCAGGTCTCCCGGCACGATCTCGCAAAGGGACGGCTGGCGTTGCCGCAGGACGGCCTGCAGCTGGTGGTGGCGCTCGGCGTCGGTTCGATCCGGATCGGCGCCAATAGTCTCGACCTCGGCTTCGGCGACGTCCTCCTCTTCGAGGCGGGTGATACGGGCAGCATCGAGGGAGCGCTGCCCGTCTTGTTGATCGGATTACGGCCCGCAACAGCGGGCTGACCACAGCGCGAAACTCACTGCACCGCGTGCTTGACGGCGCGCCCGGTGGCCTTCACGTCCCGGCCAACGCCGGTGACCGTATTGGCGCAGGCGGTCAGAGTGAGTGCGGACACCACGAGAGCAACGATCGCGAAGGAAATTTTTGACATTCGTTCATTCCCCGAATTGGCTGTGCCGACAATGGCAACAACACGGGAATCGTTATGCCATATTCGCCGGGCTTGCACAGCCGGACTTTTCCTTCCCAAAGGGAATATCAGGCCTGTACTTATCTATCCTGACGCTCCTGTGAGACAGGCTCGAGCCCTGAAACGGCCGCCATCCCCACGAGCTCCGCCCGTTGCCCCTATCCCAAGCCGGGCGATGCCGTTATGCTCCGCCCTCTCGAAGCGGCCCGACATTCGTCGCGGGCATGCAACCCCCTCAAAGGCACCTTGTTCCTCGACATCGCCATCATCGTCCTCCTGACGCTTCTCAACGGCGTCCTCGCCATGTCGGAACTCGCGATTGTCTCCTCCCGCCCCGCCAGGCTGCGTGCGCTCGCCGACCGCAAGCGCGGCGCGGCGACAGCGTTGGAATTGCTTGAAAATCCCGGTCGCTTCCTGTCCTCCGTGCAGATCGGCATCACGCTGGTCGGCGTGCTCTCCGGCGCCTTCTCGGGCGCCACGCTCGGCGCGCGTCTTGCCGGTTGGCTGCAGGCCCAGGGCTTGTCCGTCCATGCCGCCGATACGCTCGGCGTCGGCATCGTGGTGGTGGCGATCACCTATCTGTCGTTGATCATCGGCGAGCTCGTGCCCAAGCAGATCGCCCTGCGTGACCCCGAGCGCATGGCGGCCCGGGTGGCGCCGGCCATGCGGCTCCTGTCGAAATGCGCGGCGCCGCTGGTCTTCCTGCTCGATATCTCCGGCCGCACCGTGCTGAGGCTGCTCGGCCAGGGCGGCAAGACCGAGGAGAAAGTGACGGAAGAGGAAGTCCGCACCATCCTCAAGGAAGCCGAAAGTGCCGGCGTGCTGGAAACGGCTGAGCGCGACATGATCTCGGGCGTCATGCGGCTGGGCGACCGCAGCGCCCGCTCGCTGATGACGCCGCGGCGCGATGTCGAGGTCATCGACCTTTCCGATTCCGCCAAGACGATCATGGCGCAATTGCGCGCCACCGGTCGCTCCCGCCTGCCCGTGCAGGACGGCGAGGACGACAACATCATCGGCGTCGTCACCGTCAAGGACCTGTTCCAGTCCCAGCTCGACGGCCGGGCCCTCAATGTACGAGACCATATCCAGACGGCCCCCATCGTGATGGACACCAATGAAGCGCTCGGCATGCTGCCGTCGCTGCGCTCCTCCAAGGCACATATGGCGCTGGTCTTCGACGAGTACGGCCATTTCGAGGGCGTCATCACCGCCAATGACGTGCTGGAGGCCATCGCTGGCGCCTTCCAGGACGATGAGGGGGACGAACCGGCCATCACCATGCGCTCGGACGGCTCCTATCTGGTGTCGGGCTGGATGCAGGCAGACGAGCTGGCCGAGACCCTGTCGATGCCGATCGAGCGCGGCGACTACGAAACCGCGGCCGGCTTCATCCTGGCCGAACTCAACCGCCTGCCGCAGACCGGCGAGAGCTTCGTGCGGGACGGCTGGCGCTTCGAGGTCGTCGATCTCGACGGCCGGCGCATCGACAAGATCCTGGTGTCGAAGGACGCCTGAGAGGTACCACCTCATCGAGGCCGCCAAGCAAAACGCGGGCAACCCTTCTCCCCTTGCGAGAGAAGGTGGCGCGGAGCGCCGGACGAGGGGTGCCAACACGCTCCTTGCTAGGTTGCGTTTCTCCCCTCATCCACCCCTTCGGGGCATCTTCTCCCACAAGGGGAGAAGAATTCTCTGCGACCGCCTGCTCGGGTGCGCCCTGCCTCTCAGCGCGCCGACGCGGTGATCGCCTGCGCGGCGTTGGCCCATTGCGTCACCACCATGCCGCCGACGATGAGCAGGACGCCGGCGAGGCGCGCCGGGTTGATCGGCCTCGGCGCAAAGCCCATCAGGCCGAAATGATCGATCGCCAGCGAGGCGATCATCTGGCCGGCGATCACCGCCACCATGAAATTGGCGGCTCCGAGCCGGGGGGCCAGCAAAAGCGCAGCGGTGATGTAGATCACACCCGCAAGCCCGCCCGTCCAGATCCACCACGGCCCTTTCGACGCCGCATCGATGGTAGGGGTCGGGACACGGAAGGCCGCCATCACCGGCAGGATCACCGCGATGCTTACCGCCAGTGAAACCAGGGTGGCCCAGAGCGGATGACCGAGCAGCCGGCCAAGCGTGGCATTGGCCCCAGCCTGGAACGGCACGACCGCGCCTGCGATCAGGGCTGGCAGCAGCAGAAACAGGGAAGCGGGGTTGGTCATGGCGATCTCCTTCGATCGCCGAAGGTCTATGCCATGCCTAATTCAGATGGAAATTCCGATTTCCCATCCTTACTATGCAGCAAATGAATAATCTTGCCGGCATCGACCTCAACCTGCTCACCGTCCTCGAGGCCCTGCTGGCGGAGCGCCATGTCTCGCGCGCGGCCCTGCGTCTGAACAAGAGCCAGCCGGCCGTCAGCCACGCCCTGGCGCGGCTGCGCCTGTTGCTCGACGATCCTCTCTTGGTGCGCCAGGGTGGCAGCCTCAGGCCGACGGCGCGAGCGCTCGAAATCCAGCCTCATCTCACCGAGGCGCTCGACCGCATGCGCTATCTGCTGGCCCCGGCCGGTTTCGATCCCGCGCGCGAGCGGCGCACCTTCCGGCTGGCGATGTCGGACTATGGCGCCGCCGTGCTGCTTCCGAGACTGGTGCCGCTGCTGCGTGCAGAGGCGCCGCACAGCGACCTGCTCATCACCCAGGCGGGCCGGGAGGCGATGGCGGCCCAGATCCTCGATGGTGAAATCGATCTCGCCTTCGGCGTGTTTCCCGATCTCGGCGAGCAACTCGCTCAAGCGCTTCTGTTCGAGGATCACTATGTCTGTCTCGCGGATGGGTCCGGCCTGCCGCCCTCCGGCCGGCTCGACCTTCCCTCCTATCTTGCCCGCCCGCACGCGCTGGTGGCGCTGCGCGCCGATGTCGAGAACGAGATCGACCGCACCCTCGCCGCGCTCGGCCACAAGCGGCGGATCTGCCTCACCCTGCCGCATTGGGGCGTGGCACCGCGCCTGATCGCCGGCACGGACATCATCCTGACCGTGGCGCGCGGCATCCTGCCGCCCTCTATCGAGGCTGGCGGTCTTCGCCTGTTCGAGCCGCCTTTCACCCTGCCGGCCGTGCCCTTCACCCAGATCTGGCACCCGCGCCGCCGGGGCGATCCCGCCCATCAATGGCTGCGCGAGCGTATCGCGAGGTTTTATGGGAAAGGGCGAGGGTGATCGCGCCCTGTCATCCCGGACGCGATGCAGCATGCAGTGCTGCTTCGCAGATCCGGGACCGCAGGACAATTCTGCGCCGCACTCGGATTGCGGTCCCGCATCTGCACCGCAATGCCATGCGTTGCAGTGCGTGCAGGATGACAAGCGAAAACCGTGCCCTCTTCCACCCTCAATCCCCGAGATCGACCGGCTTGAGGGTGGGATAGAGATCGCCGGGGCCGGGGTTTTCGGCAGGCGAGCGGCCGCCGAGATGGGTCATCACGCCCCAGACCGCGTTGAGCGCCGTCTGCACAGCTCCCTCGACCCAAGCCGGCGTCCAGCTCACACCGTCGCCCGCCATGAAGATGCCGCGCTGGCTCTCCGGCAGGTCGGCCTGCATGAAATGGCCGTACATGCGGTGATTGTAGCGGTAATGCCCGGGCAGCGCGCCCTTGAAGGCGCCGAGGAAGTTCTCGTCCGCCTCCCAGCTCACGCAGATCGGCGAACCGATGATGTGGCTGGCGATGTCGAGCCCCGGATAGATCTTGCCCAGCGCCGAGAGGGCGAGCTCCACCCGCCGCTCGGCCGGCAGCGGCAGCACCTTCAGCGCATCCGTCATCCAGGAATAGGACAGGCAGATCACGCCCGGCCTGTCGTCGCCATTGTCGAACAGATAGGTGCCGCGGGTGATGCGGTCGGTCAGCGTCATCGACATCACGTCACGGCCGGTGGCCGGATCCTTGTCCTTCCAGAACGGACGATCCACCATGATGAAAGTCTTGGCCGCCTGCATGTAGCGGGTACGATCGAGCGCCATCCACAGCTTCTGGTCGAACAGGCTCTCCTCGGCGGCGATCGATGTGGTGAGCAGATGGCTCTGGCAGGTGACGACCACGGCATCGTAATCGTCGCGATTGCCCCATTGGTCCGTCACGGCAAAGCCACCCTGGCCATTGTGGGCGATCGCCTGCGCGCGGCCCCTGGTGGCGCCTGCATTGAGCCCGGCCAGCGTGGTGCCGGCTGGCCAATGCGCCAGCTTGTCCGGCGCCTTCTGCCACAGGCCCTGCGCCACCTGCTCGACCCCGCCGACGACATAGCGCTGCTCGTCGTCGAAGGCGCCGAGATTGACGCGCAGGATCTCCAGCATCGAATTGGGAAAATCCGAATCCCAGCCGCCGGTGCCGAAGCCGACCTGCCCGAACACCTCGCGATGGCGGAAGGAGAGCTTGCGGAAGGCCTGCGACGACACCACGAAATCATAGAAGGTGCGCTCGTCCCATTCGCGCACGATCGGATCCCAGATCTCCTTGATGCGCTTGGCATCGCGCGCCCGCATCGCCGCCTGCAGGGCCGAGAACTGGGCCCCTTCTTCCAGCGCCTGGTGATAGGCGTCGGCGACCTCCTTGTAGAGCGGCGGCAGATCGTCCAGCGTACGGGCATAGAGGGTCTCGCCCTCCAGATCGATCACGGTGGAGCCGGCCGCCGGGGTGAGCGGATTGGGAAAGTCCCGCGTCTCCAGCCCGAGCTTGTCGACATAGTGATAGAAGCCGCGCGAGGAGATCGGAAAGCGCATGCCGCCGAGCTCGGCGATGATGCCGTCCGTGCCCTCGAAGCGCTGCGAGCGCAGCCGCCCGCCGAGCCGCGCCGATTCATAGAGCACCGGCCTCAAACCGAGGCGCATCAGCTCATAGCCGGCTACCAGCCCGGCCGCCCCCGCCCCGATGATGGCAACCCGTTTGCCATGCTTGTCGGCCGGCACCGCCCCGAGCCCGGCCGGATGGGCCAGCCATTCGTCGTAGGCAAACGGAAAGTCCGGCCCGAAGGCGCTGATGGCATCGGAGGGCTGGTTCGGCATGGTTGTTTCCCTGCTGGCATGATGGGCACCGGAAAGGCGCACGCCATCATGCGCGAGGCAGGGGAATAGGGGAAGTGGGGTGTCTGCCCTCGGCGCCGGCCCACTTCTGGGGCGCACTCCAACACTGTCACCGTGATGCATCAAACGCTTATTAGCTCTCTCCTAAGAAGCCATATCTCGGAGGTAGACACCAAGCGGCGATCAGAATTTGATGGGCTTCCTTCCGTTGTCCATAAGAATGGGTAAAAACTGAATATCTGCATCATATCTGTTTTACTAACCTCGGATTCCCATCCTTTCCAACGAAAATCCCTATAAAAATCGTCGACATTGCCAAGAAAGCACCAATCTATGAAATCGCTATGCCCCATGTCTAGGGATTCCCATTCATTTATCTCAGGCGGTAGGTAAAATACTCCCCCAATATTTTTGTCACTGATGCCGCCTGAATTTATGACAAAGAAACCACCGACAATATCGCTTCCGAATACAAGGTATGCCCTCTCTCCATCTTTGTTAAAATTCGAATTCCATTTTAATAATGAAATAACTCCGTCCGAATTTTTTGAACCCATAATCCTTATCCATCGATTATCAAAATATAGGCCTCCCGTATTATATATAATTGCACCAAGTGTTGATTTTGTTGTGACTTGGTAGTGCAGCAGTGATTTTTTAGATTCAGATTCAGCCGGCTCTATTAATTCCGGATTATTTGTACCAGACTGACTAAGTAATTCAGATATGTGCTTATAGGCTGATTCATCGTTTCTTATTAGATCATCCAAGCTTTTCATAAGATTCTCCTAGGGAACTATTCTCATCATAATTCGCTGACCGTCGGAGATGCCCGCCGCCTTTAAGGCACTCCCAATAGACGAACCAGCACCACGATTATCCGAAGGATTAATGGGGCGGACACTCGCGCCATTCCCTCCTTCTTTTGTCATAGCCATAGGCCATTCATCTCTATCCTTGCCCGAACAGCAAGCAACGCCTTTCAACGAGGCGCGCCGCCTCTTAGCAATTTCATTCGGAATACGGTCGGGCGTCATAATTGCACTTTTCCCGGCTTTGATAGCATCTTCGATATGGCCGGCCGTTTCAGGGTAAACGGATTTTTGGAGTTCCATAACAAAATCATAACCCGATCCGGGTGGAGCAGGCGTTATTGTTACACCTGCTAGACCGAGTGGGTCGACCATCATTGATGGTCTCTGTCCGTAGCTCTGAACATTCAACCCGCCGATAAACCCAATCGGGTCCGGGCTTACGTATTGTCCGGCTAGGGGATCATAATGTCGGAAACGGTTGTAATATAACCCACTCTCCTCATCTTCCCATTGCCCCTGAAAACGGATGGGACAGACGAAGCGCGCTTCATGAGCGATCGGATCCTCCTTCAGCGCTAGACTGCCATACAAGCGCCCGCCCGGATAGGTCGTGGCGGCAATAGAGTCGCCGCCGTCGCTGTTCCAGCCGTCATCGGAGGGAGCGCCGACCATCCTTGCCGTCTCGTCCTTGCCGGCTTTCTCGCCGCGCGGATACATTGCCTGGCCGCCGCCGTCGAGGCGGTTGTCGTTGCCGACCTCCGCCAGCCACAGACGGCGCACTTCACCCCAGGTGCGGTATTCCGCCGCCCAGGTGAGCTTGCCGTTCTCCTCGAACATCTCTCTCGGTGTGCCGAGATGGTCGGTGACGATGTAATGGAGCCTGCCGTCGGGCGTCTCCTTCGCCAGCGGCCGGAAGGAGCTCGGCTCGTAATGCCAGCGTGTGGCCGCGTCCCAGTCGATCGCCCCGTCGAGCCGGAGCGGTGCTTCCTCCGCGATCACGTCGCCGTCCCACCCATAAGCGATGCCAACAACCGGCGGCCGGTCGAGATCCTCGGTGACGGCCGCGCCCATCACCGGCCTGCGCCGCTCGGAGGGCGGCGGCCGTAGCATGCTGGCATAGTCCGGTGCCACTGCACTGGCATCGATCAGCGCCGGGAACTGCGCGGCATGCAGGCGCATCTCCGGCACTGTCAGCTCGCGCACCTTCCACACCCGTCGCCCGAACGGATCATAGCCATAGCGCCAAGCCTCGCCCTCCGGCGTGAGGCAGCGGACCAGCCGGTCCTTGGCGTCCCATTCATAGCGCCACACCGTGGGCCGGAAGCCCTTGCGCTCCAGCTTGCGCCGAACGACCCGCCCTCGGACATCGTGCTCCAACTCGATGCGCTCGCCATGGGGACCGGTGGCCAGCCGCACCCGCCCGCCCTCGGACAGCAGCCAGCCTTGGATACCCTTCTCGGTCTGTGTCCCGAGATAACCCGATCCCGCCAGGCTCGGCGTCAGGCCCAGCGCCTCTGTACCCGCTGCCGATCCCTCGCCGAACCCGGCCGTGTTCAGCGCCGCGTCATAGCGGAAACGCTCCCCGCCGCCGTCACCGAAGCGCGTGCGCAGAATCTGCCCGTTCTCGTCATAGGAATAGTCAAGATCGCCCCAGGCCTTTTCGGCGATGGTAACGGGCGCGAAGGCCTTGTCCCAGCCGTACTGCCGTTCCAAAATCGGCATTGCATGGCCGGCCCGGCGGATGGCATCCATGCCATCGCCCGAGGCGCCGCCTAGGCCAACGCCGCCGAGGGTTTGACGATCATTCGTATTGGTCCCCATCCGTTGGCTGACAAGCTGCCCAACGGCATCATAGTCCTGGCGTAGTGCAAAGCCGGCCGCGCTGGTCCGCGCCAGTTCGCGCCCCAATCCATCGCGCTCGAAGGCGAGCGGAGCATGGTCGCCGACCATCAGGCTTTGCAACGCACCCAACGGATCATAGGCGGATGCCACCAGACGCCCGCCCATGCGGCGCTCCGTGCGGTTGCCGCAGCAATCATAGCTATTCTCGACCCGCCGCCCGTTTACCGTCTCGGCGACGATGCGCCCCATGGCGTCGCGCTCATATTCGACCAGCGCCGCCTTGTTCTCCGCCTTCTCCAGAAGGGCACGCCCGTCATACCAATAGCGCGTGACGTCGACCGGCTCGACCTCCTCGGCATGCTGGGCTGGCCCGAGAGGCGCGTAGGCCTCCTCCCGGACCAGCAGCCCGGAACGATCATAGGCGAAGGCGAGCCGCGAGCCGTCGGCATGACGCGTCTCGATCAGGCGATCCGCGCGGTCATAGGCATAGTCGATGACCAGCCCGTCAAAATCCTCCTCCCGGATGACCCGTCCCGCCGCATCGCGCTCGAAAGTCCACACCCGGCCGAGTTGGTTGGTCACGCTGACGAGGCGCTCCAGCCCGTCATAGCCGAAGCGCAGCCGGCCGCCCTTGGCGTCCTCGATCTCGGTCAGCCGATTGTCCGGCCCAAAACCATGGCGATAGACGGTCTGCCGGCCCTCGCCATCGACGACGCGCCGCTCGATCTGCTGCGCCGAGGCCGAGGTCGTCACAACGACACCGTCGGGGCGCTCCAGGCGCGAGGGTTGCCAGAAGTCGAGGCCTCCCGCATCGTCATAGCCGTACCGCGTCACCTGCCCCAGCGGGTCGATGACACTGGTCAGCCGACCGAACTCGTCATATCCGAAACGCGTCAACTCGCCGCGGTAGTCGCGCAGGGCGATGAGGCGATGACAGGCGTCGTAGTCGCGCTGTTCCAGCAAGCCGTCATGGCGCATGATCCGCACCGGCAGGCCTGCTTCGTCATTGACGATCTCGGTGCGATGGCCAAGCGGATCGGTGATGGAAGACAGCGCGCCCCGTTCATCATAGTCGTATTTCCAGGTATGGCCGGCCGCATCCATGGCAATACGCACACGGCCCGCCCCATCGTGGACATGATAGGTCTCCCGGCCTTCACCATCGCGCACGGACTGCAGCTGGCCGCGCGCGTCATAGCCGTAATCGGTGCGGTTGCCTTCCGCGTCCGTCACCGCGACGAGACGCCCATCCCGATAGTCGTTCCACTGGAAATGCCCGAGCCCATTGGCCTGGGCAGTGATGGCGCGATGCTCGTTGAGATAGTAGCGCTCCAGGCTGTCTTCTCCGACACCGTGCCGGAACGTCATCGCCCTGAGAGCGTCATCATACTCGAAACGATTGCCGTCATGAGGGCCGTTGGTATGAGTGACGATCACCCGACCCTGCTCGTCATAGACACGTTGCGAGCGATAGCCATGCCCCTTGCGTGTTTCGATCAGACGATGCTGCGTATCGTACGCATACTGGACCGAACCTCCGCCATAGGGCGCATCGACCGAGATGAGGTTGTTTTCGCCATCATAATCATAACGGAGTACCGTCCGGCGTTCTCCCGAGGGAGCGACCACGTGGGCAGCCAGGCGCAGGGCCTTGCCGATATCATTGTCGAAGGCGAGGGTGAGCCCGGAAGGATGAGCGATGCTTTCCAGCATGCCGCTGTCATCGCGGCGGAAAGCTATGCTCAGGCTGGTGCCGTTGCCAATCGCGGCGAGCCGCCAGACGCCATCCTCAAACAAGGCATAGTCGCTCAGGCGATCGCCCTCGCGCACGCGCAACCCACCCTTCGGCGTGGCGACAATTTCAATGCGGCGCGGGCTTTCGCCGCGCTCCCAAAGGCCTGATTGTGCCGAAGGCCGAGGGAAATAGACCGGCCATGGCGCGGCATCGATCAGCCGGAGGCGGCCGTCATCCGTGGCGACGATGAAACTGTCGACGCCGGCAGTTCGCCGATGCCCCAGGGGACCGCAGTGGTCCAGGTCGCCATGATAGGCGGAGCCGATATCGAGCGGCAGCGGCCAGGCCACCCCAAAGCCAGGATCCTGCTCCGTCGGCCTACCCGTGGCGATGAGAACCGGGTTGCCGCCTGTCTTGCAGGTGATGCAGTGGGTCTTTGCGTCCTCTTCTTCTCTGGTGCTGCGTCCTCCAGGCTTTCCGTCCTCAGTCGCTTTATCGAGGGCTTTTTCGGCTTGGCGCGCGTCCTTGGCGAGGTCTTCGGCACCCTCCACCCTGTTGGCGCCTTTCAAGGCCAAGCTACCAACCTCGCCCATCTTGCCTGCGGCAGTGGCGGCCCCCTTTGTCAGCGCAGCTTCAACCGCGAGCTTGACCACATCGGCCGAGCCATAGCCGATTGCCTGGGCGATGCCTCCTTTCTGATAGGCCTGCACATAGGGGTCGGAGACCCCATGCCAGATCGCGCCACCTGTCTCGAGCGTATTGTCCACACCACGCTGCATCGTCCCGGCCGGGTCGTACCACATGTTGGTCGCGACTTCGCCCGTCCACTGCCCCGCGCCAACCGCGGCATCGGCAACATTCTGAGCACCCGCTCCTACCGTTCCAAGCGGGTCACTGTAGAGATCGGAGGCGAGTTGTGTCGTGCCGTCCCATGTATTGGATGCAACACTTTTCACGCCCTCCCACGTTTGCCCTAAATTCTCGCTGAAGCCATCGCCAAACTTCTGCCACCCACTACGCGTGTCCTGTTGCTCATCCTTGCCACTTGGTGGCGGATCGACGTCTTTGCGTTTGACATAGATATATTTGCCCGGGCAATTTGTATTATTCAGGGTACATGTATCTGAATGACGCTGGATTGGATTGCCATTGACACGCACGACGGGTGAGGACGAAGTCGGGTCTACCGTGCCTTGAACGGTGTTAGACTTGACCCCGCCATTTGGATCGCCCGGCTCGTCGCCGCGCGTCGTTGTAATCTGCCCGTTGTTACCTTTGATCGCCTTGCCGTTCGAGAATACGTTTGGTGAGTAGTTCTGATCGTCGCTCGCTTTGCCATACACGGGCATCGGCGTAGGTTTGCCGCCCACTCTCACTACGTCCGGCGATGTGGAAACGGCAATGGCTTCCTGGTCATCTGGAATAATTTCCGGGGGAGGGGGATCGGGGGCGGTGGGGGGCGGTGGGACCGGACGTTTTTTTGATACGGTGTGGGGCTTGGCTTCCTCTTCGGTGGTTTTCGCAAAGTCGCCCGCTCCAGTTTGATCGCTGGTCCACACGGACCCATCAGGATGCGTCCAATAGGTCGTCGTTCCATCCGGCCGCGTTAGAAGGGCGGTGTCACCAGGCAAGCCAACCGACTGGGCAAAGGCCGCGTCCTCCCCCTGGTCGTAAAGTATGAAGTCCCCGCCACTGCTGGTGTAACGTGTCGCCATCGCTACGCTCTCGCCTCCGGTTCCAAGTGAAGAGCCTCCACCACAGGGACCCCTCTTCCCTCCAGCCATGGGAAGCCGGCACGCCAGGTCAGGAACACCCGCCCCACACCAGGGCGCATGTCGAAATGCACGCCATCCAGCACCAGCGGCGCCATCTTCGGGCCGTCGCCCTGATCGAGCGAGACGCGCAGTTGGAGGCCGGGCAAATGCCCGTTCAGTTTCGGCAGCCCCGGCAGGAGATGTTCGAGTTCGAAGGCTTCGTCTCCCTTCAGCCAGGGATCGGCGATGAGGTCAGGATGGGCACACTGCCAGAAGCGGAAGTCGAAATCCGTCGGCAGTAGCGGATGGCGTTCTTCCAGCCAATCATCGTCATAGGTACCTGCGTAACGGTGACGTTGATCCCACCAGGGCGGAATCGGGCCGAACCCTTCAGGCGCGATATCGCCATAAGGTGAGATCAAAGGACGATCAGGGCTTTCGATCTGAGGGGCGGGATAGAATGGTTTTTCTCGGAAGGCGCTGTCATCGACCATGCCCTGCCCAAGCGCATTGAGCCGATAGCGACCAGACGGGCTATTGCCGGTTCTTCCGGGTAACAATCCTCCGTAAGCGAGACGCCAATCGAGCGGCACGAAACTGACAGGCTCAGGTTCAGTCAGGTCCCAACCTTCAAGTACGTCTCGCGGGGCGGGCTCAGCTCGGCCCTGCCACCTTTTACGTGTTTTCGCCTTCCATTGGCGGGGTCCTGTGACGCGCAGTGTTTTCGAAACCGAACCAACCTCCAATCGGCATGTCCAATCAGGCCGAGGCATACCGTCAGAGCTATGGGCCGCACCGAGAAAGGTAATATCGGTCCCAGGTTTGAAAGGGGTGAGGTCGCTTTGCGCGACCAATGGTCCGTCATGCGGAGCGTCATTCTCATAGCGATCCGCCAAAACCAACGGATATTGGGTATCCGCCGTCTGTAGAGGACCATTACGCGCGAGTTTGAAAGTGCCGCGCGCCGCAACGACGCCGAGCATCTGCCCCGCAAGATTATATTGCTGAAAGGCAATTGCCGGGAAAGGGGTGCGATTATCAACTGACACAGGACGGCGAGCCTTATCCGGTCTTGCTGTCGCGACTTGACGGCCCGGCTTCTGCGACACCACCGCCCGGCTTGTTCAGGTCGACCACCACACCGTTGATCTGGGTTGGGCCGGATGCAGTGAAATTGAACTTGGTGCCGAGGATGATGACGGTGCCGTCCTTGCGCATGATGAATTTGGACGCCCCGACTTCGATGACGAACTCTTCGCCGACGACCGTCTTCTTGAAATGCCCCACCTTTTCCATCGAGACCTGTCCCACGGTCAACACATCGGCCGTTCCCACCTGCGTGGTCCTCGCCACGCCCACATTCTGAGCCTGCATACGGCCGACCGTCAGATTGTGGTCACCACCGCCCATCAGCCCGCCGAGAGCGCCGAGGGCGGCCGTACCCGCCGCGGCCATGGGCGCGCCGCCGGCCTGGAACAAGGCCGGGGCGGCGACATTGGCGGCCGCCATCAGGGCCTTGTCGAAACCGCCCGAGGCAACGCCGAGCACACTGCTCGCCAGGGCGCTGGCGATGCCGCCGGCCAGCCCCCCCTGCCCGCCGGCATCGGCCGGCGGCGCGAAGGGTGGGGTGGAGAGGATGCCGCCGGGTGATGCTTCGCCGCCGCTTCCCCCTGCCGCTGGACCACCGGAGCCGGATCCCCCGCCCAGCCCGCCGAGCGCCGCCTGCGTCACCGCCGAAGCAGCCGCGCCGGCGGTCTTGCTGGCGGCGCTGCCCGGCTGGCTTGCGGCGGCCTGGGCCGCGATCGCCATCGCCTGCTGCAGCATGCCGGCGCTCTGGCCCATCAGCCCGGCGAGCGGGGCCAAAAGGGCGGCCGCGCCCATGCCGGTGGTGGCGCCCACCACCTGATTGAGCCCGCCCCCGACCTGGTGATTCATGTTGGCGCCCACGGTGAGCTGGTGCTGCTGGCCGTAGCTGTGCAGCGCGCTGGCATCCACCGTGTGGATCTGGTTGTTGAGCACCTTCGAGGTCATGTCCTTCTGGGCATGCAGGTGGAAGTTCTCCTGGCCCGGTGCATCCTCGAAGGAGAATTCGTTGAACTTGGTCGGGTCCTTGGACTTGTAGGTGTTGGAGCGGAAGATGCTCTTGGTCTTGTGCTCGGGCAGCTGGTAGGGCACCTGCTGGCTGGCATTGGGCACCAGCGCGGTGATGATCGGCCGGTCGGGGTCGCCGCCGAGATAGGAAACGATCGCTTCCATACCCACGCGCGGGATGATCTGGCCGCCCCAATTGCCGCCGCCCCAGTTCTGCGCCACCCGGATCCAGCAGGTGTCGGTGCCGTCCTTCTTGGCGCGGCGGTCCCAGGGGAACCACACCTTCACCCTTCCATATTTGTCGGGATGGATCTCCTCGCCCGGCGGGCCGGCGATGATGGCGATGTCGGTGCCGTCGATGCGCGGGCGCTGCGTCGAGCGGTGGGGCGTCGCCGGCACCCGGCTCGGCAGGGCGATGAAGCGGTTGGAATATTCCGGCTCGCCCTCATTGGTCTCGTAGGAGCGGTCGCGCGCCGTGTGCACGATCTGGAAGGTAATATGCTCCTCATAGGCGTTGCCGGGATTGGCGACGTCATAGGGCTTGAAGCGCCGTCCGGGCGCGAGCGTGCGGATGGTGGAGGCGCCTTCGATGCGCTCGTAGTCGGCCTCGGCCGCCTGCATCCTCAGCTTGGACTGGCGCTCCACCCGGTCATTGGCGATGCCCTCCGAGGCGCTGTCCGAGCCATAGCCGCCGACCATGGGGTATTCATAGAGCTCATAGGCCTCGTTGCCCGGCAGCGAGATCAGGCTCGGCGTCTCGCCCGACGGCACGGAGCCGGGGGTGAGGAAGTTCCAGTCCCCCGCCGAGCGCTTGCCGGGCACATAGGTGAAGCTGCGCTCGAACTTGGTGAGGTGGTTGCGGTCGGTCGAGCCCATGGCGAGGCGGACATCCGTCTCCGGCCCGCTGGTATAGCCCGAGACATGCGAGGCGATGTGCATGACATGCTTGGCGGCGACCGAGCCGGCCGAGCCGCCCTCATGCTCAAACCAGAAGAACAGGCCGTCCTCTTCCAGGCGGCGCAGGAGATAGGCCAGGTCCGTCTCGTTGTACTGCACCGAATAATGCTGGGGCTTGGGCTCGGGGATGACGCCCGAAGTCACCGGCGCGATCAGCTTGTGCTCGGACAAGAGCGTGCGGGCGACGTCGAGCGAGCTCTTGTCCTGCCAGATGCGGCAGTCCGAACGCTGGCTCATCAGCCAGTGCTGGGGCCGGATCTCCAGGCTGTAGGCGCGCAGGCCCCGAGTCACCGGCGGCCCCTCCACCAGGCGAACCACCAGCCCGTTCCAGGTGCGCCGCTCGCCCTGGCCGAGTTCGAGGGAGACGTCGACCAGCTTGCCGACGATCTCGTTCGGCTTGATGTCCGTCTTCTTGGAACGCACCGCGACGTGAAGCGTGAACAAATCGTTCACCGCCTCGCGCATCTCCACGCGCTCGGGCAGCAGCACGTCGGCGCCCAGCGGCGTCTCGATGCGCAGGATGCGTTCGGCCTGGATATAGGATGCTGAGCTGGCGTCGCCGTCCATCGAATGCCTGTCCCCGTATCATCTGGCCAGCGGCGGTGGCGAGTTCGCCTGACCGCGGGCCTGCCCGTTTCGATCGCGGCCCCGGCCTGGCGCCGGCGCCGCATGCGAAGTCGATGCTCAGTGGCTGATCCGCTCTCCCAGGAGATAGACCGTCACATAGCTGATCGAGCGGTTCGGCGGCGTCGGGCCGATCCATGGCCCCTGCACCAGCCTGGCCAAGGTCGGCTCCAGCTCGGCGCGGCTGCGGGCCGATTCGAGAAAATAGGCGCTGCGCCACATGAAGGCGCGGGTATCGGCGCCCTGCGCCAGCGAATAGGTCACCTGCATCACGAAGACGGTGTGGCCCTTGGCGTCCATCGCCTGGGAGATCGGCTGATCGTTGTTCTTCAGCCAGGTCCGCAGCGCATAGGTCAGCGAATATTCGTTGAGCAATTCGGAGCCCTGGCGGAACAAGGCCGCGGCCGCCCCGACCGTGGCGGCCCTGCCGCCGGCTTCGCGCGGCCCGGGAGCATAGGCGAAGTAATCGAGGTTGGGGGCCCGGCCCATGCGGGCAATGGGCGGTACGTCGGCCGGAACCAGCGGCCTTACGCTGAGCCTTGCAGAGGAAACGCTGAAATCGACCATGCCACTCCCTTGCGATTGTCGTTCGATATGGCTGGAAGGCCCATCCGGAACCGGACCGGAAAGCCGTCGAAAGGTCCGGGGCGCCGCCGGATCGGCGGCGCCCCGTCATCATGCCGGAAGTGCTTAGGCAGCCTTCGTCGTGGCCAGATCGTAGGTGGCGATCGTCGGCGAACCGGAGGTGTTGTCCTCGTTGTAGGGGGTGTACTTCACCTGCATCTTGGTGAAGTTGAGCCGGATCGTCTCGACGGGGCGGTCACCATTCGAATCGACCGAATAATTGGCGAGCAGCGTGTTGGTCAGCGTGTATTCGATATAGGTGTTGCCGGGGCTGCCGGTGGACACCAGATGGATCACCGCCGTCTTGCCCGTGCGGCCCGAGCAGGCTTCCTGGAACAGCCGGGTGGAGGAGGAATCGCTGACCTTGGTCAGGATCACTTCCGAAATCGTCGGCTCGGAGGCTTCGCGGTTGGCGGCCGAACCCGCCGAGGTGTTCATGTTGCGCGAAACGTTCCAGTGAATGGCTTCGATATCCATCCATTTCTTGTGCTGTTCCTGGGTGGCGTCGCCCTGGATACCATCGAGCTGCAGATAAATCGGCATACTACTTCTCTCCTGTTCGAAGTTGAATCGGCTTAAGACAGGTCAAGGCGCTCGCGCCTTTCTGGGTCGTACCGCATCCGAATGAGCCTTCTTGCCATTCGAGGCTGCTTTATCCGCCGGCCGTTTCCTCGGCCTGGCGAATTCCTTGGCGGCCGCCGGCTCAGCGGCAATGCTGAAACGGTGGCCGTCAAATCCGATCTCGATCCGCCCCGCCTTGGTTCCGGCGGTGACCTGATCGAGGAAAAAGGTGGACAGATCCGGCAGGAGTTCGCGCGCGATCATCGCCTCGATGGCACGCGCCCCCATCTCGCTGGTGCCGGCGCGGGCGACCAGGGCCTCACGCGCCGGGGCCAGCAGCACCACCTCGCTGCCATAGCTCGCCGCGACACGGTCCTGGATGCGCCCGATCTGGATGTCGACGATGCCCGACAGCGCCTCCCGGCCGAGCGGCGTGAAGGGCAGGATGGTGGTGCGGCCGAGGAAGGCGGGCTTGAACTGCTTCTGCAACTCGCCGAGCAGCAGTCCCTCCAGCGCCTCGCCTTCCGGCATGGTATCGGGATCGGCCGCCAGCGTGGCCAGCAATTCCGAGCCGGTATTGGCCGTCATCACGATGGTGGTGTTCTTGAAATCGATGTCGCGGCCTTCGCCGTCGCGCAGCGTGCCCTTGTCGAAGACCTGGTAGAAGATCTCCTGGACGCCGGGATGGGCCTTGTCGATCTCGTCGAGCAGCAGCACGCCATAGGGCCGGCGCCTGATGGCCTCGGTCAGCACCCCGCCCTCGCCATAGCCGACATAGCCGGGGGGCGAGCCGAGGAGCATGGAGATCTTATGCTCCTCCTTGAATTCCGACATGTTGATGGTGGTCAGATACTGGCTGCCGCCATAGAGCAGGTCGGCCAGCGCCAGCGCCGTCTCGGTCTTGCCGGTGCCGGACATGCCGACGAACAGGAACACGGCGGGCGGGCGGCGCGGATCGTTGAGCCCGGCCCTGGCCGTACGCATCGCCGAAGCGACCCGGCCGACGGCACCGTCCTGGCCGATGACGCGCTCCTTCAGGCGCGCTTCCAGCGTCTTGACCGTCTCGACCTGGTCGGTCAGCAGCTTCCCGACGGGAATGCCGGTCCAGCGCGCCACCAGGGCCGCGATCACCTCGCGATCGACGGCGCGCGGCAACAGAGGCGTCTCGCCGGTGAGTGCGGCCAGGCTCCCTTCAGCCTCGGCCAGCGCGGCGCGGGCGCTTTCGCGGGTGCCGGGCTGCTCGGGGAAAGGCGCGACATTGCCCTCCTCGCCCCCTGACGATGACGGCTCGCCCGCCTCGTCCTCGCCCGACAGGATCGCCTCCAGCCGATCGGCCTCCTCCACCAGGCGGGCTTCGGCCTCGAAACGAGCTTCGAGCGCCTCGATCTCGTCGGCGATGGCCACCAGCCTCGTGGTTATCCAGCCTTGCCGTTCCAGGCCCTCGGCGCTCTCGGGCTCCTTGGCGAGCCAGGCCGTTTCGACCTCGAGCAATTCACGCTCGCTCCGAAGGGTGCGAATCGCCTCGGGCACCGCCTGGCGGCCCAATGATACCGCCGCCGCCGCCGTGTCGATCAGGCTGATCGCCTTGTCGGGCAGCTGCCGGGCCGGAATGTAGCGCGCCGACAGCCGTACCGCTGCAGCCAGGGCCTCGTCGCGAATGCGCACTTTGTGGTGGGACCGGAAAGCGCCGGCGACGCCGCGGAGCATGCGGATCGCGGTTTCTTCGTCGGGTTCGTCGACCTTCACCGTCTGGAACCGCCGTGTCAGGGCCGCATCGCGCTCGATGAAACGCTTATATTCGCCCCAGGTCGTGGCAGCGATGGTACGCAGTTCGCCACGCGCCAGCGAAGGCTTGAGTATGTTGGCGGCATCGCCCTGCCCGGCCTGGCCGCCGGCCCCGATCAGGCTGTGCGCCTCGTCGATGAACAGGATGATCGGCACGGACGAGGCCTTGACCGCATCGACCACGCCATGCAGCCGGCGCTCGAACTCGCCCTTCACACCGGCCCCCGCCTGCAGGAGGCTGAGATCGAGCGACAGCAGGCGGACGTCCTTCAGCATGGCCGGCACATTGCCGGCCGCGATCTCCAGGGCCAGCGCCTCGGCGATCGCCGTCTTGCCGACTCCGGCCTCGCCCACCAGGATCGGGTTGTTTTGCCGACGGCGCATCAGGACGTCGACGACCTGGCGCAGCTCACGGTCACGCCCGATCACCGGGTCGATACGGCCGGAACGCGCGTCCGCCGTCATGTCCTGGGTGTAAAGCCGCAGGAAATCGCTTTCGCCGGTCGCCCCGGCGGTCGGCGGCGTGCCCGCCGGTGCCTGGTCCACATCTGCCGCCTTGAGGTCGGCGAGCGCTGCTTCGACGGCCTTGAGGTCGATGTCCCGCAGGCTCGGGGCCGTGGCCCTCGCCACGATGCGAAGGTTCTGCTCGGTGGCGAGCGCCACCAGGAGATCGCCGAACTCGACACGGTTGCGCCCGAACTGCAGCGAAGCCACCAGCCACGCCTCACGGGCGAGCGTCAGCACATTCTGCGACAAGGTCAGCTGCGCCTGGCTGTCCCGCGACAGGTCGGCGATAGCAAGGTCGAGCTCGCGCCTGAGTGCCTCGACGCCGATCCCCGCCTGTTCAAAACGCGCCACCGGACCGGGGGCCTGGACGAGCCCGCTCAGCCAATGCGCCACTTCCACAGTAGGGTTTGCGTTGCGCGCGGCAATGGAGGCGGCTGTCTCAAGAGCGACACGAAGCTCCGGTCCCAACATCCTGACAAGTTGGTTGAGATCGATATTCGGCATCCACGAATTCCACGTAGGTTTTTCTGCTCATGCGCAAGTGCGCCGTAACGTCAATTGAGTTAAGCAGGATTCCTATTTTCCGTCTATAGAGCTATTATTACAAAAGCCAAGATACCGGTACACCACTGTGAGTCTACCATCATAACTGCGGTACGATAGTACATGACATTTTGATGACATTTGCGCGACGTGATTCATACGATTCTTCATCAATTGGAAAACTGTAAGGTAATACCATATATCGTCATTCATTCATCATACGGGGTGTGGCATTGACATTACTGTACCTTTGGAAACAGAATGCTTGAGCCTTTGGAAGCAGACTGCCATCGGGATGTGTCAGGAGTTTAAAGCTTGGGGCCGCTGTGCTGATGGATTTAAGGGAGATTATCTCTCCACTTGGGCAGGATAGCCCTTGCGGCGAGAATATTAGGGTAGCTCCCAAATATCAGGAAAAGTATTATCGGATTAAGGACGCTCGCAATGCTGCTCGAAGCGTTGAGCGGAGCGCGTCTCCGAACGATAATATTCGTCTTACGCCCGCCTGGCATGAGGTCAATGAACTAGGTCTTCAGATCTTGTCGTCCAACAGCAAGGATATCGAAATCCTTGCCTGGCTCGCCGAGGCGCAACTCAGGCTGCGTGGTTTCGAGGGCCTACGGGACAGCTTCACCGCCATGATGTCGCTTTTGGACAATTATTGGGAGGAGCTGCACTCCATCGGCGACGACGATATCGAGGAACGACTGGCTCCTCTTGCCGGCCTCAATGGCGTCAATAGCGAAGGGTCCCTGATCCAGGCGATTCGCCTGACCTCGCTGGTCCCCAATGGCAGTTTCGCCCAGCATTCCCTGTGGGACTATCAGCTCGCCCAGCGGGCTGGAGAAGCCGAGCGTCGCGACCTCCTGCACGAGGCGGCCACGGAAGCGGGAATGGCTGCCATGGCCTCCCATCTGGCCGTGGTCAACGACTGCATCGCCTCCTTTGCCAAGCTGGCGACGGTGCTGACCGAACGCTGCGGGGACCGGGCGCCGCCAAGCTCGAACACCCGCAACGTCCTGCAGGAGGTCGCGGCCGCCATCCGGGATCTCACCGGCCTCGGCGCGGAAGTGAGTGATGCCATGCCGGCGACTGCGGCGGAAACGCAGGCGGGCACGGCTGCCGAGACCGCTCCGGCACCGTCGGCGCCGCGTTCCCTCGTTCCCGGCAGCATCGCCTCGCGTGAGGAGGCTTTCGAGATCCTGCTCGCCGTTGCCCGCCATTTCCGGCGGACGGAACCGCACTCACCGATTTCCTTAGCCATCGAAACATTGGTGCGCAGAGGGCGCATGGACTTTTCCGAACTGCTGGCCGAGCTCCTTCCCGAGGCGCAGACGCGCAACGCCGTCCTGACCGCGGCCGGGATCCAGGCCAAGACCGAAAAACGGGACAATTGAGAGACCCTTCGGCGCCGTGCGGGAATTGAAACCCTCGTCGCCCTGGCCGTTTCCCGTTCCGAACGACGCAAGAAATTTATCTGCGGCCTAATTTTATCAACGTGCCCAATTTTACCAACGTGCCCAATTTTACCAACGTGCCCTTGGCACAGACAGGAAGACCAAGATGGAAAGCGTTCACGCCAAGCTCGAAAGGGTGCGCAAGCCCCGGGTCCACATCAAGTACGAGGTCGAAACCGAAGGGGCGATGGTGGTCAAGGAACTGCCTTTCGTCGTCGGCGTGCTCGGCGACTTCTCCGGCAACCCCACCCAGCCGCTCAAGCCGTTCGGCGAACGCAAGTTCGTGCAGATCGATCGCGACAATTTCGACGACGTCATGCGCCGCATGACGCCCGGCCTCAACATCGCGGTCGAGAACACCCTGGCCGATGACGGCACCGACCTCGCGGTCAATCTCAAATTCGAGAGCATGGAAGATTTCGAACCCGGCGCGATCGTCAATCAGGTGCCGGCGCTCAAGGCCCTGCTCGACGCCCGCAACCAGCTGCGCGACCTGATGAGCAAGGCCGACCGCTCCGAGGACCTGGAACGGCTGCTCGAAAACATCCTGCAGAACCAGTCCGACATCAAGCAGCTGGTCGGTGAACTCGGCGGCAACAAGAAGGACGGCTCGGCGAACTGACGCCGCAGCGACACGAGGATCGAGCCATGAATGCCAAGACCCAAGCCAAGCGTGACGTCGTCGTCGAAACGACAGCGGAAGAGAACCTGCTCTCCAAGGTCGTGTCGGCCACCCGCCAGACCGAACCGGATCGCGCCCAGGACCTGCTGCGCACCCTGACCGACCAGGCCCTCAAGGGCACGGTGGTCTATGACCGCAACCTGACGGTGACGCTCAACAACGCCATCGCCGCCATCGACAAGACGATCTCGCGCCAGCTCGCGACGATCATGCAGTCGCCCGAATTCACCAAGCTCGAGGGCGCCTGGCGCGGCCTGAACTATCTGGTGAAGAACTCGGAGACCAGCGTCAATCTGAAGATCCGGGTGCTCAACGCCTCCAAGCGTGATCTCGCCAGGGACCTGTCCAAGGCCGTCGAGTTCGACCAGTCGCGCCTGTTCAAGTCGATCTACGAAGACGAGTTCGGCACCCCCGGCGGTGAACCGATGGGCGCGATCATCGGCGACTACGAGTTCGACAATTCCTTCGACGACGTCCAGCTGCTGCAGGGCCTGTCCTCGATCGCAGCGGCCGCCTTCGCGCCCTTCATCTCGGCTGCGAGCCCGCGCATGTTCGGCTTCGAGGACTATCGCGACCTGGCGCGCCCGCGCGATCTGGAGAAGATCTTCGAGACGGTGGAATATGCCAAGTGGCGTTCGCTGCGCGAAAGCGACGATTCGCGCTTCGTCACCCTGGCTCTACCCCGCGTGCTCGCCCGCATGCCCTATGGACCGAAGACGCATCCCATCGACGAATTCGGCTATGACGAGACCGGCGATTCCAAGACCGGCGAACTCCCGCACGACAATTATTGCTGGATGAACGCCGCCTATGTGATGGGAACGCGTCTGACCGAGGCCTTTGCCAAATTCGGCTGGTGCACCGCCATCCGCGGCGCCGAGAATGGCGGCAAGGTCGAGAACCTGCCGATGCACATCTTCTCCAGCGACGATGGCGATCTCGATCTCAAATGCCCCACCGAGGTCGGCATCACCGATCGTCGCGACGCCGAACTCGGCAAGCTCGGCTTCCTGCCGCTGTGCCACTACAAGAACACCGACTACGCCGTGTTCTTCGGCGCCCAGACCGCCCACAAGCCCAAGCTCTACGACCGGCCAGAGGCGAATGCCAACGCCGCCGTGTCGGCCCGCCTGCCCTATATGATGGCGACGTCGCGCTTTGCCCACTATCTCAAGGTGATGGGCCGCGACAAGATCGGCTCCTTCATGGAAGCCAAGGATTGCGAAGCCTGGCTCAACCGCTGGATCTCCAACTATGTCAACGCCAATGACGAGGCCGGCGAGGAAACGAGGGCGCGCTACCCGCTGCGCGACGCCAAGGTGACGGTCCAGGAAGTTCCGGGCAAGCCGGGCTCCTACAATGCCGTGGCCTGGATGCGCCCCTGGCTGCAGATGGAGGAACTGACGACCTCGCTGCGCATGGTCGCTCGCATTCCCGCCAAGAACTGAGCCGGCGAACAGACAGTGAGCCGTGCCGCCGGCCCGCCCGGCGGCACCTTCGGCTTTCCTTCCGAAAGCCATCTCCGACGATAGGTTTCGAGAACTTGCTGCGAGGCAGAGCAGATCGGCTCATCGCCCTGATCGACGAGGCGCTGAATCGCCAGGTCAACGCGATCCTGCACCATCCCGAATTCCAGGCGATGGAGGCACGCTGGCGCGGACTGGCGATGCTGGTGCGCGTCGCCTCGCGCTCGAGCGAGGTCAAGATCAAGCTGCTCGGGCTGAGCTGGAAGGAGCTGGCGCGCGGCATGGAACGCGCATCGGACTTCGACCAGAGCCATCTGTTCGAGCTGGTCTATAATCGTGAATTCGGCATGCCGGGCGGCGAGCCCTATGGCCTCATCATCGGCGATTATCACCTCTCGCCTACCGATCCCCAGGAGGGCGGCGATGTGGTCGGCACGCTGACCCAGTTGGCCCCGGTGGCGGCGGCCGCATTCTGCCCCTTCGTGGCCGGCGCCTCGCCGCGCGCGATCGGGCTGGAGAGCTTTTCCGAACTCAACCGGGTGCAGGATCTCAACTGGCTCGACAGCAGCCCCGATCGCATACGCTGGAACCGCCTGCGGACCCATGAGGATACGCGCTTCCTCGGCCTGGTCGCGCCGCGTGTCCTGATGCGCCAGCCCTACGAGCCCTATTCGCGCCGGCGTGATGACGGCTTCCCCTTCCGCGAAGCCGTATCGGCGGATGGCGCAAGTCTGCTGTGGGGCAATGGCGCCTTCGCCTTCGCCACCATCGTCATCCGCAATTTCATCCAGTCCGGCTGGTTCGCCGACATTCGCGGCGTCACCCAGGACGCGGTGGACGGCGGCATGTTGAGCACGGCCGAACTCGCCGCCTATGATTTTGCGACCGAAAGCGAGGGCCTGTCCGCCCAGCCGCCGGTCGAAGTGCGCCTGACCAGCGGACAGGAGCAGCAATTCTGCGATCACGGGCTGGTGCCGATCGGCACCACCTACATGTCCGCATCGGCGATCTTCAACGCCAACCAGTCGCTCCATGCACCCCAGCATTACGCCAATGAAAATGCGCGTCAGAACGCGCGCCTCGCCGCCATGCTGCAATATGTGCTCTGCGCCTCACGCTTTTCCCACTATCTCAAGGTGATCATGCGCGACCAGGTCGGCCGGCTGGCCGATGCCACCGCGCTGCAACGCAAGCTCGAGGACTGGCTGTCGGGCTATACGCTCGGCAATGACGATGCCGACCTGCCCCTGCGCACGCGCTATCCGCTGCGCTCGGCGGGCATTGCGGTCGAGGAACTCGCCGGCAAGCCAGGCACTTTCATCTGCACCGTGCGGCTGCAGCCGCATTTCCAGCTCGACGACGTGTCGACCAGCTTCCACCTCATTGCCGAAATGGCCCCGCCGACGAGTGGTGCCGATACGGCCTCCCCGCCCAGAAGGATGACCGCATGACGCTCGCCGCCAGCATCGCCAGTTCCCTGTCCGAAGGCGCCCTGAGCCAGGCGCTCGACCATGCCAAGGACCATGTGCGGGCCCGTCCCTCGGACAAGGACGCCCGCCATCTCTATATCGACCTGCTCGTCCTCGCCGGGGACTATGAGCGGGCCGATACGCAATGCAGCCTGGCCGTGACCCTGGCGCCGCAGGACACCATGGGCTTTGCCCTGCTGCGCAACCAGCTGCGGGCCATGGCGGCCCGCAAGGCCTGGTTCGAGGCCGGCGCCGTGCCGGAATTTCCCCAGGGGCCGAGTGCGCTCGACAAGGCCGCCATCGAGCTCGCCATCGTCCATCGCGAGGGTGGTGCGGCAAGACCCGCGCTGGAAGCGCTGGACCAGCTGCGCGGCGAACAGCCCATGCTGTGGAACGGCAAGCCGGTCGGTGATTTCCGGGACCTCGACGATCGGGTGCCGCATGCGCTCGAAGTCATCATGACGGGCGGCGCCTATCTGTGGATCGACTTCGCCAAGATCGCCTCGGTAACGGTGGAGCCGATCGCCCGGCCGCGCGACCTCGCCTTCCGGCGGGCGGAGCTGTCGCTGATCGACGGCGCGTCCGCACCCGTGCTGCTGCCGGCGATCTATCAGGGTACCGAAGGCAACGAGGCGCTCTTGCTGGGACGCGAGACCGAGTGGGTCGCCGAGCCTTCGGGCATCACCACCGGCCGCGGCCAGCGTTGCTTCCTGGCCGGCGACGACCTGGTCTCCTTCCACGACATGCAGGCCCTGGGCATGCCGGAAGTCGCCCGTCACAAGCAGGCTGCCCATGGTTGATCCGCTCGAACGGTTCCGGGCCCGCGAACAGGTCCTGTCGCGCTCGATCCTCGATCGATTGCTCGACGCGACACCCGATCTCGTCCAGGACCCCGCCCTCAGCCTTGCGGACCAGGCGCGGGAGATGCGCGAGGCCATCCGCCGCGACCTCGAGGCGCTGCTCAATACCAGGCGCTGTCCGGCCAGCCCGCCGGACAGGCTGGCGGAGCTCAGGGACGCGCTGGTCAGCTACGGCGTGGAAGGGATCGTCTCCGCCAATCTGGTCACCGACGAAGCCAAGCTGCAGCTGGCACGCGCCATCGAGCGGCGCATCGCCCTGTTCGAAACGAGACTGTCGAACATCCGCGTGACCATCCTCAAGAATCGCACCCAGGGCGAAAGAGCGCTGCGCATGCGCATCGAGGCGACCTTCCGCCTCTATGACGGCATGCCGCCGATCAATTTCGAATCGACCATCGATCCCACCAGCCAGCGCTTCCAGGTGGAGGCGGCACATGGCTGAGGGGTTCCTGCGGCGCTACAATGAGGAATTGTCGGCCTTGCGCCGGCGTGCATCGCGGTTTGCCGATGCCTTCCCCAAGATCGCGGGACGCCTGCGCTTGACCGGGGAGATTGCCGACGATCCCCATGTCGAGCGTCTCATCCAGAGCTTCGCCTATTCGGCAGCCAGGGTGCGCCAGAAGCTCGACGACGAATTTCCCGAACTCACCGACGGCCTGCTCGAAACGCTCTATCCGCATTATCTCGCCCCCCTGCCTTCCATGAGCATCGTGCGCTTCGCACCGGGCGAGTCGCTGGCCGCCATGCAGACCCTGCCGCGCCACACCGAGGTGCAGGCCGAACCGGTCGGCGGCGAGACCTGCCGCTTCCTGACCACGCAGGATGTCGAAATCGCGCCGGTGGAAGTCACCGCGGTCACGCTGTCGGGACAGCCGATCCAGGCCCCCCTTTCCCGCCATGCCGGTGCGGCCGGCTGTCTGCGGCTGTCGATCCGTTCCCTGGCAGGGCGGCGTCCCTTGTCGGAGCTCGGGGTCAAGCGCCTGCGTTTCTACATTGCCTCGCCCTGGCGGCAGGCGAGCGCCTTGTACGAATTGCTCGTCAACCACACGCAGGGCATTGCACTGGCACGCCATGCCGACGACGACAAGGCGATCTTCCTGCCGGCCGATCACCTCAAGCCTGTCGGCTTTTCGGCCGACGAGACCATGCTGCCCTATCCGAGCACGAGTTTTACCGGTTACCGCCTGCTGACGGAATTCTTCGCGCTGCCGCAGAAATTCCTGTTCTTCGAGATCGACGGGCTGCAGCGCTGGCATGGCGACGGGCTGGAGATCTTCGTCTATCTCGGCCAGACGGACGGCAAGCTCGAGCGCTCGGTTACCAGCCGGGATCTGGTGCTGCACGCGACGCCCGTGGTCAATTTGTTCCGCCAGACCTGCGAGCCGCTCGCGCTCGACGGCACGCGCACCGAATATCGGCTGCTCTCCGACTCGCGTCGGCAGCGGACACGCGAGATCTATTCCATCGAGAAAGTGACGCTGACGGGATCGAAGGGCGAGCAGCAATCCTGCCAGCCCTTCTTCGGCCGCACCCAGCGTTCAGGCGCTGCCGCCGCCTATTGGCAAAGCTATCGGCGCTTCGACCCCGACGACGGCACCTGCGATCTCGACATCGCCTTCGTCGACCACAACCGCCGGGTTACCGGCAATATCGATGCCGTGGCCAGTGTCGACGCCTGGTGCCTCAATCGCGCTCTTCCCGAGCGCCTGCCCTTCGGAGGCGGCCACCCCCATCTCAAGCTGGCGCTCGGCAACGAGGCGGTCGGGCGCATCGAGGCGTTGATCGCCCCGACACCCGCCGTGCGCATGAACGACGAGGATGGCCGCAACTGGCGACTGATGTCGCATCTCCTGCTCAACCATGTCTCGCTGTTCGACAATGGCGGGGCGGCGCTCAAGGACATCCTCTCGCTCTATGCCTTCCGTGACCTGCCGGAGACCCGCCAGCTCGTCGACGCCATCATCCGGGTGGAGGCGCGCGCTGCCACCGCTCGCATCCGGGGCGGCATGGTGCCCGGCACCGAGATCACCGTGGAATTCGACCCGGCTGCAATCGATCGCCCTTCCGCCTTTCTGTTCGGCAGCGTGCTCGATCGCTTCTGCGGCCTCTACACCTCGGTGAACAGCTTCACCCGGCTGACCGTCTCCATCAAGGGCCAATCCAAGCCGATCGCCACCTGGCCCGCCCGCGCGGCCGAGCGGCCGCTGCTGTAGGAGGCCCTTGCACGCCATGCTTCCTGATCCCAACACAGACAGCCTTGCCGACCTGCTCGAACGCGACCCCGGCCGTTTCGAGCCGACCACGGCCTTCCGGGTCGCCCAGGCCTCCGGAGAGCAGCTTGCCATCACGGCGCATGGCGGTGTCTCGCCGGCCGCCCTGCCGGTATCGGGCTTTCGCCGGAAAGAAGGTGAGGCGACGCTGCGCAGCGCCCTCGCCGGGCTCGCCGGACCGTTGGGTTCGCTGCCGCCAGCCTATAACGAACTCGTCATGCGCGAGGAACGCAACAAATCCTCCTCGCTCGCGGCCTTCCTGCAATTGTTCGGCGCCCGCATGGACGAACTGTTCGTCGATGCCTGCGAGAAATACCGGCTCGCCCGGCTGCTGCGCTGGGGAACCCGTGAAGGGCGCAACGGCTTCATCAAGACATTGCTGTCCCTCACCGGTTTCGGCACTGCGAGGCTGCGGGAGCGCAGCGGCACCAACGACGACGTGCTGCTGCGCTTCAGCGGCTTCTTTGCAGCGCGAACCCGCAATGCCAGCAATCTGAGAGCCATGCTGTGCGAAGTGAGCGGCCTGCCGGTCGAAATCGAGCTCTTCCAGGGCCGTTGGCTGAGCGTACCCGAACACGAGCAGAGCAGGATGACCCGGGGGGCCACGGTGCGCCTTGGCGTCGATGCCATGGCAGGCTCGGCCATCCGGGACCTCTCCAGCACCTTCCGCGTGGTGATCGGTCCTCTCGACTATCGAGACTATCTGTCTCTGGCGCCAGGGAGCCGCAATATCCAGGAACTCTTCGCGCTTACCCGCCTGTTCGTCGGTTGCGGGCTCGATTTCGACATCCAGGTCGTTCTCAAGAAGGAGCACGTTCCTTTCTGTCAGCTCGGCCAGGCGGGCGATCCACCACGCCTGGGCTGGAACAGCTGGGCACGCATCGCACCGGCGGCACGGGACAGCGACGATGCCGTCATTACCGAGCGCCAGGCGGTGCTTCAACCGGTCTCGTGAGGAGATGGCCATGCGGTTGGAACTCAAGCAGGTCGAGGCAAACGGAGCCGGGGCGGGCACGCCACCCTGGGTGCTGGAACGCGGGCGCCGGACGCTGGGACGATCGGTCGATTGCGACTGGCAAGTGCCTGACGCCGGCCGCACCGTCTCCAAGCTCCATTGCACCATCCTGCGCGATCGCGACGGCTATTTGCTGCGCGACGAAAGCGCCAATGGTACCCGCGTGGACGGCGTGCTGGTCCTGGAGGGCGAAACTGCTCGCCTCCGGCATCAAACGCGCCTCGAACTGGGGGGCCATGCCTTCGCGGTATCGGTCACCGGCGAGGCCGACCGCGACATCGTCGACCCCGATGCCGGCCTCGCCGTCAGTTCGGAGAACCTGACGATCACCGCCATCCTTGCCGATATCGCGCCGGGCGGGCAGACGGCGACCGGCGTGATGGGCGGGCGTCTTTCCGACGACTGGCCTTTGGAGCAGCCGAAAGCCTCCCAGCCCGCGGGACGCAAGCGCGAGGCCGCTCCCTCCTCGCGTCATGTCGAGATCGGCTGGAATGGGCCACCGGATCCCAGGGCGATCAAGGCGGTCCTGCCGGATGACTGGAACGAGGATTTCGACTACGGCAACCGCCTCGAACATGGCCGGGCCACTTTCGTGTCCGTACCCATGGCCCGCGACCGCAGCAAGGATGGCAGCGAGGCGGCACCGGCAAGTAACGACGGAAGGCAGGTGGTCGTGCCCACCGAGCCGGACGAGGAGCCCGCCGATTTCCTGGCCGCCATGGCCGCTCCCTCTTCCTGGCTGCCGCGCTGCGACGGCCTGCTCGCCCAATGCGAAGAAGCGCTCGAGAAGGCCTTCGTCACCTTCGAGATCGGCGCCGAGGCCTTGGCACCAGCACCGGACGTCTTCGGCCTCACTCGAGAGGAAGCCCTGCTGGCACGGCTCGAAACCCTGCTGGCGCGCCAACAGGCACTCGCGGAGGCGCTCGGCACCTTGGTCCGCGAAGTCGGCCCCCAATTGGAGCCACGCATCGTCGAGGCGAGCATCGATGCCCGTGCCATGGGACTGCCCTGGCGCCGCAACGGCGCCTATTGGCAAGCCTATCGCCAGCAATTCGAGGCCGACGGCCGGGATCTCTCCGTCCGCGACCTGTTCCGCAGGGCAATGCTGCGCTCCCTCGACCCGGCTAGGAACGAACCAGGCGGCAGCGAGCCGGCCAAGACTGGGAACGGCACTGCGCACAGCACGACAAGCAAGGACGACGAAGTCGCATGAGAAACGAAAACAGGGTCGCGTGGAGCGAGGGAATGTTCCTTCGCGTGCAGCATTTCCAGCAGGCCGACCGCTGGACGGAGCGGCTCGTTCGAGCGACCACGCGTGAGCTTGCCGCCTACCCCTGGGGCATTGCCGAGATCGGCATCGATCGCGGTGCCCTGGCCATCGGGCAGTTCGCCCTGGCGAATCTGCGCGGCACCCTGCCCGACGGCACGCCGTTCGAAGCGCCCTTCGACACCGACCTGCCGCCGCCGCTCGAGCTCGACGAGGCCACCAAGAACGCCATCATCTATCTGGCGCTGCCGGCCCGCCGGCCTGGGCGCGCCGACATCGCCGTCAATGGCGGGGCTTCCTCGTCGGGGGTGCGTTTCGTCGCCTCGCACTACGAAGCGCCCGACGCCAATGTCGAGACCGACTTCATGGCGCCCATCGATGTCGGCCGGCTGAGCCTGCGTTATCTCAAGAGCGGCGACGACCTCGCCGGCTACGAACTGATCGGCCTTGCGCGCATCATCGAGGTGCGCTCGGACAAGGCCGTTTTGCTCGATCCCGACTACATCGCCCCGTGCCTGAATTGCGCCGCCGAGGCGCGGCTCAGCGAACTCATGGCCGAACTCCTCGGCATCGTGCGCCACCGCGCGGCGGCCATCGCCGAACGTATCGGCGATCCGACCATCCGCGGCACGGCCGAAGTCGGCGACTATTTCCTCCTTCATATCCTCAACCGGGCCGATCCGCTGCTCAGCCACATCGCCGCCAATGCGACGCGGATCCATCCGATGACTTTCTACGAGCATTGCATCCAGCTCGCCGGGGAACTCGCCACCTTCACCATGGATTCCAAGCGCGCCAGCGAGTTCCCGCCCTATCGGCACGACGACCTCAAGGCGACCTTCGCCGCCGTGTTCGACGATCTCAGGACCTCACTCTCGGCCGTGCTCGAACAGGCGGCCGTCGCCATCGAGCTCGCCGAACGCCGGCATGGCGTGCGCGTGGGCACCATCAACGACCGGACCCTGCTCAAGGATGCCGGTTTCGTGCTGGCCGTCAGGGCCGAGATGCCGGCCGAGGAGGTGCGCCGCCGCCTGCCGGCCCAGATCAAGGTCGGCCCGGTGGAGCGCATCGCCGAACTGGTCAATGTCGCCCTGCCCGGCATTCCCGTCCGGCCGCTGCCGGTGCTGCCGCGCCAGCTGCCCTATCGTTCGGGCACCATCTATTTCGAGCTCGATACCAAGAACCCGCTGTGGAAACAGCTCGATACGTCGGGCGCCATCGCCCTCCATCTCGCCGGCGACTTTCCGGGTCTTGAGATGGAGCTCTGGGCCCTGAGGGAGTGAAGGAGGCCAGCCGATGAACAAGGCAACGACAGCCCCCTGGCAGTCCCTGCCGACGGTGGTCGAGCTCACCGAGGACGGCGCCAGGAAGCAGCAGGTCGCCCGCAAGATGGCCGAGATGCTGGACGATGCGCCGCAGGACGCCGGTCCGGCCGAGCCGTTGCGCTCGGGCGGCTGGTCGGCCGACACGCTGGTGCGCAATTTCCGCTTCGGCGGCGAGGAAGTCCCCACCATCGTGGCCTCGGCCGCACCCCTGCTCAATCTCGCCCATGCCTTGCGCCACACCGCGGACCAGCCCGACATAGAACAGTTGCGCCGCACCACCACCGAAGCGATCAACCGCTATGAGCGCGATCTCGCCGGCGCCCGCATCAGCCCAGAGCGGGCGCGCGCCGCCCATTATGTCGTCTGCGCCACCATCGACGACGTGGTGCTCAGCAAGCCCTGGGGCGTGCGCGCCGGCTGGGCGCGTTCGGGCCTGGTCTCGACCTATCACATGGACGTCACCGGCGGTGACAAGGTCTTCGACCTGCTCGACCATTTCCACCAGAGCCCGGGCGCCAACAAGGATCTGCTGCTGCTGATCTATCTCAGCCTGTCGCTCGCCTTCGAGGGCCGCACCCGCGTCTCCCCGCGCGGCGCCCTCGAACTCAGCCGCATCCGCGACAGCCTCTACAAGACACTGCTCGGCCAATATGGCGCCTTCGAGCGGGAATTGTCGCCCCACTGGCGCGGCGTCATCGCCAGGCACAAGCCGTTGCGCACCGCGGCGGCGCTCTGGACGCTGCTCAGCATCCTGGGGCTGCTGTTCGGCCTCGGCTACCTCTTCTTCTCGCTGTCGCTCGACCGGGCCTCCGACGGCACCTTCACGCGCCTGGCCAACCTGCCGCCCAACGAAGCACCGAGCATCTTCATCCCGCCGCCGCCCAAGGCGAAAGATCCGCCGCCGGTCCAGGTCCAGGCCAAGGCCGAGGTCCCCCCGGAACCCGTGGGTGTAACGCGCATCCGTCAATTCATGAACTTCCTGCAGCCGGAGGTCGACAAGAAGCTCGTGACCTTGTGGAACGACAATGGCCAGGTGCTGGTCCGCATCAACAATGCCGGCCTGTTCGATACCGGCAAGGCTGACGTCAAACCCGGTTTTCAGGATCTGATCGACAAGATCGGCGTCGCCCTGGCCGCTTCTCAATTCAGCGCAAGGGTGATTGGCTACACCGACAACCGGCCCTTCAACGGCAATCGACGCATCCGCGACAATCAACAATTGTCAGAAGAGCGGGCCGACGCCGTCGGCAACATATTGAAGACCTACGCTCGCGACCGCATCACCACCGAAGGCCGGGGTGAAGCCGAACCGATCGCCTCCAACGATACAGACCCGGGACGCGCGCAGAACCGCCGCACGGAGATCCTGGTGATCGGCAGGCCTGAGGACGGCTATACCGGCTCGCCTCTCGTGATGAGCCTGCCGGTTGTCGATCGCAGCGTCATACGGCCGGGAGGCGCCACGCCATGAACCCGCTCAGCTATTATTATACGATCCGCTCCTATGTCGAAGCCTATGGCACGCTGCTCGGCCAGCGCTTCCTGCCCATCGTCTGGATCGCGGCGCTCTGCCTGATCATCTGGTTCTACGGCCACCTCATCGGCTATGGCGAATTCTATCCGCTTGCCAGCGCGACCAATCGGCTGATCGCCATCGGCATCGTGCTGGTTGCCGGCCTCGCCTATATCGGCATCAGCATCTACCGGGCCCGCAAGCGCGACAAGGCGCTGGTCGCCGACCTCGAAAAGAGTGCGGAGGCGGAAGCCGCCGCCAGCCAGCAGGCCGAGGTCAGCGAAATCCGCGACCGCCTGAAACAGGCCTTGGCACTGCTGCGCCGCGTCACCAAGAAACGCTTCAGCTATGTCTATGAACTGCCCTGGTATGTGATCTTCGGGGCGCCCGGCTCGGGCAAGACCACCGCCCTCACCCATTCGGGCCTGAAGTTCCCGCTGGGCGATGCGCTCGGCGCCAATTCCGTGCAGGGCATCGGCGGCACGCGCAGTTGCAACTGGTGGTTCACCGACGAGGCCATCCTGATCGATACGGCCGGCCGCTACACCACCCAGGAAGATCTCAACGGCAGTTCCAAGGCCGGCTGGGAAGGCTTCCTGACCCTTCTGAAGAAGCACCGCCGCTCGCAGCCGGTGAATGGCGCCCTGGTCACCTTGTCGATCGCCGACATCCTGACCCGCGAGCCCACGGCACGGCTGGAAGAGGTGCGCGCCATCCGCCAGCGCCTGTCGGAGCTCGACGAATACCTGCAGGCCCGCGTCCCCGTCTATCTCGTGCTGACAAAATCGGACCTGCTCACCGGCTTCGTGGAATTCTTCGACGGGTTCAATGCCAGCGACCGCGAACAGGTCTGGGGCACTACCTTCGGTCTGGACGAGAGCTACAAGGCCGACGATCTGCCCGAGCGTTTCCTGGAGGAATTCAGCCTGCTCCAGCAACGTGTCGACGCCATGCTGATCGAGCGCCTGCAGCAGGAACCCGACAGCGAGATACGTGGGCGCATTTTCCGTTTCCCCGCCGAGCTCGCCGCCCTCAAGGAACGCCTGCACGAGGTGCTGGTGGAACTTTGCGCCGGATCGAAACTGGTGGAGTCCCCGCTGCTGCGCGGCATCTATTTCGCTTCCGGAACGCAGGCGGAGATACCCGGCGTGGCCGGTGCTCCACGCATGCGCCGCAGCTATTTCCTGCCGCGCCTGTTCAAGGAAGTCATCTTCGGAGAGGCCGCGCTCGTGGCGCGCGACAAGCGGCTGGCCCGCCGCCAGCTGATGCTGCGCCGTATCGCCTATGGTGTCTCGGCGGTGGTGCTCGGCGTGGTCTTCTCGAGCTGGATCGCAACCTATTTCCAGAACTCCCGCGCCCTGGCGCAGGCCGACGAACGCATCAGCTCCTATGAGAAACTGGTGCAGGGCATCCCGGTGCGCGACGTCAACGATACCGATTTCCTGCGCATCCTGCCGGCGCTGAACGATATCCGAGGCGTAACCGATGGCTTCTCGGGGTCAGATACGTGGCAGGTCGGCTTCGGGCTGGACCAGAGCGACAAGATCGCCGGCCGGCAGCGTGAGGCCTATCAGCGCGCCCTCAATTCGCTGCTGCTGCCGCGCCTGATGGTGCAGTTGCAAAAGCAATTGGGCGACACCTCCAATGTCCGCCAGACCTTCGATGCCCTCAAGCTCTACGGCATGCTCGGCGGGTTGGGCCAGGTCGATGCCAAATTCGCCTCGCAGGAGGCCGAGCAGATCTTCGACTCCCTCTATCCCGACGAGGGAAGGGTGGCCGCCCGCCGCGAACTTCTCCAGCATGTCGAGCAGTTGGTGGCGAGGAGACTGCCACCGATCGACATCGACCAGACCCTGGTCGCCAAGGCCCGGCAGGCAATCAGCGGGCAGAGCCTGGCGGCACGGGCCTATGACATCCTGGAGGAAAATCGGCAGGTGCGCGCATTGGCACCCTGGGTGCCCGCCGATGCGCTCGGCCCGCTCGGCGAACGGGTGTTCCAGCGCAAATCCAAGGCTGCGCTGCGCGAAGGCATTCCCGGCCTGTTCACCGGCGAAGGCTATCGCGCCGTCGTCCTGCCGGAGGTCGCCGAAGCAGCCCGTCAGGCGCTGGACGAACACTGGGTTCGCGGCGAGCAGCCCAGCGCCGGCATGACGGTGGACAGCCTGTCCCTGGCTGCGCTGCAGCTCTATTTCGACCAGTATGAGAAACGCTGGGCGAGCCTCCTGGCGGATCTGAACATCAAGCCGTTCCAGTCACTGGCCGATGCCGCCGATACACTTCGCGTCCTCTCCAGCGAGCCGGGCCCGATCGAATCCCTGGCGCGTTCCATCGCCAATGCCGCCGATCTCAGGCCCCAGGCGAACGCCTCCGTGGCGCTGGCGCAGCAGGGTAGTCAGAGCACTGCGTTGAACAGCAGTACGATCAGCGTCCCCGATCCCTATGGCCGCCTGCGTGAAGCACTGGAACCCCCCAAGCAGAGCGAGACCAGCAGCTCGGAAAAGCCACGTTCGCAGATCCAGGCCCTGAAACCCCTGCTCGGAGCCATGTACACCCAGCTCTCACGAGCGGCAGGATCGACACAGCCGGTGAACAAGATCTTCAACACCGACAGCCAGCTCGCCGCCGCCGTCCAGTCCCTGGCGGAAGAGAGCCGACGCTTGCCGTCCCCGATCGACGATCTGGTGGCGGGCCTGGTCGGGGATGTCGGTGCATTGGCGTCCAAGACCGCCCGCAACGAGGCAGCCGACAAATGGGCTGGTGATGGCGCCAGGCTTTGCTCCACCATCATGGCTGGACGCTATCCCTTCGATCGGTCTGCCAGGGAAGACATGGCACTGACGGATTTTGCCCGACTGTTCGGTCCCAAGGGGCTTTTCCCGAGCTTCTTCCAGAACGAACTGCAGGCTTTCGTCGACACCTCGGCCAGTCCCTGGCGCTGGAAGGGCGCTCCCGGGGCGGAGGGGATGGCAAGCGAGGCACTGGCCCAGTTCGAAAATGCCGACGAGATCCGCAAGGCCTTCTTCCCGAATGACGGCGAGATGCCCTCGATCCGCATTACCATGACCGGCCTGTCTCTCAACGATGCGACCGACATGGCCGTCCTCACGACGGCCGGCGAGGGCGTCCGTCTGTTCAAGAGCAACGCCCAGGCCAAGACATTCGAATGGCCGTCGAAGGACACCAAGGCCGAATCCTGGGTGTACATGCCTCCCGGTGACTTCAACCGGAAGATCCAGGTAACCGGCGAATGGGCGACCTTCCGGCTGCTCGACAAGGCCGTGATCACTGCTGAAGGAACCGACCTGTTCAAGGCCCGCTTCAGCCAGGACGGCAGGAGCGCCGAGTTCAGGGTGCAGTTCGGCGGCACGCTCAATCCCTACCGCCTGAAGGCGCTGGCGGATTTCCGCTGCCCTTCGCAATTCTGAGGGCGGGTGATGAGTCAGCGTGGCGCTTCTCACCCTCCCTCGTCCGAGAATGACGGCATCGGCTTTTTCGGCAAGGTACCGAGCCATGGCGATTTCGTCTCGACCGGTCTCGGTCGCCAGGCCGAAACCGAACTCGTCAACTGGCTGCAATCGGGCCTGCAGGAAAGCGAGCAGACGCTCGGCACCCAATGGGAAAGCCTGTTTCATGCCTCCCCGCCCTGGCGTTTCGTGATCGAGCGATCCCTGTGGGGGCACGCCACCATGGTGGGCATCCTGCTGCCGAGCAAGGACAGGGTCGGCCGCAGTTTCCCGCTGGTGATCGCAGCCCGGCTTGGCAATTATGACGGTCCGGCACGCCTTTTCTGCTTCGACGAGAGCTGGTTCACCGCCGCCGAAGCGATTGCCGAGACGTCGACACTGCGCGATTTCAACATCACGGCCTTTCTGGGCGGGCTGAAGCGCCTGCGCCTCCCCCAGGCCCGGCCGGTGCCGCCACCACCACCTGGCACCGCCGATAGCCGCGTCTCACTGTGGTGGACCGTTGAAAGCGGCACCGGACGGGCCAGCGGCTTCAAGACTCAAGGGGCACCACGCGCCGGCGATTTCGTACGCCTGCTGAAAGGCGGCAACCCCACCGTCAAGCCGCCCTCTCGTCCGCCCTCACCGCCTCCGCCGGCCGAGAGAACCGAAACGACGGCCCCGCCCATGGCTGCAACTCCGTTGCCGGCACTGGTGATGGAGCGCGGCTATGCTACGCATGCCGGCACGCGCCTGTCGATCAATGCCGACGCCTTGCTGGTCTCCGATAATCCGCGCCTTTTCGCGGTTGCCGATGGCGTCGGCGATGGCAATGGCGCAGCGGAGGCTGCCAAGATCGTCACCAACACGCTGGCCTATGTCTCGCCGGCCGATACGCTCGAAACCCTGGTGCAGGATGTGAAGGGCAAGCTCGGGCGTGCGCATAGCCTGGTGCAGTCGATTCGCTTCCCGGGCGCGTTGGAGCCTCCAAGCGCCAGCGTCGTCACCCTCGCCCTCGAGAACGGGGACTTCGCCGTGATCTGGGCCGGCAATGCCCGCTGCTATCTGATGCGCGAGGGCATGATGCGCTGCCTGACGCGCGACCATGTCGAGATCGGTCTGCGTTTCGCGCTCGCGCGCAGCATCGGCGCGCCCCGCCAACTGGTTCCCGAGATCGTGCACGACAGGGCCCAGCCGGGCGATCGCTTTCTGCTCTGCAGTGCGGCGCTCGCGCGTGTCCTCGACGAGCGCAGCATCGCCGCCAACATCGCCGAGCAGCCGGCGAAGGAGGCCGCCGCCGCCCTGGTTCAGGAGGCCCTGATCGCCAATGTGCGGGAGAATGTCAGCGCCATCGTCGTGGCTGTCCAGGCGACATGAGCAGCGAACTGCCGCCGGGCGACCTGGAGGCGATCGCCACCCGCTTTGCCGCGTTGTGGCAGGCGCTCAGCCGGAGCGGCGCCGAACCACGCACGCCCGCTGAAACCCGTCTGCTGGCCGATCGCGTGCGTGATGCGCTTGATCGGCGCCTCGACAGGCTGGATGCGGCGGAGCCAGGTTTCATCGCCAACAGTTTCGCCCTGGAAGCAATGGTCCATGAGGGCGCTCTCACGCAGATCCATCGCCTGCGCCATCGCGATCTCGGCACCCGCCACGCCCTCAAGACGCTGCGGCCCGACCAGGCCGACAATGTCGTCGCCCGCGACCTCCTGCTGCGCGAGGCCGGCTTCGGCGCCAGACTGCGCCACCGCCACGTCGCCGCCGCCACTGCCGCTTTGCGGCTCGCCGACGGCCGGCCGGCGCTGCTGATGGACTGGCTGCCCTCCAGCCTCTCGGAGCGGATGCGAAAAGCCTCGTTCCGCCGCGACGAGGTGGCCGGGATCGCCACAGCCCTGTTGTCGGGATTGGAGGCGGTGCATGCAGCCGGCCTGGTGCATGCCGATCTCGCGCCGGACAACCTGCTTTATGACGGTGAGGATCTCGCCACGCTGCGTATCGCCGATTTCGGCATCGCGCTGGAAGCGGGGCGGCGCCATGGCGATGTCGACCTGGCGAAGGCCGGCCGCGACGGCTTCAGCGCCCCCGAACAGCAGGCGGGCGAGCCCCTCGACGGCCGGGCAGACCTCTATGCCTGCGGGCGGATCCTGCAGATGCTGCTGGAAGACCGTGCCGATCCACCCAGGGCCGACGACCCCTTGCGAAAACTTGCCGGGCAACTCGCCTGGCCCGATCGGGACGAAAGGCCGTCATCGGCAGGCATCGCCCTGGCGATGCTGCACGGCATCCAAAAAGCCTCCTGAGGCCTGCCTGCGTCAGCGGGACGGCAGGTTCAGGGACACACCCGGCGCGGGAGGCGGGCTGGACGGGATTCCTCCGGTCGGCTGCGGGGCCGCCGCCGTCGGCACGCTCTTCTGGAACACGGTGAAGAGCTTGGCGAAATCGACCATGCCGGCATTGCTGGCGAACAGCATGTCGCCGCTCTCCATCTGGACCTGCTGCATCATCAGGAGGCTGGAAGCGTCCCTCATATTGATGCGGAAGATCACGGCACGCGGCGGTGGCGGCGAAGCCATGGCTTCCGGGCAATTGCTGCGCGGCGGCATGGTGCCGCTGCCATAGGGCGAGGGCCGAACCAGCACGCAATCCTTGGTCGTCCAGTAATAGGCACGCTTGCGGAACAGATAGACGTAGCGCGAATCGGCCCGGTCATCGAGCAGACCGCCGCTGCGTGCGATGGCCTGCGCCAAGGTCAGCTGGCCCGGTTCGAAATTGAACTCGCCGGCGCTTTTGAACGCTCCCATCGCGGTGAAGCTCGGCGTATTGCCACCCAGGATGACCTGGTCGCCCGGCTGCAGGTAGATGTTCTGCTTGGGATCGGCCATTACCTGGTCGAGGCTCTGGTCGGCGCGCTGATTGCCGCGAATCACCGTCACCGTCGTCGCGTTGGCGGGCCCGGTCGCCCCGCCGGCCCTCGCCACCACATCGAGGATGCGTTCCTTGCCTGAAGCCATCGGCATGCGGCCGGCGGCCCGCACCGCACCGGAAATGGCCACGGCACTGTTCGGACGATCGACGATGGTCACCACCGCCTGGGGATTGACGGAAGAGCCCTTGAGGCTGCCGACGATGCGCTTCTGCACCGATTCCGGCGAGGAGCCCGCCACACGCTGCTTGCCGACGAAAGGAATGTCGATCGAGCCATTGTCGTCGACGGTAAAGCGGCCGAGATCCAGCGTCTTGCTATTCGTCGGCGAGAACAGACCGTCCTCGCCGGTATCGAGGACGGTGATCTGCAGGACGTCGCCGCGGCTGATCTGCGTGCCGGTAAATCCGGCCGAACGTAACGTCGACAGACCGGGCGTTGCCGCAAAGGATGAGGCACCGGCGCCCGGAGCCAGGGCCGTCTGCGCGGCATAGGTGATGTCGATGACCGGAACGCGCTCATTCGTATAAGGCTGGCGCGCATTCAGGAAACTTCCGGCACTCGGGCCGTCGGAAGGGCTGGAGCAGCCACCCAGCAGGACAAGCAGGCCTACGCCCAGCAGCTTCCGCATTCCCAATCCTCATAACGAATCGTTAATCGCACAGATATCCAAATGCCACATTAAAGACAATATCTCTACGCCGGAGACGGAATAACGACAAAGCTTAAACAAGCGGCAATCTATTCGGCACCGAGCCATTGTCATAAAGTTGTTACACTGTATTCAGTTACCCATGTAACAGCCGAGGAGCGTTGAGGCACCCGCTCCGCCATACTTCACGAGACAATAGCTATGCGCTTGCCGAAGACGGTATCATCATGACTTTCAACAAGAAAGACATCGCGATGCTGCTTCGCGTACCAGTACGACGGCTTGGACAGGCGGTTGCGCATGCGCCAACGCCACGATGAGCGGCGTCTATGGCTTAGTAATCAAGGATTGGATCTCGGGAAAATCGACTGGTCGGAGTGGCAGGATTTGAACCTGCGACCCCTACGTCCCGAACGTAGTGCTCTACCAGGCTGAGCCACACTCCGTATTCCAGTCGTGGGCGGCTCTATAGCGGGATCATCGGCGAGCCGCAAGCATGATATGCGCTTTTTTGGTAATGAATTTCGCAGCGCTTTTTTGTAGCCATATCTTGCGGCCTGGGAGCGAACCGTTTATTGAGCCGCACCGATTGGGGCGTAGCCAAGTGGTAAGGCAGCGGATTTTGATTCCGCCATTCGGAGGTTCGAACCCTCCCGCCCCAGCCAGATTCTCGATGCCCGACCGGACTTCCATGCCTCCCGCGGGACCAATGCCCGCCCTGTCGAAGATTTGCGCTCCTACGCTGGGCACAACGCCTTGCGGCCGCCCTTTTGTTTGCGCAGCATGATGCAGCAAATCAATGCGATGGAGGCAAATGTGCGCGTGACGATGGCAGCATTCCTGGCAGGCGCCCTTTGTCTAGGCAGCCTCCCGATTCCACGGGCGCTGGCGACCGAGAAGCCCCCCGCCGACAAGGCGGCGCCGGCCAAGCCGGAGGACGCCGCGCCTGCAGCGGTCAAGCCCCCGGCACCCGCCAAGCCGCATGTGCCCGTCAGCCAGGCAGTCGACTATGGCGACATGCGCTGCGGTTTCGCCGTGCGCCGCCGCGATATCCTCGACAGCCAGATCATCGCCTGGGCCGGCGGTTATATCGAAGGCTATGCCAAGGCCAATCCCGGGCACTTCGGCAGCGAACGCTCCCTTGCCGACCTTACGGATCCGGTCGCCCTGCGCACCCATCTGCGCGGCTATTGCCTGAAGCACCGCGACAAGTCGCTCGAGACGGCCGTGCTCGCCATGGTGCCTCGCCCGCATGGCGACAGCAAGCCCGCCACGCCGCCGCAGCACCCTGCCCCCAAATAAGCGTTTCAGCCCCGGATGAAACGCTCGACATAGTCGGCGCCCAGGCCGTTGGCGGCATAGTGGGCCCGACACATGTCGATCTTGGAGAAGACGTCCTCGAACCCCGTCACCTTGCCCCAGGGATCGACATAGATCATGGCGCCGGTGATGTGGAACAGGGTGATCATCTCCTCGCAATCCTCCGGCACCACGAGGGTATGAGTCTCGCCTGGCGGCTCGAACACATAGGAGCCGGTCTCGGCCACCCAGTCATGCTCGAGATAGTGCCAACGCCCCTTCAGGACATGGCCGTGCACCGGCGCCGGATGGCGATGGCGCGAGAGCACGCCGGATTTGCGCACGCGCAGCAGGTTGACCCAATAGCCCTGCCCGGCATGCAGGCAGAGCGGGCGGAACCAGACATTCTCCATCTGCGGCACCCAGACACGCTCGTCATCGGGCAGCACATGCGGCACCACGATCTCGGGAGCCGCCTCCGCGGGCATCGGCAGTTGATAGGGCATCCGGCTCTGGTCGAGCTTGCGGTCGGGCACGGTCATGGCTTCATCCAATCAGATAGCCGCCGTCGACGGGCAGGATCGTACCCGTGACGAAAGCGGCGGCGGGGGAACACAGGAACAGCACGGGCCCGACCAGATCCGCCGGCACGCCCCAGCGCCCGAGCGGGGTACGCGCCAGGATCGGGCCGCTGCGGGCGGGATCCTCCACCAGCGCCCTTGTGAGCGGTGTCTCGATCCAACCGGGAGCGATCGCGTTGACGCGGATGCGTTCGCCCGCCCAGGCGATGGCCAGCGATTTGGTGAGCTGGGCGATGCCGCCCTTGCTCGCGCTGTAGGCCGGCACCAGGCCGCCGCCGAAGAAGGACAGCATGGAGGCGAGATTGACCACGGCACCCGCGCCCGAAGCCGCCAGGGCGCTGCGACAGGCGGCGCAAAGGCGCATCGTGCCGTTGAGATTGATGTCGACCACTTCTTCGAAGATCTCCGGCTCATGCTCGGCACCGCGCCGGATGATGCCGGCGGCATTCACCAGCACGTCGAGACGCTGATAACGCCCGGCCAGCGCGGCGACGGCCGCACCATCCCTGACGTCGAGCTCCACCGTCTCGACGCCGGCAGGCGCGGCCGCTCCGGGCAGGCCTGCGGCCACGACGGAAGCGCCGGCTTCGGCAAATCCTGCCGCGATCGCGGCTCCGATGCCGCTGGTGCCGCCGCTGACCAGCACCAGCCTGCCCTTGAAATCGAATTGCATGATCCATTCACCATAGTGCGCCGGCTCAGGCAGAACCTGTCAATGATCTGACAATACCCCCTGCCCGGCGTCAATCCGGGTGCGACCATGGGAAACGGGACAAGGACTGCGTCGGTTCCTTGACGCGCCGGACGGCACGGTCCCGCATGATGCTTGACACCTTCGCTCTTCTTGAATTTACTCAACGGCAATGAATAAAGAGCGGCGTGGCGACTATGCGCTCGCCCAGAAAGTGGGAGCAAACAAGCGTTCACACCCGAACGTGTCTTGCTCCAGGCGGTAAGGGGGAGGAAGCCATGGCGCCCGCGTCGATGGCGGAACGCGGATTGACCTCCGCGCGCATCCGTCACTACCACCATCGTGTCGTGCTGCAGCGCCTGCGACGCCTGCGCGAAGCCTCCAAGGCCGACCTTGCCCGCGCCGCCAACCTGACCAACACCGCCATCGGCGAGATCGTCTCCGACCTGCAGGCCTTCGGGCTGATCTCCGTTGTCGGCAAACGCTATCACGGCCAGCGCGGGCAGCCGGCGACGCTGCTGCGCCTGGAGCCGACGGGGGCCTATGGCATCGGCGTGCGGATCGACCGCAACCGCATCGAGACCGCCCTGGTCGATCTCGGCGGTCATCTCATCGACAAGCGCTCGCATGACTATCCCCTGCCGGCTCCGCAGGAGGCCCTGGCCGTGGTCGCGGCCGACGTCGCCGATCTCAAGGCCATCGCCGACGGCCTGTCCCCCGGACGCGTGCTCGGCATCGGCCTGGCGCAGCCCTACAATCTCGGAGCCTGGCTCGATCGGCTCAATTTGGAGATCGACACGCTGTCGCTGTGGGAAGGCTATGACTTCGCCGCCGCGCTGCAGAGCCTGACCGGCCTCGACGTCCATGCCGAGAATGACGGCACCGCCGCCGCCATCGCCGAGCTCTTTTATGGTTTTGGCCGGGAATCGGACGATTTCGTCTATTTCTTCATCGGTCCGGCGATCGGCGGCGGCGTGGTGCTGGGCGGCGACTATCGCCGCGGCGCCCAGGGCAATGCCGGCGACGTCGCCATGCTGCCGGTGCCGCCCTCCCGCCTGGCCTCGGTGCCTCCGCCCAAGGGCCCCTATGACATTCTGCTGGCGCGGGCCTCCATTGCCGCCCTGATGCGCCATCTCGGCTGGCATGGCCGCAAGATCGTCGGCCCGCACGATCTGCCGGCCGCCATCGCCGCCAATCCGGCGGCCCTGGAAGAATGGATCGCCGATTGCGTCGACGCCCTGGTCGGGCCGGTCCTGTCGGCACAGGCTCTGCTCGACGTTCCCAATGTGGTCATTGACGGCGACCTCGGGGCGCCCATCATGCAGGAGATCGTCTCGCGACTGGAAACCGCGCTGGCCGCGGCCATTCCCGAGGCACGCAGCGCACCGGTGCTGCGGCTGGGCACCTTCGGCTCGATCGCCCATGCCCTGGGTGCCGCCAGCCTGCCGCTGTTCATCGACTTCGCGCCCCGGGCCACCTTGTCGGCCAGCGCCCGCCCGATCGCGTCGCTGGGAGAGACACGCCTGGCCTGATTCCTCCTCAAAGGCGGATCAGCGCTTTTCTTCTTCCTTCAGCCAATCGAGGCGGATGAGGCCGTTGCCTTCCTTGGCAAAGAGCGGAGCCAGATAGTCGCCCACCGCCCGCAGCTCCTCGTCCAGCTTCCAGGGCGGGTTGAGGATGATCATGCCGCAGCCATTCAGGCGGTCGATGCGCTGCACGGTGTAGCGGCTAAGCTCGAAACGCAGGATGCGACCGGCGGGCAGTGCCGCCACCTTGCGGGCGAAGCTCTCGACCTCGCGCATGCCCTTGATCGGATACCAGATGGCATAGATGCCGGTGGCCCAGCGTCGCAACGCCTGCGCCAGCCCCTCGGCGATGGCGCGAAACTCGTTGTCCTCCTCGAAAGGCGGGTCGATGAAGACGAGGCCCCGCCGCTCGGGCGGCGGCAGCAGCCCGGGCAGCAAGGCCCAGGCATCGCCCTCCATCACCTTGGTCCGCTTGCCGCGGGCGAAATTGCCACGCAGGCGGCTGGCATCCTCGGGATGCTTTTCGCAGAAGACCAGGCGGTCCTGGTCGCGCGTCAGGTCGGCGGCGAGCCAGGGCGAGCCGGGATAGAGCGGCGGGGACTGGGCCATCAGCCCCTGACAGAGATCGTGCCAGGGTGCGATCAGTTCGGCGACCCGCACCGATGGCGGATTTGCCGCCATCAGGCCGACGCCATCCCGCCATTCGCTGGTGCGGCGGGCTTCGTCGGCTTCCAGACTGTAGAGCCCGGTGCCGGCATGGGTGTCGATCACGCGGAACGGCGCTTCCTTGGCCTTGAGATGGGTCAGGATGCGCGCCAGCACGATATGCTTGAGGACGTCGGCAAAGTTGCCGGCGTGGAAGGCATGGCGATAGTTCATGATGCGTGATGCAGAGCCTTCGATTTCGCTTTCCTGCCGATATAGCCCTCCCAGATCGCCACGACGAGGAGAATGACGGTGGTGATGCCACTGATCATCAACAGATCGGTCATGAAGGCGAACGGCGCGGTAATCGCCAGCGCCAGCAGGCCGACGACATGGGTGATCGGCACACCGCCATAGATCAAGCGCTTATAGAGGGCGTTGCCGACGAGATAGATCGCCGGCCCACCGAAAATCACCGCCATGCCGCCGAAATCGACGTGGTGGGCCGGATGGGCGATCGACAAATCATTGCCGACGGCCGTGACGATCACGCCTGCGATCAAGAGCACGTGCAGATAATGCGTGTAGGCCGCGATCTGTCCGGGCCTGTCGGATTCGACGATCGCCTCGGTCGCGTCCTTGGTGGAGATGTCGAAATAGATCCACCACATGGCGATCGAACCGAGGAAGGCGACGAAGAAGGCGATCAGGCCCGGCGCATCCCAGGCCGTCGATTTGGCCAGGGTGGCACCGGTGACCAGAACGGATTCGCCCAACGCGACGATGACGAAGAGTGCGCAGCGCTCGACGATATGGCCGCCTTCCACCGTCCATTCCTTGCCGGGATCCGAACGGCCGAGCCCCGGCAGCCAGAAGCCGAACCAGGGGGCGAAATATTCGCAGGCCACTGCGATGACCCACAGCACGATGCGGGTCTCGCCTTCGGCCAGACCACCGGCGATCCAGATGCAAGCCGCAATCAGGTTCCAGCCGATCATGCGCTGGAAATTGCGGGAGATCGGCGTGCCAGCGCCCAGGCTGAACACGGCAAAGGCCGTGCGCCCGACCTGAATGGCCGCAAAGCAGATCGCAAAGATCAGCCCGCGTTCCCCGAAGGCCTCCGGCAAGGCGGCTGCCATCACGAGCCCGAGCGCCATCAAGGCGAACAGGCAGATACGGACCGGCGTCTTCTCCGGATCGAACCAGTTGGTGAACCAGCAGGTATATTGCCAGGCCAGCCAGACGGCGAACCATAGGACCAGGGTCTGCAGCGCCCCGCCCCAGGAAAGATGCTCCAGAAGCGAGTGGGAAAGCTGCGTCACCGTGAAGACGTAGACGAGATCGAAGAAGAGTTCCGCATAGGAAACGCGAGCCTCATGACCATCGCGCTCACGTAGAAAACTGGTGGTGCCGCCCTGCTCTGCTGCCATTGTACCTGTCACCTCCGCCCAGCCCATATCGCCGGGAAGCCACTGGAGTGGCAAGAGGGGAAATCGCAGCCGGGCGGCATGGCAGGCAGAAGTTCACGGCTTAGGTCGCCCGCACGTCGGCATCCGCAGCGGAGACGATCGAGGTAGGCCACGACATGACTGGACCGGCAGGGTCATGTCGAGACGGCACGCCCGGCAATTGGGCACGACGAGGCGATCCTCCCCACCCGTAAGCGGAGAGAAGACGAGACCGATGTCCCGTCCTAAAAGCGGCGTTCAAATCCGGATCACGTAGCTCTTGCGCGTCGTCTCCACCACTTCCCAGCTGCCGGCAAAACCCGGTTCCAGGATCATGGTGTCGCCAGGGCCCAGTTCGACCGGCGCCCCGCCATCCGGCGTGACGATGGAGCGGCCCTCGAGCAGGGTGCAGCTTTCCCATTCCTCATAGACGATGCGCCAGCGCCCGGGCGTTGCCTCCCAGATGCCGCAGAAGGTCTTGCCATCGGCGCTCTCATAGCTGTTCCAGGTGCGGAAGGCCGGAGTGCCGGCTTCCAGCCGTTCAGGCTTGGGTGCGCCTGCCTCGGCCTCCCCTTCCCCCACGCCTGCGAATTTGAGCCATAGAGCCATGTCGATTTCCCCCAAGCGATGTCAGTTCAGCGCTGGTATCAGAATGTCGCGCGTCCGGCAGCCCTGATAACGCAGCTGCGTCGGGCAGGTCCGGAAAGTGCGCAGATCCTTGCTCAGGCAGATACGCAATTCCGTGAGCACGCTGCCGCGCTCGCCCCGGCTGCAGACCACGGTCATCATGTCGGGCCGCAGGCCGGGATTGGCTTGCGAGAAGGCCCGCCCGATCTCGATCGGTGCGGCCCGGCTGTCCTGGCCCGGGGCCCGATAGGCTTCGGGGACGACGATCCGGCGATAGAGCGTCGCCATCGCTTCGAAATAGCGGGTCGGGGACAGGCCCGAACAGGTGCCATGCTTGCGCCACTCATAGCGGGCCAGGCCTTCGGAGGGCATCACGCCCCGGGTTGCGGCGAGGTCTCGCCGCTGCACGAAGGCACCGGGATTGCATTCGGTGGGAAAATCGCGCTCCCCCTGCGGCCACAGGCCATGGACAAGGAAGCCGAGGCGCGAACCGATGTCGCACTGGTCGGGCTGCTTGGCCGCGCCACCCGTGGCGCAGAAGCCCGGCGACCAGGTCAACGCGAGCAGATAAAGGTCAAAATCGCCCGGTGCCCCGCCACGGATCTCATGCGCGGCGAGACCGCTGCTCGCGGCCACCATGACAATGGCCGCGAGCAGGAGACGGATCACGGACGCGCCATCTTGCAGGCGGGCGCATAGGCTAGGTTGTGGTCGGTGCCATCGACGCACCATTCCACGCCCCAGCTTGCGCCGATCCAGCCGGTATCCTCGGCGATCGCATAGGAGACGCGGCGATAATGCCCGTCATTGGTCAGCACGCGCGCCACGCAGAAGCGGCGCGGAATGTAGCTCGCGCCCCAGGGCCGGAAGGCGACCTGGCGATGACGGTCGATCTGCTGGATCGCCAGGTTGGAATGCCAGTAATTGGACTCCTTGCGGGCAAAGCGCGCGGCGATCTGGTCGGAGACGGCCTTGTCGGCGCAATGGGGCAGGACGGCGTCGTAATTAGGCCCGGACAGCCAGAAATTCTTTTCCAGCGCCGAGGCGGCAAGCGCCGGCGCACAGGATGCAGCCAGCAGGACGGCAGCAAGACCGGCAATACGCATGATGAGAATCCTTAAATCAGCAACTCATGCGAATCTGTCCGCGCTGAGGCCGGCCGTCAAGCACCAAGCCATGGGGCCGGGCCCAATTGCTGCCGTTCGCAAGGCAGCCTGGCAATCGCTCGGCTTGCTGCTGCCCCCAAGACGACATGATCGCCTTCGTCTGTCACATTTCTGTCAGGAAACACGGTTGTTTTGCAGCAGCCATGAACAGGCTTAAACATGGATCATGAAACGGGGCGTCGATTCGGCCATGCAGAAATTCACCACCGCCCGCGAAGCTGCGCTGGCACTCCGCCCGGACGAACCGGTTTATGGCTTCCGACCGCAGGTCCTGGCGGCCGATGCGCGCGAGTTCATGGCCCAGTTTCCCGGCAAGACCGCCTATGCCGTGAAGACCAATGGCGAGCCAATGATCCTCAAGGTGCTGGCCGAGGCCGGCATCACCTCCTTCGACGTCGCCAGCCCGGCCGAGTTCGAAGCAGCCCGGGCCGCTTCGCCGAACTGCGAACTCCTTTATATGCATCCGGTCAAGGCGCAGTCCCATATCCGCCTGGCGCTGGAGACCTATGGCATTCGCGAGCTCTCGCTCGACCATGAGGACGAAGTCGCCAAGATCCTGCGCATCGTGCGCGCCCTCGACATTCCGCCCGAGGAGATTACGCTGTTCCTGCGCCTCGCCACCAAGGGCGCGGCTGCCTACGAACTCTCCAAGAAGTTCGGCGCCACGCCGACCCATGCGGTCGAGCTGCTCGATCGCATGGCCGGCATCGGCTTCAAGACCGGCATCGCCTTCCATGTCGGCTCCCAGGTCGAGGATCCGGAGACCTATGAACGGGCGATGGCCTCCGTCGCCTGGGTGCGCTCGCGCATCAAGGAGGATATCGTCAGCCTCGACATCGGCGGCGGCTTTCCCGCGCAATATGGCCTCGACCCCAAGAAGAAGGGCTCGAACCAGGGCACGCCGACGACCGAGGCGCTGATGCGCCAGATCCGGGCCGACATCGCCGACTGGAAGCTGGACGACCTGCCGCTGGTGGCCGAGCCCGGCCGGGTGATCGTGGCGCGCTGCCTGTCGGTGATGGTGCGCGTGCTGCTCAAGAAGGGCCAGCGCCTCTACATCAATGACGGTGTCTGGGCCTCGCTCTCCGATTCATGGACGGGCAAGCTCCTGCTGCCGACCCGCTTCATTCCCGATCCCGCCCGCAAGCGCCGCAACGGCTCGCCCGACAAGCTGTTGCCGTTCCGCATCTGCGGTGCGACCTGCGATTCCGTCGACATCCTGACCCGCCCCTTCTATCTGCCCGAGACAATCGACACCGGCGACTGGATCGAGATCGGCCATATCGGCGCCTATTCGCTCGGCCTGCGCACCCGTTTCAATGGGTTCTTCCCCGACAAGTTCGTCGAGCTGGAGACCCCGTTCGAGGAAGAGCCCGGCGTCAGCATTCCGATTGCGGCGGAGTAGAAATCTTCTTGCCCTGTTCTTTTATCGCCGAGCGTTGATCTGAACTTCGAAATCATTTGCTCGTGACGGAAACTACCCCTAGCTTGGTGACGTAGTAGAATACACTACTTGTTCTATGCCTTGGGGGTTCTCTTGATCCGTCTTCTCGGTATTTTTGCTGTTTGCCTTGCTTTAGCCTCCTGTGCGGGACGCGTATCGCTCTCACCGGCCACCGATGCCGGCCTGGCATCGCGAGGCTGGGAGGAAGCGCGTAATCTGGCATATTACGCGCCGTCGGGCGTGCGTCTCACCAAAGGGCTTATCTGCAGGAGCGCACGCTGCGGTGGGCCAGGCTTCGTGATGACCGGAACCGCTTCCCTGCCGAACGGCAGCGCACTGGGTTTCCGGGGCGTGATGGCCAACCGTTCCCTTACCGATGCCAAGCTCCTCCAGGCACTCCGGCTGCTTAGCGAGGGCTCTCCGAACCTGGCGGGAATCGACGGCCACCTCATCGGCGCACGTAAACGGGCCAATTCGATCGAGCTGACGTTCTCCTTTGCCAAAAGCACGCCCCAAACGGGCCGCATCGTCGGACTGGCCCGCGCCGATGTCAGGGGAACCGACATGTCGGTGGTGGTGGCCGGTGGCCCCACCATGGCCAGTGCGCGGCAGCGGTTGGGGCTGCTCCCCAATTAGAGGATAGCCCGAGCCAGGCCGCCGTCGATCGGGATGGCCGCGCCCGTGACATAGGAGGCGAGGTCACTGGCCATGAAGGCGGCAACGGCACCGAATTCATCGGCGGTGCCATAGCGCCCGATCGGAACCTCGGCCTGGCTCTCCGCCGCAATCGCCTCTGCATCCACGCCGCGCGCCTCGGCATCGAGGCGGTCGAGTACCTTGGTCCGTTCGGTATCGAGCCGGCCGGCCAGCAGGAGGTTGACGGTGACGCCATCCGCCGCCACCTCGTTGGCAAGGCTCTTGGCCCAGCCGGCCACCGCCGCCCGCAAGGCGTTCGAGGCCGTCAGTCCCCTGATCGGCTCCCGCACGCTGGTCGACGACACCACCAGGATGCGCCCCCAATGCCTTGCCCTCATACCTGGCAGGACATGGGCGGCGATGCCCAGGCCCGTCAGGAAGAGAGCATCGAACTGTCGATGCCATCGTGCGCTATCCGTTTCGCCGGCACCGAAAGGCGGCGGCCCGCCGCCATTCAGCAGCAGAATATCGACGCCGCCCCATTCCAAATTGATCCGCTCGAACATGGCTGCGACATCGGTGGGATTTTCGAGATCGGCAAGAATACCGAAGGAGGACGGCGAGACGCAGCGGAGTTCCGCGGCCGTCGTCTCGAGTGCTGCCGCGTCGCGTCCAACCGCGGCGACGACCGCTCCCTCCGCCGCCAGGCGGGCGGCCACGCCGCGCCCGAGGCCCTTATTGCCACCGAGCACCAGGGCCCGCTTACCGTCAATTCCGAGATTCATGTTTCTATCCAATATTTTGTCGCGTCACCCGTTCAGCGCACATGCACGATGGCATCGACCTCGACGGCGACGCCCAAAGGGAGCCCCGCCATTCCCAAGGCGGAACGGGCGTGCTCGCCTCGGGATCCGAGGATCCTGAGAAACAGCTCCGAGGCACCATTGCCTACCTGCGAGATCTGGCTGAACCCGGCCGCGGCATTGACATAGACGGTGAGCTTGGCGACCCGGACGATCCGATCCAGATCGCCCTGAAGCTCCCTGTCGAGCCAGAACAGCACGTTGGCAGCGCATAGTTCGGCGGCCTTGCGGGCCTCATCGAGGCTCACGCCGTCGCCGACCTTGCCGATGGCCGTGATCTCCTCGCCCCGTTCCGGAATCTGGCCGGAGATATAGATGATGTCGCCGATACGCACGCAGGGTTCGAATGGCAGGTCGGCGCGGACGACCAGCGGCGGCGTCAGGCCGAGTTCGTGAAAAATCTGGCTGAGCATGGACAGGGCTTCCTTCCCGGGATGTGAAGGAATGGGCTTGCCAGATCGACGGCCCAGAAAGTATCCTTATAATGATTATGTCAATATCAGGATAATTTATGGATCGAGATCTGGACCCTCATCTCCTGCGTGCTCTGCTTGCAGCCGCCGAAGCCGGGACGATCAGTGCGGCGGCCGAACGGCTGTCCCGGACGCAGGCGGCGGTCAGCATGCAGTTGCAGCGCCTGGAGGGCGATCTCGGCGCCAGACTGCTCGACAGGACGCCGCGCGGCGTCTCGCTGACGCAAGCCGGCGAAACACTGGCGGCCTATGCCAGGCGCCTGCTCGCGTTGACCAGCGATGCGCGGCGACAGATCGAGGGCCGGCAGTTGGCGGGCAGAGTCAGACTGGGCCTGGTCGAGGACCTGACAATGACGCAACTGCCGCTCGCACTCGCCGAGTTCCGGCAACAGCATCCCAAGATCCAGCTCGACCTGATGACGGCCCACAGCCCCGAACTCGACAGTGCCGTGCGGGAAGGCCGCTGTGACATCGTCATCGGCGATCCCGCCCGTTTCGGTTCGGCGCCCCATTTCCACTGGTCCCGGCGGCTGGTCTGGGGCGGCAGCCGCCTCATCGACCTGTCCGACGCTGCGCCGGTACCTTTTGTCGCCTTCGAGGAATCCTGCACCTGGCAGGATAGGACGGCCGTCGCCTTTGCCGAAGCCGGCATCACCTGGACCATCGCCTGCCACGTCACCACGTTCGCTGCGCTGGTCGGCGCATTGCGTGCCGGTCTCGGCATCAGCCTGATGTTGCCGGAGACGCTCCCTGCCGACTGCGAAACCTTGGCACCCCGCATTCGCCTGCCGGCACCGCCCAGCGCCCATTTCGGCCTGTTCCTGGGGGAAGAACCGAGCAATCCCACCCGGCTGCTCGCGGCGTTCCTGCGGGACCGGCTGGTTGCTTGAGTTTCAAAGGGGCCACCCGTGCATCCGGTCCCGTAACAGTTCCTCTTCTCAGTGATGCCCATGCAGGCATTTGTCGTGATCGGCCAGGATCTCGATCACCCTGCATTCGTCGACGCGACCATGGCGGCAGCCTTCCGCCATGCGCTGCAACTCAATTTTCAGCGCCTGCAGGCTGGCAATGCGCTGTTCCACTTCGACCAGGCGAGCCTGGGCAATGGCGTCGGCCGCCGCGCAGGACTGGCCGGGATTGTCCTGCAGGTCGAGCAGGGTCCGGATCGCGTCGACCTCGAAGCCGAGTTCGCGCGCATGACGGATGAAGGCGAGCCTGCGCACATCGGCTGCCTCATAGAGACGCCGGTTGCCGTCGGTGCGCGGCGGCGCCGGCAGCAGGCCCACCTGCTCATAGTAACGGATGGTCGGCACCTTGACGCCGCTGCGCTTGGCCGCCTCGCCGATCGCCGCGCCTGAAAGCTTCATTTTCCGCTTGCTCCTCTAGCCACTAGAGGATGTAGTTGCCTTCGCAGAAGATGCAACCCATTCGAAATGCGAGACTCGAAATGGCTATCGCTGCGACCCAGACCCGTTACCGCGTGGAGGGCATGGACTGTGCCTCCTGCGCCAGCAAGATCGACAAGGCCGTGCGCGGCGTCACCGGCGTGGAGGACGTCTCGGTGTCGGTGACGGCAGGCACGATGACGGTCAAGCATGGCGACGGCCAGGATCTCGGCGCGGTCGAGGATAGGGTCCGTCGCCTCGGCTACAAGGTTTCTCCCCTGGCCAGCGCAGCGCCGACGACCGTGGGAGCGAAGCCAGATCACGATCATAAGCACGACCATGATCACGGCGCCTGCTCCGGTCACGACCATGCTCATGCGAGGCACGTCCACGATCACGACCATGATGATCATGACGATCATGACAATCATGCCGGCCACGACCACGGCAAACACGATCATGGCAAACATGATCATGGCGCCCAAAGCGAGGCACCTGCCCTCGCCGGCCTGCATGGCCATGATCACGGCCCTTCTTCCGGTCCCTGGTGGCGCTCGGGCAAGGGCCACCTCACCATTGCCGCCGGCGTCGCGCTGGTGGCCGCCTATGGCATCGGCCATCTCTTCCCCTCGATCGCGGTCTGGGCCTTCGACATCGCCATGCTGGTCGGCCTCGTTCCGATCGCGCGGCGCGCCTTCGTGGCGGCTCGCTATGGCATGCCCTTCACCATCGAGATGCTGATGACCATCGCCGCCGTGGGCGCGGTGATCATCGGGGCGGCCGAGGAAGGCGCCGCCGTGGTCTTTCTCTTCCTGGTCGGCGAACTCCTGGAGGGCGTCGCGGCCGGCAAGGCGCGCGCCAGCATCCAGTCTCTCGCCAGCCTGGTGCCCAAGACCGCCCTTCTGGAAGAAGAAGGACGCACTAAGGAGGTGCCGGCCGAAATGCTTGCCGTCGGCGCCGTGATCCTGGTGCGACCGGGCGACCGCATTCCCGCCGACGGTGTCATCGTCTCGGGCGAGAGCGCCATCGACGAAGCGCCGGTCACCGGCGAAAGCACGCCCAAGCGCAAGGAGACCGCCGACATCGTCTTCGCCGGCACCGTCAATGGCGACGGCGCCCTGCGCATCCGCGTGACGGCCAGCGCCGCCGACAACACCATCGCCCGGGTGATCAAGCTCGTCGAGGAAGCCCAGGAGAGCAAGGCGCCGACCGAACGCTTCATCGATCGTTTCTCACGCTATTACACCCCGGGCGTGGTGGTGGTCGCGGCCCTGGTGGCCATCCTGCCTCCCCTCCTCGGCGGCGCTTCCTGGAACGAGTGGATCTACAAGGGTCTGGCGATCCTCCTGATCGGCTGCCCCTGCGCCCTTGTCATCTCGACGCCGGCCGCCATCGCCGCCTCGCTCTCGGCCGGTGCGCGCCGTGGTCTCCTGCTGAAGGGCGGCGCCGTGCTCGAGACCGTGGGCAAGATCACCGCCGCCGCCTTCGACAAGACCGGCACGCTCACCGAGGGCAAGCCCAAGGTGACCGACATCGTGCCGCTCGGCCGCGAGGAAGCCGAGGTACTGCGGCTTGCCGCGGCCCTGGAGGCCGGTTCCAGCCACCCGCTCGCCACCGCCATCCTGGCCAAGGCGGCCGAACGCAACGTCCTCGCCCCCGTCGCCCGGGACTCCAAGGCATTGGGCGGCAAGGGCGTCACCGGCAGCATCGATGGCCTCGCCCTCTTCCTCGGCTCGCCCAAGGCTGCGGCCAGCGAGACGGCGCTTCCTGCGGACATCGTGACGCGCATCGAAGCCTTCAACCATGAAGGCAAGACCGTCTCGGTCCTGCTGGCCGGCGGCGTGCCTGCGGGGCTGATCGCCATGCGCGACGAGCCGCGCGAGGACGCCATCGCCGGGCTTTCGGCCCTGCGTGCGGCCGGCGTGCGTACCCTGATGCTCACGGGCGACAATGCCCGCACGGCCCAGGCGATCGGCAGCAAGCTCGGGCTGGAAGTGCATGCCGAACTCCTGCCGCAGGACAAGCAGCGCATCGTCAACGAGCTCAAGGCGCAGGGGTTGACGGTGGCCAAGGTCGGCGATGGCATCAATGACGCGCCAGCGCTGGCGGCGGCCGATATCGGCATAGCCATGGGCGGCGGCACCGACGTCGCCCTGGAGACGGCCGATGCCGCCGTGCTGCATGGGCGCGTCAGCGACGTGGCCGGCATGGTCTCGCTGTCGCGCCGGACCATGACGAACATCCATCAGAACATCACGATGGCGCTCGGCCTGAAGGCGGTGTTCCTGGTCACCACCATTGCCGGCATCACCGGCCTATGGCCGGCCATCCTCGCCGATACCGGCGCCACCGTGCTGGTCACCATGAACGCGCTGCGCCTGCTGCGGGCAAAAGCCGGCTGAGGCGGGACGCGGTCTTTTCAGGTCGTGCATCGCCCCTCATCTCCTTGCGGGAGAAGGTCCCGGCAGGGGGATGAGGGGTCTCAGCACCTTAGTCGACATAGAATCTGCCGCTTGACCTCTCTTGCCAACATTCGTATATAGCCATAAGGTTAATTAACCAGATGGCTATATACGATGCCCGATCATCTCAGCGACACCTTCTCAGCCCTGGCCGATCCGACGCGCCGGGCCATCCTGGCCCGGCTGGCGCAGGGTGAAGCCACCGTCATGGAGCTGTCGGAGCCGTTCACGCTGACCCAGCCCGCGATCTCCAAGCATCTCAAGGTTCTCGAAAAGGCCGGGCTCATCAGCCGCGGCCGGACGGCGCAATGGCGCCCGTGCCGACTGGAAGCCGAGCCGCTGCGGCAGGCGTTCGACTGGGTCCAGCCTTATCGCCGCTTCTGGGACGAGAGCTTCGACCGTCTCGACGATTACCTCGCCGAACTCCAGGCACGAGGAAACAAGAAGGACGACAAGCATGACTAGCGCCCTCAACGCCGCGCAGGCAGCCGGCGAACACGAACTCGTCATCACCCGCCTGTTCAAGGCGCCGCGCGATCTAGTATTCAAGGCCTGGACGGAGCCGCAGCACCTGATGCGCTGGCCCGGCCCCAAGGGCTTCACCGCGACCTCGGACAAGTTCGACTGCCGCCCCGGCGGCTTCTATCGCACTTGTCTGCATGCGCCTGATGGCAGCGATCATTGGGTTCGCGGCACCTATCTGGCGGTGGAGCCTCCGGCCCGCCTCGTCTTCACCCATGCCTGGGAAGGCGACAACGGCAATCCCGGCCCCGAGACCATCGTCACCGTCACCTTCAAGGAGGAAGACGGCCAGACCTTGATGCGTTTCCACCAGGCCGTCTTCACCACCCTCGCCTCGCGGGATGGCCATGGCGAAGGCTGGAGCCAGAGCTTTGATAGGCTCGAAGCCTATCTGGCCGAGGTGGCGCCCTGAAACTTTCCCACAACGAGGCTACGCCATGCGCAAACTCAAGCTGGAAATGCAGATCTCCGTCGATGGCTTCAGTTCGAGCCAGGATGGCAATAATGACTGGATGGTATGGAACTGGGCGCCCGACTGGGGTTGGGATACAGAACTCAGGCACTATCACGAGGCGCTGACCGCGTCCTCCGATTGCATCCTGCTCAGCCGGATGATGGCCGAGGAAGGCTTTCACCAGCACTGGCAGACGGTTGCGGAGGATTCCGCCAGCCCCCAGTCAAGTTTCGCCAGGGCGATCGGCGACATGTGCAAGATCGTCTTCAGCCGCACTTTGAAGGAGTCGCGCTGGCCCCATACCGAAATTGCCAGATCGGGTCTCGCCGAGGAGGTCAACCGCCTCAAGCGCGAGCCCGGCAAGGACATCATCGTCTATGGCGGCCCCATCCTGGTCTCGTCCCTGGTCGAGGCCGGGCTGATCGACGAATTCCACTTTATCGTCAATCCGGCCCTGCTCGGTAATGGCAAGCCCGTGCTCGGCGCGTTGCACAGGACGACGCGCCTCAAGCTGGTCGACGCCCGCCCCTTCCCCTGCGGCGTGGCGGTGCTGCACTACGCCAAGCTGTAACGGCTTCGACTACGCCTCCGTCTTCAGGAAATCGACGAAGGCGCGCAAGGCCGGACGCATCAGGCGCCGGCTGGGATAGTAGAGGAAGAGACCCGGAAAGGCCGGGCACCAATCCTCCATGAGGCGCACGAGCCTGCCTTGGGCAAGCGCCTCCGCCACGAGCCCCTCGATCAGCAGAGCCAGCCCCTGCCCCGCCAAAGCGGCATCGAGCATCAGGGCGTCGTCATTGACGATGAGGCTGCCCGTCACCGCCAGTTCGATGGCCTTGCCGTCCCGTTCGAGCTCCCAGCGATAGAGGGAGCCATCGGTGAAGCGGCGCTGGATGCAATCGTGATCGTGGAGATCGGCGGGCAGTTCCGGCCTGCGCCGGCCATCGAGATAGCCGGGCGCACCGACGATGGCAAAGCGCAGCGGGCCGCCGAGCGGCACGGCGATCATATCCTGCTGCAGGCTTTCGCCGAACCGTATGCCGGCGTCGAAACCCGACGCCACGATATCGGTGAAGGCATCCTGGGCCAGGATTTCCACGCTCACCGCGGGATATCGGCGCATGAAACGCAGGGCCAGCGGCAGCAGCACATGCTGCACGGCCGAGCGCGGCGCGCTGAAGCGCAGCTTCCCGGCGATGTCCGCCTGCGAAGCGCTCGCCTGTTCGAGCGCCTCCTCGATCGAAGCGAGCGCCGGCTGCAGGTGCCCCAGCAAGCGTTCCCCGGCAGCGGTGGGCGCGACGCTGCGGGTCGTGCGGGCCAGCAGCCGCACGCCGAGGCTTTCTTCAAGACCTGTGATCGCCTGGCTGACGGCCGAGACTGACATGCCGAGCTTGCGGGCCGCGGCACGAAAGCTGCGCTGCTCGGCGATGGCCGAGAGGATGACGAGGCCAGGGAGATCGGTCCGTTTCATTGTTCAGTTATACAAAACACGCCATTTAAAAAAGCATGGATTATCGAACAACTCAATGAGGTGCATGGTCGCCGATATTACGGAGGACCACATCATGAAGACACGCCAACTCGGCACCGAGCTCAGCGTTTCCGCCATCGGCCTCGGCTGCATGGGCATGAGCTTTGCCTATGGCGGCCAGGCCGAGGCGGATGCCATCCGCACGCTGCATCGCGCCGTCGATCTCGGCATCACCCTCTTCGATACCGCCGAGGTCTACGGACCCTTCACCAATGAGGAGCTCGTCGGCAAGGCGTTGAAGGGGGCCAGGAACAAGGTGGTGATCGCGACCAAATTCGGTTTCCGCATTGCCCCGGAAGGCCAGGATCGTGACCGTATCATCGGTGTGGACAGCCGTCCCGAACATGTGCGCGCCGTTGCCGAGGCCTCGCTTCGCCGCCTCAGCATCGAGGTCATCGACCTGTTCTACCAGCATCGTGTCGATCCCGCCGTGCCGATCGAGGACACGGTCGGGGCCATGGCGGACCTGGTGAAAGAGGGCAAGGTCAAGGCCCTCGGCCTGTCGGAGGCCGGCGCAACGACCATCCGGCGCGCCCATGCCGTCCATCCGATTGCCGCGGTCCAGACGGAATATTCGCTGTGGAGCCGCGATGTCGAGGCGGATGTGTTGCCGGTCTGCCGGGAACTCGGCATCGGCTTCGTGCCCTACAGCCCGCTGGGCCGCGGCCTGCTGACCGGCACGATCCGCGATCACAGCACGCTCGCCGAAGACGACTGGCGCAAATCCCTGCCGCGCTTCCAGGAAGACAACATGGCGGCGAACCGGCTCCTGCTGGCGAAGTTTGGCCGTATCGCCGAGAGCAAGGGGGTGACCCCGGCCCAACTCGCCCTGGCCTGGGTACTGCATCAGGGCGATTTCATCGTGCCGATCCCTGGAGCCCGGCGCTTGCCTCATCTGGAGGACAATGCGGCGGCGGCCACAATCACCCTCACCGCAGCCGATCTTGCCGCCATCGACGAAGCCATGCCGCCTGCCAGCGTCAGCGGCGAGCGCTACATGCCGGAAGCCATGGCGCTGGTCGACGCCTCGTGAGACAAAGCAATCAGCATCGCCTCAGGACGCGCGATACCTGCAAAAGCACACCCTGGCCGGCGCCGGCCCTATCCAGATGTCCCCGGACGATCAGGCAAGACCGCTGGCGCCAAGTACGGCGGATCGCGGCGGCATCCGCGGGCCTTGCCTGCAGCCGGGGCAGCGGGCCTCGGTAGAGCGGGTGCGGCGAGTCGGCCGCATCCACCGGCTGGATCGCCATTTCGCCCCAGGGACATGGCGCCCGGATGCACATGATCCGAAGCGGCGCCAGACGCAGTGTTTGCAACCGGTCCCGCGCAAGACCCACTGCCGGAGCAAAGGCGCCGGCGAAAATGACCGCCGCCGCCATGCCAAGGGACAGATACCGAATTGCCCGCATCGCTCGCGCTCCCATCATGGCCGCACCCTCATCCATCCCAGCATAGCGTCCGGGTTCCCGCTGTTGTTCTGGCAACAGGCAGCGTTGTTTGGGCGCTTTCAATGCAAAAGGCAGGCTCGCGGCCTGCCTCCTTGCTTCGTCTCGCCGGTCTCAGCTCCGTCAGGCCGCAGCCGACTGGCTCTCCGGGCGCACCGCCTGATTGAAGTCTTCGATCAGGCTGCGGGTGATGGTGCCGGGCGTGTAGCGATGTTCGAGGATCTCGCTGACCGGCGTGACCTCTGCCGCCGTGCCGGTGAGGAAGCACTCGCTGAAGCTGCCGAGTTCATCCGGCATGATGCGCCGTTCGATCACTTCCAGACCGCGGGCCTTGGCAAGATCGATCACCGTGCGGCGGGTGATGCCGTCCAGGAAGCAGTCGGCGATCGGGGTGTGGATCTTGCCGTCCTGGATGAAGAAGACATTGGCACCGGTGCATTCGGCCACACGGCCCTGCCAGTCATACATCAGCGCATCGGCATAACCGCGACGCTCGGCACGATGCTTGGAGATGGTGCAGATCATGTAGAGGCCGGCGGCCTTCGACAAGGAGGGTGCCGTCTTCGGATCGGGCCGGCGATATTCGGCCACATCGAGGCGAATACCCTTCATCTTGGTCGCCATGTCGAACATGCTCGGCCATTCCCACACGGCGATGGCGGTGTGGATGGTGGCATGCTGGGCGGCCACGGCCATCATTTCCGAGCCACGCCAGGCCACCGGCCTGACATAGGCATCCTTCAGGCCATTCTTGTCGAGCACGGCCTGCTTGGCGGCATCGAGTTCCTCGACCGAATAGGGAATGGCGAAATCGAGAATCTCGGCAGAACGCTTGAAGCGTGCGGAATGCTCGGAGGACTTGAAGATCTTGCCGCCATAGGAACGCTCGCCCTCGAAGACGGCACCGCCATAGTGCAGCCCATGCGAAAGAACATGAAGCTTGGCATCGCCCCAGGCCAGCATCTGGCCATCCAGCCAGATAAAGCCATCGCGTTGATCGAAGGGCAACATCGACATGACACATCCTCCAGCGCTTCGCGCTTCCTCGAGCAAAGTGCGTCTTGGCGAAAACGCTTGCTTGCTCTTACTCTTCGGTTCGACACGTCTCGGCGATTCCTGGCGTTTCCGTCGAATCGCAAAACGTGTTGGAGCAAATGGCAAAACGCCGACTTGCTCCATTTGCGGAGCCCTGCATCCCCTGGCGATTTCACCGGGGCGCAAGACAGCTTGGTAACCGCAATGTTATAGCCATTGGCGGGCAGTTGCGGAAACTGTTCCGTTCGCCGCGAGCGTCTTTTTCGCTCGGGACGTGGCTGGATAATGGCAACCGTCGCTTTTGCGTCGGGGGGCAAATCCCCTTATGTTTCGTGCCGGAAACGGCACCGCGCCTCGCGCGTTGAGATATCCACCCGTTCCTGAGCAAAGCGCGTTTAGACGGAAACGCTATTTTGCTCTAACTCTTTGGTTCGATGCGTCTTTGCGATTCTTGGCAATTCTGCCAAATCGCAAAACGCTTCGGCGGAACATCCTTTCGCGCTGAGCCCGGTTTGCGTAACGATCTGACGAAAATATGTCAATATGGCTGACGTAAATTTCTCGTTCTCCCCTGCCTCCACGCCACGCTTGGAAAACGAGCAGGGCGAGCCCCCGCTTTATGAGCTGATCGAACTCTTCTTTTTCGCCTATCGCGACTTCGTTGCCGATCCCGACCATGCCCTCGAAGCCTATGGTTTTGGGCGGGCCCACCATCGGGTGCTGCATTTCGTCGACCGCAATCCCGATCTTACTGTCGCCGAATTGCTGGATATTCTGAAAATCACCAAGCAGTCGCTGGCCCGGGTGTTGAAGGACCTGGTCGACCAGGGCTTCATCCTGCAGCGCGAAGGCAGGGAAGATCGTCGGCAGCGTTTGCTGACCACCACGGTGAAAGGCAAGCAACTGGCCGTCGAACTGGCAACAACGCAATCCCAGCGCATCGCGCGAGCACTCGCCGAAGCCGGGCTGACCGGCCCCGAGCTGGCGCAACGCTTCCTGTTCGCCATGGTCGATCCGGACGGGCGGACAGAAGTCGCCCGGCTCATCAGCGGCAACGTCACCAAAGGCGACAAGATCCGGGGTGAAAAACGATGAACAAGGTTGCCGTCCTTCCCGACGACGCCCCCCATATCCTGCTGGTCGACGACGACAACCGCATCCGCACGCTGCTCTCGCGCTATCTCGGCGAGCACGGCTATCGCGTGACCACGGCCGAACACGCGGCTAGCGCCCGGCAGCGCATCGAGGCGATCACCTTCGATCTGATGATTGTCGATGTGATGATGCCGGGCGAGAACGGTTTCGACCTGACCCGCTGGATCCGCACCGGCTCCAGCGTGCCGATCCTGATGCTGACGGCACGCGGCGATCCGGATGATCGCATCAAGGGCCTGGAGATCGGCGCCGACGACTATTTGCCCAAGCCGTTCGAACCGCGCGAATTGCTGTTGCGCCTCAACAATATCCTGAAGCGGGCGGTTGCTCCGACACCGGCGGAACCGGTGCGCGACATCGTCACCTTCGGCGACTTCACCTTCCATGTCTCGCGCGGCGAACTCCAGCAAGGCGGCGAGACGGTTCGCATCACCGAACGCGAGCGCGACATGCTGCGCCTGCTGGTCGAGATCCCGCGCGAGACGGTGGACCGGCTGGCGCTTGCCGGTTCGGCCGCCGACATCGCCAATGAGCGCACGGTCGACGTGCAGGTGAACCGCCTGCGCCGCAAGATCGAGAAGGATCCGGGCAATCCGGTCTATCTGCAGACGGTGCGCGGCACAGGATACCGCCTGATGGTCGACATGTGATGCAGTCCCGTCCGCCGGCCCTTCAATCTGCCGGAGCGCTGCTCCGCAAAGGCCTGTCGCGGGCGTCGGAGGCCGCCCGCATTGCGTTGCCCCGGATGCGAGAACTCGCCGCCGGCCCCGGGCGCGTGCTGTCGGCGCTGGGCGACCGCATGCCCAAGGGCCTCTATGCCCGTTCGCTGCTGATCATCATCACGCCGATGGTGCTGCTGCAGGCCATCGTCACCTATATGTTCATGGAGAAATACTGGCAGGGCGTGACGGCGCGATTGTCTGCCGCCACCACCAAGGACATCGCGGCGATCGTCGAGCTCTACCAGCAAATGCCCCATGACAAGGGCACGACGGACCTGCTCCAATTGGTGGCCCAGAAGCAGCTCGCGCTCGGCATCGAGTTCCGCCCCCTCGAGGATCTGCCGCCGCGCGGCGCCCGGCCCTTCTTCGACATTCTCGACCAGGCGCTGTCGGACGAGATCCGCATGCGTATCGGCCTGCCTTTCTGGATCGATACGGTCGGCCGCTCGGATTTCGTCGAGATCCGCGTCAAGCTCGACGATGCCGTGCTGCGTGTCTTCGCCCGTCGCAGCCAGACCTTCGCCTCCAACTCCTATATCTATCTGCTCTGGATGCTCGGCTCCTCGTTGATCCTGATCACGGTGGCGATCCTGTTCCTGCGCAACCAGATCCGGCCGATCCAGCAGCTCGCCAATGCGGCGCAGGATTTCGGCAAGGGGCGCGACGTCCAGAACTTCCGCCCGCGCGGCGCGCGCGAAGTGCGCCAGGCCGCCAGCGCCTTCATCGAGATGCGCCGACGCGTCGAGCGTGCCTTCGAGCAGCGCACCGCCATGCTGAACGGCGTCTCTCACGATATGCGCACCATCCTGACACGCTTCAAACTGTCCCTGGCGCTGCTCGACGAAAACAGCCCCGAATATGAGGACCTGCAGAAGGACGTCGACGAGATGAGCCGCATGCTGGAGGCCTATCTCGCCTTCGCGCGCGGCGATGCGGCGGAGCAGGCCGAAGCCACCGACATCGCCGCCCTGCTGGAGGAGTTGCGTGCCAATGCCATACGCCAAGGCCAGGATGCCCGGGTCAGTTTCCAGGGCGATCCCATCGTGGTGGTGCGCCCGGACGCCTTCCGGCGCTGCCTGACAAACCTGGTATCGAACGCCCAGCGTTTCGCCCGGACCATCGTCATCACCGGAGTGCGCGAGCAACGCTATCTCGTCGTCACCATCGACGATGACGGCCCCGGCGTGCCCGAAGAAAGCCGCGAGGACGTGTTCAAGCCTTTCTTCCGGCTGGACGAGGCCCGCAACCAGGATCATGGCGGGACAGGCCTCGGCCTCGCCATCGCCCGCGACATAGCCCGCTTCCATGGCGGCGACATTACCCTCGCCACCAGCCCGTTGGGCGGACTGCGTGCGAATGTGCGAATCCCGGTCTGATGCCGATCAAAGATCGGCAGATGCCTGGCGCTGGCCGATCTACTTGTCTGTACTGACTTTCCCGCCACCGGAGGTGCCACGCGCCAGCTTCAGCGCCGCTTCGATGCCGTTCTCCAGGATCGCGTCGGACTGTTCGGGATCGGGGACGACGCGCGCGAGTTGAAGCGTTCCAGCCAGCAGGGCCATGATGGCGGTAGCGGTGCTGCGGCGCATTTCGGCATCGCCACCGGGCAGAGCGTCCGCGACCACGCCGATGCTGCCGAAGAGTTCCTCGGTGAAGACGGCCCGGGTCGTCTCGGACTGGCGCGCGATCTCGCTGGAAAGCGCGGCGATGGCGCAGCCCTTGTCGGGCATATCCCGGTGGATAGGACGCAGATAATAGCGGATCAGCCCTTCGATCGGGTCATCGGCGCGCTCGGCGGAGCGGCGCAGCTTGCCACGCCGTTGTGTCAGCGTATGGGCGACGGCTTCGCGCACCAAGGCATCCTTCGAGGCGAAATGGCTGTAGAAGCCGCCATGGGTCAGCCCCGCATCGGCCATCAATGGCGCAATGCCGGTGCCGTCGATACCATCCCGCAACAGGCGCAACGCGGCGGTTTCGAGAATCTGCCGGTGCGTCGCATCCTTATGGCCCTTGTCATAGCGCATGAACAGCCTCGCCTCCTGTCACGGATCGCGCCGCCGGAAAATCCACGGCCAGAAAATCGACCGCCAGAAAATTGACGGCCTGGCCGATCACGCCAGCATCGCTGAGAATGCGGCCATGACCAAGCCCGTCCAGCTCGATCAATCGTGATCCGCGCCAATATCTGGCAATTTCGCGCGCTTCGCCAATGGCGACGACGCGATCGTCCCTGGAATGGAGGAGAAGAGCCGGTTGCGTCAACCGCTCGGCAAAACTGGGCAGGTCCATGATCGGCAATTCGGTACCCAGGCGGATGAGTTCCTCGGCCATATGGGCGAGATCCCTGGTGTCGACCACCCCCAATGCCATTGCCGCCGCCCGCATCTGACGGCCGTAATTAGCGGGTGACGCAATCAGGACCACGCGCCCAGCCTCCAACCCGCCGGCCAGTGCGACGGTCAGGACCGGCCCGCCGACGGAATGGCCGATCACGCCATGCAGGCGCCCACAGGCCTTGCCGACAGCGGTCACGGCCCTGGCCATCTGTGGGATGGTCGCTGAGACGCCCTCGGAGCTGCCATGAGCCGGCAGGTCGACCGCGATCACGCCGAGACCGCGCGCGAGCAGGGGTTCCACGAAAGCGAGCATGTCGAGATGGGAGGCTTCCCAGCCATGTACGAGGAGCACTGGTTCGCCTTGACCCCAGCGCCAACCGGCGATGACGGCGCCATCATGCTCTAAGGAGAAGGGGATAGCACCTTCGGGAACCGTGACAGGGCGCGGGGGAAGCCGCCGGGGCGTGATCATCTGCAGAGCCAGCCTGCGCGGGTCGATGCGTTCCGAAAGATCCATGACCGCTCTCCTCTTTAAATTATGGTCATAATATAATATGTCACTCGTCATGCAATAGGTACTCCGCAGCATCAGCGAGGATTGAGCCATGTCCAGCAGCGACCCCATCGTCATCGTCTCCGCCACACGCACCCCGCTGGGGCGTTTCCAGGGTGACCTCTCCAGCCTGCCCTCCCCCGTGCTCGGAGCGCATGTCGTGAAAGCGGCCCTGGCAAGAGCGAACCTCGCCGCCGATCGCGTGGACGAGGTCTTGCTGGGCTGCGTGCTTCCGGCCGGCCTTGGCCAGGCGCCGGCCCGTCAGGCCGCCCGCCAGGCAGGACTGCCCGACGCCACGGGCGCAACGACCGTCAACAAGGTGTGCGGTTCCGGCATGAAGGCGACCATGCTAGGCCACGATCTCCTTCGCGCCGGTTCCGCCGACATCGTGGTGACGGGCGGCATGGAGTCGATGTCGAATGCGCCCTATCTGCTGGCCAAGGCGCGCAGCGGCTACCGCATGGGCCATGACCGCCTTCTCGACCACATGATGCTCGACGGCCTGGAGGACGCCTATGAAGGCGGCCGCCCGATGGGCGATTTCGGCGAGGCGACGGCTGAGGCCTATCAGTTCAGCCGCGACGACCAGGACGCCTATGCCGTGGAGACCCTGACCCGTGCTCGCAAGGCGATCGAAACCGGTGCTTTTGCCGCCGAGATCGCACCGGTGGAGGTGCCGGGCAAAGGCGGATCCAGGTTGATTGCCGACGACGAGAACCCGCTCAAGGTTTCACCCGACAAGATCCCGCAGCTCAGGCCGGCCTTCCGCAAGGACGGCACCATCACCGCCGCCAGTTCCTCGGCCAATGCGGATGGCGCGGCCGCACTCGTCCTCACCCGCCGCTCCATTGCCGAGCGCGACGGCCTGCCCGTGCTCGCCGAGATCAAGGGCCATGCCACCCACAGCCAGGATCCGGCCTGGTTCACCACGGCGCCGATCCCGGCCATGCGAAAACTGCTCGAACGTACGGGCTGGCGCGTCGGCGATGTCGACCTGTTCGAAATCAACGAGGCCTTCGCCGCAGTCGCGATGGCGGCCCGCCACGACCTCGACATCCCGGCCGACCGTCTCAACATCCATGGCGGGGCCTGCGCTCTCGGCCATCCCATCGGTGCCACCGGGGCGCGCCTCATCGTTACCCTGCTGCACGCTTTGGCCCGCAACGACCTCAAGCGCGGCGTCGCCTCGCTGTGCATCGGCGGCGGCGAGGCAACCGCCATCGCGATCGAGAGAGTCGGATAAGCGGAGGCGGCTTGATGTTACTACAGTGTCGACCTCCTGGTCGACATCGCCAAAAACCCCATTCAGGATGAAGAGTATGGCGACCGGGAGGTCGCCACTCCGCACTTTCGCCAGCTCTCAGAACAGTCGCGAGCCGTTCGGGGCACCGCGTTCGGGTGTCGCCAGCACGACAGCACCATCGGCGCCGGGAAAGCCCAGCGTCAGCACCTGCGACATGAACTTGCCGATCTGGCGCGGCGGGAAATTGACCACAGCCATCACCTGGCGCCCGACCAGCTCATCGGCCCTGTAGAGCGCGGTGAGTTGAGCGGACGACGCCTTGATGCCAATCTCGTCGCCGAAGTCGATGCGCATGCGATAGGCCGGCTTGCGGGCCCCTTCCAGGGGCACCGCCTCCAGCACCGTGCCGATGCGAATATCGACCTTGAGGAAATCGTCGAAGCCGATCTCTGCCGCCAGCTGCCCGTTACTGTTACTCACACCGCCTCCGCATCGTCTCGATCATCCCTGCCTCGCCGGCGCGACTCGGCGAAATCGTGAAAACGCTCGCGCAACCTTTCCCGCATGCGGGCACGGCGCTCATGAGAACGTTCGGCGATGCGGCGGAACGGCGCGAAGATCTGGCAAAGATCGTCGGCCCGCTCCATCCAGCGTTCGCCCGAGCGAAGCTGCCGGTCGACTTCCTTCATCGTCGTGGCCAGGCCTTCGTCCTCGTCCTTCAGCCAGACCTTGACGATGCGAGCCCAAGCCAGCGCCAGTCCCTGCGCCCGCACGGCTCCCATCGGGCCATCGGCGTCGATATCGGCGGCCGTCAGCATCCATTGCATCGAATTGGTGACGACACGGTTCCAGGCCGCCATGGCGAGCGGATCGAGCGCGAAGGCCCTGGAAATATTGGCGATGGCAGTCTTGTGCGGCGAGAGCACGTCGATACGGCGCATCAGAATGTCGAACAGCCTCTCACGGGCCGGCTCTTCGGCCATGCCCGCATCGATGCCATCGAGCACCTTCTGGTCGACCTGGCGCGAATAGGCAGCGAGGATGGCCCCCTTGGAGGGGTAGAGGCCGCGCAATTGCGACAGGGACAGTCCCGCCTTGTCGGCAATGTCGGCCAGGCCGATCTCGCCCCAGGGATTGTCGGCGCATAGCGACAGCAAGGCCTCTACAGCGGCCTGACGCGGATCGACGGCATTATCGGCTTTCGGCTTGGCAACCATGGCTCGAACCTCGTTTTTCGGTGTGCCCCGTCCGATAAAGATAGGCCGATTGCGAACCGGATCAATGCGGCGCGTTGGCCGCAGGAGTTCGGTGTTGCCGTCTGGGGGACGTGACTTCAGACCCGGCTCTCGACATGAGAGGCCTTCGTGATCTGGAGACCAGCCCTCAGGACGCGAGTTCGACCGCGCGCCGGCGAGCGGCCTCCACTGCCCGCTTCATCAATGCCGTCAGGCCGTTTTCAGCCATCAGCACTTCGAGCGCCGCCGCAGTGGTGCCGCCCGGGCTGGTGACGTTCTGCCGCAGCGTGGCGGCCTGCAGGTCGGACTGGTGCAGCAATTCGCCGGAACCCGCCACGGTGGCGCGCGCCAGCCGCATGGCGAGATCGGCCGGAAGGCCCGCCGCCGCTCCGGCCTCCGCCATGGCTTCGACGAGATGGAAGACATAGGCCGGCCCCGAGCCGGAAACCGCCGTCACCGCATCGATGTGGCTTTCATCCGCCACCCACTCCACGGCGCCGGTCGCCCGCAGCAAGGCGTCGGCCGCCCGTTCCTGATCGGCAGTCACGAAGGCATTCGGCACGGCAGCGGTGATACCGCGGCCGACGGCAGCCGGCGTGTTCGGCATGGCGCGCACGATGGCGGTGCCTGCCGGCAGCAATGCCGCGATGCTGGCAATGGTCTTGCCTGCCATGATGGAGACGGCCAGCGTATCCGATCCGAACAGGGGCGCGACCGAACCCATGGCGACGTCCATCATCTGCGGCTTGATCGCCAGAAGCACCACCGCGGGCGTGCCGAAGGACGCCAGCATCGGGTTGACCGCGACACCTTTTACGGCGAGGTCTCCGGCAATCTCCGGCGGCAAATGCGGATCGATCACCCCCACCTGGGCCGGATCTAGGCCGAGCTTCAGCCATCCTTCCAGCATGGCCCCGCCCATCTTGCCGGCGCCCAGCAACAGCAGCTTGCCGCCAATGTCCAATGCTTCAGCCATGCGAATAACTCCAGCAAATAAGAAGCCGGCTTCGGCAGCCGCCTATTTCGCAGCTGCAATAGGTCACCGGAAAAGGTTCGTCCTTGCGAGCGCAGCGAATCAATCCAGGAATGTCCGTGTAGACCCTATGAGGGCCGGATTGCTTTGCTGCGCTCGCAAGGACGCGGAAAGCCCCCGAATACTAGAGCAAAGCGCGTTTACACGTAACCGCTGCTTTTCTCTAACTCATTGTTTCGACGCGACTTTGCGATTCTTGGTGATTCCAGGAAATCACAAAACGCTCTAGGCTTCGCCCACGGTTTCGAAAAGCACCGCTTCGAGCGCCTCCTTGGGGGTCTTGCCGGCCCAGATCACGAATTGGAAGGCCTGGAAATAACGTTCGCAGGTTTCCACCGCGATCTCGATCAGGGCTTCGCATTGGCGCGGCGTGGCCTCGGCGCCGCCGGCCAGGAACAGGGCATGGCGATACATGATGACCTGGTCGGCATTCCAGACGTCGAAATGGCCGACCCACAGCTGTTCGTTGACGAGCGCAATCGTCTGCAGGAGATCGGCGTGGCGGCGCTTGGGAATTTTGGCGTCGAAGGAGCAGGCCAGATGCAGCGACTCGATATCGTCCATCCAGGTGAAGGAGACGGCATAGTCGCAGCCATGCCCCTTCACGACGATGGAGATCTCGTCTTCGCCGAGTCTGTCGAAGGCCCAGTCATGAAGACTCGCCAGATGTTCGACGAGATCAACCGGATGACCGGCCCGCTCGCTCTGGAGCTCGATTACCGACATTGCAACTCCCGGCGCCTCCGAGGAGGCGCATTGGCGCTGCGAATACCGATCGATACGCAGCCTGTGTGGGGAGAGTTCAGGCATTCGGGCTGAATCGGCAAGGATTCGTTCCCGCCGTCCACAAGGAGGCCTCTCATTCTTCGCCGGTCTTATTGTCGCACGGCGAGACAATCTTGCGCTTAACGCGCGGCAAGCTTGGCTTCGAGTTCGGCGATACGGGCCGCCAGGCGTTCGTTTTCGTCGCGAGCCTTGATCGCCATCTCGCGCACGGCATCGAACTCATCGCGTCGAACATAGTCGAGATCGCGCATGATGCGTTCGGCCTGGCTGCGCACGACACTGTCGACTTCCCGGCGCACGCCCTGCGCGACACCGGCGGCGTCGGTCATCAATTTGGCGAACTCGTCATAGATACGGCCGGATTGCTGTGGCATCACGAAACTCCTTTGCGGCGTCGATAGCACGGGCCAGACCTCGATAAAAGTGCGGCCCCGCTAGGGCGTGTCGTCAGTTATGGCTTCGAGCGAGATGAGGTCAAAATCGCTCCCGTCTAGCCCGAAACCATAACTGACGACACGCCCTAGAAGCTTCTGCCTTGACGCTGTCACCTCTAGTCACCAAAAGGCACCCATGCCTGAGCAATATTTCATCGTCCCCGCTTTCGATCCGGTGCTGATCCATATCGGCCCGCTCGCCATACGCTGGTATGCGCTGGCCTATATTTTCGGCCTGCTCGGCGGCTGGTGGTACGGGCGTCGCCTGATCGGCAACGCCAGGCTCTGGCTCGTACAGCCCGGCACCAAACTGCAATTCGACGACCTCCTGATCTGGGTCACGCTCGGCGTGGTGATCGGCGGACGGCTCGGCATGCTGCTCTACGAGCCCGATTACTATCTCGCCAATCCGATCGAGATCCTCAAGGTCTGGGAAGGCGGCATGGCCTTCCATGGCGGTTTCCTGGGGGCGGCACTTGCAGTGATCCTGTTTGCCTGGCTCAACAAGATCCCGGTCCTGTCCTATCTCGACATCGCCTCCTGCGTGGCGCCGATCGGCCTGTTTCTCGGCCGCATCGCCAATTTCATCAATGACGAACTATGGGGGCGCCCGGCCTGGGGGTCGTCCTGGGGCATGATCTCGCCATCGAGCCCGTTCTCGATATTTCCGCAGGGGCCGACGCCGCGCTATCCGAGCCAGTTGATCGAGGCCGCCCTGGAGGGCCTCGCGCTGTTCGTGCTGTTTGCCATCATGACACGCTTCGGTGCCTTGAAACGGCCGGGCCTGATCGCCGGCCTGTTCGGCATCGGCTACGCCGCCGCCCGCTCCTTCAGCGAACTCTACCGCGAGCCGGACGGCTGGTGGATCCAGGACGTGCTGACGGTCGGACAAGCCTATTCGCTGCCGATGGTCCTGGTCGGCCTTGGCCTGGTGGTGTATGCCCTGATGCACCGTCCCGAGGCGCCCAAGGCCTCCGACACACCGAAATCGGCATGAGCGAAACCCCGCTCGCCCGCGAGATCAAGGACCTGATCCGCCAGGAAGGGCCGATCGACGTGGCGCGCTACATGACGCTCGCGCTCGGCCATCCCCGTCACGGCTACTACATCACGCGCGATCCGCTCGGTGCCGCCGGGGATTTCACCACCGCTCCCGAGATCAGCCAGATGTTCGGCGAGATCATCGGCCTGTGGGCGGCCCATCGCTGGATGATCCTCGGCTCGCCCGCCCGGATCAACCTGCTCGAACTCGGGCCCGGACGCGGCACGCTGATGGCGGACGCCTTGCGGGCGATCGGCAAGGTCGTGCCCGCCTTCGCCGAGGCCATCGCACTCCATCTGGTCGAGACGAGTCCCGTCCTGCGCGAAGCCCAGGCCAAGACCTTGGAGAACAGCCTCGGGGGACGCCGCCCGACCTGGCACGATGACATCGCCAGCCTGCCGGAGGGGCCATCGATCATCATCGCCAACGAATTCTTCGATGCCCTGCCCGTGCACCAGCTGGTGCATCAGGGCGGGCGCTGGCATGAACGATTGGTCGGCCTGGTCGATGACGAACTCGCCTTCGGGCTCGCCCCGGAGCCCGTACCGGCCAACCAGGCACCTCCCCTTTCGGATGGCGCGCTCGACGGCACCATCGTCGAATATCCGGAAGCCGGTTCACAGGTGATGGCGGCCCTCTCTGCGCGCCTTGGCCGCTTCGGCGGCGCCGCCCTGATCATCGACTACGGGCATCTCGAATTCGGCGTCGGCGACACGCTGCAGGCCATGGCCGGCCATGCCTTCGTCGATCCGCTGACCCGCCCCGGCGAGGCCGACCTCACCACCCATGTCTGCTTCGAGACGCTGGCCCGCATCGCCGCCGACCGGCATCTGGCGATCGACATCCTCACCACGCAGGCCTATTTTCTCAACGAACTCGGTATCCGCCCGATGGCTGCCAATCTCAGCCGCCATGCCACGCCGGAACAGGCAGAAGCGATCGCCAAGGCGCTCGAACGCCTGACCGACGACGCCCCGCGCGCCATGGGTTCGCTGTTCAAGGTGCTGGCCGTCTCGGCGCCGGGAACCGAGCGCAGCTGAGAAAGGCATGGTTCTTGCCATCAACGAGGCAGACCCCGGTGATGGCAAGCTAGCGAGAGCCTCGCAATTTTCGCTCAGCTCCTCGAGGCCTCACACCTTGCAGCGGCAGCTCTTGCGATGCTTCTTCGCCTTGTAGTGATGGCGATGGGCCTTGTGGCGGGGACGGTAGGCCCGCTCGGTCTGGATGATCACCGGCGCTGCGACCGGGCGGATATGCAGGCTGCCGATACCGGCCGACGCGTTGAGGCCGGTCTGCCCCTGCACCGAGATCGGCTGCAGCGTCACGCCGCCATTGCCGCCACCGAGCAGGACATTGGCCCCGACGCCGACCGCCGCGCTGGCCTCGGCCGACACGCCGGCATAGTTGCCGCCCAGGGGCGCGTGACGGTTGGACGGCTCGAAGACCGCCCAGACCATACGCCCGCCGAAGGTGAAGCCAACATCCACGCCGACCTTGGTGATGGTGCCGTCATAGAGTTCGCTGTAGCCGTTGAAGCCGGAGAACCGACAGGACACCGGCTTGCGCGATCCCAGCACCACGCCGATGCCACCGCCGATGTCGCAGGTAAGCGTTCCCGTCCTGACGGCCGCCTCGGCCGAACCGGCCGCCGCAGGCGCCAGCAGGGCCGCCAAAGCAAATGCGGACAAGGTTTTCGTGATCTTCATGGGGCACCTATTCAACAAATCTTCTCCGGCCGCGGCCGGATGCCAGGGCACTTTGAACCAACGGCTTGAAAACGCAACGGTTCCCGCCGCGAAATCGCCGGTATCAGAATCCTGACTGGCCCGGCTTCCCGCCAGGCGCCGGTTTGACATCCCTCCACTTCCTCCCGATCCTGCCGCCATGACCGATTCGCCCGCCATCGCGCTCCAGCACGCCGCCCTCGACCTGCCCGGCATCCGCCACGGCTTCTTCACGCGACAGGGAGGCGTGTCGGACGGCATCTATGCCTCGCTCAACGGCGGATCAGGCTCGGACGACGTTCCCGATCACGTCCGCGAGAACCGGGGCCGCATGGCCGACAGCCTCGGCGTGCCGCGCGATCGCTTCATCACCTGCTACCAGGTGCATTCCCCCAACGTGGTCACCGTCACCGCGCCCTGGACCCGCGAGCACGCGCCCAAGGTCGACGCCATGGTGACGCGCGAGCGCAACCTCGCCTTGGCTGTCGCCACCGCCGATTGCGGCCCCGTCCTGTTCGCAGACGCCAAGGCCGGCGTGATCGGCGCGGCTCATGCCGGCTGGAAGGGCGCCTTCACCGGTGTGCTCGAAACCACGCTCGACGCCATGGTCGGCCTCGGCGCCACACGCGGCAACATCGTCGCGGTGCTCGGTCCCATGATCTCGCGGGCGGCCTACGAGGTCGGGCCGGAGTTCAAGGCCCGCTTCATCGAGGCTGCTGCCGACAATGCCCGCTTCTTCGGCCCGAGCCCCAATGCGGGGCATGCCATGTTCGATCTGCCGGCCTATATCACCATGCGTCTCACCGCGGCCGGCATCGGCCACTTCGAGGACATGGCGCTGTGCACCTATCAGGACGAAGAGCGCTTCTTCTCCTACCGGCGGGTGACCCATCGCAAGGAGCCAGACTATGGCCGCCTGCTGCATGCGATCGCGCTGGTGGATCACTAGAGCAAAGCACGTTCAGGCGTGAACGCTTGTTTGCTCTAACTCTTTGGTTTGACGCGTCTTTGCGATTCCTGGTGAATCGACCAAATCGCAAAGCGCATCGGGAACGAGGTTCGAGGCAGGACCTGCCATGCTACATTTTTCGACCGATGAGTTCGCCACGCGCCTGAAGCGCCTGCAGGCGGAGATGGCCACGCAAAAGCTCGATGCCATGCTGCTCTTTGCCCAGGAGAGCATGTACTGGTTGACCGGCTACGATACCTTCGGCTTCTGCTTCTTCCAGTCCCTGCTGGTGCGCGCCGACGGCACGATGGCGCTGCTCACACGCACGGCGGATCTGCGCCAGGCCCAGCACACCTCCAACCTCACCGACATCCGCATCTGGACCGATCGCAGGGATGCGACACCGGCCCAGCAACTCCTCGCCATGGTCCGCGATCTCGGCGTGACGGGCGGCCGCATCGGCGTGGAATTCGATTCCTACGGCCTCACCCATGCCAATGGCCGCAAGCTCGAGGCGGCTTTTGCCGGCGATTTCGAGCTAGTCGACGCTTCCGATGTCGTCGCCCATCTCAGGGCGGTCAAGTCGGCGGCAGAAATCGCCTATGTGCGCGAGGCCGCGCGCCTCTCGGACGCGGCCGATGCAGCCGGCATCGCCGCCGTATTTCCCGGCGCCGACGAGGGCGACATCCTCGCGGCCCAGCACAATGCCATCTTCTCGGCCGGCGGCGACTATCCCGCCAACGAATTCATCATCGGCTCGGGGCGCGACGCCCTGCTCTGCCGTTACAAGAGCGGCCGCCGCAAGCTCGCCGAACGCGACCAGATCACGCTGGAATTCGCCGGCGTCTATCGCCACTACCACGCGGCGCTGATGCGCACGATCACGGTTGGGGACGTCTCGCCCCGTCACAGCGAACTCTATACCGCCGCCCATGAGGCCCTTCTCGCCTGCGAGGCCGAGATCCGGCCGGGGCGCACGGCCGGCGATGTCTTCGCCGCCCATGCCCGGGTGATGGATTCGCACGGGCTGGAGGAGCACCGGCTCGCCGCCTGCGGCTATTCGCTCGGCGCCAAGTTCACGCCGTCCTGGATGGACCGGCCGATGTTCTACGAGGGCAATGACTGGGTGTTGGAAGCGGGCATGGTGATGTTCGCCCACATGATCCTAATGGACTCCGACAGCGGCACCGCCATGTGCCTGGGGCGGACCAGCCTGACCACCGAGAACGGCAGCGAAGTGCTGAACGGGGCCGACGCCGGATTGCAGATGCGCTGAGCCGGCCGGGCATCGGAACAGCGGCAAATCATCCCAATCTGCACGCATTCCAGCCATGCAAGTGTGAACTCCTTGTGACGCCCCCATTGTATGCGAGCCGGTCAGTTGCTAAGAGCCGGGTGCATTTTTCTCAAAGCGGGAGCCGGCTTCATGGCGGCAGGTGACAGGGGCCACGGTTCGGGCGAGATCAAGCTCGTCGCCGGCAATTCGAATCGTGCACTGGCCGAATCGATTGCGACCTATCTGAAGACCCCCCTGACGAAATGCTCGGTGCGGCGGTTCGCCGACATGGAGATCTTCGTCGAGATCCAGGAAAATGTCCGCGGCGCGGATGTCTTCGTGATCCAGTCGACCTCCTTTCCCACCAACGACCATCTGATGGAGCTGTTGATCATCACCGATGCCCTGCGCCGCTCCTCGGCCCGGCGCATCACGGCGGTGATCCCCTATTTCGGCTATGCAAGGCAGGATCGCCGCGCTTCCGGCCGCACGCCGATCTCGGCCAAGCTGGTCGCCAATCTGATCACCCATGCCGGTGCCGACCGCGTGCTGACCCTCGACCTGCATGCCGGGCAGATCCAGGGCTTCTTCGACATTCCCACCGACAACCTGTTTGCCGCTCCGGTGATGGAGCGCGACATCAAGGCCCGCATGGAGCTCGACAAGCTCATGGTGGTCTCGCCCGACGTCGGCGGCGTGGTGCGCGCCCGTGCCCTCGCCAAGCGCATCGATGCGCCCCTGGCCATCGTCGACAAGCGCCGCGAGCGCGCCGGCGAGAGCGAGGTCATGAACGTGATCGGCGACGTCAAGGGCCGTACCTGCATCCTGATCGACGACATCATCGATTCCGGCGGCACGCTGGTGAATGCTGCCGAAGCCCTCTTGGAGCGCGGCGCAAAGGACGTGCTGGCCTACATCACCCATGGCGTGCTCTCGGGCGGCGCGGTAGCCCGTATCGCCTCCTCCAAGCTGCGCGAACTGGTGATCACCGACTCGATCATGCCGACCGAGGCGGTACGCGTGGCCCAGAACATCCGCGTCATCTCGATCGCGCCGCTGATCGGCGAGGCCATCGGCCGCACCGCCTCCGAAGAGAGCGTCTCCAGCCTGTTCAACTGAGCCGGCCCGTTCTCATCAGTTCGAATTACCGTCCCGGAACCACCGTGCGAATGTCGCCATTCGCGCGGCGGTTTGGTTTTGCCTGGCCCCGGCATGGCGCCACATCCTGCCCCGTCACACGCGGCCAGGTTGTGCAGGGCTTATCCCCATAATTCAGCCCGACCTTCGTCCCATCAGTCTTCGCAATGCAAGGGGCATAAAGCGCAGTCGGTTATGGCGAATATTGCGTCGCATCCCGGCCACCCGCAATTTTCAGACGATCACTATACCCTTCGACATACTATCCCCCTGCACGCGGACCGAGCAGCTCTACCCTTCCTTTCCCCGTCGAAAATCGCGGGTTGCCGTAGCGAATGCGAAGGCCTTTACTGCCGGCCTTCAACCAATAGCCGGAACAACTGGCTTCAGAGGGGACATCAGGATGACAGCAGCCTTGAAAACGCGCTTGTTCGGCGCCCTGCTCGCCGTAGGCTTGCTCAGCGGCACGGCGTTGTCGGCTTCCGCCGAAACCGTGTTGAACAAAGGCCTGGGCGGCGAACCCCAATCGCTCGATCCCATCCACACGACCACCAATATCGAGCAGTTCATCATCGACGACCTCTACGAAGGTCTCACTGCCTATGACGGCGCCGGCAAGGTGGGTCCCGCCGTCGCCGAAAGCTGGACGGTTTCGCCGGACGGGCTGGTCTACACCTTCAAATTGCGGCCCAGCGCCAAGTGGTCGAACGGCGACCCGGTCACGGCCGAGGATTTCGTCTACAGCTTCCGGCGCAATCTCGATCCCAAGGAAGCCGGCGAATATGCCAGCCTGTCCTACCCGATCAAGAACGCTCAGGCGATTAATACGGGCAAGGCAGCGGTGGATACGCTCGGCGTCAAGGCCATCGATGCCGGCACGCTGGAAATCACCCTCGAAAGCCCCGTTCCCTTCTTCCCCGAACTCCTGGCGCATCAAAGCGTCGTGCCGGTGAACAAGGCCAATGTCGAGAAATATGGCCGCGATTTCGCCAAGGCGGGCAAGCTGGTGTCGAACGGCGCCTATACGGTCACCGAGCAGATACCCGGCGATCACCTCACCTTCGTCAAGAACCCCAATTACTGGGGCGCGGCAAATGTGAAGATCGATCGCGTCGTCGCCTATCCAAGCGAGGACCAGGCCGCCATCCAGCGCCGCTTCCTGGCCGGGGAACTCGACCTCGCCTATCAGTTCCAGGCCGATCAGCGCAAATTCCTGCAGGAGAAGGTCGGCGACGAGGTTCACGTCTCGCCATCGACGTCGAGCGAATATTACGCCTTCGACACCCGCAAGCCGCCCTTCGACGACATCCGGGTCCGACGGGCCTTCGCCATGGCTATCGACCGCGACTTCCTGGCCAATGACGTGCTGAACGGTGTCTATCAGCCTCTCTATAGCTGGATCCCGGAGGGTATCGCCAACTACACGCCGGCCAAGGCCGACTTCGCCGACACGCCTCAGCTCGACCGCGAGGACAAGGCCAAGGAACTCTTGAAGGAAGCGGGCTACGGCCCGGGCGGCAAGCCGCTCAAGGTCGAGATCCGCTACAACACCAACGAGAACTGGAAGAAGGTCGCCACGGCGATCGCCGATATGTGGAAGAGCCTCGGCGCCGAGGTCACCATGCTCAATTCCGATCTCAAGTCTCACTATTCCTATCTGCAGCAAGGCAATAGTTTCGACGTCACGCGGGCAGGCTGGGTCGCCGACTATGCCGATCCGGAGAATTTCCTGACCCTGGGTGTCTCCACCAACAAGGTCTTCAACTACGGCCACTACAACAATCCCGAATTCGATGCCTTGATGGCCAAGTCCTTCACCGAGCGGGACGTGGCCAAGCGCATGCAGATCCTGCACGACGCCGAAGCCATGCTGCTGCGCGATGCGTCGGTCACACCCCTGCTGGTTTATAACGACCCCTGGCTGGTCTCCAAGAAGGTCAAGGGCTGGCACGACAACCTTGCCAACCACCACGGCACGCGTTTCCTCACCAAGGAATGAGCTGCTGCGTGTGAGAGGCAGGAGGCCATCCTCCTGTCTCTCATCCGCGGTTGGAGAAGCGTGCTTGCCTCGCCGATGACAGGCCTGAACGCTTCGCAGACAGCCAATCCGAGGCGATGTCATGCTTTCATTCGTGCTGAAGCGTCTGGCGAGCGCGATTCCGACCCTATTCGTGATCGTCACGCTTTCTTTTTTCCTAATGCGCCAGGTACCGGGCGGGCCCTTCAATCTCGCCCGGCCGCTGCCGCCGCAGATCATGGACAACCTGAATCGCGTCTATCATCTCGATGACCCGGTATGGAAACAGTATCTAAATTATATCTGGAACGTATTGCGCGGCGATTTTGGCCCCAGTTACGTCTATCGCGACTATACGGTCTCTGAAATCATCCTCCAGAAACTGCCCTACTCCCTGCAACTGGGCAGCATGGCCCTGCTTCTGGCTGTCGTCGGCGGCATTCTGATCGGAACGACCGCCGCACTGCGCCAGAATTCGATCGTGGATGTTGCCGTGACCGCGATCGGCAATATCGGCATCACCATCCCCAATTTCGTCATCGGGCCGGTCCTCGCGCTCCTCTTCGGACAAACCCTGCATTGGTTGCCGACCGGCAGTTGGGGCGACGGTTCGTTTCGCTATCTGCTCCTGCCGATGATCACCCTGGCCCTGCCGGAACTGGCGACCTTTGCCCGCCTGATGCGTGGCTCCATGCTGGAGGCCCTGCATGCCGACCACATCCGCACGGCGAAGGCCTATGGCCTGCCCGCTAAGCTGACCATCGTCGCCCATGCCATGCGCGCCGGCATCCTGCCGATCGTCACTTATCTTGCTCCCGCCGCCGCCTCGCTGCTGACGGGCTCGGTAGTGGTCGAGAAGGTGTTCGGCATTCCCGGCGTCGGCAAGGATTTCGTCGAGGGTGCGCTCAACCGCGATTATACGCTGGTGATGGCGACCGTGGTGCTGGTTTCGGTCTTCATCATCGTCTTCAACCTGATCGTCGACCTGCTCTATGCCTGGCTCGATCCGAGGGTGCGTCATGACTGAAACAAGCCTGGCACCCGCCACGCTCCCGCGCAGCCGCAGCCTGCTCGAACTCGCCTGGCTGCGCCTGCGCCGCAACAAGGCCGCCATGGTCAGCCTGTTCGTGTTCGCGGCCATCGTGATATTTTCCGTGCTGGGACCGTTCTTTTCGCCCCACGGCTATGACCAGGTCTATGGGTCCTACGTCAAGGTTCCCCCCAGCCTCTCGCCCTATCCCAAGCACGCGACGCTCGAGGAGGCCATGAAGCGCGCTGCTTCACAGGCCCGTCTGCAGGTCCAATCCTTCGAGACCTCGGGCACCCAGTTCACGGCCACATTGACGTCAAGCCGGGCGATCGATCCGCGCGCCACCCGCTATGTCGACCGCATCGACGAATTCCGCAACACCAAGGTCACCGATATCAGGGCCGACGGCCGTACGGTCGTCATGCAGGGTGACATCAATGGCCAGTATTTCCTGCTCGGCACCGATGGCAATGGCCGCGATCTCATGACCCGTATCATGATCGGCGGCCAGGTCTCGCTGCTCGTCGGCCTGCTCGCCAGCCTGGTCAGCTTGGTCATCGGCGTTACCTACGGCGCCGTGTCGGGCTATATTGGCGGGCGTGCCGACAATCTGATGATGCGCTTCGTGGAGATCCTCTATTCGCTCCCGTTCATGTTCTTCGTCATCCTGCTGGTGGCTTCGTTCGGGCGCGATTTCTGGCTGATCTTCGTCGCCATCGGCGCCATCGAATGGCTCGACATGGCCCGCATCGTGCGGGGCCAGACCCTGTCCCTGAAACGGCGCGACTTCATCTCGGCAGCCCATGCCCTGGGGCTCAGCGAGGGGGCGGTGATCCGCCGCCACATCATTCCCAACACGCTGAGCCCGGTGCTGGTGTTCCTGACGGTGCGCATTCCCCGCATCATCCTGCTCGAAAGCTTCCTTTCCTTCCTCGGGCTCGGTGTACAGGCACCGCTCACCAGTTGGGGAGCGCTGATCAAGGAAGGCGCCGATTCCATGGAGGCGGCCCCCTACCTGCTGATCTGCCCGGCCATCTTCCTGGTCACCACCCTGTTCTGCCTCAATTTCATCGGCGACGGCCTGCGCGACGCCTTCGACCCCAAAGATCGCTAGGGCGTTTTTCTTTCAGACGGAGGCGCTTTGAACCGCAAAATGCTACCGATATCAATACGTTAAAACGCGGAGACGGTTCGGCTTAGCCGCATTTTGCTTAAGGGAAGACCGATGCAACAGACACCTGTGGATCAGGCTACGAAAGACATCCTCCTCGACGTCAGCGGCCTGGAGGTCGACTTCAGCACCCCCGACGGTACGGTCAAGGCGGTCAAGGGCATCGACCTCAAGGTCAGCAGAGGCGAGACCGTCGCCATTGTGGGCGAATCCGGCTCGGGCAAGAGCCAGACCATGATGGCATTGATGGGCCTGCTGGCCGGCAACGGCCAGGTCCGGGGATCGGCCAAATATCGCGGCAGGGAACTGCTCGGCCTGCCGGCGAAGGAGCTCAACAAGGTACGCGGCGACAAGATCACCATGATCTTCCAGGAGCCGATGACCTCGCTCGACCCGCTTTACAAGGTCGGGCGCCAGGTAGCCGAGCCGATCGTCCATCATCGCGGCGGCAGCTACAAGCAAGCCCGCAAGAAGGCGGTGGAGCTGTTCAAGCTCGTGGGCATTCCCCATCCCGAGCGGCGGGTGGATGCCTATCCCCATGAGATGTCGGGCGGCCAGCGCCAGCGCGTGATGATCGCCATGGCACTCGCCAACGATCCCGATCTCTTGATCGCGGACGAGCCGACCACCGCGCTCGACGTCACCGTGCAGGCGCAGATCCTGTCCCTCCTCGCCGATCTCCGGCAGCGCCTGGGCATGTCCATCGTCTTCATCAGCCACGACCTCAACATCGTCCGGCGTTTTGCCGATCGCGTCTATGTCATGCGCCGTGGCGAAGTGGTGGAGACCGGCACCACGCAGGAAGTCTTCGACAATCCCCGACATGACTACACCAAGATGCTGCTGGCAGCCGAACCGTCGGGCCACAAGGATCCGCCGCGTCCCGATGCTCCCGTGCTGCTCGAGGGCCGCAACATCCGCGTCACCTATCATCTCAGCGGCAGTCTGTTCGGCGGCCACAAGGCGATGGATCTGAAGGCGGTGGACGATGTTTCCGTGCGCCTGCAGCAGGGACAGACCATCGGCATCGTGGGTGAGTCGGGGTCGGGCAAGTCGACCCTGGGCCGCGCCCTGCTGCGGCTGAATACCGGCGAAGGCGACATCCGTTTCGATGGCCGGGACATCTCGCGGGCGAGCGTGCTCGAGATGCGCCCACTGCGGCGCGCCCTGCAATTGGTGTTCCAGGACCCCTATGGCTCGCTCTCTCCGCGCATGTCGGTGGGTTCCATCGTCACCGAAGGCCTCAGGGTGCATGAACCGAATCTGTCGGCCGCCGAGCGCGACAAGCGCGCCGTCCAGGCTCTGACCGAGGTTGGTCTGGATCCTGCCGCCCGCAACCGCTATCCGCATGAATTCTCGGGCGGCCAGCGCCAGCGCATCGCTATTGCACGGGCGATGATCCTCAAGCCCAAGGTGGTGGTGCTGGACGAGCCGACCTCGGCGCTCGACCGCTCGGTGCAGAAACAGATCGTCGAGCTGCTACGCAACCTGCAGGCCGCGCATGGCCTGTCCTATCTGTTCATCAGCCATGACCTTTCGGTGATCAGGGCCTTGTCCGACTATGTCGTCGTGATGAAGGAGGGCCGCATCGTCGAAGAAGGGGCCACCGCCCAGATTTTCGATGCGCCGCGGGAAACCTATACCCAGACCCTGATGGCGGCAGCGCTGGGCAAGGAACGTGTGGAGGCCGTAAGGGACCTGAGCGACCACCATTGACCAAGGTGACAAGATACGCGTCTGGTGGGTATCCTGGGAAACGCCGCATGATCACGCTTGCTGGCATGGTTCTTCGTCCTACTTTGTAATGGAACCGTTCGATGAAAAGGCCCCGCTTCTTCCTCTGCGTCATCCTCGCGCTGGCACTGATGCCTTCTGCTTTGAGCACTCCTGCCCTGGCCGATGATTCGATGGTGAGCTTCGCCATGCCGAGCGGCAATATTTCCTGCCAGTTCATTCCGCAGAGCGATGGTGCCAGCGCGGGATCAGGATTGCCGACCCTGAGCTGCGAAAGGGATAAGCAATCGCCCGCACGGATCATTCTCGGGCCGAGCGGGAAGGGCGCCCTCTATAAGGATGTCAGCGATCCCTTCTGCTGCGAGGGCGAAACCACCGTTGGCTATGGCCAGACCTGGGAGAACGGTCCCTTCAAATGCGTCTCGGCCGAGGATGGCTTGACCTGCCGCAGGCGGGACGGGCACGGCTTCTTCATCAGCCGGACGAAATTGCTGGCCTATTGAAGAAATCGCGAAGAGCTGTCGCCGACGCGTCGCTTTGCGGGACCGTTGTCATGCCCCCGTCATCGCAAGGTCTTATCCGCGATTCCCAATTCGTAACCTGGAATCGGGAAGGAGCGGATGGGCATGACGGATGCGAACAGCATCGGGACGCAGGCGCCGGCCAAGCGGCAGGGGCATGTCAAGCAGGCCGTGGAGCACCACCGACTGCTGTCGTTGCGCGGCCTGCAGGATCGGCTCTTCACCCTGGCCTTCAGCGGCCTCGTCTATGCCCAGATCTGGGAAGATCCCGAGATCGACATGGAAGCGCTGGCGCTGAAGTCCGACGACCGGCTGGTCGCCATCGCCTCCGGCGGCTGCAACGTGATGAGCTACCTCAAGGCCGATCCGGCCTCGATCACCGCGGTCGACCTCAACCGCCACCACATCGCGCTCAACCGCCTGAAGATCGCCGCGGCCCGGCAGTTGCCGGATCATGCCGCCTTCTACGATTTCTTCGCCCGCGCCGACCAGCGCCGCAATATTCAGGCCTATGAAACGGCGCTTCGTCCCCATCTCGATGCGGAGACGCGGGCCTACTGGGATGGCCGCGACCTGCTCGGCCGCCGCCGTATCGGCTATTTCGGCAAGAACCTCTACCGCTATGGCCTGCTCGGCCGCTTCATCGGCTTGGGGCATCTGATCGGGCGGCTGCATCGCATCGATCCGGCCGACCTGCTGGCGGCGCGCGACCTCGCCGAACAGCGCCGGGTCTTCGACGAGCGCATCGCCCCCCTGTTCGACCGTCCGCATATCAAATGGCTCACGCGCCGGCGGGCCTCGCTTTATGGCCTGGGCATTCCGCCCGAGCAATATGACGCCCTGGCCGGGGCGGCCGCAGACGGGGAAGGCATTGCCGACGTGCTGCGCGAGAGGCTGGAGCGTCTCGCCTGCGACTTCGACCTCAAGGACAATTATTTCGCCTGGCAGGCCTTCGGCCGCGGCTACAAGCCGGAAGGCGACGGGCCGGTGCCGCCCTATCTCGAGCAGGCCGCCTATGAAGCCGTGCGCGGCCGTGCCGATCGCATCGATGTCCGCCACGTCAATTTGATCGACCACCTCAAGGCCCAGCCGGCAGCCAGCCTTGACGCCTATGTGCTGCTCGATGCTCAGGACTGGATGACCGATGTCATCCTCACCCAGCTGTGGAGCGAGATCACCCGCACGGCCCGTCCCGGTGCCCGCGTGATCTTCCGCACCGCCGCCGAGGAGAGCCTGCTTCCCGGTCGCATCCCAGCCGACCTGCTGGCTCGCTGGTCCTACGACCGCGAGCGCTGCCGGGCCTGGACTGCGCGCGACCGCTCCGCGATCTATGGCGGCTTTCATCTCTACGAACTGCGAGCCCTCCATTGAGCATCGGGATGCAGACGGACGATGCTGCGGCGGCGATGAACCGGATCTATCGCCACCAGCGCTACATCTATGATCTCACGCGCAAATATTACCTGCTTGGCCGGGACCGCCTGATCGCCTCGCTGCAACCGGCCACCGGCGATGCCATTCTCGAAATCGGCTGCGGCACCGGCCGCAACCTCATCGCCGTGGCCCGGCGCTATCCGGCCACGCCGCTCTCCGGCTTCGACATCTCGACGGCGATGCTCGAAACGGCACGAGGCTCACTCGACCGCAAGGGACTGGCCCGCGTCGCGGTGGCCCAGGCCGATGCCACCCGTTTCTCGCCCGAGCAATTCGGGCGCAAGGGTTTCGAGCGCATCTATATCTCCTACACGCTGTCGATGATCCCCGATTGGCACGCCGTGCTGCAACGGGCCGTTTCAGCCTTGGAGCCGGGCGGTCGCCTTCTCATCGTGGATTTCGGCCAGCAGGTGGGCCTGCCGAGCTGGTTCAAGCGGGTGCTCTTTGCCTGGCTGGCGCGCTTCCACGTCCATCCGATCGCCGCACTGCCCGCAGCACTGGCGGATCTCGCAAGCCGCGAGGGCTTGCAGCTCCGAGCCAAGGACCTCTACCGCGGCTACGCGTTCTATGCGGAACTGGAACGGAAACCGAGCAAGCCGATCTCCTGATCGCGCCACGTCTTGGCGCTGGTGCTGGGAGGGTGGGAGAAACCCCTCTGCTCTTTTCGGAGCCCCAGCTGATCGCCTCGCCAAGTCTTACCTCCCGGCCTGGCTAAGGCATGTCCATTGAGCCCGATCGACAGGGTTCGAGCAAATATGCGACAAGGCTGATGGCGTCAGCTCCTTCAATGCCGGTTGACGACCGGTACACCGAGACGCCTCATCCCCGCCTTTCCCAAAACACCGTGCCCTCGAAGCGGAAAGCCTGCTCGCCATGCTGGTTGAGCGCCGAGCTCAGCATGGAGACGATGCCCCATTCGGGACGGGAGGCGCTTTCCTTCTTGCCCGTGATCTCCACGCTGTAGCGCAGCGTATCGCCGGCGCGCACCGGCCTGGCCCAGACCATGTTGCGGAAGCCCGGCGACGGGCCGAGCTTGACTACCGGCTTGCCGAGCTGACGCGCCCTGATGATCTCGACCTCCTGATGCGCCACCAGGAGCTTCATCCAGACTGCGGCAACCTGCCAGCCCGACGCCACCAGGCCACCGAAATGGCTGTCCGCCGCAGCCGCTTCGTCGACATGAAAAGGCTGGGGATCGTAGAGGGTGGCAAAGCGCTTGATATTCTCGGCCGAAAAGGTGAAAGCGCCGATCTCGTCGGTATCACCGATGGCAAGATCCTCGAAATATTTCATGCCGCCTGCCTCCGGCCGAACATGATGGAACCGGTCTGGGTGGTCACCACCGTCTTGCCGTCCGCCACCAATTCGAACAGGAACTTCACCAGGCCCATCTCGGGGCGGCTCTTGGAAGCGCGCGCTTCCAGGACCGTGCGGCGAACGCTCAGCGTGACATCCGGGCGGAGCGGCGCCAGCCACTTCACCTCGTCGATGCCCGGCGCGCCCATCGAGGTGGAGTTGAGCATGAAGCCATCGCAGTTGAGCCGCATCAAGATGCAGCAGGCGTGCCAGCCCGAAGCGGCGAGCCCGCCGAGCATGGTACCTTTTGCCGCCTCGTCGTCGAGATGAAACGGCTGGGGATCGTATTCCCTGGCAAAAGCCAGGATGGCCTCGCGTGTCAGCCTGTACGAGCCGTAGGTGGCAATCTCGCCGACCGGGAAATCTTCGAAATGGAGCAAGGTATCAGCCATGCCCTCAGGATGGACCGATTAGGCCCTCAACGGCAAGAGCCTGGTATTTGTCGAGGAAGGCCTCGACTGGGAGCCTGCGGAAGTCCGGCAAAGCGGCTCGCAGGGTTTCGTGCGGCCAATTCCACCAGGCCAAGGCCTGCAGGCGCTCGGCAACCGCTTCCGCGAAGCGACGACGGATCGGCCGCGCCGGATTGCCCGCAACGATGGTATAGGCTTCCACGTCGCGGGTGATCACGGCGCCGGCCCCCACCACGGCGCCAGTGCCGATACGGCGACCCGGCAGCACGATTGCGCCATGGCCGATCCAGACGTCATGGCCGATATGGACGTCATGCTGCCTGCGCCAGGCAAAGAAGTCGTCCTCGTCGCCCTCGCCTTCGAAATAGGCCGAGGCGCGATAGCTGAAATGGCTCTGGCTCGCGCGATCCATCGGATGATTGCCCGGATTGATGCGCGTATGGGCCGCGATCGACACGAAACGCCCGATATGGCTGTAGGCGATGTCCGCATCGTTGACGACATAGGAATAGTCGCCGAGCTCGACCTCGTTCAGGTTGGTCCGCGGACCCACCTCGGTGTAACGCCCGAGCCGGCTCGCTGAAATCGAAGCCGTCGGGTCGATGAAAGGCGTGTGGCTGAGTTTGGGCAAGACAATTCACCGGTGATGGAAAGCCCCCTGCTTCCCATCCTCCTGCGACAGCGCCATGACAGGAAACGATCCGAGCGCCCGGCCTGTCGCAATTGCCGGCGACATCCGCGGGGGATCGTCACCGAAACATCATTGAACTGCCATCCCTCTGTAATCGCCCGGCGTTACCGACTCCGGAAACCTGCACGAGAAGGATCTGTTCATGCTGGCGATCAAAGGAGTTTCCAGGCGCTTCGGCGGCAAGGCGGCCGTCGCCGACGTCAATCTGGAAATCGCGCCCGGCGCCTTCATCGGCGTGATCGGGCGCTCAGGGGCCGGCAAGTCGACCTTGCTGCGCATGCTGAACCGCCTCGTCGACCCGAGCGAGGGTACGATCTCCTTCGATGGCGTCGATGTCACGGCCCTGCGCGGACAGGCCCTGCGGGACTGGCGCGCGCGCTGCGCCATGATCTTCCAGCAGTTCAACCTCATCGGCCGCCTCGACGTCCTCACCAATGTGCTGATGGGCCGCCTCAACAAGGTCTCGACCGCCAGCGCCGTACTGCAGCTGTGGGGCCTCGAGGACAAGGCCATGGCGCTCGCCGCGCTGGAGCAGTTCGACATCGCCAATCTTGCCGGCCAGCGTGCCGACAGCCTGTCCGGCGGTCAGCAGCAGCGCGTGGCGATCGCCCGCGCCTTGGTACAGGAACCTTCGATCATCCTGGCGGACGAGCCGATCGCCTCGCTCGACCCGCGCAATACCAAGGTGGTGATGGATGCGCTCTTACGCATCAACAAGCATTTCGGCATCACCGTCATCTGCAATCTCCATTCGCTCGATCTCGCCCGCGGCTATTGCGACCGCCTGATCGGCATGTCCGCCGGTCGGGTGGTGTTCGACGGCGCCCCCGCGGCGCTGACGGCAGATGCGGCCCGCGACCTCTACGGCCTGGAGGCCGGCGAAGTCATGGACGCCGATGCCGACACCAAATGGGCAGGCGGTACAAATTCGGCAGGCTTGGCTCGCCCTGCCAGCGTCGCGGCCTGACAGGCCGGCTGCGCATCTTCAAGAGCCATAAGAATACGATATTTCCGACAGGAGAGACCTATGCTTTCGCGCCGCACGCTGCTCGGCCTTGCCGCAGCCGCCATGAGCTTTGCCGCGGGTACTGCCCAGGCCGAGGACTGGAAGGCCCAGTATCCCGAATTGACGCTCGCCGTCATTCCGGCCGAGAACGCCTCCACCACCAATGACCGCTACCAGCCGCTGGCCGACTACATCGCCAAGCAGGTCGGCGTACCGGTCAAGCTCAACATCGCCAACGACTACGCCGCCGTGATCGAAGCCCAGCGCGCCGGCTTTGCCCAGATCGCCTGGTATGGCCCGGCCTCCTATGCCCGCGCCATCATCACCGGCGTCGCCACCGAGCCGGTCGCCGTTCCCCGCCATAACAATGGCCTCACCGGCTATTATTCGGTGATCTATGTGAAGGCTGACAGCCCCTACAAGACCATCGAGGACCTCAAGGGCAAGAAGCTCGCCCTCGTCGACCCGAACTCGACCTCCGGCAACAACGCACCGCGCTTCGGCCTGCACAGCCAGGGCATCGACGTCGACAAGTTCTTTTCGTCCGTCGTCTTCGCCGGTAGCCACGACAATGCCGTGCTGGCCCTTGCCCAGGGTACCGCCGACGCCGCCGCCAACAGCTGGAACTCGGAAGACGATTCCAACCTGACCCGCATGCTCAGCCGCGGCATCCTCAAGAAGGATGACGGCACCGCGATGACCAAGGCCGATTTCCGTGTCATCTACAAGACGCCCTTCCTGCCTGAAGGCCCCTATACGGTGCTCGCCTCGCTGCCCGAGGACCTGAAGAAGAAGATCGGCGCCGCCCTGATCGACTACGCCAAGAACGACAAGGCCAATTTCGACAAGCTTTCCGATGGCAAGGATCTCGAACTCACGGCGATCAGCGCCAAGGAATATCAGCCGATCGTGGACATGGTGAAGTTCAACGACGCGCTCCGCAAGACCCAGTAAAGCCAGGCACGACCGAAAGAAAGGGCGCGTACCGCAAGGTGCGCGCCCTTTGCGCAGACGGATTTCGCCTTGGACCGCGCTCGTTCGACTTGGCAGGAGGATATAATATTGCCGGCTATCAATAGCCTGCCGGAGGCGCAGGCCCAGGCCTTGCTAAAAGCCTACCAGGCAACCATTGCCGCCAAGAAGCGGCGGATCTGGCTCGCCGTCGCTGTCGGCATCGCCCTCTACGCCCTGTCGGCGCATGTGGCATCGGTCCGGCCGGGTTTCCTGTGGACTCATCTCGGCAACTTCACCTCCTTCTTCAGCCGCATCGCCCCTCCCCTCAGCCTCGGCAACTTCCTCAGCGATATCAGGGAGTGGTATTGGGGCTTCGGCAAGTGGCTGGTGCTGCTCGGCGACACGCTGCTCGTCGCCTATCTCGGCACGCTGCTCGGCGTTCTCGGTGCCTTCGTCCTGTGTTTCATGGCCGCTGCAAACCTGACGCGTAGCCGGCTTTTGCGTGCCGTGGTCCGCCGCTGGCTCGAATTCTGCCGCACGGTTCCCACCATCGTCTTTGCCATGATCTTCCTGATCGCCTTCAAGTCCGGACCGATGGCCGGCGCCCTGGCACTCGCCATCCACACCATGGGCGCGCTCGGCAAGCTGTTTGCCGAAGTGGTCGAGAATGCCGACATGAAGCCGGTCGAGGGCACGGTCGCCACCGGCGGTTCCTGGCTGGAGAGCATACGCTTTGCCGTGCTGCCCCAGACCCTGCCCAACTTCGCGTCCTATTCCCTGCTCCGCTTCGAGATCAACGTGAGGGAGGCCGGCGTGATGGGCTTCATCGGCGTCGGCGGCATCGGCCAGGAACTCCTGGTGGCGATCCGCACCTTCGCCTATGCCGACGTCAGCGCCATTCTTTTGATGATCATCGTCACCGTCTTCATCATCGACTTCGCCACCGAGAAGCTGCGCCACCGCCTGATCGGCCAAGAGGCACTCCATTGAACAAGGCGATGCCATGAACAATCGCATCAACGGCCCGGCACCGCGTCCGGCGGGTCCGCTCGCCCCGCTCGGCCCTGAAAAGCTCGCCTCAGTGGCGGCCCGCCACCGCGCCCATTTCGAAACCTCCTGGCGGACGCGTTTCCTGGCGGGCGGCGTGATCGCCGTCCTGCTCGCCCTTGCCGTCGTCGCCATGATCCGGCTCGAAGTCACGCCGGATCGGTTCTTCAGCGGCCTTTCGCGGCTCGGCACCTTCGTGGTGCAGATGTTCCCGCCCAATGACGAAGGCAAATTCTGGTTCTTCGTCGAAGCCCTCGCCGAAACGCTCGCCATCGCCTTCGCCGGCACGCTCACCGCGGCCGTGCTGGCCGCGCCTGTGGCCTTCCTGGCGGCCCGCAACGTCATTCCCAATGTCTTCGTGCGGTTCGCCGTGCGCCGCGGTCTCGATGTGATCCGTTCCGTCGATGCGCTGATCTGGGCGCTGGTCTGGGTCGGCGTCGTCGGCCTCGGTCCCTTCGCCGGCGTGCTTGCCATCATCTGCGTGGACTTCGGTGCCTTCGGCAAGCTGTTCTCCGAGGCAATCGAGACCACCGACAACAAGGCGAGCGAGGGCGTTCTCTCCACGGGCGGCAACCGGATCCACCGCATCCGCTTCGCCCTGATCCCGCAGGTCCTGCCGGTGATGGCGAGCCAGGTGCTCTATTTCTTCGAATCCAATGTGCGTTCGGCGACCATCATCGGTATCGTCGGGGCCGGCGGCGTCGGCCAGTATCTGGCCGAATTGCTGCGGGTACTCGACCTGCCACCGCTCGGCGTGCTGATCTTCATGATCCTGGTCACCGTCGCCGTCATCGACGTGATTTCGTCGCGCCTGCGGCTCGCGATCATCGGCCAGCCGCAGCGCCCCTGAGACCTATCCCGCCAGGCCGAATGTTGCATCGAACGCCTTCGCGCCGGCGGGCGTGAAGGCGATCACGCGCCCCTCCTTGCGCCGGGCCCAGTTGCGTTCGATCATCCAGTCGAGCAGCCTCGCACCCAGGGCTCCGCCGAGATGGCTGCGGCGTTCGCTCCAGTCGAGGCAGCGTCGGCAGAGGGGACGCCGGCTCCTGGCCATGGCCGGAACGTCGAGCCCCAGCCCGACGAAGAAATCCCTGCCCGTGGCCGTCACCACGGGATCATCGTCACCGCTGATGAAGCCCTGGCAGACGAAGCCGTCCAGCAGGGCAACACCGCGTGCCCCGGCCAAGTGGTCGTAGCAGATCCTGGCCGTCCGCATGGCTTCGTCGCGCGGGCCGGTCCGCACTCTTATCGCACCGGTGCGCTGGGCCAGCCCCATCAGGGCTTCCAGGACCTGGGCCACGTCGTGGCCGGACAGGCGGAAATAGCGGTGCCGCCCCTGCTTTTCGGCGCAGAGCAGGCCGGCGGCATCGAGCTTGGCGAGATGGCCGCTGGCCGTCTGCAGACTGATGCCTCCGGCCTCGGCCAGTTCGCTCACGGTGAGGGCCCGCCCGTCCATCAGCGCCGTGAGCATGTTGGCGCGGGCGGGGTCGCCGATCAGGGCGGCGACAGAGGCGATCATCGGTCCGTCTTTCATACTACGATCATAGCCGAAGCATCCAGGTCGCTCAATCGCCTAGCCTGTCCCGGTCGTTTTCAACCACGGGACACCCACGATGATCGCCTGCCATGACATCGCCCCCTGCAAGCCCGCGCCGCATGAGGGATCGGCGACGATGGCCCATGGGGCCGACAACACCGAAGACCTTGTCGATCTGGCGGTCGAACCATGACCATGGCGCAGATTGGCTACATTGAGCAGCCTTGTTTGCAGGAGAGCGCTGCGGAAAGGAACAAGTCACGGTCGACAAACCCGCGGACGGTGCCGAAGAAGAGGTTGCGCGGTCTCTCCGATCGTTTGTTGCGCGATATCGGCGTGATCGACGGTCATGAGAAGAATGATCCGCCCCTGCCCGCCGCCTGCGCCCGAGACTTGATCGATCGCTATCGCTAGAGCATCGCGCTGAAAAACGGATGCCGATTTCAGCGATAAAGATGCGACAACAATGACCGGCGGCCTCGAATCCGCTTCCGAAATCGGGTTCGAGGCTGCAGAGCAAAACGCCTTTTAGCGGAAACGCGTCCGGGTTGGCATATCCAGCCATTGCCTGCTAAAGGGCTGCCTCGCCGTGGCGATCCAGCCGGCATCATGGCAAGAGCATCGAAATGAACAAGCATTCCAGCCTTCGGAGCGCTTCCGATCTGGAAGCCAACGGGCTCATTTCTTCGGCCGAGCGTCTCGACATCGAAGAGGTAGCGCGGCGTTTTTCGGTGGCAGTCACTCCAGCGATGACGGATCTCATCGCTGGTTCCCCCCAGGACGATCCCATTGCCGCCCAATTCGTGCCGACCAGCCGCGAACTGATATCGAGCCCGGACGAACTCTCGGACCCGATCGGGGATGACGCCTTCTCGCCGGTGAAAGGCATCGTCCATCGCTACCCCGACCGCGTCCTGCTCAAGCCGCTGCATGTCTGCCCGGTCTATTGCCGTTTCTGCTTCCGCCGGGAGATGGTAGGGCCGGAGGGCGAGATGCTCGCCGGCGGCGAACTCGATGCTGCCCTGGCCTATATTGCCGGCAACCCCGCCATCTTCGAGGTCATCGTCACCGGCGGCGATCCCTTCGCGTTGTCGCCGCGGCGCATCGGCCGGATCGTGAAGGCGCTGTCGGCCATCGATCATGTCGGCGTGATCCGCTTTCACACCCGCGTGCCGGTGGTGGCGCCCGAACGGATCACGGACGAACTCATCGAAAGTCTCGACAGCCCGAAGGGCGTGTTCGTCGCCCTGCACGCCAACCATGTGCGCGAACTCACGCCCGCCGCGCGGGAAGCCTGTACGCGGCTGGTCAAGGCGGGAATCGCCATGGTCAGCCAGACCGTCCTGCTCAAGGGCGTCAACGCCACTGCCGAGGCGCTGTCGGCCCTCTTCCGGGCGCTGCTCGGCCTGCGCATCAAGCCCTATTACCTGCATCATGGCGACCTCGCCAAGGGCACGAGCCATTTCCGCACCACCATCGCCGAGGGCCAGGCGGTGATGCGGCAATTGCGCGGAAGTCTCACCGGTCTCGGCCAGCCCACCTATGTGCTCGACATCCCCGGCGGACACGGCAAGGTGCCGATCGGACCTGGTTATCTCGACGATGGCGAGAACGGCCCTGTCGTGACGGATCCGCGTGGAAACAGGCACGATTATCGCGGCTAGGCACGCCCGGAAGCGAACGAAGGGTAGCCCCGTCATGCTTGGCCCCGCTACCACCAATGCCGACATTTGATCGAAATACCCGTTTGAACGGCGGCGTTCACGAGGTCTCGGTGCACCAGCCATGGCAAGCATCGGGCCCATCGCTGGATTCGCATGGACACCGCCTTACTTTTGGATAATAGGCCTTATCCTCCTGGGCTTGAGCCGGCGTCTCGCCGTAACTCGCCGATTCGAGGTATAAATCATGTTTCTTCTCGACCATGTCTCGATCGGCGTTCCCGATCTTCAGCAGGCACGGGCGTTTTATGATGCAATCATGAGCGCCCTCGGGGCGCCCAAAGTCTATGACCGGAGCGAGGCCATCGGCTATGGCGAGTGCTGTCGATCAAACGACACGCAATCGACATTCCTGGCTATCTACCTCGACCCATCGAACATCGAAGAGAACAAGCGGCATTGGTGCTTCAAAGCCGCATCTCGCGCCCAAGTCGATGCATTCTATGCCGCCGGCCTTGCGTCCGGGGGTCGCGCGAACGGTGCTCCGGGATTACGAACGCACTATCACGACCATTATTATGCAGCTTTTCTGATCGACCCTGCCGGAAATCGGGTCGAAGCGGTGTGCCACGAGGCGATTTGATCGGTCATTCGCATTCTGGAAAAGCCTATCGGGTCATCAGCTCTGCACCACGATCTCGGTACGGTCCGCGGCGAACAGGCTGAAGATCGCCTGGATCGGCACGCCGTCGGCGTCGATATTGACGCCTTCCACCGTCAGGACGGGGCGGCCGGCCGCAATGTCGAGCCTGGCTGCTTCGTCGGGTGAGGCAAAGCGCGCTCCGACACGGGTCGATACCCGCTTGTAATCATCGACGCCGCAGGCCGCCAAGGCCGGCGTCACGGCCCCGAAGCGCCGATAGGCATCGGCAAAACCGGCAAAGCGCGGCAACGGCAGGAAGGAGTTGCCGAAGGCGATCGGTACGCCGTCAGCCGAACGCATGGTCAGCAGTTTCAGCACCGGACTGCCCGGCGTTATGGCCAGCAGCCCGGCAAGACGCGGATCGGCCTCGATTTCGACGGCCTCCAGCACGATGCCCCCGGGCTCGCGCCCTTCCTGCGCCATGTTCTGGCTGAAACGCGTGCGTTCACCGATCGGATAGGCGAGCCGGGAAAGCTCGACGAAGGTCCCCCTGCCCTGCGCAGTGTGCACCAGGCCCTTGCCAGCCAGTTCACCGAGCGCCCGACGTACCGTGTGCCGGTTGACGCCGAAGCGGGCGGCCAATGCGGCTTCCGTCGGCAATTGCGTCCCGGGAGCCAGCATGCCGCCAATGATCTCGGCCTCGACGAGATCCGCAATCTTGCGCCAGGCGGCGATACCATCGCCGCGAAAGACGGCACCATCCACGGCGCTGCCATCCCCGCGGGGAAATCTGCCTTCCGCGGCGGCGAAATCGCCTGTTGCGACCTGCGACGAAAAATTTCGGGTCGGGACTGGTTTTGTCATGGAAGCGTTGCAGGGTTCCTCATATAGTTGTCTATATCACTAGACAACATGCTGTGCCAGCCTGTTGTGATCCAAGGCAGAGCAATGGTTCCGACATGAATGAGTCCTCCCCAGATCGTCATCGCCAGACGGCGGCCGAGCCCGCTGCCGGACTGAAGGCACGCCAGGCCGTCATGCGTCTTTGTGCCCACGCGACCGGTGCCGAACTCGACCAGGCCCTCTCGACCCTGGCGCCGTTGCCGGCCCATGCAGCACTGCGGCCCGCCTTAACCGGCCTCGTCATGCTGCAGGGCCGGGTCGGCGGCGACGGCGCCGCCTTCAACCTGGGCGAGGCGAGCACATCGCGCGCCACCGTCCGCCTCGAAAACGGGCCTGTCGGCTTTGCCTATCATCTCGGCCGTAACAGCGCCAAGGCCAGCGCCGCCGCCCTGCTCGACGCACTCTGGCAGGACGAGGCCCATCGTGAGGCGGTCGAACGGGCACTGCGGCCGGTGGCTACCCGGCTGAATGCGGAAGCCGGTGTTTCAGCCCGGCAGACCGCAGCGACCCGGGTCAATTTCTTCACCATGGTACGGGGAGAGGACTGATGATCGGCCTTGCACAGGACCAATTTGCACAGGATCTGGCGCCCGGCTTTGCCGATGCGGCAATCGAATCCCAGGCCGTCTTCCGAGCCTGCATGGACGCGCTGGCCCGGCCGGCCCGTCTCCGGCCCCTTGAAACGGGTCTCGTGCCGCCAGCGCCGCTGACGCCGGAGCTGGCGGCCCTTGCCCTCGCTCTGGCCGATCACGAGGCCCCGCTCTGGCTCGATGCCAGGCTGCGGACACCGCAGGTGCGGGCCTATCTCACCTTCCATACCGGCGCCCGCCTGACGGACGCCCCCCAAGAGGCGGCCTTTGCCCTCATCGCAGACGCAGCCGCCTGTCCCGATCTCGCCAGTTTCGCCCAGGGCAATGATGAATATCCCGACCGCTCGACCACGCTGCTGATCGCTCTCGAGCGGCTCGAACCCGGCCATGATCTCGTCTTCACCGGGCCTGGCATCAAGACCGATGCGGGTCTGGCACTCGCGCCGCTTCCCGACGACTTCCGCCGGCAGCTTGGCGCCAACCATGCCGCCTTTCCGCGCGGCGTCGATATCGTCTTCACGGCGCCGGGCAGGATCGCAGCCCTGCCGCGCTCGTCCCAAATTCTTGGAGTCGCCTGATGTATGTCGCCGTCAAGGGTGGCGAGGAAGCCATCGACAACGCTCATCGCCTGCTCGCCCATGTCAGGCGCGGCGACAAAGCGGTGCCCGATCTCTCGACCGAGCAGATCCGCGAACAGCTCACCCTCGGCGTCGACCGCGTGATGGCAGAGGGCTCGCTCTACGATCGAGATCTGGCGGCCCTCGCCATCAAGCAGGCCCGGGGCGACCTCATCGAGGCGATCTTCCTGGTGCGCGCCTATCGTACCACCCTGCCGCGTTTCGGCGTCAGCGTACCCGTCGACACCGACGACATGGCCATTCGTCGTCGCATCTCGGCGACCTTCAAGGATCTGCCGGGCGGCCAGGTGCTCGGCCCGACCTTCGACTACACCCATCGCCTGCTCGACTTCATGCTGGCCGCCGGCGTCGACAGCGAACCGCCGAAGGAAAGGCCCGCATCGGACGAGAAGACGCCGCGCGTCAGCGACCTGCTCGGCGGCGAGGACCTGATTGAGCGCAACGCTGCGCCGGACCCCGAACGCCCGGTGGGCGATCTCACCCGCGAACCCCTGGCCTTTCCGGCCGACCGCGACCTCAGGCTGCAGGCGCTCGCCCGCGGCGATGAAGGCTTCCTCCTGGCGCTTGCCTATTCCAGCCAGCGCGGCTTCGGCCGCACCCACCCCTTCGTCGGCGAGATCCGGCTCGGGGAAGTGGAGGTGGAATTCGTGCCGGAGGAGCTCGGCTTTGCCGTGCCGATGGGTTCGATCACCGTCACCGAATGCCAGATGGTCAACCAGTTCGCAGGCTCTGCCGAAGCCGCGCCGCAATTCACCCGCGGCTACGGCCTGGTCTTCGGGCAGGCCGAGCGCAAGGCGATGTCCATGGCGATGGTCGATCGCTCACTCCGGGCGCGCGAATTCGGCGAGGAGCGGACCGCCCCTGCCCAGGATGAGGAATTCGTGATGTCCCATTGCGACAACGTGCAGGCGACGGGCTTCGTCGAGCATCTGAAACTGCCCCATTACGTCGACTTCCAGGCCGAGCTCGACCTCGTCAGACGCCTGAGGGCGGAGCATGCCGAACGCCGCGAGGCGGCACAGGCCGAGGTCCGGCAGGAGGACGCAGCATGAGCCAGACTGAGATCCAATCCCGGACGCCGCTCGCCGGCAGCGACCGCATTCCAGCGGGGGCCGGCTACAATTTCGCCTATCTGGACGAACAGACCAAGCGCATGATCCGCCGGGCGATCCTCAAGGCCATCGCCATTCCCGGCTATCAGGTGCCCTTCGCCTCGCGCGAGATGCCGATGCCCTATGGCTGGGGCACGGGGGGCGTGCAGGTGACCGCCGCCGTCATCGGGCCGGACGACGTCCTGAAGGTGATCGACCAGGGCGCCGACGACACCACCAATGCCGTCTCGATCCGGCGCTTCTTCGCCAAGACGGCCGGCGTCGCCACCACCACCGCCACGCAGGATGCCACCATCATCCAGACACGCCATCGCGTGCCGGAAGCGCCCCTCAAGCCGGACCAGATCCTGGTCTATCAGGTGCCGATCCCCGAGCCGCTGCGCTTCCTGGAGCCGCGCGAGACCGAGACGCGCAAGCTGCATGCCCTTGCCGATTACGGCCTGATGCATGTGAAGCTTTACGAGGATATCGCCCGCCATGGCCATATCGCCACCACCTATGCCTATCCGGTGGAGGTGGCTGGACGCTATGTCATGGATCCCTCGCCCACGCCGAAATTCGACAATCCCAAGATCGACGGTTGCGAGGCGTTGCAGCTCTTCGGAGCCGGGCGCGAGAAGCGCATCTATGCCGTGCCGCCGCATACGCGGGTGAAGAGCCTCGACTTCGAGGATCATCCCTTCAGCGTGCAGCGTTTCAGTCAGCCCTGCGCTCTCTGCGCCGCGCAGGGCGTCTATCTCGACGAGGTCGTCCTCGACGATCGCGGCGGCCGAATGTTCGTCTGCTCGGACACCGACCATTGCGAGACCAGGCGGGCCGCGGGGCACAAGGGCGAGATGCTGGGCTCATCGCCCCTGGAAGCGCAAACGTCCTCATCCACCCTTGGAAACGGTACGTCCGGTGAGGAGGAAAGGGCGGATGAGGACGTCCGCGCGCCCGAGGAGACCAGGCCATGAGCATCGCACCTGCCCTGTCCGTGCGCATCGGCGGCAAGGCGGACCTGCCGGCCGTGCTCGCCCTCTACGGACAGCCCGATTTCAACGGCGACAATGTCCTGACGCTCGCCGAAGCCGAGGACAAGCTCGAACATCTCGGCCTTTATCCCGATTACAGGCTCTATGTCGCCGAACAGAGAGGCACGGTCGTCGGCAGCTTCTGCCTGATGGCGGTCGACAACCTCGCCCGGCGCGGCACTCCCTTCGCCGTGATCGAGAACGTCGTGATCGCTTCCGATCGACAGGGCGAAGGCATCGGCCGGCTCATGCTGCAGGCCGCCTTCCGCCTGGCGCAGGAGAAGGGCTGCTACAAGGCCATTCTCGCCTCCAGCCTGCACAACAGCCGCGCCCATGCCTTCTACGATTCGCTCGGCTTCGAGCGCCATGGCGTGTCCTTCCGCCTGTCCTTGCCAGAGAAAGCCGCATGACCTTCAACGATTCCCCCCTGCTCCAGGCACGCGGGCTCACCAAGCATTACGGCACGCGCCTGGGCTGCGCCGACGTTTCCTTCGATCTCTATGAAGGCGAGGTCCTTGCCGTGGTCGGCGAATCCGGATCGGGCAAGTCGACCCTGCTCGGGCTCCTCTCCAGCGAAGTCGAGCCCACCGCCGGATCCGTGCGCTATCGCATGCGTGATGGGGCTGTCCGGGACCTTTTCGCGCTAAGCGAGGCCGAACGCCGCTTCCTTCTGCGCACCGACTGGGGCTTCGTGCGCCAGGATGCACGCGACGGGCTGCGCATGGGCGTCTCGGCCGGCGCCAATGTCGGCGAGCGCCTGATGGCGGTCGGCGCGCGGCACTATGGACGCATTCGAGAATCGGCGCTGGACTGGCTCGGCCGGGTGGAGATCGAGGCCGACCGCATCGACGATACTCCCGCCAGCTTCTCCGGCGGCATGCGCCAGCGCCTGCAGATCGCCCGCAACCTCGTCACCCGCCCCCGCCTCGTCTTCATGGACGAGCCGACCTCCGGCCTCGATGTCTCGGTACAGGCCCGCCTGCTCGACCTCCTGCGCGGCCTCGTCGCCGATCTCGGCATCGCGGTCATCATCGTCACGCACGACCTCGCTGTCGCACGGCTGTTATCGCACCGCATCATGGTGATGCGGCAGGGCCGGGTGATCGAAACCGGGCTGACCGACCAGGTACTCGACGATCCGCACGAGGCTTACACCCAACTTCTGGTTTCTTCGGTACTGGCAGCATGACCTCCCCCATCCTCACCCTAGAAGGCGTTTCCAAGAGCTTCACCCTGCACCTCCAGGGTGGCCAGAGCATCGGCGTGATGCAGGATGTCCGTTTTGCGGTCGCGCCCGGCGAATGCGTTGTGCTCGGCGGGCCGTCGGGGGCCGGCAAATCCTCGATCCTCAAGATGATCTACGGCAATTATCGCTGCGATGGCGGCGCGATCCTGCTGCGCGAAGGCGATGAGACGGTGGATATCGCGACGGCCGAGCCAAGGCGTATCCTGGCGCTGCGCCGCCGCACCATGGGCTATGTCAGCCAGTTCCTGCGTGTGATCCCGCGCGTCTGCGCCCTCGCCATCGTGGCGGAAGCGGCCCGCGAGACCGGCCTGGCCGAGGATGCGGCCGAAAGGCGCGCCCAGGACCTGCTTCACCGGCTCAACGTGCCGGAGAGGCTCTGGCGCCTGCCGCCCGCGACCTTTTCCGGTGGCGAGCAGCAGCGCGTCAACATCGCACGCGGCCTGGCCGCCGACCGTCCTCTCCTGCTCCTCGACGAACCGACCGCTTCGCTCGATGCCGCCAACCGGGCCGTCGTCGTCGAGCTCGTCACCGCCAAGAAACAAAATGGCGTCGCAATTGTCGGCATCTTTCATGATGAGGATGTGCGCGAGCGAGTCGCCGACCGCGTGGTCGACGTCACCCAGTTTTCCGTCCCCTCTCTTGCCGCCTGAACGGACATTTCAACCATGCCTGATCTTGAGCAATTTGTTCTTTGCAATGCCCGCCTCGTCCTGGCCGATCATGTGATCGACAAGGGCTGGATCGCCGTCGACAAGGGTCGCATTGCCGACATGGGCGAGGGCGAGGCACCGGAAAAGGGACTCGACATGGCTGGGGACCATATCCTGCCCGGCCTGGTGGAACTCCATACCGACCATCTGGAAGCCCATTACTCGCCGCGCCCCTCGGTGCGCTGGCATGCCCTCAGTGCGGTGATGGCCTATGACGCCCAGATCGCGGCCGCCGGCATCACCACCGTCTTCGACTCCATCCGCCTCGGATCCGAGACGGAGGAAGGCACGATCTCCAGGGAAGGCACGGCCCTGGCCGGAGCCCTGGAAGAGGCGCGCCAGCACGGCCATCTGCGCGTGGAGCACCGCACCCATATTCGCTGCGAACTCGCCACGCCGGACGTCCTCACAGCCTTCCAGGCCTTCCGGGAGCTCTACCCCGTCCATCTGGCCTCGCTGATGGATCATACGCCCGGCCAGCGCCAGTTCCGCGACCTCGACACCTGGATGAATTTCTATTTCCCACGCCGGGTGCGCGGCGAGACCGATGTCGAGACCTACATCAAGGACAAGCTCGACAGGCATGCCCGCTTCGCCATGCACAGCCGTACGAACCTGGTGGCGCTGGCGCGCGAACACGGCATCGTGCTCGCCAGCCATGACGATGCCACCGCCGGTCATGTTGAAGAAGCTGTGGCGGACGGGGTCGCCATCGCCGAATTCCCCACCACGCTCGAAGCAGCACTCGCTTCGCACGCTGCCGGCATCAGCGTGATGATGGGCGCACCGAACGTCGTGCGCGGCGGCTCCCATTCCGGCAATATCGCGGCGTCGGACCTCGCCGGCGAAGGGGTGCTCGACATCCTCTCCTCCGACTATGTGCCTGCCAGCCTGCTGCTCGCCGCCTTCCAGCTGCCCGAGCGCGTGCCCTCGATCGACCTGGCGGCGGCGGTGCGCATGGTCAGCGATACGCCGGCCCGTGCCACCGGCCTTGATGATCGTGGCCGGTTGGAACAGGGACGCCGCGCGGATCTGGTGCGGGTGACCCAGGTCGCCTCGGGTGCCGGCACCACGCCGATCATCCGCCGTGTCTGGAGCGAGGGCAAGATCGCGGCATGACCGACGAACCCGCCTTGATCCAGCCCAAGCCGCGGCTCGGCAAGCTGATCGCCATCGTCGGGCCGAGCGGTGCCGGCAAGGACACGCTGATCGATGCCGCCCGCCTGCGTTTCACGGATCATCCCGGCCTGATCTTCCCGCGTCGCATCATCACGCGTGAAAGCAATGCTTCGGAAGATCACGACACGCTGTCCGAGGAGCGCTTTGCCGAGCTGGAAGCGCAAGGAGGCTTCTCGCTGTCCTGGCGCGCGCATGGCCTGAGCTATGCCCTGCCTCTCGAGGTGCGGCTTGCGACCGAGGAAGGGCGCCATGCCGTCTGCAACCTCTCGCGCTCCAGCCTGCCGGAGGCACGCCAGCGCTTTGCCGGCCTCAGCGTCGTGCTGGTCACCGCGCCTGCCGAGATCATCGCCCAACGCTTGGCGGCCCGCGGTCGCGAAAGCGAAGAGATGATCCGGGCGCGCCTGGCCCGCAAGATCGACCGCGAGGATAGTCTCGCCCCCGACCTCATCATCAGCAATGACGGCCCGGTGGAAGCGGCAACCGACAGGCTGATCGCCCATCTGCAGGCCGAACTCTCCGGGCAGGCACAGGCGATGGAATAGGTCGGAACGGCGGATCGTTCGATCAGGCGGGCGGAGCGGCGACCGATCCTCGCAAATCGAGCTCGCAGGCCACCTCGACGGTCCGGGGCGACTCGCCGGGTTCGGCCAGGCGTTGCATGAGCTGGGCCCAAGCGACTTCGGCAATCGCCTGCACCGGCTGTATCACCGCGGCAATCGGCGGGTGCGTCACCTGCATCCATTCGATGTCGTCGAACCCGACGACCGACAGATCCCGAGGCATGACGAGGCCGCGTCTTTCCACCTCACGCAACGCCGCAAGCGTGGCGGGGCTGTACAGCGTGAAGATGGCCGTCGGCAGCCTTCCCTCGTCGAAGCGCGAAGCCATCGCATGCATGGCCGACGCGACATCGGGGCCGCACAGCAGGACCTCGATATCCTCGACGATATCAGCCTGCCGCGCCGCAGCCATCGCGCCATCGACGCGATCGCGCATATTGGTGAGGTCGAGCGAGGACGGGCCGAGCAGGATACGCCGATGTCCCCGAGCCACGAGTTCACGGATGACGGCGGCGCTGGCCTCGACATTGTTGACACTGACGCGATCGAAGCCAGTCTCGTCGGGAACGCGGTCGAGCAGGACCGTGGCGACCTTCTGATCGAGGAGGGAGGCTTCGGCGGCTGGCCGCCCATCCGTCGGCACCACGATCATGCCGGCCACGCGCCAGTCGAGCAGTGCCTCGGTCTGGGCAGCCTCCCGCTCGGTCTTCTCGGCGCTGGAAACGGTCACCAGGCGATAGCCGCTCCCCTCCGCCAGACGCTCGAAATGGGCGACCATCGAACCGAAGAAAGGATTGCGGAAGTCAGGAACGATGAGCCCGACGATCGAGCGGCGCGAGCGGCGCAGATTGGCTGCCAGCGGGTCGACCCGGAAACCGAGCTCCCGCACGGCGGCATGGATACGCGCCACGCTTTCGGCCTTCACGGCGCCGAGGCCGCGAAGCACTTTGGAAACGGTGGCGGGCGAAACATTGGCAAGCCGGGCGACGTCATGGATGGTCGCCCGCTCGCCCGGCGTCTTGCGTGGCGGCTCGTTGGATTGCATGGCCCCCGCCCCTGTCACGAACGAACACTCACGCCATCATAGCACAGATAAATCGATTTTCTTCCGCCAATCGGCAGCATTCCATCAAGAGCCGCCAATTGGCCTATCACAATGCTAAATTACGCCGGTTCAGCGGACAAACAAAGACCTTTCAAGATCTTCAGATCGAGTGCGATTTATTTGCACTCAAGTCGCAAAGCGGAAATGCAGAACATCGCCGTCTGCGACCACATAATCCTTGCCTTCCAGGCGGAACTTGCCGGCTTCCTTGGCGCCCGCCTCGCCGTTGAGGGCGACATAGTCGCCATAGGCGATGGTCTCGGAGCGGATGAAGCCCTTCTCGAAATCGGAATGGATCACGCCTGCAGCCTGCGGGGCGCGCATGCCCTTGGTGATGGTCCAGGCCCGAGCCTCCTTGGGGCCCACCGTGAAATAGGTGACGAGATCGAGCAGTTCATAGCCGGTGCGGATGACGCGGTTGAGGCCGGGCTCGTTCAGGCCGATGGCGTCGAGATAGTCCTTCTGCTCCTCGGGCGGCAGGATGGCGATCTCGCTCTCGATCTTGGCGGAGACCACCACCGCCTTGGCGCCTTCCTCGGCGGCGCGGGCCTTCACCCTGTCGGACAGGCCATTGCCCTTGTCGGCCGAGGCTTCCTCGACATTGCAGACATAGAGCACCGGCTTGGCGGTGAGGAGCTGCAGCATGTCGAAGGCACGACGCTCCTCAGGCTTGACCTCGACCAGACGGGCGGGCTTGCCTTCGCGCAGCAGAACCAGGGCCCGATTGATCAAATCGAGGCTTTCCTTGGCCTCCTTGTCGCCACCCCGCGCCTTCTTCTCCAGCGCCACCACGCGGCGCTCCAGGCTGTCGAGATCAGCGATCATCAGTTCGGTCTCGATGGTCTCGATGTCGGCGACCGGGTCGATCTTGCCCTCGACATGGGTGACGTCGCCATCCTCGAAGCAGCGCACCACATGGGCGATCGCGTCGCATTCACGGATGTTGCCGAGGAACTGGTTGCCGAGGCCTTCGCCCTTGGAGGCCCCCCGCACCAGACCGGCAATGTCGACGAAGGTCAGGCGGGTGGGAATGATGGTTCCAGACTTGGCAATGGCGGCAAGCTTCTCCAGGCGCTCGTCGGGCACCGCCACGTCGCCGACATTGGGCTCGATGGTGCAGAAGGGATAGTTGGCCGCCTGCGCCGCCGCGGTCTGCGTCAGCGCATTGAACAGGGTCGACTTGCCGACATTGGGCAGGCCGACGATTCCGCATTTGAAACCCATGGTGATCGCTCGTTCATCTTGTAGCCGGCGCGCTCCTGCCGCCGACGAAATCCGTTAAGGCGCTGGGTAGATAGGAAGCAGCGCAACGTCAATGGGAAGGCAAGCCCGGCGTGCCCTCTCCTAGGCTCCCGCCAGCTTGGCAGCGCCGTGCCCCCTCGCCTCCATGAACAAATGCACCTTGTTCTGGAAGCTCGCATCCTCTCCATCAGCCAGCAGTGGTGCCGCATCGGCACAGGCGGTGCACAGATCCTCGACCCAGGGCCATTCGGCCTTGGCAAAATCGCTGAGCACGAAATGATGCACCAGCGCCTTGTCACCGGGATGACCGATGCCGAGCCGGGCGCGGCGATAGTCGTTGCCGCAATGGGCGGTAATCGATCGCAGTCCGTTATGGCCGGCATTGCCGCCGCCGACCTTCACGCGCAGCTTGGCGGGCGCCAGGTCGAGTTCGTCGTGGAAGACCGTGAGATCAGGCAGGCCAATCTTGTAGAAGCGCATGGCCTCGCCGACCGACTGCCCGCTTTCGTTCATATAGGTCTGCGGCTTGAGCAGCATGACGCGCTCACCGCCGACGCTGCCCTCGCTGACCTGCCCCTGGAAGCGCGAGCGCCAGGGCGCGAAGCGATGGCGCCGCGCGATCTCGTCGATGGCGAGGAAACCGATATTGTGCCGGTTGGCGGCATATTTGGCACCCGGATTACCGAGACCGACGAACAGACGCATGATGGCCCCTGAAGCAAAGCGCGTCTAAGCGAAAACGCTGTTTTGCTTCAGCTCCTCTTTCGGACGCGTCTTTGCGATTCTTGGTGCTTCCACCAACTCGCCAAACGCTATGAAAGCACGAATGGCCGGGACGAGCCCGGCCATCGCAGCAATGGATATGCAGCCGGATTACTTCTTGGCAGCTTCAGCGGGCTCGGCAGCCACTTCGGCGGCGGGAGCAGCTTCTTCACCGACCGGCGGCACGATCGAGACCAGGGTCGCGTCGTCCTGCCCGGCGTAGGAAACGCCTTCCGGCAGCTTGATCTGCGAGACGTGGACCGAATCGTTGATATCGAGAGCGGCGACGTCGACATCGATCGAATCGGGAATCTTGTCGGCGGGAGCCAGAACCGAGAGGGAGTGCGTCACGATGTTGACGGCACCGCCGCGCTTCACGCCCACGGAAGTCGCGGCGTTGACGGCATGCACGGGAACATCGACGCGCAGACGCGAGCCGGCATCGACGCGCAGGAAATCGACATGCTCGACGGTGTCCTTGACCGGGTCGAGAGCATAGTCGCGCGGAATGGCGCGGGTCTTGCTGCCATCAACTTCGATCTCGAACACGGTGGTGAGGAAGTGGCCAGCGTAAACCAGCTTGTTGGCTTCCTTGGCGTCGAGCGCGATAGAAACGGGGGGCTTGCCGGCACCATAGATCACGGCCGGTACCTTGCCTTCACGACGAACGGCACGCGCGGCCCCCTTGCCCACTTGCGTGCGAGCCGTGGCGGAAATCTGCTTCACGGACATTGTATGTTCCTAGGGTTGTTCAAAGAAAAAGGCCGCTGGCGCGGCCGGTTCGGTCGTTCCGCATTGCCTCCAGGGGTGTCTGGTCGCGGAACGGCGTTCTCATAGACGCATCCCGGGCGAAAAGCAAGAAGCCAGGTGTGCCGGTCTTCAGACCGGTATGAATGGCCATGGCCGGTCTGAAGACCGACCCACCATGCCTCCTCTCCCGTTCAATGGCCTTCGAAGGACACCAGCGTATGCACGGGCACGCCCAGCGCCCGGATCTTGTCGGCCCCTTTCAGCTCGGGCAGATCGATGATGAAGACCGCGGCCAGCACATCGGCACCGATCTCGCGCAGCAGCTTGACCGCGGCCTCCGCCGTACCCCCGGTAGCGATGAGGTCGTCGACCAGGATGACCCGCTCGCCCGGTTTCACCGCATCCTTGTGGACCTCCATCTCGTCGAGGCCATATTCCAGCGAATAGGCGATGCGCACGGTCTCGTGCGGCAGCTTGCCCTTCTTGCGCACCGGCACGAAGCCGGAGGAGAGCTGATGGGCGAGTGCGCCCCCCAGGATGAAGCCGCGCGCCTCGATCCCAGCCACCTTGTCGATCTTGGCACCCGCCCAGGGCTGCACCAATTCGTCGATAGCCCGTCGGAAGGCCCAGGCATCGCCCAACAAGGTGGTGATGTCGCGGAACGCCACCCCAGGCTTGGGATAGTCGGGAATGGTGCGGATCGCGTCCTTGAGGAAGCGGGCTGTGGAGCCCGAGATTTCTGTCTTGGCGGTCATGATCTGCCTTCCGGGGATTCGTTGCCGAAAAAGACCACGCTCGCACGCAAGAGTCGAGGCCGGACCAGCCAGCCGGCTTCCCACCGGTCGAGCCAATAAATCGATCGAGAGGAAACTGCAGGGCCTGAAACAGCAAAGCCGGGGATCGGCGATCCCCGGCTTTGCTCAATCAAGCATTGGTCGAAGCCCTCAATGGGCGTCGGCCCAGATCTTCTTCTTGGTGTAGTAGAGCAGTCCCGACAGCACGATCAGGAAGATGATCACCACGAAGCCGGTCTGCTTGCGCTTTTCGAGCGAGGGATCGGCCGCCCATGCCAGGAAGGCAGCGACGTCACGTGTGTACTGGTCGACCGTCTGCGGCGCACCGTCGGTATATTCCACCTGCCCATCGGCCAGAGGCTTGGCCATGCCGATCGAAGCGCCGAAGATCTTGTTGTAGTGGCCGTTCGGCGGAACGGTGACGCCCTCCGGCGGCTTCTCGTCATCCTTCAGATAGCCATCGGTGATCAGGGCATGGATATAGTCGGGGCCCTGCTCCTGATACTGGGTGAAGATGTCGAAGACGAAGCCGGGGAAGCCGGACTTCACGCCGCGCGCCTTGGCGAGCAGGGACATGTCCGGCGGAATGGCACCATTGTTGGCGACGGCAGCAGCCTGATCGTTCGGATAGACCAGCGGGAAATAATCCGCAGGCCGACCCTTGCGCTCAAGCACCTCGCCCTTGTCGTTGGGCACGTCCATCACTGTGTATTCGGCCGCGAGGGCCTTGACCTGGCCTTCGGTGAAACCGGGACCGCCTGGATCGGCCAAGGTCCGGAAGGCAACGCGATGCAGGCTGTGGCAGGCCGAGCAGACCTCGCGATAGACCTTGAAGCCGCGCTGCAGCTGGCCCTGATCATAGCGCCCGAACGGGCCCGCAAAACTCCATTGCTGGCGGGTCGGCTGCTCGCCCCCCTCCGCCCAGGCGGGCTGGGAAAGGCCGGCAGCGCCGAACAGGGTGGCAAGGGCGACAGCCAGACCGGCTACGCGTGAGGGTTTGAACATCTCAATCATCTCGTTCGCCCCTCAGCCCTTGCTTTGCGATTCGGCGGTGTTTGCGGCCGGCAGGGGGATGCCGCTCGACTTCGCCAGAATGGCATCGGCGATCGAAGCGGGCACCGGCTTGGTCTGCTCAAACAACCCCAGCAGCGGCAGGGCGATGAGGAAGTAGGCGAAGTACAGCGCGGTCAGGATCTGGCCGATCAGCACCTTCGAGCCTTCCGGCGGCTGCGAGCCGATCCAGCCGAGGCCGATGCAGATCGCCACGAAGATGAAGAACACCCAGCGGAACACCGGACGATAGACCGCCGAACGCACCTTCGAGGTGTCGAGCCAGGGCAGCAGCGCCAGCATGACGATGGCGGCGAACATCATGATGACGCCCAGCAGCTTGTCCGGGATCGAGCGCAGGATCGCGTAGAACGGCAGGAAGTACCATTCGGGCACGATATGGGCAGGCGTCTTGCCGGGATCGAAGGTGATGTAGTTCTCCGGATCGCCCAGATAATCCGGCATGTAGAACACGAAATACATGAAGAAGACGAGGAAGCAGGCGATGCCGAAAGCATCCTTCAGCGTCGCATACGGCGTGAAGGGCACCGAATCCTTGTCCGACTTGATGTCGACGCCGGTCGGATTGTTCTGGCCGACCACGTGCAGCGCCCAGATATGCAGCACCACGACGCCGGCGATCATGAAGGGCAGCAGATAATGCAGCGAGAAGAAGCGGTTCAGGGTCGGGTTGCCCACCGCATAGCCGCCCCACAGCCAGGTCACGATCGACTTGCCGAATACGGGAATGGCGGAGAACAGGTTGGTGATGACGGTAGCGCCCCAGCCCGACATCTGGCCCCAGGGCAGCACATAGCCCATGAAGCCGGTTGCCATCATCAAGAGGAAGATGACGACGCCAAGCAGCCACAGCACTTCGCGGGGGCCCTTATAGGAGCCGTAATACATGCCGCGGGCGATGTGGAGATAGACCGCGATGAAGAACATCGAGGCGCCGTTGGCGTGCAGCTTCTGAATCAGCCAGCCCCAGTTCACGTCGCGACGGATCAGATCCACCGAGGTGAAGGCCAGGCTCGAATCGGAGACGTAATGCATCGCCAGCACCACGCCCGTGAGGATCTGCGCCCCCAGCATGAAGGAGAGGATGGCGCCGAAGGTCCACATATAATTGAGGTTGCGCGGCGTGGGATAGGCGATGAACGAGGAGTGGACGAGCCCACCGATCGGCAGGCGGCTCTCGAACCACCGTCCAAGGCTGGATTTCGGGGTCCAGGTCGAGGTTCCGCTCATGAATTGTGACCTTAAGCTTGTGCGTTCGATTCGGCGCCGATCATGATCTTGGTCGGGCTCTCGAAATTATAGGGCGGAACTTCCAGGTTGAGCGGAGCCGGACCCTGACGGATGCGTCCCGAGGTATCGTAGACCGAACCATGGCAGGGGCAGAACCAGCCGTGATAGGAGCCTTCGTTGACCAGCGGGATGCAGCCCAGATGCGTGCAGATGCCGACCACGACCAGCCATTGTGCCTGATCTTTCTTGACCCGGTCCGCATCGGCCTGGGGGTCCTTCAGGTCGGTCAGCTTGACATCCTCGGCCGCTGCGATTTCGGCCTTGGTGCGGTGACGAATGAAGATCGGCTTGCCGCGCCAGAAGATCTTCACCGACTGTCCCTCGGGAATCGGCGTCAGGTCGACCTCGACCGGCACGCCCGCCGCGATGGTCGCCTTGTCCGGATTCATCTGGCTGATGAAAGGCCAAGCTGCGCCAGCGACACCCACAGCACCGACCGCGCCGGTGGCAATGTAAATGAAATCGCGACGAGTGGGCTCTGCGGCGTGTTCGTTCGTGACTGCCACGGATCGATCCTTCTCATACGTCGCATCCCGGCCGTCGCCGGGATGATGGAGGAACCGGACCTATCAGCCCCGTACCGTCCATACTCTGCCAAATCTCGGCCACCCCAGCCGCGCCAAACCGGATCGCGGCGAAACTGGGGCAAACCTTATCAAGGGGCTCATGCCACTCTGTTGCGAAGTTGTCTAGATCGTGCAGCCCGCAAATGGCGCTATGTCGCATGACATCAACGCCATAAATGCAAATTCTCTATCCCCGATGCCGGAAGCGTCCCCTATGAAGAACGTCTCCGCCCTCGCCCTGCCGATGCCCCAATGCCGCTCACTCTCGCCCTGTTTCAACCCGACATCCCTCAGAACGCCGGCACGATGCTGCGCCTGTGCGCCTGCCTCGGCGTAAAGGCGGCCATCGTCGAGCCCGCGGCCTTTCCCGTGTCGGACCGGGCATTCCGCCGCGCCGGGATGGACTATCTCGACCGCCTCGCCATCGACCGCCATGTTTCCTTCCCGGCCTTCGAGGCCTGGCGGGCCGCGAGCGGACAAAGGCTGGTGCTGCTGACCACCAAGGGCGCGGTGCCCCATACCGGCCATGTATTCCGGCCGGACGACATCCTCATGGTCGGCAGGGAATCAGCCGGCGTGCCCGATGCGGTCCATGCCGCGGCCGACGCGCGGGTGTTCGTACCGATGCGCCCGGGACTACGCTCGCTCAACGTGGCCGTCGCCGCCGCCATGGTGCTGGGCGAGGCCCTGCGCCAGACCGACGGCTTCCCTTCCTCGGCGGAATCGTCCTGATCGAGCACGTCCGCCTTTCGGCCGTCATTGATCCTGCGCAATTGCCTGCTAGCGGAAACGGACTATAGAGGCAGCATGACAAAGCCCGGTTCCGCCCCTCTTTCCTCCGAGATCGCCCCCCGCCAGGCCGAGGCCCGTGCCTGGTTCGAGGCTCTGCGCGATCAGATCTGCGCCGCCTTCGAGACCCTCGAGGACGCGCTGCCCCAGGCCCGAGCCCCGGCCGGTACGGCCGCAGGACGCTTCAGGCGCACGCCCTGGCAGCGCACCGACCACACCGGCCACCCGGGCGGTGGCGGCGTGATGGCGATGATGCATGGCAGGGTTTTCGAAAAGGTGGGCGTACATTGTTCGACCGTCCACGGGGAATTTTCACCCGAATTTCGCACCGACATTCCCGGCGCCGCCGAAGATCCACGCTTCTGGGCCTCCGGCATCTCCCTGATCGCCCATCCCTGGAACCCTCATGTGCCCACCGTGCACATGAACACCCGATTCGTGGTGACAACCAAGGCCTGGTTCGGCGGCGGCGCGGACCTGACGCCGATGCTCGACGGACGCCGCACGCAGGAAGACCCGGACAGCCTCGATTTTCACGCCGCCATGCGCCGGGCCTGCGAGGCTCACGCCGTGGCCGACTATGCCCGCTACAAGAAATGGTGCGACGACTATTTCTTCCTCAAGCATCGCAACGAGTCGCGCGGCATCGGCGGCATTTTCTATGACGGGCTCACCAGCGGCGACTGGCAAGCCGATTTCGCCTTCACCCGGACGGTCGGCACGGCCTTCGCCGCCATCTATCCCGAGCTCGTGACGCGCAATTTCGAAAAACCCTGGACGGAGGCCGAGCGCGACGAGCAGCTGGTGCGCCGCGGACGTTACGTCGAGTTCAACCTGCTCTATGACCGTGGCACGCTGTTCGGCCTCAAGACCGGCGGCAATGTGTCCTCGATCCTGTCGTCGATGCCGCCCACGGTGAAATGGCCCTGACCCGCCGTTTCCTGCCTTCCGCCCGCCGTCAGGCTGCAGGCGGATAGGTCCGCGGCCCGCTTTCGGGTCGAAGCGTTTTGCGATTTGACGGAATCACTCAAATCGCACTTTGTCCCCAGGGGCAGCGCGGCCTGTTGCTGCCATCGACAAGATCGGGCCACAATGTCTCTGACAGATGCGCGTCGACTCCGGAGACCCTGCTGCATGCACCGTCCGACGACCGCCCTGGTGGCCCTTGCCGCCGCCGTCTTCTCGACGATGCCGGCCGGTGGAGGCAGCGCCCTGGCCCAGCCATCGGAGGCCGCCGTCGCGAGCGCCTGCACGCTGCTGGCCGACGTGGCGACCGGCAAGCTGCTCAAGCAGGAAGGGAGCTGCGACAAACCGATCACGCCGGCCTCGACCTTCAAGATCGCCATCAGCCTGATGGGCTATGATTCGGGCCTGCTGAAGAACGAGCATGTGCCCGCCCTGCCCTTTCGCGAAGGCTATGCCGACTGGGTGCCGGAATGGCGCACCAGCACAGACCCCGCCAGCTGGATGAAGAATTCGGTGGTCTGGTACTCGCAACAGATCACGCGCAGTCTCGGCAAGCAGCGCTTCAAGCGCTACGTCGCCGAATTCGACTACGGCAATCAGGACGTCTCCGGGGATCCAGGCAAGCAGAACGGCCTCACCCAGGCCTGGCTGAGCTCATCCCTCAAGATCACACCGCTCCAGCAGCTCGACTTCCTGGAGCGGATGGTGCGTCACCAATTGCCGGTCTCGAACCGGGCCTACGACATGACAGCCCGCATCCTGGTGCTTGCTCCCCTGCCCAATGGCTGGGAAATTCACGGCAAGACCGGCTCCGGCGCGCCCCGGCGCTCCGACGGCAGGCTCGATTTCGATCATGCCTATGGCTGGTTCGTCGGCTGGGCCAACAGGGACGGCCGCAACGTGGCCTTCGTGCGCCAGGTGCAGATGGGCTCCAAGGGCAATCTCAGGGCCGGGCTGCAGGCGCGCGACGCCTTCCTGGCGGAGTTGCCCGACTTGCTGGACCGGCTGTAATCCGGTCCGTCCGGTCGGGCTGGCTCTCGTCACAGCAATTCCTCCCCATCGAGATAGTTGCGCAGGAAGGTGGGCACTCGGACCTGCCCCTGCGGCGTCTGGTGATTCTCGATCAAGGGCACCAGGATGCGCGGCGTCGCGATCGCGGTGTTGTTCAGCGTGTGGCAGAACCGGACCTGCCCCCGCCGATCGCGCCAGCGGATATTGGCTCGCCGGGCTTGCCAATCATGCAAGGTGGAACAGCTATGGGTTTCCCGATAGCATCCGAGGCTCGGCACCCAGGTCTCGATGTCGTTCATTCTCACCTTGCCCGGCCCCATGTCTCCGGTGGAGCATTCGATGACCTGATAGGGCAGCTCCAGGGCCTGCAGGGCGGTCTCGGCATTGGCGAGCAGCCGGCCATGCCAATGGGCGGATTCTTCGGGATCATCGCGACAGATCACATATTGCTCCACCTTGTAGAACTGGTGAACCCTGAGCAGGCCACGCACGTCGCGTCCCCCGCTGCCGGCCTCGCGGCGGAAGCAGGGAGAGAAGCCGGCATAGAGCAGCGGCAGGTCGCGCTCATCGATGAGCTCGCCGCCATGCAGGCCGGTCAGCGCGATCTCGGCGGTGCCGGCAAGATATGCACCGTCCCGCGGGAGTTCGAAGGTGTCCTCCCTGGCGAAGGGAAAATGGCCGGTATTGACGAAGGCATTCCCACGAACCAGGGCGGGAACGGCGATGGGCTGGAACCCCTTGCGGGCGAGCCGACGGGACGTGTCGAACAAGAGCGCCTGTTCCAGCAAGGCCAGGCGCCCCTTCAGCACATAGCTGCGGGCCCCGGCAACCTTGGCAATCCGGGATTGGTCGATCCAGCCATGCCTGTCGGCAATGGCGAGGTGATCGAGCGGCGGAAAGGCGAAGTCGGGCCGATCGCCGACGGCGCGCACCACCTGATTGCTCTTTTCATCCGGCCCAACTGGCGCCCCTGGCCAGGGCAGGTTGGGAACCGTCAGCAAGAGGTCGCGCAAGGTCTGTTCCGTTTCTCCGGCATTCCCCTGGAGGGCGGTAAGCGCGCTTGCGATCGCCCTGGAACGTTCGGCGCCGGCCGCGCGCAGCGGCGCAGAGGCCTCGGCGAACTGTGCCGTAATGCGATTTCGTTCCGCCCTCAAGGTTTCGATCCGTGTCTTGCCCCGACGCAAGGCAGTATCGAGGGCCAGGATCCGATCGAGATCGACGGTCATGCTCTTGGCCCGGGCCGCCTCGGCGACCGCGGCGGTGTTGTTACGAATGAAAGCGATGTCCAGCAATGTTGCCTCCTGATGCTGGCGACGCACAGCGGCAGGAGCAAACGAAAAGGCCCTGCCGGATGGCGGGGCCCTGGTTGAAACGCGATGGCGGAGAGAGTTCAGCGCATGCGACTGCAACCCGGCCCCGAGGGGTCGGACGAGATCAGCCGCGAGTTCGATCGATTGAACCTGAACATGGGACCACCCTGCCAGCGACTTCGGCGGAGGTCAACTGGCCCTGGCCGCGAAAACCGCCCTTCTCAGTCGGCCGTCGGCAAATGGCGCATGGTGACGAAGATCTGCCCGTCCGGCAGTTCTTCCCAGTATTCGATCTCGGTCATATAGGCCGCCTTGGGGTAGCGGGTAAACAGATCGCGCGCCTTGGCACGTGCTTCCTCACGCGGCAAAGTAAAACTCTCGCGCCGGAAGCCCAGCGTCGTTTGGGATCGTCGGTCTGCATGGCGCTTGGCCAACGTTCCTGGCCGGATCTCGTCGCTACGCATTCTCGTATCCTTGGCCCATTCCGTTGAGGCAGGCTCGGTTGGAAACCTGCATCTCCAATTTAGGGCCTCCCGGCTCAAGAGTCGAATCGTCAGGCCAGGCATGGCGGAAGGGAGGCATCGACGCCATCCTGCCTGTCAGCCGCCATCCGTGAGAGCGCAGGGAGGATATAGCTGCAATTTTCATCCGAGAGGCATCCGGCGTATCAGCCGGGAGGCCGACACTCCGCATATCCCGCGCTCTGCCATGCAAAAGCGTGTGTTGGGCTACCGGCCTTCCCGGGCCCAGAGCAGGGTGACGCCGCCCAGCAGCAAGGCAAGGCCGAGCAGGCCCGCGAAGAGCGGGATAGTGTCGATGCCCTGTACCACCGACGCCTCGCTGCGCTTGAGGCCGATCCAGCCGCTGCCGCCATAGGCGGAGCCGGCGCCGACCGCGCGAACCGCCGGTATCGACAGGCCGGACGCGGTGGCGAGGCGCTCCACGCTGCCGCCGGTCTCGCCGGCTATGCCCTTCAGCCCGTCGGGCGTGGAGAGCAGGTCCTGGAATTCGCGTGGATTGGCGGGACCGACATTGGTGATCGCCTGCAAGGCGCCGTCCTGGGCCCGCCACAACCCCATCACGTCGGTGGAATAGACTGCGCTCCACAGGCCCGGTTTCTCCGGTTTGAGGGCAAGCCTAACCTTCTCGCCATTCGGGCCGATCAGTTCGACCGGTGCCGCCGTCTCCGCCATGGTCTGGCGCTCGACCGTGATGTCGCGGCCGACAGCCCGTGCACGCAGAGCCTCCTCGTCGAGATCGGGCTCCTTCAAAAGCCAGTGCGACAGGCGCCGCAGCAGATCGACATGGGGCCCGCCGCCCTCATAGCCACGTGCCCACAGCCAGGCATGGTCGGATAGCAGCAGGGCCACCCGGCCCTTGCCCTGGTGGGCGAGCACGAGCAGCGGATCGCCCCGGGCGCCGGTCATCACGGCGCTGCCCTCGCGCAGCTTGGTCTCTACCGTGGTGAACCATTGGCCCCAGGCCGGTGGATTGGCATTGCCGCCCGGCAGGTCCCGCGTCACCGGATGGCGTTTGCCGAGCGCGCTGATCTCCGGCCGGTAAGGCTGATAGAGCACGTTGCCAGATGGCGAGGCCGGCAGGATCTCGGCCAGGCCGGTACCCCACAGACTGTTCTCGGAGGCGTAATCGGCGCCCGATGCCAGCAGGATCGCCCCGCCATTGCGCACGAACTCCGTCATATTGTCGAAATAGGCGGCCGGCAGCAGGCCTTCCTGCGCGTAGCGGTCGAAGATGATCAGGTCGAAGCGGTTGATCTCCTCGTCGAACAGGCGGTGCGTCGGGAACTGGATCAGGGAGAGCTCGTTGATCGGGGTGCCGTCCCCCTTCTGCGGCGGCCTGAGAATGGTGAAATGCACGAGCTCGACATTGGCGTCGGCCTTGAGCAGGTTGCGCCAGGTGCGCTCGCCGGCATTGGGTTCGCCCGAGACCAGCAGGACGCGCATCTTCTCGCGGATGCCCTCGATCTGCAGCACGGCCCGGTTGTTCACCGGCGAGAGTTCGCCCGGCACGGTTTCGGCTTCGAGCTCGACCACATTCACGCCGGCATGCTCGATCGGCACCTGCAGCGACGACAATTCGCCGACCGGCACGGTGGTGCGCGCAATCTCTTCGCCATCGCGGCGCAGGATCACCGCGGCCGTCGACGGCATGTTCGGACCGCGATCGACGACGCGGAAGCGAATGGTGGTGGCCTGCTTCACCAGTCCGAAGCGCGGCGCCTCGACCAGGTTGATCTGGCGGTCGCGTTCATCCTCCCGGCCGGTGATCAGGGCATGGAGCGGCGCCTTGAAACCGAGGGCCGCCGCTCGAGCCGGCACGTCGTGGACCACGCCGTCCGTCAGCAGGATGGCGCCGCCGACGCGGTCCGGCGGCACGTCGGACAGGGCAGTCGCCAAGGGAGTGAAGAGCTGGGTGCCGTCAGCACCGGACTTGACCCCACCTCCCGCTTCGACCACCCGCAGCTCGGTATTGCCCAGCGCCTTGATCTGCCGGCTCAGCTCGTCGCGGGCCGCGTCCGTCTGCCGCGTCCTTTCGTCCAGCGACTGGGAGGCGGAACGGTCGACCACCAGGGCCACGACATTGGGCAGCACCGCGCGCTGCTCTCGCGTCAGGATGGGCCCGGTGAGAGCGAGGACGAACAGGCCCAGCACCAGCGCGCGCAGCCAGGCCCCACGCAGCCGCGCCAGCAGGCACAGCGCCGCGACCGCAGCCGCCAGCACGGCCAGGCCGATGACGACAGGCCAGGACAGCAAGGGCAGGAATTGCAGGGAGAAATCGCTCATCAGCGGCCGAGCCTCTCCAGGAGATCCTGTACATGCACCTGATCCGCCTTGTAGTTGCCGGTCAGCGCATACATCACCATGTTGACGCCGGCGCGATAGGCCAGCTCACGCTGGCGCTCCAGCCCGGTGGAAACGGGAAAGAGCGGATTCATCTGGGCATCGACGGCCCAGGCTGCGGCCAGATCGTTGGAGGTGATGATCAAGGGCGAAACACCGTCTCCCCCCAGCACGGGCTTGTCGCTGTCCTCGGATGTCGGGGCGGTGGCCTGCACCCAGGTTTCGCCATTGTCGTAACGCCCGACGAATTTGTCGAGCAGGTAGAAGGTCTTGGTCAGCACGTGCTTGGCCGGTATGGGCTCGAGCTCGGGAATGTCGAGCCCCGAGAGCAGGCGCTTGAGCGTTTCGCCGGCCGGCGTGGCCGCTCCCCCCGCATCCTGCTGCACCGCATCGCGCGTATCGAAAATGATGGTGCCACCCGATTTCATGAACGCGTCGATGCGCGCCATCACTGCCGGCGGCGGCGGTTCCTTGCCCGGCACGATCGGCCAGTAGATCAGCGGATAGAAGGCCAGTTCGTCCTTGGCCGGATCGATGCCATCGGGCGGCCCCGGCTCCAGCGCCGTGCGTTCGGCGATATAGGCGGTCAGGCCCTTGAGACCGGCGAGGCTGGTATCGTCCGTCTCCTTGTCGCCGGTGACGACATAGGCAAGGCGGGTCTTCAGCGCAGCGTCGAAGGGGCGGCTCTGCGCCTGGGCATCCGGCGATGCCAACAGGGTGAGGGACAGCGCCAGCACTACGAGGGCCGCCGACCCCACACCGGGACGGGCAAGACGCGTCCAGCCGCCCGCCATGGAGAAGACGATCAGGGCATCGGCCAGCAGCAGGGCCAGCGCGACCAGCAGCAGAACGGGCCCGAGGGCGATCGGCTTGGCAACCGTATAGTCGGCCAGGGACGCATTCACGGTGGTATAGTCCAGGGGCTTCAACACGGCATTGGCAGCCAGCGCATTGACGGCCACCAGGCCATCGGGCGGCCCGTAGAAGCCGGGCGGGTGATCGGGACGGCCGATGCCGGGCTGATCCGCCCGCACGGGCTGGGCGGTGGCCGGCGGCACCTGGAAAGCACCCTGCCCATCGAGCGTCCGGCTCGGCGCCGCATAGACCGGCGCTGCTGCGCTCACCTGCGCTGCGGCAGCCCCCGCAACCGGCGCGGATTTGGCCAGCCCCACCACCTTGCGCAGCATCTCCACGAAGGTTCCCGACAGGACGAGGTTGGACCAGGTGGTGTCGGCCGTCACGTGAAAGAGCACGATGACGCCATTGCCCCGTTTCTCGGCCGTGACCAGCGGCGTGCCGTCGGCCAGGGCAGCCCAGGTCCGGCCGGGCAGATCGATATCGGGCTCGGCCAGCAATTGGCGCTTGACGCTGACGTCATCCGGCAAGGCGAGGCCTGCGAAGGGGCTATTGGCATCGAAGCTTCCGAGCTTTTGCGGCTTCTCCCAGGAGAGCGTCCCGCCCAGTGTGCGCCCGCCCTGGCGCAGCTTCACCGGCAGCAGCGTATTCTCGGCGGCAGCGAGACGCGAGCCGGCAAAGCGCACCAGAACGCCGCCATTCTCGATCCAGGTCGAGAGCTTGGCTTCGGCATCGCCGAGATTGCCGACATCGGCCAGCATCAAGACCGGCAGTTTGTCGTCGAGAAAGCGGCCGATCGCCTCGGCCGGCGAGGTTCCCTCGGCAGTCCTTACATCGGCATAGGGTTCGAGCGCTCGCGTGAGGTAATAGTTCGCCGACAGCAGGGGCTGGCTGACATCCTTGTCCTGCCCCGAGACGATGCCAACCATGCGGCGGCGCCAGGTGCGGTCGAGCAACTGCACCGCTCCGGCCGACGCGTCGCCGACGATTTCCAGCCGCGCCACATCATTGCGAATGTCGAGGGGCAGGTCGAGCTGCGCCGTGGTCTCGCCGGCGCCTGCCGGGAAACTGAAATCGGCTTGGCCAACCGGCAGGTTCTTGAGGTCGAGCGCCCTCACCGTGCCTGACAAGACGCGATCGAGCTTGCCCGTGCGCAAAACGCGCACCGAGATGCCGCTCGGCGCATTGGCCGCGCCCGCAAGGGCCAGCGAACTGCGGCCATCGTCACGATAGACCGTCACTCGCCCCTGCTTGCCGGCTTCCGACAAAGCGGCGAGAAAGCCATTGTCGCCATCCCCTGCCAGGCCATCCGAGAACCAGAGGATCTCGGCCTCCGGCGCCGCACGCAGGAAGGAGGCGATGGCGGGCGCATAGGCGCCACGATTGGCCTTCCAGGGCTGCGGAGCAAGCGCTGTGAGGCGCGGACCGAGGCTCGCAGCAGGACTGAGCGAAAGATCGGTGAGCGGCTCGGCCAGGGCCGCCATTGCCACCGGGCGGCGATCCTGCTCGGCCGCGGCGAGTGCGGCCTGGATCACTTCCTGGCGCTTCGCCCAGGTCGCGGCGGAACCCCAGCCATTGTCGACGAGGAACAACAGCGGCGCCGTACGCGTCGGTCCGGCCTGACTGAAAGGTCGCAGCGTCGGCACGGCCAGCATGGCGATCACCAAGGCAGCCAGGATGAGGCGCAAGGCCGTCAGCCACCAGGGCGAGCGCGCTGCCACCCGCCCGCGCGGCAACAGGCCGTAGAGCAGGCGCAAGGGTGGAAAGTCGACGCGTTGCGGCCGTGGCGGCACCAGGCGCAGCAGCAGCCAGATGGCCGGCAGCAGGGCCAGTGCCGCCAGCATCCAGGGCGAGGCGAGAGCCAGCGAACCTAGCATCGACCAAGCCTCCGTCCGCCAGGCTTGCGTTCGGCAACAGGTGTTCCGTCATCCCCGGCTGCGCCACTCGCGAGCGAAGCGAGAGAGGGCGAAGGGAAGGGGATCCAGGGACCAAAGGCATCGGTTGCAGCCCTGGATCCCCTTCCCTCGGCCTCCGGCCTCGCCGGGGATGACAGAGCACTTATCCCCAACCTCCGTAGGCCAGGCCTTTCGATCGCCGCCATCAGGCGCCCTCCCCCTGCTGCAGCAGCGGATGCAGGGCCAGCACGGCCTGGGAGGCCGGCTTGTCGGTGCGATGCAGCGTCATACTCCAGCCATAACGGTGCGTGATCGCCCGCAAGGCGTCACGATGGGCGGCAAGCCGAGCCTCATAGGCCTGGCGGATGTCCTGGGCCCGCGGAGCCTGGAACTTCGCTCCCGTTTCAGGATCGATCAGTTCGGTACGGCCGGCAAACGGAAAGGTCTCTTCGATCGGATCGGCGACGACCAGGAGATGACCGCGCGCGCCGCGAGCCGCCAGGGCCGCAATGGTGCCCCCCGTTACTTCCGGCTCGTCGAGAAAATCACCGATCAGAATGGCTTCGCTGCGAGGCCCGAGCGCAATCCGCTCGGGCAGTCCGCTGCGCTCCGCCGTGGCGGGCGGAGCCGCCGCCATCAAGGCGAGAGCGAATTTTTCGATGATCGCCCTCTGCGAGGTCGGCCTGGCCAGGCCGATCAGGCCGACGCGTTCACCGCCCTGCACCAGGAGGTCGGCAAAAGCCAGGCACAGCACCAGCGCCCGTTCGAGCTTGGAGGTCTGCGCCAGGTTCGACGCCAGATTCATCGAGATCGAACGATCGACCCACAGCCACAGGGTCTGGGCCGCGTCCCATTCGTGCTCGCGCACATAAAGTTCGTCGCCACGCGCCGACCGGCGCCAGTCGACATTGGCAGCCGCCTCTCCGGGGGCAAAATGGCGGAACTGCCAGAAATTCTCGCCCTGTCCGGCCCGGCGGCGGCCATGCAGGCCATGCAATGCCGTTGCCGCCACGCGGCGCGCCTCCAGGGCAAGCCTGGGCATGGCTTCGGCCAGATCGAGCGCCGCCTGCTGCAGGCCTGATGACCTGACCGCCTTATGCTCGTCGATCAGCCGCGTGGAAACCGCCATTCGGCTCAGCCCAATTTGCGCGCAAGGCGTCCGATCACGCCCTCGATGCTCTCGCCATCGGCCCGGGCGGCAAAGCTGAGGGCCATGCGGTGCTTGAGCACGGGTTCGGCGAGAGCGATGACATCGTCGATCGAAGGAGAGAACCGGCCCTGCACCAGGGCACGTGCCCGCACAGCGAGCATCAGGGCCTGGCTGGCGCGCGGGCCCGGGCCCCAGGCGATCTTGCCGGCAAGGTCTGGCGTCTCGCCGGGGCGGGCCGAGCGCACCAGCGTGAGGATCGCCTCGACCACCGATTCGCCGACCGGCAACCGCCGGACCAGGCGTTGTGCGCCCAGGAGATCCTCCACGCTCATGGCGGGCCGCGCGGGAGCCTCCTCGGTGCCCGTGGTGAAGAGCAAAATGCGCTTCTCGTCCTCGCGATCGGGATAGGGCACGTCGATCTGCATCAGGAAACGGTCGAGCTGGGCTTCCGGCAAGGGGTAGGTGCCCTCCTGCTCGAGGGGGTTCTGCGTCGCCAGGACATGGAAGGGCTTGGGCAGGTCGTGGCGCTCGCCCGCCACGGTGATGTGGTATTCCTGCATCGCCTGCAGCAGGGCCGACTGGGTGCGCGGCGAAGCGCGGTTGATCTCGTCGGCCATCAGCAATTGGGCAAAAACCGGGCCACGCACGAAACGGAAGCTGCGCTTGCCGGTCTCGCTGGCGTCGAGCACTTCGGTGCCGAGGATGTCCGAGGGCATCAGGTCCGGCGTGAACTGCACGCGCTTGGCATCGAGCCCCAGCACCACGCCGAGCGTTTCGACCAGCTTGGTCTTGGCAAGGCCGGGGACGCCGACGAGCAGGCCGTGCCCGCCGGACAGCAAGGTGATCAGGGCGCCATCGACCACGGCCTCCTGGCCGAAGATCACGCCATGCACCGCTTCGCGGGCCCGCTTGATCAGGTCTGCCGTGTTTTCAGCCGAGCGGATGATGGCTTCATCGAGATTGGTGGCGGTATCGGCCGTCATCATGCCTCGCAGGAAACGCGCCGGACAGGCGCTGGATAATGGGAAAGCTTGCGCGATTCCCTTGTATCGCAGGATACTAGAGAGCAACTAAGGCAGGAGCGAGAGCTTGTCTGTCGTTTTCACGTCCGTTTTATCACCGAGTGTTTTCGACTATGGCCCAGACCGATCTGGCCGGATTGACCAAGGCCGTCAAGGAAACCGGCAAACATGCCGGCGCCCGTCCGGTGCATCTGTGGAATCCCCCGTTCTGCGGCGATATCGACATGCGCATCGCGGCCGATGGCAGCTGGCATTACATGAAGAGCCCGATCGGGCGGATCGAACTCGTCAAGCTGTTTGCCTCGATCCTGCGCCGTGACGAGGATCGCTATGTGCTGGTGACGCCGGTGGAGCGCGTCGGCATCGCAGTGGATGACGTGCCCTTCGTCGCCGTGGAAATGCGCGTGGAAACAGGCGCAGGCGGGCAGATCCTGTCCTTCCGCACCAATGTCGACGACTGGACCGAGGCCGGCCCGGACCATCCCATGCGGTTCGAGATCGGGGCTTCCGAGGGGCTGAAGCCCTATGTGCATGTGCGCGCCGGCCTTTGGGCTCGGGTCAATCGCGCTCTCTATTACGATCTTGCCGACCTCGGCGAGATCCGGGAAGTCGACGGGGTCGCCATGTTCGGCGTCGCCTCTGGCGGCAGCTTCTTTGCCATGGCCCCTGCCGATGAAATCGGTGCCGAGCCTCGAAACACCAATCCCTGACATGCTGACCGCCCTGCCCCCTGAGACCCACCATCCCGAGCTCGAGGCCTTCCTCGAACGAGCCCGACACCGGCTTGCCGTCGAGGCGCCGGCAGGGCTCCATCTCGACAGCGTGCCTGATCATGGCGATCACCGCTTCTCCCCCGGCCTGCTTGCCGAATTGCCTGCGGCGCCCTCCAAGCCAGCGGCCGTGCTGATCGCCCTCATCGACCGGCCCGACGGACCCACGGTGCTGCTCACCCATCGTTCGAGCGCACTGCGCAACCATTCGGGCCAGATCGCTTTTCCCGGCGGTCGCATCGATCCCGACGACGGCAGCGCCCTGGCAGCTGCGATGCGCGAGGCCGAGGAGGAGGTCGGGCTGTCGGCCAGCCTGATCAGCCCGATCGGCTATCTCGATCTCTATCTTACGGGCTCGGGCTACCGTATCGCGCCGGTGGTGGCCCTGGCCGATCCGGGCATGGTGCTGCATCTCAATCCCGCCGAGGTCGACAGCGTGTTCGAATGCCCGCTCGCCTTCCTGATGGATCCGGCCAACCACATTGCCGAAAGCCGGGAATGGCGCGGAGCCATGCGCCAATATTATGCAATTCCCTGGCAGGGCCACTATATCTGGGGCGTGACGGCGGGGATCATCCATACCCTCTATGAGCGGATCTATGGCTGAGACGATGAAGGTCGCAAGCTGATGTTCCGGCCTTTCCTGTTCGAGGCAGTGCTGTTCATCCTGCCTTTCCTGGTCCATGGGATCTGGGTGCTGCTGCGCGGCGGCCAGCCTGGCACCCCCGAGCGGACAGGGGTCCCGCTGCTGCGACTGATCGCGCTGGGTGTGGTGAGCATGGCGGTTGGCCTGGCGCTCTTTGCCCATTATGGCGGAGCCCCTGCCGGCAGTGCCTATGTCCCCGCGCATATGGAGGACGGCAAGCTGGTCGAGCCTCAGACACGATAGGGAAAAGTGCGCATTCTCCGAATCGGATTTTCTCTCTAACTTATTGTTTTGACGCATTTTCTCAGCTGAGAAGCCCGACGACTTTTCTTGAAGATGCCATTGGATGCATGACCGGATGGATGAGCGTTTCCCCTGGCTCGACAAGCCCCCCTTGTCGACGCTGCTCGCGGCCCTGAACCAAGACGGGGAAGAAGCGCGGGTGGTGGGAGGCGCCGTGCGCAATGCCTTGCTCGGCGAGGCCGTCGCCGACTGGGACATCGCCACCACGGCCCTGCCCGTCGAGACCCAGGCCCGGGCTCGGGCGCGCGGCTGGAAGGTCGTGCCCACCGGCATCGAGCACGGCACCGTGACCGTGGTCATCGATGGCCACCCGCTCGAAGTGACGACGCTGCGCGAGGACATCGAGACCGACGGCCGCCGCGCCGTGGTGCATTTCGGCCGCGACTTCCGGGCCGACGCCTTCCGGCGCGACTTCACCATCAATGCCCTCTCGCTCACCCCCGACGGCCGGCTGCACGACTATGCCAGCGGCCTTGCCGACATCGCCGAGCGGCGGGTGCGCTTCCTCGGCGAGGCCGATCAGCGTATCGCCGAGGATTATCTGCGCATTCTGCGTCTTTTTCGCTTTCATGCCCGTTTCGGGCAGGGACCGCTCGATAAAGCGAGCTTCACAGCGGCGATACGCGGACGCGAGGGCCTGCGCCGGCTCTCGGCCGAACGCATCAGGGCCGAGCTCCTCAAACTGCTCACGGCGCCGCACGCCAGCGAGGTCCTCGCCGAGATCGACGCTGCCGGTTTTCTCGGCATCCTGCTGGGGGGTATATCACGCATCGAGGCGTTTCGTCGCCTCGCGGACCTCGAAGCCCGGGGCCAGACGAAACCCGACGCCATCCGGCGGCTGGCGGCCCTCAGCCTGTTCACGCGGCAAGATGCCGAGCGGCTGGCGGCACGGCTGCGGCTATCGAACGCCGAGGCCAAACGCCTGGCCACGATTGCCCTGTTGCTGGAGCGCGTCAGACACGCCCCCACCCTTCCCAAGGCCCGGGAATGGCTTTATCGCCTGGGCCCGGAGCTTTATCGCGACGGCATGCTCGTCGCGGCCGCGCACCACCCCGACGCCGATTTTGCCGAGGCCCTGGCTTTACCGGAGCATTGGAGCATTCCCGAGCCCCCCTTCAGCGGGAGGGATCTCGCGCAATTCGGCATCAAGCCTGGCCCGCGCATCGGCCGCATCCTCGCGCGCGCCGAGCAGGCCTGGATCGACGGCGGCTTCGCGGAGGATGGCGCGCAGCGTCAGGCCATCCTGGACGAAGCAGTGCGCATGACCACCTGACCAGCCCGATATCTGGAATGCCCGGCCGGTTCAGCCGCCGCGCGCAGCGCCCGCAACCCCTTCGAAGGCCCCCTCCACCAGTTCTTTCACCAGGAGGCGCAGGGGATCGACCGGCCCGGGCAGCATGACCCGTCCTGGCGCGATGCGCTTGAAGCCGACCCGGCTGTAATAGGGCTCGTCGCCCACCAGGATGACGAGCCGATGGCCAATCTCGGCGGCCTCGGTCAGGCTGGCCTGCATCAGCGTCAGGCCGATGCCGCGCGAGCGGAAGGCGGGCTCCACCGTCAAGGGCCCGAGCAGCAAGGCCGGGGCCTCGCCGACATGGATCGGTGTCAGCCGGATCGAGCCCACGATCATCGAACCGATGCGCGCCACATAGGACAGTTTGGGATGCGGCGGCACGCCTTCGCGCAGGCGGAAGGCCGTGCGGGCAAAGCGGCCGGGCCCAAAGGCCCGTTCGTGCAGCTTGTCGATGACGGCACCGTCGTCGGGCGTCTCGGGGGTGAGGTCGATGGCGATTTCAGGCATTGCGATGGTTCCGGCAGGCAGGGAGCGCCCGCCGGCTTGACCGTTCAGGCGCGCGAAAGGGAGTGGGGCGAAACCACGGTTCGTCGTCGCAGCTGAAGGCTCTTCGTCATCATGGCCGGCGCGTACAGCAAAAGAGGCCGCCTTACAACCGGATTTATCGATGGGACGATATTTTGCTGCGCGGATCGTGCCATTTCGGGAACCCGCGCGTCGCAAATGCCGTCGGCACGGACCGCCGCATCACCACAGGCCATCCGGCTGTCGCCGTCCCGCCACTTCATCGAGCCGACGGCGGGTCGCCTTAGTGGTTTCCTCCGGCAGGGCATCGAGGGGAAAGAAGCCGGCCTCGGCGATCTCGTGATCCGGCAGGCGGGGTTGTGCCTGGGTGTAGTGCCGCACCAAGAAGAAGGCAATGTGGTCGCGGCGGCTGATCTCCCGATTCCAGTAGAGCCCCTGCAGCTCGGGCGATGCATCGAGATGGATATGCCCCTCCTCATCCAGCTCACGGGCCAGGGCCTCCAGTGCGGTTTCCCCGGTCTCGACGCCTCCTCCCGGAAGATACCAGCCCGGCACATAGGTATGCCGCACCAGAAAGACCCTGCCCTGCCCGTCGAGCACGGCGGCGCGCACGCCCAAAGTCATACCGCGCTGCATGCGGGAATAGATCATGAAAAGCGGAGTCACCAGACGTCCGATCTTCTGTCGCAATGTAATTGAAGAAGAATTCATTCATCGACGCTCAGTGAGTGGAAGGAAGTGGCCCGGCCCTGTCTGGGATCATATCGCAAAAAAACTTCCCACACCCTGCCATCCCGCCCATGCATGGCTGTCCAGCGTGCCAAGCAGCCTTTACCGGCTGGTAAAATACCTGTTCCTGCGGTATAGAAGCGCCACCCTAATAGAGGAGACCCAGGGGCTTTCGCCCCGGTATAGTTCGATGTTTACCTATTTCCGGCTGCTTGCCAGCGCCGTTCGTATCCGTGCCAAGACCCAGGCTACCCGCGACACTGTCGCATTGTTGACCTTCAGCAAAGCTTAACGATCGTCCCGCTGCGTAGCGGCGGTTGATGGTCCCCGGCCAAAACGACGCCTGCCGTTCGCGAGAACGCGCAGGCGTTTTGCGTTGACAGAGGCAGGCCATATGGCCACGCTAGCGTCACTGCCTGTCGCTTCGTGATTACCCTGCCTCCCCGATTGCCTCCTCATGTTCAAGCTCGCGCATCTTTCAGACCCCCATATCGGGCCTTTGCCGCGAGCCAGGGCCAAGGAACTGGCGGGAAAGCGGGTTCTGGGCTGGATCAACTGGAATCGAGGGCGCCGGGACGTCCACCGCATGGATGTGCTGCAGCAACTCCTGGTGGATTTGCATGCGCAGGCGCCCGACCATATCGCCTTGACCGGCGACGTGGTCAATCTCGCTCTGCCTGGCGAGTATCCGGCGGCGCGCGCTTTTCTCGAAACCGTCGGCGCGCCCGACTTCGTCTCGCTGGTGCCCGGCAATCACGATGCCTACACCAAGGGCGGCGCCCTCCATTTGCTCTCGGCCTTCGATCCCTGGATGCGCGGCGACAACGCCGGCGCCCATCCCCTCGACGAGGACGAGCGCTTTCCCTATGTGCGCATCCGCGGAAAAGTGGCGCTTGTCGGCCTGTCCAGTGCCATCCCCACCGCGCCGTTCATGGCCACCGGCAAGCTCGGTCCGCGCCAGATCGCCAAGCTCGGCCCCATCCTCGAACATCTGGAGCATGAAGGCTATTGCCGCGTGGTCATGCTGCATCATCCCGTGCGACGTCAGGATGCCGGACCGACCGCGATGCTGATCGATTGCGACCGGCTGAACGCCGTGCTGCGCCGTACCGGGGCAGAGCTCGTCCTGCACGGGCATATCCACACCGGGCTGGTGCATCGCATCAAGGGCCCCAAGGGGCCGATACCGGTGGTCTGCACCCCCTCGGCCTCGGCCGCCCCGGAGCGTGCCCGCTGGCCGGCCTCCTACAATCTCTTCTCGATCACCGGCAAACAGAAGAACTGGAAAATCGGGCTGACGGTCCGGGGCTTCGTAGCCGCCGGCCACCCGCCAGAGCAGCTGCGTTCGCAAGAACTGGCCTGAAGGCGGCAGCATCGCTCGAGGAAGTGGATGCGCCGGGCTTGACCCGGCTATCCAGAAGCCACCCGCCGAAGAGAACGGTATTGCCTGCGAGAGCGCCCTGAATGGGAGCGCCCTTCGGAGTTTCTTCCGGATCCGCCGTTACGCGGCAGCCCGCCTGTGGGCGATCACAGCAAGCCGCGCCTGGCCAGGTTGCGCAGGAGGTGGCTGGCACCAAAGGTCCAGGGCGGTGCGTCGGAACTGCGCACCATGCGATTGGTGAGCGAGCCGAGCTCGGGGGCGGCAATGGTGACGATATCACCGATCTTGTGGGTGAAGCCCTTGCCCTTCTCGTCGCGATCATCGATGGGCGCGAACATGGTGCCCAGGAAGAGGACCGCGCCATCGGGATACTGATGGTTGACGCCGATCATCTGCGAGACGAGATCGCCAGGATCGCGGCTGATCTTGGAGATCGAACTCATGCCGGTGAGCCGGTAGCCTTCGGGCCCGCGTACCTCCAGCGTCACGTCGGCGCGCCTGACATGATCGAGCGAGAAGGTGGAGTCGAACAGGCGCACGAAGGGGCCGACCGCCGCCGATGCGTTGTTGTCCTTGGCCTTGGAGAGGAGCAGGGCCGACCGGCCCTCGAAATCGCGTAGGTTGACGTCGTTGCCCAGCGTCGCGCCGACGATCTTGCCGGCAGCAGAAACCACCAGCACCACTTCCGGCTCGGGATTGTTCCAGGTCGAATTGGGATGAAGGCCGGCATCGGCGCCGGTACCGACGGCCGCCATGGGCTGGGCCTTGCTGAAAATCTCGGCATCCGGTCCGATACCGACTTCCAGATATTGCGACCATGCGCCCTGGGCGATCAGCACCTCCTTCAGCTTTGCAGCCTCGGCCGAGCCGGGACGCAGGCGCGCCAGGTCGTCACCGACCAGCTTGACGATCTCAGCCCTGAGGGAAGCGGCTGCAGCCGAGTTTCCCCGCGCCTTCTCCTCGATCACCCGCTCGAGCATCGACACCACGAAGGTGACACCGGCCGCCTTGATGGCCTGGAGATCGATCGGCGCCAGCAGCCAGGGCTTGCGCAGGTCGCGGTTGGCCGGCGGCGTGTTGGCCAGGATTTCCGCCAGGGCCCCGATTTCGGTGGAGGGTGCCGCCTTGGCAGCCTGGGCTGGATTTCGCGCTTCGCAGAGATCCCTGACCGTCGGGAAGCTGGAGGTAATGTCGTGCAGGCCATCCTCCTTGGCAACCACGACGGCCGGTCCCTCGACATCCGGCAGCCAGACACGCCCGATCAATGTCCCGGCGACACCGTCGACCGGGAGGGTATTTTCGGGGGTGAGCGTGAACGACATTGCGGACCTCGCGGCTGGTAAGAGCTCTATCAACCTGCCCTTAGCGTCAACCGCGCGAATGGGCAAGACTTGCATAAGCGGTATACAAAGATATGCGCCGTACGAATGTGGATTAACCTCACGGGTATAGGCCCGTAAGCAAAATTGACTAGCGAGGTATTCTCATGGATTTAAGATTTAACTCAATATATAAAGAGACAAATACAAAATATTTCAAAAATTTAAACGCCAATATTTTGGTATTAGGTTTTGTTTTAAAAGTTTAACACACAAAACCTAACGTCTACGGCCACATTCGGCCATCCCACGCATGCAACTAGTCCGACGAATTCCACGCGATACGGAGCGCTCTAGGTATTAAAGTACGTGCTAGAGACGTTCCGAGATTGCAAAAAAGCTCCGAAAATCTTCCGGCGTGTCCAAGCTGGAATCATAGACAGGATTGCGTGTAGGAAAAGCCGCGATTTGGTCGGGATAATCGGCAATCAGACTTTCGCTCAAAAGATCAACGCCCTCCACTTCAAAATCCGGCGGTATCATCACGGGGTAGCCTCTTCGCTCGCCGCGCACCGGAACCAGTGCCTTGCGCCGGTCACTGGCGTTGTATTGCTTGATCAAACCGGCGATTTCACGCTCCGTCAGTCGCGGCTGATCGCCGACACATAACATGATACCGTCGTACCGCCTCTGGGCCGCGAGCAGGCGCGCGCGCTCAAAAGCACGCCGGATTGCGGTCGCCGCGCCATCGGACGGAGGCGAAGCCACGAATTCGACCGGTGTACGGACGAGCGCCTCCTCGATGCGTTCCTGCTGGTGGCCGGTCACCACAATGACGTCGGCGATGACGCCGCGGATGGTCTCGACGACATGGCGGATCATCGGGCGGGCAGAAATATCGAGCAACAGCTTGTTGCAGCCCATGCGCCGCCCTTCGCCGCCGGCGAGGACGATCGCGATGTAATTCGCCAAAGGCCGATCATCGTCCGTGGGCATGGATGACACTTTTCTCTTTGGAAAAGGCAAAGCGGCATACACGCTTTTGGCCTGATTGGCCATCGTGGAAGCGACCCTCGTGGATGAAATTGATCACGTCCGCGCGGTTAACGCTTCTTTTTGAAAATGGCCGGTAAACTCCGGGTATGTTGCGTCGCGTTGCGTGTTCTCTCGTGCTGGGTACGGTTCTGGGTAGCCTGGCTGGTTGCGGGTCGTTCTTCAATCTCGAAGAGCGAGAACCCTGGCGTGCCCAGGCCGAATCCCAGTGCCTTGCTTCCGGCGAGGTCCGGGAAACCGCCGGCATTCGCATCGCCCAGGCGATCGAAGGACCTGGCGTCTGCGGTGTCGACCACCCCTTCCGCGTCACCGCCCTCAATACCACCGGAGCACCTGCCGCGCCCGTCTATGCGGCGCTGCGGCCCCGCGCACCGGCAACCGTGGCGCCTCAGCCGAATGAGGCGTCTCAGCCGCAATATGCTCCGCAGCCATCGGGCGCACCGGATGGCTTGCTGCCGCCTGCAGCGGTCGGCGACCAGACCGGAGCGATCGGTGACGGCGACGCCTCGGCTCCGATGTCCTACCGGGCTGCTCCATCCCCCGGTCCGGTTCGTATCGCCGACGGTGGCCCCTTCTCGGTTTCGATGGATCGCAGCCTGGTGCTGTCCTGCTCGATGATCCCCGCCATCACACGCTGGCTGGTTCAGGACGTGCAGCCGGCGGCGATGGCCAATTTCGGATCCCCGATCGTGGAGATGACGACGTTCGGCAGCTATTCCTGCCGCCGGCGCAACAATGGCCATTTCGGCCGCATGTCCGAACACGCTTTCGCCAATGCCGTAGACGTCAAGGGCTTCAAGCTGGCCGACGGCCGCGAGACGCGCATCCTGACCGGCTGGCGTGGTTCGGCCCAGGAGCGCGGCTTCTGGCGCGATATCGCCTTTGGCGCCTGCGCCAAGTTCACCACCGTGCTCGGCCCCGGCGCGCCGCTGCACGACAACCATCTGCATCTCGATCTCGCCCGCCACGGCGTACGCAGCAAGAGCATCTGCCGCCCGCGCCCTCCCGCCGGCTGGGTCGCCGCCGCGCAGCGTGGTGCCGGCGGGGCACCGCCGCCGTCCGAGGACTATACGGGCTCGATCCAGGACGTTCCGGCCGGCGGCTATGACGAATGACGGCGCCCTAAGCCAGGAGCGCCGCCTCTTCCTGCCCGATTACACCCAGCCGCGTCGCCGCCCGCAAAAGATGGCGGCGCATGGCGCTGCGCGCATTCGCAGCCGAACCCGCCTCGATGGCACGGCAGATGTCGCCATGTTCCTCGATGACGCTGTCGACATGAGCCGGCCCCTTCTGCGTCAGGGTGTTGCTGCGGGCAACCGTCACGCTCTGATGCAGCAGCAGGGATAGATAGCGCTGGAAATCGGCGACCTTGCCATTGCCGCTTGCCGCCGCGACGGCGCGATGAAACTCGATATCGGCACCGACGCCGAGATCCTCGCCAAGCTTGGTGCGATCCATTTCCTGCAGCCAGTGCCGGAGCGTGGCGAGATCGTCTTGCGAGCGGCGGACTGCGGCGAGACCGGCACCTTCCACTTCGAGGCACAGGCGCAATTCGAATATCTCGCGCAGGGCAATGCCGCTGCCGACTTCGGCATCCCGGATACGGAAGGAGCGCTGCAGCGGGGCGGCGCTGACAAAAACCCCGGCGCCCTGGCGGCTGACCACGATGCCATCGGCCTTCAGCCGGGATACCGCCTCGCGGATCACCGTGCGGCTGACGCCGAAGCTGGCGGCCAGTTCGGGCTCGGTCGGCAGGCGGGCACCCGCTTCATAGCGCCCCTTCTCGATATCCTCCTGCAGCGCGGCAACCACCCGATCGGCCAGAGGCAAGGGCCTGCCGATCCGCCTGTCCTCATCGCCGACAGGCCCCGCAGCTTCCGGGACCGGGCGCATTCGCTCTTTGAGGGCCAAATACGCCTCCTCCTGGATTCTCGAGCGGACCATTGCCGGGATTGGAAATGTTACGCGGACCGACAATCCGTTTCAAAACATCGCGAGACTAAATTCATCATATGACCATGTCACTATGTGATATTGACATGTTTCTACCATTGTGGAAGCCTCCCATCAACTTCGCAAGTCAGGACATACGACCCGATCACGGACTGGCCGCGCGGCTCCCTCGCCCGGCTCGGCAGAATGATCGCCGGCGCAGGAGGACATGACGATGGCACCCATCGATCGGGGCGCGAACGAGACCATCTTCACCCTGGAGGCAACGCAGCTCAAATTCGGCAATGGGGCGGTCGAGGAACTCGACTGGGAGCTCAAGCGCCTTGGGCTGCGCAGGATATTGCTGGTCGCCGATCCTCGGCTGCGCCGGCTCGGGATTACCGAACGCGTCACCGGCATTATAGCGCGCGCCGGCGTCGGCATCAGCGTCTTCGAGAGCATTCTCGTCGAGCCGACCATCGAGTCGCTGGGGGAAGCTGCGGCCTTCGCTGCATCCCAGGATGTCGACGGCTTCGTTGCCCTGGGCGGGGGCTCGACCATCGACACCGCCAAGGTCGCAAACCTGATCCGCAGTCACGGCGGCGCCATCATCGACTATGTCAACGCGCCTGTCGGCGGCGGCCGCAAGCCCCCCTCGCCCCTGCGCCCCCTGATCGCCATCCCGACCACGTCCGGCTCGGGCTCGGAGGCGACCACGGTGGCGGTGCTCGACATTCCCGAACTCAAGATGAAGACCGGCATCTCGCATCGCTACATGCGGCCGACGCTGGCCATCGTCGATCCCGAACTGGCGCGCACCACGCCGGGAGCGGTCACGGCCTCCTGCGGCCTCGACGTCGTCTGCCACGCGGTGGAATCCTTCATCTCCCGCCCCTTCGACGCCAGGCCGCGCCCAGCCACGCCGGATGATCGGCCGCCCTATCAGGGCAGCAATCCGGTGGCCGACATCTGGTCCCTTAAGGCGATCGAGTTCGGCGGGCGCTTCCTCGAGCGCGCCGTCCGCGACGGCAATGACCTGGAAGCGCGTGGCACCATGATGCTCGGCGCCACCATGGCGGGTATCGGCTTCGGCACGGCGGGCGTGCACATCCCGCATGCCTGTGCCTATCCCCTCGCCGGCCTCAAGCACAGCTACAGCGCCCCCGGCTATGAGACGAGCCACAATTTCGTGCCACATGGCTTCTCGGTGATCGTCACCTCCCCCGCCGTGTTCCGCTTCACCTATGACGCAGCGCCCGACAAGCACATCCAGGCCGCCGAGCTCCTCAATGCAGGGCCGATCGCCAATCCGGGCCCGGACTCGCTGCCGGACACCCTGATCAGGCTGATGAAGGCTGTGGGTGCGCCATCGGGCATCGCCGAACTCGGCTATGGCGAGGAAGACATTCCCGCTCTGGTGCAAGGAGCGCTCAAGCAGCAACGCCTCCTGGTCGGCGCCCCCAAGGCCATCGATGCCGCCGGGATCGAGGCCGTCATGCGCCAGTCCCTGCGCAACTGGTAGGCATGCCGGACGGAAAAAATACCAGGAGGAAAGCATGGGTGAGATCGAACTGCACATGTTCCAGTGCGGCACGCTGAAGTGCAAGCTGCACAACATCAAGATGAATCAGGGTGCCAACACGGACTACGAGATCCCCGTGCCCTGGTATCTGCTCAAGCACCCCAAGGGGCTGGTGGTGATCGATGGCGGCAATGCTGTCGAGTGCGCCAGCGATCCACGCGGCTATTGGGGCGGCATCTCGAAGACCTATTGGCCGGTGATGCAAGAGAGCGATGGCTGCGTGCAGAAGCTTGCCGCCATGGGTATTTCGCCTGACGACGTCACCCATGTCGTGCAGTCGCATCTGCATCTCGACCACACCGGCGCGATCGGCCGCTTCCCCAATGCCGTGCATGTCGTGCAACGCCGCGAATATGAATATGCCTATGCGCCGGACTGGTTCGCCGCCGGCGGCTATATCCGCGCGGATTTCGACCGGCCCGGCCTGAAATGGCAATTCCTGGAGGCCGAGGCAACCGATGGCTACGATCTGTTCGGCGATGGCACGCTCAAGATGATCTTCACGCCCGGCCATGCACCGGGTCACCAGTCCTTCCTGGTCACCCTGCCCAAGAGCGGCGCCATCCTGCTGGCTGTCGATGCCGCCTATACGCTCGACCATTGGAACGAGAAGGCCCTGCCCGGCTTCCTTGCCTCGACGGTCGATACGGTGCGCTCCGTGCAGAAGCTGCGGTCCCTGGCGGCGAAGACAGATGCCAAGGTGGTCACCGGCCACGACCCCGACGCCTGGCCGAGCTTCAAGCAGTCTCCGGGCTTCTACGACTGAGCCCGAGGGGCGCCTGGACGATCCAGGCGCCTCGCCAAGCTCGTCAAAAAGCGCGACAGCGATAGAATTGCATGTAGCGCCGCCGACGACCGCAATGATATTGGCGATCTTGCCCAATGGGTCCGTCGGGAGTTGCTGCCGTGAGCACTGGCAATCCTCTTTCCAGGCCGCCGGCCATCCCCGAACCGGCTTTCGCCGAGTTGCTCGCGGCCTATCGGGACCCGCGCCGGCATTATCATGATCTCGACCACATCGAAGCCATGCTGGCGGGCCTCGAATATTGCCGCGCCTTTCTCCATGATGCCAAGGCCGTGGAGCTGGCAATCTGGTTCCACGATGCGATCTACGACGCCGCGGCCCCGGACAATGAGGAGCGCAGCGCCGACCTCGCCCGGCAGGTTCTCGGGGGGCAGCTCGATCCAGAACGGCTGGAGCGGGTCACGGCGCTGATCCTGGCAACCCGGAAGCATGAACTCGCCGACCAGGGCAGAACACAGGAGCCGGCCCGCCAGGAACGATCGGACATGGCCTATTTCCTCGATCTCGACCTGCAGATCCTCGGCGCGGAGGCGGCGCGCTTCGATGCCTATGAGGCGGCGGTGCGGCGCGAATATGTGCATGTGACCGAAGCAGCCTGGCGCATCGGGCGGGCGGCCGTGCTGCGGCGCTTCATGGCCCGGCCGCGGCTCTATTTCAGCAACCTTTTCGCCGAAAGGCTGGAGGAAAGAGCGCGCGCCAATCTCGCGCGCTCCCTCGCAAAGTTGTCGGAAGGCAAGCCGCCTCAGGCCAGCGTGTAGCTGGTCTTCACCGTGGTGTAGAACTCGGCAGCGTAGCGGCCCTGCTCGCGCGGGCCGTAGCTCGAACCCTTTCGCCCGCCGAACGGCACGTGATAGTCGACCCCCGCCGTCGGCAGATTGACCATCACCATGCCGGCCTGGACATTGCGCTTGAAATGCGTGGCGTATTTCAAGCTGGTGGTGGCGATGCCGGCGGAAAGGCCGAATTCGGTGTCGTTGGCGGCAGCCAGCGCCTCGTCGTAATCCTTGACGCGCACCACGGCGGCGACCGGCCCGAAGATCTCCTCGCGAGCGATGCGCATGTCGTTGCTGGCACCGGTGAACAAGGCCGGCGTCAGATAGAAGCCGGGTGCCTCGCGCTTCACCAGATCGCCGCCGAAGGCGAGCTTGGCGCCCTCGTCCTTGCCGATCTTGATGTAGTTCAGGTCCTGGTCGAGCTGGCTCTGGTCAACCACCGGGCCGATATGGGTGCCGGCCTTCATAGCATCATCGACGGTGATGCCCTTGAGACGCTCGACGAGGGCGGCAACGAAGGCATCGTGGATGCCGTCGGTGACGATCAGGCGCGAGGAGGCCGTGCAGCGTTGGCCGGTCGAGAAGAAGGCACCGTTGACGGCGGCTTCCACCGCCACCTTGACGTCGGCATCATCGAGCACGACGAAGGGGTTCTTGCCGCCCATTTCGAGCTGCACCTTCTTCATCGGCGAAGAGGCGACGCAGGTCGCGGCGATCTTGCGGCCGGTACTGACCGAGCCGGTGAAGGAGATCGCATCGACGTCGGGTGAGGACAACAGCGCCTCGCCGACCACCGAGCCGCGGCCCATCACTAAGTTGAACACACCGGCCGGCAGGCCGGAGCGGGCGATGATCTCGCCCAGCGCATGCGCGGTGGCCGGCACCAGGTCGGCCGGCTTCAGCACCACGGTGTTGCCGTAGCAGAGCGCCGGGGCGATCTTCCAGGCCGGAATGGCGGCGGGGAAGTTCCAGGGCGTGATCAGGCCGACCACGCCGATGCCTTCGCGCGTCACCTCGACGCCGACGCCGGGACGGACCGAGCCAATGATCTCGCCGGCCAGGCGCAAGGCTTCACCGGCAAAGAAGCCGAAGATCTGGCCGGCCCGCGCCACCTCGCCGATACCTTCGGGCAGGGTCTTGCCTTCCTCGCGCGACAGGATGGCGCCGAGTTCCTCCTTGCGTGCCAGGATCTCGTCGCTGATGCGCTTGAGCACGTCATGGCGCTCCTGCAGGGTCGAGCGGCTCCAGCCGGGGAACGCAGCCTTGGCGGCAGCAATGGCCTTTTCGGCTTCGGCCTTGGTCGCCCGGGGGAAGTGCCCGACGATCTCGGCGGTGTTGGAGGGATTCACGTCCGGCGCGAGATCGGACGAGGCGACCCATTCGCCGGCGATGAAGTTACGGGCATGCAGTGTCATCGGGAAGATCCTAGAGATAACGAAACCGGCCGGACATTAGTCTAACAAATGCCCGGCGCAAACCGGCAGCTTGACGCGGCCGGCAATTTTCTGGCAGCGGCGGTCAGGCAGCCGCGACTGCCGTCACGCGCTGGCGCACGATCAGGAGGGCGATCAGCGCCGCCACGATACCGGTGAGGCCCGAGAAGAGGAAGGCCTCGACATAGCTTCCCTGCAGCACCCGCATATAGCCGGCCAGGGCCGCTGCGCTGGCAGCGCCGATCTGGTGGCCCGCCGCGATCCAGCCGAACACCACGGGGGCGTCGCGATCACCGAAGGCTTCGTTGGTCAGGCGTACGGTCGGCGGCACGGTGGCAATCCAGTCGAGGCCGTAGAACACGCCGAAAATGGTGAGCGTATAGATGTTGAAGCCGCTGAAGGGCAGATAGATCAGGGCGATGCCGCGCAGGCCGTAGTAGATGAAGAGCAGCTTGCGCGGATCGTAGCGATCGGTCAGCCAGCCCGAGAAAGTGGTGCCGAAGAGGTCGAAGATGCCCATCATCGCCATCAGGCCGGCGGCCTGCACTTCCGGGATGCCCATGTCGCCGCAGAAGGAAATCAGGTGCATGCCCACCAGGCCGTTGGTGGTGAAGCCGCAGATGAAGAAGGTGGCGAACAGGTACCAGAAGGTGCGCGTGCGGGCTGCCCGCACCAGCGCGCCGAGCGAGGCATCGATGAGGCCAGTCTGGGCCTGTGGCGGCTCGATCGGCGCGGAGGGATCGGCGCCATAGGGGCGCTGGCCGATGTCACTGGGATGGTTGGGCACCAGGAAGAAGGCAAGCGGAATCAGGACGGCACAGGCAATCGCCACGGCCGCGACCACCAATTGCCAGCCGCCGATCTCGGAAAGCTTGGCAAGACCAGGCTGGAAGATCAGCGTGCCCGTTGCAGCACTGGCCGCCATCAGCCCCATGATCAGGCCGCGATTGGTCTTGAACCAGCGATTGGCGACGGTGGCACCCAGCACCATAGCGACGCAGCCCGACCCTAGCCCGGAGAGCACGCCCCAGGTCGCGATCAACTGCCAGGACTGCGTCATCAGAAGGCTAAGGCCGATCGAGGCGGCCATCAGCGTCAGAGCGATGACCAGCACCCGGCGGATGCCGAACTTGTTCATCAGGGCGGCGGCGAAGGGGCCGACCAGGCCATAGAGCAGGATGCCGATCGACCCCGAAAGCGAGATCGTGTCGATACCCCAGCCGAATGCCTTGTGCAGGGGCTGGAGCAGCAGCCCGGGCGCGGCACGCACACCGGCCGCCACCAGCAGGGAAAGGAAGATGACGGCGACGACGACGAATGCATAATTCTGGCCGAAGGGCCGGCGGCTGACGCGCTGCATCGGGAGACCTGTAGGATGTCGAGATTGACTTGATACGTACCGGTCTGTAACATCGTTGTCGGAAATTGGAAAGAGGCAAATGACCGGATCCGCAAACGCCGCTTCGCCACCGCAGCCACGCGCGGCGGAACGCATCCTCAAGACTGCGCGCGAACTCTTCTACAAGGAGGGAATCCGGGCTGTCGGCGTCGATACCATCGCCTCGGAAGCCGGCGTGACCAAGCCGACGCTCTATCGCTGCTTCAATTCGAAGGATGAACTGGCGGCCGCCTATGTCCGGGTCTACGACGCCGAGTTCTGGGCCCGCTTCGAGGGTGCGGGCGTCGGCTTCGAGAACGACCCGCGCACCCATCTGCGCAACTACCTGGCAGGCCTCGGCGAAAGGGCAACCCTGGCCGGCTACCGCGGCTGCGGGCTGAGTAACGCCGCCGTGGAATATCCGGAGGAGGACAATCCCGCCCGCATGGTCGCCGAGGGCGGCAAGGTGTTGCTGCGCGAACGCCTGGAAGGCATGGCCGAGCGCATGGGCGCCAGGAATCCGGGCTTGCTCGCCGACGGGCTGCTGCTGTTGATCGAAGGCGCTTTCGTCAGCGGCCAGATCTTCCACGAGGGCGGGCCGGCCGGTTCGGTCGCGGTAATCGCCGACATGCTGATCGAGGCAAGCCTGAAGGATTGAGCCGGAGCGCGCGGGACGAAAGGCGCCCAATCGATTGCCGGCCTTCCTCGCGATGCTTCCGAGCTTTCACTGCGCCGGTATTGCTGCCTGCAGCTCAGCCTTGGCCTTGGCATGTCCCTGGTCCGCAGCCTTGCCAAACCAGAACAAAGCCTGCTGCTTGTCGCGGGCAACGCCCAGCCCCCGCGCATATAGGGTGCCGAGCGCATATTGCGCGCTGGCACGCCCCTGATCGGCCGCCTTGCGCAAGAGGTCCGCAGCCATGACGTAATCCTGCGGCACGCCCCAACCATTGGCATAAAGCGTGCCAAGGCCATCCAACCCGGCGGCGTCACCCTGCTCGGCCGCCTTGCCGAGCCAGAAGGCAGCCTGGAAATAGTCCTGCGGCATGCCCTGACCGTTGGCATAGAGGGCGGCGAGATTGACCTGCGCGGTGACATGGCCCTGGACGGCCGCCTTACGGTAGAACGCTGCAGCCGTGGCTTGGTCCTGCACTACGCCCTGACCCTTGGCATAGAGCGCGCCGAGGTCGTTCTGTGCATTGGCGTCGCCCTGATCGGCAGCCTTGCGATAGAGCGCCACGGCCTCGACATAGTCCTGCCTCACCCCCTGCCCGTTGGCACAAAGGCGACCGAGATTGAATTGTGCCTGGGCATTGCCTCGGTCAGCAGCCTTACGGAAGAGAGCCGCGGCCTTGATATAATCTTGCGCCACGCCCCAGCCATTGGCGTAAAGCACGCCTTGGGCGTTCAGAGCGTGGAGATCGCCTTGGTCGGCGGCCTTGCGAAACCAGAGGGCGGCCTCATCCTGGCGTTGTGCGACGCCCTTGCCCTGCAGATAAGCCGTGCCGAGATTGAACTGCGCCTTGGCATTGCCCTGTTCGGCGGCTTTGCGGTAGAGCGCGGTCGCCTGTCCCAGGTCCAGTGTGACACCCCAGCCATTCGCATGGAGCATGCCCAGGCTGTTCTGCGCGTCGGCATCACCCTGCTCGGCCGCCTTGCCATAAAGGCCACCGGCCAAGACATAATCGCGCGGCACGCCGCGACCGTTCTCATAGAGATCACCGAGATAGTATTGTGCCCTGGCCAGGCCCTGCGCGGCGGCTTTACGTTTACGATAGAGCTCCCTGGCTCGGGCATAATCTTGCTTCACCCCCCAGCCATTGGCATGAAGCACGCCCAGGTCCACCAGAGCGTTGAGATCATTCTGATCCGCAGCCTTGCTCAGCCAAAAGGCTGCCTGGGCATAGTCTCGTGCCATCCCCTGGTCATTGGCGTAGAGAATGCCGAGGTTGTACTGCGCCCTGGCAAAGCCTCGATCAGCGGCCTTGCGATAGAGTTCGGCAGCCTTGGCATGGTCCTGTGGCACACCGTACCCGAGGGCATGGAAAGAACCCAGTTCGTTCAACGCCCCCGCATCCCCTTGATCCGCGGCCTTGCGAAACCAGAACGCGGCCTGCCCATAATCCTGGGTGAGACCTAGCCCCTTTTCATAGAGGAAGCCGAGATTGTATTGCGCTCCGGCGTGTCCCCGTTCGGCGATCTTACGGAGAATGTCGGCCGCCCGACCATAGTCCCGCTTGACGCCCTGGCCCTCGACATAGAGGGCAGCGAGGCTGTTCTGGCCATCGGCATCCCCCTGGGCCGCCGCCTTGCCGAGCCAGGCTGCCGCCTGCTCGTAATCCCGGGCCACGCCCTGGCCGTTTCGATAGAGCAGACCGAGATTGGTTTGGGCACCAGCATGGCCCTGATCCGCGGCCTTGCGATACCACAAGGAGGCTTGGCCGTAGTCCAGGGGCATGCCCAGTCCCCTGGCATATTGGAGCCCGAGATTGAACTGCGCCTCGACATGGCCCTGCTCGGCCGCCTTGCGGAATAGGGCGGCCGATTGGGTATAATCGCGCGGCCCGCCCAGCCCCTCGGCAAAGAGAACGGCGAGATTGTTCTGCGCCAAGGCATCTCCCTGAGCGGCTGCTTTGCGATACAGCTCGATAGCTTGGCCGTAATCCTGGGCGACACCCCGGCCGTCGGCGTAGAGCAGGCCAAGATTGTACTGTCCGCCGGCATGGCCTTGAGCAGCCGCTTTGCGATAAAGGGCGGCAGCTTGCGCAATTTCCTGCAACACGCCCCGACCACTGGCGTAGAGGGAACCTAGGCTGTTCTGCGCAGCGGCATTGCCCTGGTCTGCCGCCTTGCGGAACCAATCGGCGGCTTGGCTGGCACTTTGCGTGACGCCTTTGCCTTGAAGATACATCTGGCCGAGACCGTATTGCGCCTCGGCGTTGCCCTGGTTGGCAGCTCGGCGGAACCAGAAGGCGGCCTGGCCATAATCTTGAGCCAAATCCTGCCGTCCCTCAGCGTAAATGGTGCCGAGGGCAATCTGCGCCTTGACATGCTCCCGCTCGGCCGCGCTACGGAAAAGGGCTACTGCCTGGGCATTGTTTTGTACCACGCCTTGGCCGCGTTCATAGAGGATGCCGAGATTATACTGGGCCTCGCTATCCCCCCGCGCCAGTGCCTTGCGAAACAATATGACGGCCTGACCGAAATCCTGCGGCATGCCCCAGCCTTTGGCATGGAGAAAGCCGAGAGCATTCTGCGCTCCGGCATGTCCCAGGTCAGCAGCCTTGCGATACCAAAAAGCTGCCTGCCCATAATCCTGGGGCACCCCTTCTCCCTTGAGGTAGAGGGAAGCAAGATTGTATTGCGCGTTGGCATTGCCTTGATCGGCCGCCTTGCGCATCCAGGCGGCGGCCTGAACGTCGTCTCGCGCAACGCCCCGACCTTCATGCAGCATCACGGCGATCTTGAGCTGGGCACTCGCATCGCCTGTTTCGGCTTGCGCCTTATAAAGCCTGAAAGCCTCGGCATGATTGCCTTGGGCATAGATATCGTCCGCGATACCAGCTTGGGCCGGATCAAGCAGAGTCCAGAAAAGCAATCCGCAGATCAGAACGCCGATCCTGCGCATGGCCAATCCCCCGAGCAAAATCCCAACGACTTTCGCAGCAATCTTGATAGTTGAAAAATACCCTGCAAGTGTGCCTTGAATTACACTTGTCGGACACGACGGCCCCCCGGCTCACGCCGCGCCGAAGCGGCGGCGATAATCGCCCGGGGTCAATCCCATCGTCCGCACGAAGATCTTGCGGAAGGAAACCGGATCGCCATAGCCGACATTCCAGGCGATGCGGTCGAAGGAAAGCCGCGTCGTCTCCAGCATGTCGCGGGCCTTGGCAACACGCAATTGCTGGCAATATTCGATGGGCCTCAGGCCCGTGGCCTTGCCGAAACGGCGCAGGAAGGTGCGCCTTTCCAACCCGGCCCTGGCCGCCATGGCGTTGACGTCGACGTCGCCGGCATAGGCCTGCTGGAGCCAGTGCTGAACCGCGAGGATCGCTCCGTCGCCGTGGTTGAGCCGCGGCGAGAACACGCTGTAATGGCGCTGCTCGCGCCCCTGCGGATCCACCAGCATGGCGCGTCCCGTCGCCACCATCACGCTGGTTCCGAGCAATTTCTCCACCAGTTTCAGGCCGAGATCGGTCCAGGACATCAATCCGGCGGCAGTGATGATGTCGCCGTCGTCGATCACGATCTTGGCCGAATCCACCCTGACCTTGCCGAAGCGCTCGGCGAGATCATCGGCGTAGCTCCAGTGGGTGGTCGCCTCGCGCCCGTCGAGCAATCCGGTTTCCGCGAGCAGGAAAGCGCCGATGCAAACCGAGGCCAGCACACTGCCGCGACCATGACAGTTGCGCAGGAATTCGGCGAGGTTGGAGGTCCAGGCGTCGCTCGGCGGCTTTGCCAAGCTCGGCGGCAGGATGATCATGCTTGGGATCGCGTCGTCCGCGCCGTCGCGATTGCGGATCTGGCCGCCGGCATCACACTCCCAATGGCTCACTCGCAGCAGGGGGCCACTGCCTTCCCTGCGCTCCCGCGCGATTCTGTCGGCGATGGCGAAGAGGTCGGTCAGACCATAGAGCGCGGCCAGTTGAACGTCGGGATAGGCCAGCAGGCCGATCTCGGAGGGAGCCGAGGTCATTTGTCACTTTCGCCCTGATTTTTGTCACATGTGCCAATCGGCATTCTGCCCCGCGCGTCCTATTTCAGCAATCACGACATCCTTTGAAACTGGAGAAACACCCCATGTCCAAGCGTGCCTTGATCCTCGTCGATATCCAGAACGACTATTTCCCGGGAGGCAAATGGACCCTGTCCGGCATCGAGGCGGCCACCGCCAATGCCGCGCGCCTGCTGGAGGCGGCCCGGACGAAGAACGACCTCGTGGTGCATGTGCGCCATGAAGCGGCCAAGGCGGATGCCCCCTTCTTCGTGGCCGGCACGCCGGGCGCCGAGATCAACCCGGGTGTCGCCAACCGCGCCGGCGAAGAGGTCGTCGTCAAGAACTTCCCCAACTCCTTCAGGGACACCAACCTCAAGAAGCTGCTCGACGATGCCGGCGTCACCGACCTCCTGGTCGCCGGCGCGATGAGCCATATGTGCATCGAGGCGACGACCCGGGCGGCAGCCGATTTCGGCTATGCGGTCACCGTTGCCCATGATGCCGCGGCCACACGGGACCTGGAATTCGGCGGAGTCACCGTACCGGCGGCGCAGGTCCATGCCGCCGCCATGGCATCGCTCGCCTTCGGCTACGCCAAGCTTGCTTCGACGGATGAACTGCTGGCGGGTTGAGGCAGCAAGAAAAGACGCAATGACGGATGAGGGATGTTGGCGCATATCTCGGGGACGGTCTTGTGTCACCCCTCATCCGCCCCTTTGGGGCACCTTCTCCCGCAGGGGGAGAAGGAAGATTGCGTCTTATTCGTCTGGACCAAAAGCTGCTGGCCCCGCGGCACCCGACAAGCCCACGCCCCTCACATACCCCAGCGCAGGGCCGGGGTATGCACTGGCGCATCCCACAGCGCCTTAGCCTGGTCGTCCAGCACCGAGAGCGTCAGCGAGCAGCCGGCCATGTCGAGCGAAGTGACATAGGAGCCCGTCAGCGAGCGGGCGACCTTGATGCCCTTGCCGTCGAGCCATTTGCGGGCCCTATCCTGCATCAGATAAAGCTCCATCAACGGCGTACCGCCGAAGCCGTTGACGAAGAGCAGGACCTCGGTGGCCGAGGTCAGCGAGAGGTCGCCGACGATGGCGCCCAGCATCTCGTCGACGATGGCATCGGCGGAAGCCAGCTTGACGCGGCGACGGCCCGGTTCGCCATGGATGCCGACGCCCATCTCCATCTCGTCCTCGCCGAGGCTGAAAGTCGGCTTGCCGGCGGCCGGCACCGTGCAGGAGGTCAGCGCTACGCCCATCGAGCGCGTATGGCTGTTGACGCGCGCACCCAGGGCCTTGAGGCTCGCGAGGTCGTCGCCACGCTCGGCCGCGGCGCCCAGGATCTTCTCGACGATCAGCGTACCGGCAACGCCGCGCCGGCCGGTGGTCCAGGTCGAATTCTCAACGGCGACGTCGTCGTCGAGGATCAGGCTTTCGACGGGGCCGGAGGCCATCTCCGCCGCCATGGCGAAGTTCATCACGTCGCCCTCGTAGTTCTTGACGATATAGAGCGTGCCCGCACCGCCATCGACGGCCTCGGCCGCCGCCATCATCTGGTCGGGCGTGGGCGAGGTGAAGACCTGGCCCGGACAGGCGGCATCGAGCATGCCGAAGCCGACGAAGCCGGCATGCAGCGGCTCATGACCGGACCCACCGCCGGAGATGAGGGCCACCTTGCCGGGCTTGACCTGGCGGCGGCGCACGAATTTGCGCTCCTCGCCCAGGGTGACGATGTCGGCGTGCGCGGCCGCGAATCCGTCCAGGCTCTGCGCCAGCACGTCGTCGACAGCATTGATGAGCTTCTTCATTCCATGGGCCTCCATATTGTTCGTGGTTAGATCGGGCCGCTGCAGGAACCGATATTCGGACTCAACTCCGAACCTGGCTTTCTCCAGGCTAATCCGGAACCGGTTCCTCCTCCCCCTTGGCCTTGCGATCGAGTGCGCGCGTGTAGTGGACGAGGCTGGCGACGAAATCGAGAATGGCCTTGTCCATCGCCTGGTTGCGTCTGACATCGCCAAGATCCGGCAAGGTGAGTGTCAGGCTGCGCCCTTGGGCCGGCTTGCCCTGGGCCTGCGTCCGCCCCGGATGGGCGGTCTGATAGGCCTTGAGGAACTCCGCCCTCTCCGTCGGGGCGAGGTGGCAGACCTCGAAAATGACATCGAGGTGCTGGGCCGGAATCGGAATGGGATAACCGGGATTGGTGATCTGCGAAATGAAGGACCTGTTGGTGCCGAGGGCGGCTGCCAGTTTCAACCTCGTGCCCGAGGGGCGATTGTCCAGCGCGCGTCGCAGCAGCGCCTTATAGGCCGCTATCGAACGCGTGCTGACATCCCGGGCGTCAGACATGTTTGAAATCCACGATCGCGGCCTTGACGGCGCCCACCAAAGCGGGGGGTACGGATAGGCAGGTCAGGCCGACGCCGATGAGCTTGGGCACCAGGCGCACCTCGCCCGCGGCATCCCCACAGATCGAGACCGGAACCTTGCGCGCCTTGCCGGCACCCACGGCGCGAGCCATCAATTCGAGCACGGCCGGATCGCCAGCGTCGTTGAGGCCGGCGACGTCGGCGATGTCGCGCGCCGCTGCCATGGTGTATTGCGTGAGATCGTTGGAGCCGATCGAATAGAAATCCGCCGGGAAGCGCAGGGCGCCGAGGGCTGCCGCGGGAACCTCGACCATGATTCCAAGCGGCGGCCGGCGGCAGGGCGTGCCTTCGGCGATGAGGGAAGCCACCACCTCGTCGAGCAGGGCGGACGCCTCGGCCAGTTCTCCCGGCACCGTCACCATCGGCAGCATGATGCGGATCTCGTGATGCAGGCTGGCCCGCGCCAGGGCCCTGAGTTGGACGCGGAAGGTTTCCGGGCGAGCCAGGGACAGCCGCAATCCGCGCAGCCCAAGGAAAGGATTGGATTCGCCGTCGCTAGTGACGCCGGCGATCGGCTTGTCGCCGCCGGCATCGAGGGTCCGGATCGTCACCGGCCGCCCATCGGCCCAGGCGGCGATGGCGACATAGGCGGCATATTGCGCTTCCTCGTCCGGCAGGGGCCGGCCAGGCTCGAATAGGAACTCGGTGCGCACCAGGCCGATACCGTCGCAGATCTCCGGCGAGATGCCCTTGAGATCGTCCGGCGAGGCGACGTTGATCATGATGTCGACCCGCGTGCCGTTGGGCAGGAACACCGGCTCGGCCTTCATGGTCTCCGCGCGGGCATCGGCTTCGTGCCGGCGTGCGAGGGCAGGGCCGAAATCGGCGAGCGAGGCACTGTCGGGATCGAAGGTCACAGTTCCAGCCGCCCCGTCGACAATGGCCTGGCTCGCTTCCTCGAGCGCTCCGAGCCCGGTCACCATCGGTACGCGGCGACTGCGGGCGAGCATGGCGACATGGGAGGATGGCGAACCGGCGCCCAGGGCAATCGCGCCGCCCTTGCTCCAGTCGACCGACAGGAACAAAGACGGCGGCAGGTCTTCGCCCACCAGCACGGAACCGGGCGGCACCTTCTCGCTTTCGGCCGCACCGGTGAGATGGGCGAGCACGCGGTCGCGGATATCGGCAAGGTCGGTGCCGCGGGCACGGAAATAGGCATCCTCGCTGCGTTCGTAATCGGCGATCTCCGCATCGAGGGCCGAGCGCCAGGCGTGGACGGGGGGAACGCCGGCGGCGATCGCGTCGAAGGCCCCCTCCGACAGGGCCTCGTCCTCGAGCATGGCGATCTGGAAGCCGATAATGTCGGCTCCCTCTTCATCGACGGCCTCGACCAGGGACACCAGATCGACCAAGGCCGAATCGATGGCGGTGCGCAAGGCGGCGTCGCCATCTTCCTGCGCCGGTGCCTTCCTTTCGGTCCGCGGCTTCGGCTTGCCGATCGTGAAGACGGGGCCGGAGGCGAGCCCCGGCGAGGCTGGACGTCCCGATATCCGCCGCTCAGTCATGGCCGCCCCCTGCTCGGGAGAAAATCGCGATTTCCCCAAAACGCAATTCTTCCACCTCTTTGTTTCGGTGCATTTTCTTAGGCGAAAAGCTGGTCAACTTTTCTCGAAAATGCCCCCCGCATCGTCACTCTTCCCCGAACTTTTCCTCGATCAGTCCCAGAATGGCTGACAGCGCCGCCTCGGCGTCGGGCCCGTCCGCCATAAAATGCAGCACGGTGCCCTTGGGCGCCTTCACCCGCATCACCTTGACCGGGCTCTTGGCGTCGACCCAGGGCCCCGCCGCATCGGTGGCCAGCTCGATGCTCGATTGGAAGCTCTTGGCGAGCTGGGTGAGCTTCACGCTCGGCCTGGCATGCAGCCCGATAGCGTTGGTCAGCTCGGCCTTGCCCGTCAGTGCTCCATTCATATCCGGCATATCAATCCTATCCATAGAGATCTTCGGCGGCGGAGCGGACCGCGGCCAGGGAGGAATTGCCGGAGGCCTCGGTCGCGGCGATCACCGCTCCCTCGACCACCGGCGCATTGCAGATGACCACAAGGTCGCGCTTATGCTCGTCGAGCATCTCGACGGCCATTTCGGCATTGGTCTCGGCACCGCCGAGGTCGACGAGGACCGCGACGCCCTCTTCGGACCAGACGCTATCGATGGCGGTGATGATCTTGACGACATCGGTGCCGAGCCCGCCCCCGGGATCGCCCCCCGTCCAGGCGACGCGCACGCTCTCGCCCACCATCTGCCTGACCATGTCGGCCGCGCCTTCGGCGACCTTGGGCGAATGCGATACGATCACCAGACTCACGGTCATGACATCAGGCCCTGTTTGTTGAGTTCGTCTGCCACCGTGGCGATGATCAGCGAGGAGGAGCGAGCGCCCGGATCCATGTGGCCGACGGAGCGTTCGCCCAGGAAGGAAGCGCGCCCGCGGATCGCCTGCATCGGCACCGTCCTGTCGGCGGCGGCGATGGCTTCCGCCTTGAGCGTGGCGGCATCGGCACCGGCTGCCAGGGCGGCCTGGACGGGGACGAGGACGTCGAGCAGCGTCTTCTGCCCGGCCTCCGAACGGCCGCGCGCCTTGACGGCCTCGACGGCCTTGGCGAAGGCGGCGATCACCGCTGTCCGATCGGGTTCGCCACCCACCGTCTTGCCCAGTTCCATGAAGAAGGTGCCGAAAAGCGGGCCGGACGCGCCGCCGACCTTCATCACCATCGCCATACCGGCCGCCTTGAGCAGGTCCGGCCAGGGTTTTTCGGCAAGACCGGGCAATTCGGCAGTGACAGCCTCGAAGCCCCGCTTGAGATTCAGCCCATGGTCGCCGTCACCGATCGCCTGATCGAGCGCGGTGAGCTCTTCGGAATGTTGGATTATGGTTGCCGCAACCGCGCGAATGAGCTGCTCTCTTGCTTGGCTGTCCATCGCCCCGCCTCCGCCCCGCACTCTTGCGACGGCCGGCACTGCCGGCTCGCAGTTTGCTTATTTGTTTAGTTGATCACCTAATCCTAAACATTGCAAGCCAAATTGTCGCTTGTTCTACGGGGCGCAGGCATTGGCAATGCTGCACCGCACTGAACATCGATCGGAGGGTTGCCTGACAGGGCTCCAGCCCCCGCAACAGGCATGCCCGGCCCGGCATTCCGTCATATTGCTGTGTCCGCCGCCGCCTAATGAGATGCCTATCTTAAGGTCAGTATTGGTGCCATATCGCCATTGACGAAGCTTGCCCGGACGGCCAAGACTAGAACCAAGCAAGATTTAGAAGCGCCAGGGGAAACGCTCCGCTTGATGGCAACAGATACAGTCCTGAAAGCCGAAGGCCTGACCAAGGATTTCAGGGGATTCCGGGCCGTCGACGGCGTCGATCTCTCGGTCATGCGCGGAACGGTCCATGCTTTGATCGGTCCGAACGGCGCCGGCAAGACCACTTGTTTCAATCTCTTGACCAAGTTCCTGTCTCCGTCGGCCGGACGCATCACCTATAAGGGGCATGACATTACCGGCATGAAGCCCGCCGCCGTGGCCAGGCTCGGCCTCGTCCGGTCCTTTCAGATCTCGGCCGTGTTCGGCGAAATGAGCGTGAACGACAATATCCGCATCGCCCTGCAGCGCCGCCGAGGCCACTCCTATGATTTCTGGCGCTCGCAGCGTGTTCTCGACGGCCTGAACCCCGAAGCCGCCGAACTCGCCGACAGCGTCGGCCTGTCATCCTTTCTCGCAACGCCGGCCAAGGAACTCTCCTACGGCCGCAAGCGCGCTTTGGAGCTCGCGACGACCCTGGCGCTCGATCCCGAAATGCTGCTGCTGGACGAACCGATGGCCGGCATGGGTCACGAGGATGTCGAGCGCACCACCGAGCTGATCCGCAAGATCGCGGCGAGCCGCACCATCCTGATGGTCGAGCACAATCTTTCCGTGGTCGCCACCCTCTCCAACACCATCACCGTGCTGGCGCGCGGCAAGGTGCTGGCGCAGGGCGACTACAAAACCGTTTCCGGCGACCCGCGCGTGGTCGAGGCCTATATCGGGAGTGGCCATGCCTGACCCCGTGAAAAAGCCTGATCCCCTGCTGCGGGTCCGAGGCCTCGAGGCCTGGTATGGCGAGTCCCATGTGCTGCATGGCATCGATTTCGACGTCAATCCCGGCGAGGTCGTGACCCTGCTCGGCCGCAACGGCGCCGGCAAGACCACCACGATGAAATCCATCATCGGCGTGATGGCCAAGCGCAAGGGCTCGATCCGTTTCGGCGGCCGGGAGACCATCGGTCTCGGCTCCCGCCACGTCGCCCGCCTGGGTATCGGCTATTGCCCGGAGGAGCGCGGCATCTTCGCCAGCCTGTCGGTGAAGGAAAATCTCGAACTGCCGCCGGTGGTGAAGCCCGGCGGCCTCAGCGTGGACGAGATCTTCACCCTGTTTCCCAATCTCAAGCAGCGCCTCACCAGCCAGGGTACCAAGCTCTCGGGTGGCGAGCAGCAGATGCTGGCCATCGGCCGCATCCTGCGCACCGGCGCCAATCTCCTGCTGCTCGACGAACCGACCGAAGGCCTCGCACCGGTCATCGTCGAGCAGATCGGGCACACCATCGCCAGCCTCAAGCAGCGCGGCTTCACTATCATCCTGGTCGAACAGAATTTCCGCTTCGCCTCGACCGTGGCGGACCGCCACTATGTCGTCGAGCAGGGCAAGGTGATCGACATGATCCCCAATGCCGAGCTGGAAGCCAACAGCGACAAGTTGCACGCCTATCTGGGCGTGTGACGCCAATGATGCCAAATCTCCGATTTGGCGAAAATCGTTAGAGAGAACCGAGAGGTATTGAAAATTCCTCTCGGTGTAAAAAGCTGAACGGGAGACGCTTATGATTTCAAAACGGACCCTGCTCGCAGCAGCAGCCCTCGCCGCGGTATTCGCAGGCTCGGCGCTGGGGCCGGCAAGCGCCGAGGATATCGCAGTCAAGCTCGGCATCCTCAACGACCGTTCCGGCGTCTATGCCGACCTGTCCGGCGAAGGCTCGGTGATCGCCGCCAAGATGGCGGTTGAGGACTTCAAGGCCGCCGAAAAGGGCCTGAAAGTCGAGATCGTTTCGGCCGACCACCAGAACAAGCCCGATATCGGCGCCGGCATCGCCCGGCAATGGTACGACCAGGATGGCGTCGATGCCATCTTCGACGTGCCGACCTCCTCGGTGGCGCTCGCCGTCAGCCAGGTCACCAAGGAAAAGAACAAGATCTTCATCGATTCCGGCGCCGGTTCCACCGAGATCGCCGGCAAGCAATGCACGCCCAACACGCTGATGTGGACCTATGACACCTATGCCCTGGCCAAGGGCACGGGTGGCGCCATGGTCAAGCAGGGCGGCGACAGCTGGTTCTTCATCACCGCCGACTATGCCTTCGGCAAGTCGCTGGAGGAGAATGCCACCGCTATCGTCACGGCCGCGGGCGGCAAGGTGCTCGGTTCGATCAAGGCTCCTTTCCCGACCTCTGACTTCTCCTCCTTCCTGTTACAGGCCCAGTCCTCCGGCGCCAAGGTGATCGGCCTTGCCAATGCCGGCGGCGACACCGTCAACGCCATCAAGCAGGCCGCCGAATTCGGCATCACCCAGGGCGGCCAGAGCCTGGCCGGCCTGTTGATCTTCATCTCCGACGTGCATGCGCTCGGCCTGCAGGCGGCCCAGGGCCTCGTGCTGACGGAAGCCTTCTATTGGGACCTCAACGACGGCACCCGTGCCTGGTCCAAGCGCTTCGCCGAACAGAGCGGCGGCAAGATGCCGACCATGGTGCATGCCGGCGTCTATGCCGGTGTCCTGCACTATCTCAAGGCGATCGAGGCGGCCAAGTCCAAGGATGCCGGCAAGGTCATGGCCCAGATGAAGGCGACGCCGACCGACGACCCCCTGTTCGGCAAGGGCGAGGTCCGCAAGGACGGCCGCGTCACCCACGACATGTACCTGTTCCAGGTCAAGAAGCCCGACGAATCCAAGGGGCCGTGGGATTATTACAAGCTGCTCGCCACCATTCCGGCGGGTGAGGCCTTCCAGCCCATGGCCGAGGCCGGCTGCCCGCTGGCGAAGTAACTAGTAACTAAAGAGCCGCTCGGCGCGTGGCGAAGCGTGCCACGCGCCTTCGGCCCCATCTCGCCGATGACGAAGCAGACGATGGTGAAGGACCCATAAGGTGACCACGATTTTCGGCATTCCCCTGCAGGGCATCATGGCCCAGCTCGCGCTGGGCCTGATCAATGGCTCCTTCTACGCCTTGCTCAGCCTCGGCCTTGCCATCATCTTCGGCCTGCTCAACGTCATCAATTTCGCCCATGGCGCCCTCTACATGATGGGTGCCTTCGCGGCATGGATGCTGCTCAACTATGCCGGCATCGGCTTCTGGCCGGCCCTCATCCTGGCACCACTGGGCGTCGGCCTGGTCGGCATCGCCATCGAGCGGCTCTTCATCTCCAGGCTCTACCAGCTCGACCATCTCTACGGCCTGCTGCTCACCTTCGGCCTGGCGCTGATCATCCAGGGCCTGTTCCGCAATTATTACGGCGTCTCCGGCGTGCCCTATACCCTGCCGCCTGCGCTGACGGGGCCGGTCAATCTCGGCTTCATGGTGCTGCCGAAGAGCCGTGTCTTCGTGATCGCCTTCTCGCTCGCCATCTGCCTCGCCACCTGGCTGGTGATCGAGAAGACGCGTCTCGGGGCCTATCTGCGTGCGGCGACCGAAAACCCCAGGCTGGTCGAGGCCTTCGGTATCAACGTGCCGATGCTGCGCATGCTGACCTATGGCTTCGGTGTCGGTCTCGCCGGGCTGGCCGGCGTGCTGGCGGCGACCACGTCCAACGTCAATCCCAATATGGGCTCCGACCTCATCATCGTGGTCTTCGCGGTGGTGGTGATCGGCGGCATGGGCTCGATCCTCGGCTCGGTGGTGACAGGCTTCGGCCTTGGCCTGATCGAGGGCATCGTCAAGAATTTCTACCAGCAGGGCTCGGCCACCGTGGTCTTCGTGGTGATGGTCATCGTGCTGCTCGTCCGGCCTGCCGGCCTGTTCGGGAGGGCTTCCTGATGGCAGCCTCGATCCAACCGGCCGCCGCAATCCGCGGTGCACCCCTGCTGGGCGACCGCGGCGTGATGCTGCTGATCGTCGTGCTGATCGCCATCGCCCCCTTCGTCGCCTATCCCGTCTTCGTGATGAAGGTGCTGTGCTTCGGCCTGTTCGCCTGCGCCTTCAACCTCCTGCTCGGCTATGGCGGCCTGCTCTCCTTCGGCCATGCCGCCTTCTTCGGCATGGCGAGCTATGCCAGTGCCCACGCGGCCAAGGTCTGGGGCCTGACGCCCGAGCTGGCGATCCTGTGCGGGGGCGCCGTCGCCGCCGTTCTCGGCCTCGTGGTCGGCTCGCTCGCCATCCGGCGCCAAGGCATCTATTTCGCCATGATCACCCTGGCGCTGGCCCAGATGGTGTATTTCTTCGCCCTGCAGGCGCCCTTCACCGGCGGCGAGGACGGCATTCAGGCGGTGCCGCGCGGCAAGCTTTTCGGCCTCCTCGACCTTTCCGACGACAAGGCGCTCTATGTCCTGGTTGCCGTGATCGTGCTGCTGGGCCTGTTCGTCATCCACCGTATCGTGCATTCACCCTTCGGCCAGGTGATGAAGGCGATCCGCGACAACGAGCCCCGCGCTTTGTCGCTGGGTTATGATGCCGAACGTTTCAAACTGCTGATGTTCACCCTGTCGGCCACGCTGGCCGGCATCGCCGGCGCCACCAAGGCGCTGGTGTTCCAGCTTGCCTCGCTCACAGACGTACACTGGTCGATGTCGGGCGAGGTCGTGCTGATGGCCCTTGTCGGCGGCACCGGCACGCTGTTCGGGCCGATGCTCGGCGCCTTGTTGGTGGTGGCGATGGAGACCTATCTCGCACCGCTCGGCTCCTGGGTGACGGTAGCCCAGGGCGCCGTGTTCGTCATCTGCGTGCTCGCCTTCCGCGATGGCATTGCGGGCACTTTGGGCAAACTCTTGCGCAGGAGCAGCTAGCGCAAAGTGCGATTTCCTTGAATCGCACTTTCTCCCTATCTCTTTGTTTTGACGCGTTTTCTTAATCGAAAAGTCTAGCAACTTTTCTGGAAAACGCTCTAAACGCTATCGCCGCCCTCCTCAGTCAGGAGAGCGGTGTTCGAGCCGTTCCGTGGCGAAGGCGGCCAGCCCGGCGATGCCGAGCGCGGCGCCAGTCGCGGCCGTGACCATCCAGCCACCGGCATGGTAGGTCAGCGTACCCAGCACCGACCCGAGGGCCCCGCCGACGAACACCGTCGTCATGTAGAGGGCATTGATACGGCCGCGGACCGCCGGAGCCGTCGAGAAGATGGTGCGCTGGCTGACGATCTGGTTGGTCTGGACCGCCGCATCGATCACCAGCGTCGCCACGATCAGCACCAGAAGAGACAGGATGTGCTCGCCGAGAACCGTTGCGAGAAAGGCGAGCGCCAAAGAGGCCATCGCACCATAGGTCGCCATGCGGCCATGCCCGTGATCGGCAAGGCGACCCGCCAGCGGTGCTGCCAGCGCGCCGCCCGCCCCGGCGAGGGCGAAGAGCCCGATCGCATAGTCGGACATGCCGAAACGTTCCGTCAGCATCAAGGGCGCAGCGGTCCAGAACAGGTTGAAGGCGCAGAACAGCAGCATCTGATAGAGGGCGCGGCGACGCAGGATCGGCGTATTCCGCACGAGGCCGGGCAGCGAGGCCAGCACCGCCCCGTAATGGCTCGTGCCAGACGGCTGGTAGCGCGGCATCATGCGCCACAGGACGGCGCCGATCGCGATCATCAGCACGGCGGATGCCAGGAAGACTGCCCGCCAATTCAGATAGGCCGCCATGAAAAGGGCGGCCGGCCTTGCCAGCATGATGCCGGTGATCAGGCCCGCCATCACCAGGCCGACCGCGCGTCCGCGCCGCTCGGGCGGAACGAAATGGGTGATGAAGGGCACCAGGATCTGGGCACCGGCCGAGAATATGCCGATGGCGAGCGAGGCGAACAGGAAAGCCACGACACCTTGCGCGCCAGCCGCCAGGAGCAGGCTGGCGGCCGCACAAACGAGCGTCGCCAGGGCCAGGACCTTGTTCTCGATGAGATCGGCCAAGGGCACCAGCAGGATGAGCCCGAGGCCGTAGCCGATCTGGGTGAGGCTGACGATGGCGCCAGCCAGGTCCGGGCCGATGCCGATCTCGGGCGCGATCTTGGCCACCAGCGGCTGGGCATAATAGAGATTGCCGACGATGGCCCCAGTTGCGACTGCCAGGGTCAGGACCAAAGCGGGAGCAGCCTGCCGGATGACGGCGGAGGCGGTGTTTTCCATCTGATGCATGTGATTCACGGCAGGCGGTTTCACGGCGCGTATTTGCCGACTAATGAAACGATACGTATCGTTATGATTGAATAAAACGATACGTTTCGTTATGTCAAGATGGGGAGGCACCGCATGGAGACGAAAGCCACGCAGCCAAGGCGCCGCTCGATCGGCGCCCGGCGCAATCCGCAGACCGAGACCGCTATCATCGAGGCCGCACGACAGCTTCTGGCGGATCGGGGCTATGCCGGATTTTCCATCGAGGAGGCTGCACGGCGTGCCGGCGCCGGCAAGGCCACCGTCTATCGCTGGTGGCCGACCAAGGCCGATCTGTTCATGGCAGCCTATGGAGCCGAAAAGGCTCGGGCGATCAGCCTGCCTGACACCGGCAGCCTGATCGAGGATCTGGTGCAGCACACCGCCGATCTCTGGCGTTTCTGGCGGACACCGCCCGGCGGTGCCTTCAGGGCGCTGCTCGCCGAGGCGCAAGCGAGCGAGGCAGCGGGCTCGCGACTGCGCAACGAGTTCCTGCCCGTGCTGTTCCGGCCAGTGCGCCATCTCTTCGAGCGGGCAGCAGCGCGCGGCGAATTTCCCGCCCAACTGATCGATGAACGCATCGCATTGTGGGCAGGGTTCAACTGGTATCACCTACTGACCTGGCAGATCGACGCCGACGAGGCACTCCTGCGCCGGGTCGAGACGCTCGTTGTCTCTACCGAGATCCGAGCCGGATAGGCGGTCCGCTTTCCTACAGCTTCACCCAGACGCCGCCCTTCTTGGAGGATTTCACCGCCGCCTCGATGAAGGCCATGCCGGCAATGCCGTCGTCGATACCGGGGAAGAGCACGGCCGGATCGAGCGCCTCGCCACTGCGGGCGGCCCGGATGGCGCGGGCGATTTCGGTATAGATATTGGCGAAGCCTTCGAGATAGCCTTCGGGGTGGCCCGGCGGCACGCGCGTCACCCGCGCCGCATCCTCGCCGGCCGCGGCCGAGCCGCGAGTGATGATGCGGGTCGGTTCGCCATGCGGGGTGAAATAGAGATAATTCGGGTTGTCCTGGCGCCAGTGGAACCCGGCCTTCTCGCCATAGACGCGCAGCATCAGGCCATTCTCGTTGCCGGGCGCCACCTGGCTCGCCCACAGCGCCCCGCGCGCGCCATTGGCATAGCGCAGCAGGATCTGGACGTTGTCGTCGAGAGCCCTTCCCGGCACGAAGGATGTGAGTTCGGCCAGCAATTCCGAAACCTCCAGACCGCCGACAAACTGGGCCAGGTTGAAGGCATGGGTTCCGATGTCGCCAATGGCGCCGCCGGCGCCGGACCGCTTCGGATCGGTGCGCCAATCGGCCTGTTTCTGGCCGGTGTGCTCGATCGGCGTGGTGAGCCAGTCCTGCGGATATTCGACCTGGATCAGGCGGATGGCACCGAGCTCACCCGACTTCACCATCTCGCGCGCAGCGCGGATGAGAGGGTAGCCGGTGTAATTGTGGGTCACCGCGAAGATCACGCCCTTGTCGGCGGCGAGCTTCTTCAGGCGCAGGGCGTCCTTCAGCGTCGTCGTCACCGGCTTGTCGCAGATGACATGGATGCCGGCCTTGATGAAGGCCTCGGCCGCCGGTGCATGCATGTGGTTGGGCGTGACGATGGAAACGGCCTCGATGCCGTCCTTGCGCCGCTTTTCCTTGCGCGCCATCGTCTCGAAGTCGGGATAGATCCGGCTCGGATCGAGGCCGAGCGCCTCGCCCGAACGCTGGGCCTTCTCGGGCGTGGACGACAGGGCGCCCGCCACCAGCACATAATCATCGTCCATGCGGGCGGCGAGGCGATGCACGGCGCCGATGAAAGCGCCCTCCCCGCCGCCGACCATGCCATAGCGCACGCGCCCGCCTGCCTTGCTGTCCGAACGGCCCTCGATCGCCATCTGTTGTCTCCCTGATTGCAACACCCTCCCCTGGATGTCCGCAACTCAAGTGAGTTGCGGACATCCAGGGGAGGGTAAAACTCGCGCCTCGCAGGCCTAAGCTGATGCTTGCCTGCCTACCTGCCCAGGCCGAGCATGCGCCGCACCGCCTTGCGATCGGTACCGCCGCCGGCGAAATCGTCGAAGGCCTTCTCCGTCACCCGGATGATGTGGGCGGCGATGAAGGGCGCCCCTTCCGCCGCGCCGTCTTCGGGATGCTTGAGGCAGCATTCCCATTCGAGCACGGCCCAGGAAGCGTAGTCGTATTGGGCGAGCTTGGAAAAGACGCCGGTGAAGTCGACCTGGCCGTCGCCCAGCGAACGGAAGCGCCCCGCCCTCTCCGTCCAGGAGGCATACCCCGAATAGACGCCCTGGCGGCCCGTCGGATTGAACTCGGCATCCTTGGCATGAAAGGCCTTGATGCGCTCGTGATAGATGTCGATGAAGGCAAGATAATCGAGCTGCTGCAGCACGAAATGCGATGGATCGTAATTGATGTTGGCGCGCTTGTGCCCCTTCAGCCTGTCAACGAAGCGCTCGAAGGTGGCACCATCGAACAGGTCCTCGCCCGGATGCAGCTCGTAGCAGACGTCGACGCCGACCTCGTCATAGGCGTCGAGGATCGGCTTCCAGCGCTTTGCGAGTTCGCCGAACGCCTCATCGATCAGGCCGGCCGGCCGCTGCGGCCAGGGATAAGCGAAAGGCCAGGCCAGGGCGCCGGAGAAGCTGACGCTGGCATCGAGGCCGAGATGGCGAGAGGCTGTCGCGGCAGCCTTCAGCTGCTCCACGGCCCAGGCCTGCCGCTCTCTGGGCTTGCCGCGCACTTCCGGCGGCGCAAACCCGTCGAAGGCCTCGTTATAGGCCGGATGCACGGCAACCAGCTGGCCCTGCAGATGGGTCGACAATTCGGTGATGGCGAGGCCGTGCTTGGCGACCACACCGGCAATCTCGTCGCAATAGGTCTTCGACTCCGCCGCCTTCTTGAGATCGAACAGACGGCCGTCCCAGCTCGGGATCTGCACGCCCCTGTAGCCGAGCGAGGCGGCCCATTTGCAGATGGAATCGAGGGAATTGAAGGGCGCGGCATCGCCCGCGAACTGGGCGAGAAAGATCGCCGGTCCCTTGATCGTGGCCGCCATGCTGCGTCTCCTAAGGTGATGCCTTCGGGCCGCAGAGTCCGGAGCCGCTCTAGGTGCCGGCTCGCCCCCTCGGCCTGGGACCATTTGTCTGACCTGTCCCTCGGCTTGCCTCACCATGGCAAATCCTTCCGGACTGTGCAACGGCGATTTGATGTACGTACACCAGGGAAGGCCGAGACTATCTACGACCTCCCTTCAGACGCGCCGGCAGGCTGGGTCTAGCCCACAAGACAAAGGCCGGACATGAAGCCCGGCCTTGCTCAAACACAGCGATAGGCGAAATCGACGTCCGCTCAGGCTTCCGACATGCCGGGGCCGAGGACGACCACGCGGCCACCGAGAGGGGCGCGGCTGTAGAGGTCGATCGCGTCCTGGACGATCATGCGGATGCAGCCCGAGGAGGCGTTGTGCCCGATGCTGTAGGGCTCGTTGGTGCCATGGATACGGAAGAGCGTATCCTTGTTGTTCTGCCACAGATACATCGCGCGTCCGGTGATCGGATTGCGCGGTCCGCCGCGTACGCCGACACCGCTCTGCAACTGGGTGAGGCTCGGCTTGAGATCGGGACGGCGGGCGATCATTTCCTTGGGCGGATACCAATCGGGCCACTCGCGCTTGTAGCGGATTTCCGCGGTGCCCGACCAGCCGAAGCCCTGCTTGCCGACGCCGACGCCGTAGCGCATCGCCCGTCCGCCACCCATGACGTAGTAGAGGTAGTGCGCCCTGGGATCGACGATAATGGTGCCCGCCTGCTCGCTGGTCGGATAATCGACCTCGGCGCGCAAGAATTGCGGGCCGATACGCTTGGTATCCACGGCCGGCACGACGAATTTACCGTCGGTCTTCTGACCATAGATCGCCTTGTAGTCATAGGTGCCCTCAGGCGTAAGGGGCTGTTCGGGCTGCGTGATCTCATCAGTCGGCCGGCCATCTACCGGCACCGCCGGCAGCGTTGCCGGATCGGCCGAAGCCACGACGACCGGCTTGATTGCGGCTGAATCGGTCACGCAACTGGCCAGGCCAAGGCCCAGCCCAGTCAGCGAAGCGCCCATGAGAAAGACGCGGCGGGAGAGAGACGACATTACACATCCTACTGGGATCGGGAGAACCGGCACTTACAATAAGCAAGACTTCCGTGTTCGGCTGTGCCTTTGCTGCAACGTTCCGAATTTCTTTATATCGCGTTCTCGTGAACGTACCGCCGTTCACATTGGCTTCATCTACGCCTTCCAGATTACGTGGGGTGTGCCTTTGAGCACATGGCGCCCCCAATGAAGGCTTGACCCATCTCTCGCCCGCCTGCACAAGGCGCGCATGGCCCCTCCCCTGCTCTTCCTGCGCGATGTCCAACTGACCTTTGGCGGCACCCCGACCCTCGAGGGAGCCGATCTGTCGATCGCGCCCGGCGAGAGGCTCTGCCTCGTTGGCCGCAATGGCTCCGGCAAGTCGACCTTGCTCAAGATCGCTGCCGGCCTGATCGAGGCCGATCGCGGCGAGCGTTTCGTGCATCCCGGCGCCACGGTGCGCTATCTGCCGCAGGAGCCGGATTTAAGCGGCTTTGCCACCACGCTCGCCTATGTGGAGGCCGGCCTTGGGCCGGGTGATGACGATTACCGCGCGCTCTATCTGCTCAATGAGCTCGGCCTGACGGGCGAAGAGAGCCCCGACAATCTCTCCGGCGGCGAGGCCCGGCGCACGGCGCTGGCCCGCGCACTCGCCCCCGAGCCGGACATCCTGCTGCTCGACGAGCCCACCAACCATCTCGACCTGCCGGCCATCGAGTGGCTGGAAAAGGAAATCGGCTCGTTGCGCTCGGCCCTGGTGCTGATCAGCCACGACCGGCGCTTCCTCGAAAACCTGTCGCGCGCCACCGTCTGGCTCGACCGTGGCCAGACCCGGCGCACGGACCGCGGCTTTGCCTTCTTCGAGGAGTGGCGCGACCAGGTGCTGGAAGAAGAAGAGCGCGACCGCCAGAAGCTCGACCGCAAGATCGTGGCGGAAGAGCATTGGGTGCGCTATGGCGTGACCGCCCGCCGCAAGCGCAATGTCCGCCGCATGGCCAATCTCGCCGCCCTCAGGCAGGAGCGCCGCGATGCCCGCCGTGTCACCGGCGCGGTGAAGCTGACGATGACCGAAGGCGAGGAAAGCGGCAAGCTCGTCGTCGAGGCAATCGGCGTGAACAAGAACTGGGGCGGTCCGCCGATCGTCAAGGATTTCTCCATCCGCATCGCCCGCGGTGACAGGATCGGCATTGTCGGCCCCAACGGCGCCGGCAAGACCACTTTGCTCAACCTCCTGACCGGTGCCATCCCGCCCGACAGCGGCGTGGTGAAGCTCGGGGCCAGCCTGCGGATGGTGACGCTGGACCAGCGCCGCGAGAGCCTGGACCCGCAGACGACCCTCAGCGACACGCTCACCGGCGGCGGGTCGGACTATGTCGAGGTCGGCGGCGAGCGAAAGCACGTCATCGGCTATATGCGCGATTTCCTGTTTCCGCCCGAGCAGGCGCGCACGCCGGTTTCGGTGCTGTCGGGCGGCGAACGCGGCCGGCTGATGCTGGCGCGCGCCCTGGCCAAGCCCTCCAATTTCCTCGTCCTCGACGAACCCACCAACGATCTCGACCTGGAAACACTCGATCTCCTGCAGGAGATGATCGGGGACTATCAGGGCACCGTCATCGTCATCAGCCATGACCGTGACTTCCTCGACCGGGTCTCGACCTCGATCCTGATGAGCGAAGGCGACGGGCGCTGGACGGAATATGCCGGCGGCTATAGCGACATGGTGGCCCAGCGCGGCGGAGGCGTCGCCCGCAAACCGGCCGAGAAGGCGGAAACGCCCAAGCCGGCCGTCGCGGATCAGGCAGCGGCCGGTTCGGCGCCAGAGCGCAGCGGCAAACGCAAACTCTCGTTCAAGGAGAAGCACGCCCTCGAGACCCTGCCCGGCAAGATCGACCAGCTTGCCGCCAAGGCAGCGAGCCTGCAGGAGCGGCTTGCCGACCCCGACCTCTTCGCCAAGGATTCGAAAAAATTCGCGGAGCTCAGCCAGCAGCTTGCCAAACTCGAAGCCGAGAAGGCGCATGCCGAGGAGGAATGGCTGGCACTGGAGATGCTGCGGGAGGAAATCGAGGGATGAGTGGGCTTCGCAACAAGCCCCGATAAGAACTATTCCATAGTAATATCAAAAGCTTGCAATCTCTCTGGAAAGGCAACAAGGGTGTGTTCCCCGGAGCAAGGCGCGTTCAGATGGAGACGCTGTTTTGCCCGATCCCGTTGGTTCGCCGCGTCTTTGCGATTCTGGGCGATTTCTCCAGACGGCAAAACGCCTTAGCTTTCCGGAACGACCCATGTCTGCCTTCCGACGTCTTGCACTGATCCTGGCTTTGCTCGGAGCGCCCCAGGGAGCGCTTTTGGCGGTCTCGCCCGCCTGGGCCCAGTCCAAGCCGGCTCCCGCCGCTGCGCCGATCACCGATGCCAAGAGCTGGCACGCTGCCCTGCTCCGGCAGGTGGGGGCCAATACCCTGTTTCCGAACCTGCCCCAACCACCCGTGAAGGAAGGCGAGACGCCGCCACCCCTGCCATCGGCGCAGGTCACGGTCCAGTTTGTCCTCGATCGCAACGGCCAGGTGCTGTCGGCAACGGTGGTCCAGGGCTCCGGCAAGAGCGAGTTCGACCAGGCCGCGCTCGACGCGCTCAAGCGGGCCGCGCCCTTTCCCAAACCGCCGGCCAATGTGAGCGGAGAGACCTTTCCGCTCCGGCTTCCAATTCAATTCAGGGGCGGACCGCAGCCCCAGAACCCGCCCAAGGCCAAGCCGCCCCGCCCGAATTGAGTGCGAATCCCCTGCATCGGGGTTGTCCGCAGTTGCAGCGGAACCAGCTGAAGGATCGGCGCCGGGCCTTTCGTGATGCCCTTTTTGCGCAGCGCCTTGCCGAGATCGCGTTCCAGGTCGGCGACAAGGCCCGGGACGAGACCTTCGTCATTCTTGACAAACGCCATCGGCAGCTTTTCTGCTGACTGTGACCGATATCGATCGAGATCACGCTGCCGTCATCTTTCCTCCCTAGAGCGTTTTGCGATTTGGCGGGATGGCCAATTCCTCACTCCCTTGTCGCAGGGCCCGTCATGATCACCACACATCGCTTGTGCCCGACGACCAAGGACAGGCTGCTGCCCCACACACTGCAGCCAGGTGAGCCCCTCACGGGGGATGTCCTGTGGATCGACCTGCTCAACCCGACGCGCGAGGAAGACCAGCAGGTCGAGGCGCTGCTCGGCATCTCCATCCCCACCCATGAGGATATGGACGATATCGAACCCTCCGAGCTGATCTGGTCGGAGAACGGCACGCGCTACATGACCACCCGCCTCCTGGTGAACGTCAACACCAGCGAGCCGGACATTTCGGCGGTGACCTTCATCCTCACGGCCAGCGTCCTGGTGACGGTGCGCTACAGCGAACCGAAATCCTTCACCACCTATACGGGCCATGCGGTCAAGGCCGGCGGCTGCGGAGGCAGTCCCGAGGCGATCATGGCCGGGCTGATCGATGCCGTCATCGACCGCGCGGCCGAGGTGCTGCAGGACACCGGCGAGCGCCTCGACGCGCTCTCGCGCGGCGTGTTCAAGGAATCCGTCAAGCAAGGCAATCGCAACGCCACCCTGCAGCGCACCTTGCAGGCGCTCGGCCGTCATGGCGACCTCGTCTCGAAATCGCGTGAAAGCCTGGTCTCGATCGAGCGGGTACTGTTGTGGTTTTCGGCGGGCCTCAAAGCCGCCAAGGTGCCCTCGGAGCTGCGCGAGGAAGTCAAGATGACGTTGCGCGACCTGCAATCACTCGAGGAACACGCGACCTTTCAGTCCGGCAAGATCCAGTTCCTGCTCGACGCCACGCTCGGCCTCGTCAATCTCGAACAGAACAACATCATCAAGCTCTTTTCGGTGATGGCCGTGATCTTCATGCCACCGACATTGGTGGCCTCGGTCTACGGCATGAATTTCGAGAACATGCCGGAACTCAAATGGGCGCATGGCTACCCAATGGCCCTGATCCTGATGGTGGTGGTCGCCATCGCCCCCTATGTGTTGTTCCGCTGGAAGAACTGGCTGTAGGCCCCCATCATCCAGCGGCGGGGCGGACTACCTTTTCGCTGCAGGCCGTGCCAGGGCGGCCCGGCCGCGCGAGGTGAGGCAATAGCCGATGGCCCGGTAGCCCGCCTTGATCACCGCGATCGAATCCATCTGGCTGGGCAATTCCGATCGCGTTTTCTGCGAGCCGTCGGGCAAATGGAAGACGGCCTCGCACCAACCGAACTTCCGGCACATATGGCCGGCCTGCCCGCTGATCGACGGTCTCAGTTCGCCCGCTTCTAGAGCCGCCAGATAGGCTCGTTCACGAGGGGTCGGATCACGGTCCGGCAAGGGCATGAAGTTCATGACGGTCCCTATCGTCGCTTTCGATGATGCCGGCACCTGCCGAGCCGTGAAGACTTGAGAATGACCAGCGCCCTGACAGGGGCACCGGTGCTGTGTCCAAAGCAGTTGAAAGGCATTGGATGTTTCCGCTCTATTCCGCCGCCGCAGCCGTTCCCCTGCTGCCGTGGCCGTTCTCCAGCGCGGCGGGCACGCCGGCCTTCCCCGTCTCGTCCTTCGGCCCCACGAGGGGACCGAAGAGGAAGGAAATGCCACGCGTGAGATCATCCATGACCGCATAGAAGGACGGTACGAAGATCAGCGACAGCAGGGTCGAGACGATCAGGCCGCCGATCACGGCAATCGCCATCGGTGCCCGGAACTCGCCGCCATCCCCATGTCCCAGCGCCGTCGGCACCATGCCGGCCACCATGGCGATGGTGGTCATCACGATCGGCCGCGCGCGTTTGCGCCCGGCATCGATGATGGCGTCATGGCGGTGCATGCCATGCTTGACCCGCTCCACCGCGAAGTCGACCAGCATGATGGCGTTCTTGGTGACGATGCCCATCAGCATCAGGATGCCGATCACCACCGGCATCGAGATCGAGTTGTGGGTGGCGAGCAGCGCCAGGACCACGCCGAGCATCGACAGCGGCAGCGAGAGCAGGATGGTAATGGCGTGGAAGGGGCTGCCGAGCAGCAGCACCAGCACGCCCGCGACCATCAGAAGGCCCGTCCCCATCGCCATGGCAAAGCCCGAGAACACCTCGGCCATCACTTCGGCGTCTCCGGTGGGCGCGAAGACCACGCCCTTGGGCAAGTTCTTGGCCTCGGGCAAGGCCATGGCCAGTTCCAGCGCCTCGCCGATCTCGAGCCCCTTGCGCAGGTCGGCGCCGATCTTGACCTGCCGCTCGCGGTCGTTGCGCTCGATCGAGGTCGGCCCCTGGCCGAACTCGACATCCGCCACCGCCGAGAGCGGCACGCTGCCGCCCGAGGCCGTGGTCAGGCTGAGCGCTTCGATCAGGCCGAGATTGCCGCGGGATTCCTCGGTCAACTGCACGCGGATCGGCACCAGCCGGTCCCCGGCATTGAACTTGGCCAGATTGGCGTCGATGTCGCCGATGGTCGCCACGCGCACAGCCTCCGAGATCTGCTCGGTGGTGATGCCATAACGCGCGGCATCGTCGGTTCGCGGCAGGATGCGCACTTCCGGCCGTTCAAGACCGGTATTGGCAGCGACATTGTTGAAGCCGGGCACATGGCGCATGGCGCCTTCCAGGCGCGACGACGCCAAGGCGAGGGCCTTCGGATCATTGCTCTTCAACGCCAGGTTGACGTCGCGCTCGCCATTGTCGTTGACGCGCCAGGCCCGCATGTCGGGAATGGCGGTGAGGATGCGCGCAATGTCGTCCTGGATGGCGAGCTGGTGGCGTGCGCGTGTCTCACGCTTGGTGAGCTTGACGTAGATCGCCGCGCGCCGCGGGTCGAGCTGCCCGGTCGGCGAAGTGCCGCCGATGACGAAGACCTGCTCGACTTCCGGGATCTTGCGGATGGCGGCGACCACCTCGTCGGTCTTGGCCTGGGTATTCTCGAGCTTGCCGCCCGGCGGAATCTCAGCGGAGATGACGACGCGGGCATTGTCCTCCGGCGGAATGAAGCCCTGGGGCAGGAGGCCCATCAGACCGAAGGTCACGATCAGGAGCCCGAAACCGGCCACGATGGTCAGATAGGGCGAGAACCAGCGCGCCAGCGTCATTTCCAGGAAGCGGGTATAGGCCCGCATGATCACGCCGTCGCGCGCCTCGACATGGGCATGAGGCCTGAGGAAATAGGCCGTCATCATCGGTGTGATCAGGCGAGCGACAAGCAGCGAGAAGAACACCGCCACCGCCACGGTCAGGCCGAACTGCTTGAAATATTGGCCGACGATGCCGCCCATGAAACTCACGGGCGCGAAGATGGCGATGATCGTCATGGTGATCGCCATCACGGCGAGGCCGATCTCGTCCGCCGCCTCGATGGAGGCGCGGTAGGGCGACTTGCCCATCTTCATGTGCCGGACGATGTTCTCGATCTCGACGATGGCGTCATCGACCAGGATACCCGTGACCAGCGTGATGGCGAGCAGGCTGACGAGATTGAGCGAAAAGCCCATCATGCTCATCGCCCAGAAGGTCGGAATCGCCGAGAGCGGCAAGGCGATCGCGGCGATCAGCGTGGCCCGCCAGTCGCGCAGGAAGATCAGCACGACGATGACGGCGAGAATGGCGCCTTCCACCAAAGTCTGCATCGCCGCTTCGAAATTGCCATAGGTCGAGGCGACGCCATCGTCCACCACCGCATAGCTGACCTCGGGATGGGCCTGGTGCAGCGCCTGGATCTTGGCGGCGACGGCCGCCGCGACCGTGGTGTCGCTGGCGCCCTTGGAGCGGAAGACAGAGAAGGCGACGATCGGCGTCGAGCCATTGATGCGCGCAAACGAGGTCTGGTCGGCATAGGCGTCGGTGATGTCGGCGATCTCGTTGAGGCGCACCTGCCGGCCGCCGGGCAGCGTGATCTTGGTCTCCTTGAGTTCGTCGACCGTATGAGCGCCGGCCAGCGTCCGGATGGCCTGTTCGCGATTGCCGACCTCGCCCTTGCCGCCCGACAGGTCGACCGTGGTCGCCTTCAGCACACGGTTGACGTCGGCGGCGGTAATGCCGAGCGAAAGCAGGCGATCGGGATCGACGGCCACCCGGATCTCGCGCGTCACGCCGCCGATGCGGTCGACACGGCCGACGCCACGCAGGCTCTGCAGGTCCCGCTTCACCACATTGTCGACATGCCAGGACAGCTGCTCCAGCGTCATGCCGGGGGCCGTAGCCGAATAGGTCATGATCGACTGCGACTCGATCTCGAGGCGCGCAACCACCGGCTCCTCGATGTCACGGGGCAGCTCGGTACGGATCTTGGTCACCGCATCCTTCACGTCGTTGAGAACGCGGTCGGTGTTGGTGCCCAGCCAGAACTCGATGGCAACCGTCGAGGTGGAGTCGGTGATGGTCGACTGCACATGCTTGACGCCGGCGACACTGGTGACCGCGTCCTCGATCTTGCGCGTCACCTGGGTCTCCAGCTCGGAGGGCGCCGCGCCGACCTGGGTCACCGTCACCGTGATGACGGGGATATCGATATTGGGGAATTTGGTGATCGGCAGATTCTGGAACGAGACCCAGCCAAGCGCCATCAGTACCACGAACAGGACGATCGAAGGCACCGGATTGCGAATGGACCAGGCCGAGACGTTGAAAGACATCGGCGCCTCACTTGGTCTCGGTCGCGGGCTGGGCGACGCCAGCCCCATCGACGGCGCTGACCTTGTCGCCATCGCGCACGAAGGTGCCCGCGGTAGCGATCACCTTGTCGCCGGCCTTGACGCCCTCGACGACCTCGGCCTGCTTTTCGGTACGCAGGCCGAGCTTGACCGGCGTGGTCGCCACGACACCGTCATGCACGATCTGCACCGTGGCGCCGTCCTCGGTATAGAGAACCGCCGATTGCGGTACGAGCACGCCTGTATGGTTGGCCACCGCCACGCTGGCGCGGCCAAAGGCACCGATCGTCAGGCCCGGTGCCTGGTCGATGGCGATGCGCACGCGTCCCAGGCGCGTGACAGAATTGACCTCGGGCGAGACCAGGCGCACGCGAGCCACGAAGGGTTCCTTGCTGCCCGCCGTGGTGACCTCGGCCGTCATGCCGGGCCGGATGCGCGCCAGCGTTGCCTCCGGCACATCCGCTTCGAGCTCGATGTCGCCGTCGCGAATGATACGGAACAGCGGATCGCCGGATGCCGACGCGATCGCGCCGATACGGGCGGCCCTGCGGCTGATCACGCCCGCCGCCGGTGCACGCACCTTGGTATGCTCGAGACGCACCATCAATTCGGAACGCTGGGCATCGGCGAGCTTCTTGTCGGCCCTGGCCACGGTCAGGGCGTGTTCGGCCGATGCCGCACGCGCATCCGCCATCTTGGCGGCGGCTTCGCGCTGGTCGAGCTGCTCAGCCGTGGTGTTGCCGGTCCGGACCAGGGCCTTGGAACGCGCATAAGCGCTGGCGGTCTGGTCCTGATTGGCCTTGGCCTCGGCGATCGCACTCTCGGCCTGGGCAATCGCGGCCTCTGCCCTGGCGGTCTGCGCCTCGTTCTGCGCGAGCGAAGTATCGATGGTGGTGGTCGAGAGCTCGGCCAGCACCTGGCCTTCGCTCACGCGGTCCCCTTCCTCGACCATGATCTTGTCGACGGCATAGCCCTCGATCTGGGGCGAGACCAGGATCTCCTCGCGTGCCACCAGATTGCCGGTCACCACCGCATGCTCGGTGATGGCACCGGTCGTGGCCGGCGTCACCGTGACGGCCGGTGGCTTGGTGATCACCACAGGCGGGGGCGGCGGGTTGAGACGGGCCATCAGAGGCTCGCGATAGGCATAGAGAACCGCGGCCGCGACGATGACGACAAGCATCAGGATGGTGAGCTTGGTGTACCAGGGTGTGCGGCGATATTCGACCGTCTCTCCACGGGATCGGCCGGACAGGCGCACCGCCGTCAGGCTTGCCTCGTCGGCAAAGCCTTCCTCCCGCCGCTGCCGCTCGCCATCGCGCTCGGGCCGGTTCTGCTTTTCAACCGCGGACATGGGGCTTTTCCTCTGAAACGGGCGGAGAGCCCGGAGAATCTGACATCACAGGCAAAGGACGATCGAGCGGGATCTTTCCCGACATCAGTGCGTCCATAACGTTCACCAGCAGCCGGAAGCCGTCCTCGACATCGAAATCCGGCTCCAGGGCGCGACGGGTGAACATGCCGTCTCCCATTGCCGAAAGCACGGTGATCACGGCCGCGCTGTCCACCGATGGGGGGATCTGCCCCGAGGCCTTGGCCGCTTCCAGGATCGCGACCATGAAGTCGTTCACCTCCTTGTCGACGGCCGCACACATCTCTGCAACCTGCGGGTTGCGGCTGGCCTCCGCCCAGATCTCCATGAACTGCACGCAGCGCTCGCGCGGCGTTTCAAGGAAATGCTTGCGTCCCAACGCGACGAAGGAACCCATGACATCGCTGGAACGCGCCACATTCATGAAATCGGCGCTGAAACGTTCGCGATCGCGCTCAATCAGGCCCGACACCAGAGCCTCTTTGGAGGAAAAATAGCGGTAGAGATTGCCGGCGCTCATGCCGGCTTCCCTGGCGACGTCCTGCATGGTGGTGCGGTGGAATCCGGTGCGCTGGATGCACACCTCGAAGGCATCGAGGATGTGATTTCGACGCGCGTCGACTCCCTTTGCAATCGTGGGAGGCGACGGCACCACCCCTGCTTCGATCACCACTATCACAACCCCAAATGAGAATGAACGTTCATTCTCGGTATCAGAGATTGTACAAGAAGCCAAGTCACACTCGTTCGGCCGGGCGGGATCATGCTTCCCATCCAACGGCGGAATTAAGGCGAAAGACGTATACCAGCACGGAAACAGCTGCAAAACCTGCCGAAACCAGCGCCAAAAGCCCCTCCGCAGCGCGAAAGGGCGTCATATTACAGTTAACTAGGAGTTATTGCCTCAGCACGTCACCCAGCCAGACCGAGTGTCCGGCCGGAGGCGGGACGGCGCGAACGCGCGATCAGGCCTCGAAGTCGAGCACCAGCAGACCGTCGACACCACCCTGCGTCGCGGCCACGAGAGCCTGTGCTACCGTGGCGTGATGCGGATGGGGCAGGTAGGCGTCGCGGGCCGCCGCGTCGACAAAGTCCACGGTGAAGGCGTGGCCATAACCGCGCGCCAGGCCCTCGGGGCTGTTGTCGCTGCCGATCTCTATCTGCAGGATTCCCGGAATCTTGGTCTTCATGCCCCGAATGGCAGTCAGCAACGTCTCCGTCTCCTGTTTCGACAGGTCCGGGCGCAGGCGGGCGAGAACGATGTGGCGGATCATGGTGTTTCCCTGCTCAGGAGCCGAAATTGACGGCGGGCAGCGGCTGCCTGCCGGCGATGAGATCGGCGCCCTTCTCACCGATCATGATGGTGGGCGCGTTGGTGTTGGAGGAATTGACGATCGGCATGATCGAGGAATCGCAGACACGCAGCCCCTCCAGCCCCCGGACCTTGAGCTCGGGCGTCACCACGGCCATATCGTCGATCCCCATCTTGCAGGTGCCGGCGGGATGGTGATCCGTCTTGCAGGTTCGGAAAGCATAGTCGCTCAGATCCGCCTCGCTGACCTTGTCCGGGCCAGGCATGCGCTCGGCAAGGATGAAAGGCTCCAGCGCCTTCTGGCGCAAGATCTCGCGCGCCATGCGCAGCCCCTCCAGCGACATCGCCTTGTCATAGGGATCGGACCAGTAATTGGGATCGATGAGGGGATGGTCGGCCGGATCGGCGGATTTGAGCCGCACGGTGCCGCGGGAGCGCGGCTGCAGGAAGGCCGAGTTCAAGGTCACGCCGGCATTGCGCAGCCGGGCGACGCCCGCCTCGATGCCCGAACCGGAACCGAGATGGAACTGGATGTCGGGCGAACGGGCGGCCTTGTCGGCATAGGCGAAGCCGCCGGTCTCGAACAGGGTCGAGGCCACCGGCCCCTTCTTGAACAGGAGATATTGCAGCCCGGCCCAGGCCGTGCGGTGGGGCTTGGCGACATTGTCATAGGTGTGGTCGCCCGTGCATTCGGCAATGACATAGAGATCGAGATGATCCTGCAGATTCTCGCCGACGCCGGGCAAGTCATGCACAACCTCGACGCCGACCTCTCTCAAATGGGCGGCCGGGCCGATGCCGGAGAGCATCAGCAGGCGCGGCGAGCCGATGGCGCCGGAGGAGATAATGACCTCGCGCTCGCAGCGTATCTGGCTCCTGCCGCCCTTTCCGGCAATCTCGACGCCGACGGCCCGCCCCTTCTCGATGAGAATACGGGTGACCATGCCGTCGGTGCGGACGGTCAGGTTCGGCCGCTTGCCCTCGATCGGCTTCAGATAGGCGGCCGCGGCGGAAGAACGCCGGGCATTGCGCACCGTGACCTGGTAATGGCCAACCCCCTCCTGGCTGGCGCCGTTGAAATCGGCATTGTAGGGCAGGCCATATTCCTGGCCGGCGCGGATGAAGGCCTCGTTGATCGGCAGGGGATTGATGGGAATGGAGACACCGAGCGGGCCGCCGGCACCATGATAGCTGTCGATGAAGCGCTGATTGTCCTCGGCCCGTTTGAAATATGGCAGGACCTCGGCATAGCTCCAGCCCTGGCAGCGATGCACATAGGCCCAGACGTCGTAGTCGCGCGGATTGCCGCGAGTGTAGATCTGCGCGTTGATGGAAGAACCGCCGCCCAGCACCTTGGCCTGGGTGTACCAGAGCACCCGTCCATCCAAATGTTTCTGCGGCACCGTGGACCAGCCCCAACTGGCGATGCCCTTGGTCATCTTGGCAAAGCCTGCCGGCATGTGGAAGAAAGGGTGGCTGTCGCGCCCGCCCGCCTCGATCAGGAGGACCTTGACCGCCGGATCCTCGCTCAGCCTTGCCGCCAGGGCACAGCCGGCCGGCCCGGCCCCGACGATGATATAGTCTGTCATGTCGAACTCTTTCCGGGTGCGCGGACGTCCCGTCCGCCCTTCCTCTCCGCAAGCACACCGCTTCCAAGAGCGTCCGTCGCGACAATCGGTAAAGCCGATTGCGCGGCTACGTCCGCGCACCCGGGCATCATCACAGCCTCGATATGGAGAGCGCGCCGTCGCAGGCGATGGCGCTGCCGGTGGCGAAGCCGAAGGAACTGCCGGCGAGCGCCAGCGCCATCTGGGCGACATCGGCGCCCTCCCCCCATCGGCGTGCCGGCACCACACCCTGGTCGATCACGGCCTGGTATTTGTCGGCGACCACGGCGGTCATGTCGGTACGGATCACGCCCGGGCGGATCTCAAACACGGGAATGCTGTCCGGCGCCAGCCTGACGGCGAGGTTCTTCACCCACATGGAGAGCGCCGCCTTGGAGACGCAGTAGTCAGCCCGCTCGGGCGAGGCCATTTCGGCGCTGACCGAGGTGATGAACAGGATGGAGCGGTTGCGCACGGGCTTTTGCGGCGGCGGCAGCTTCAGCATGGTGCGGGCCACCGCCTGACTGAGGAACATCGCGCCGCGCATGTTGACGTTCATCACCCGGTCGAAATCGCCCGGTTCGAGGTCGAGGAGATCCCCGCGGACCGGCGAGCCGATGCCGGCATTGGAGACGAAGCAATCGAGCCGACCATAGCTCGACAGGACCTCGTCGACCAGGCTCTGATGGCTGGCGAGATCCGCGACATCGTTCTGGAAGAAAAGCGCCGCGCCGCCCGCCTGGCCGATCGCCAGTTCGGCATCGTCGATGTCGTCATTGTCGATGATGTCGGTGAAGGCGATGTCGTAGCCGCCTTCGGCGAAGGCCACCGCGATGGCAAGGCCGATGCCGCGCCGGGCACCGGTGACGAGGACGACGGGACGGCTCATCGGTTCAACTCCGTTTCACGAATATGCTTGGCTGTCCGCAGGGACAGGGCAGCCACCGTCAGCGACGGGTTGACGGCGGCCGAGGTTACCAGGGTCGAGGCATCGGCGACGAACAAATTGGGATGGTCGAAAGCCCGGCCGAAGGGGTCGAGCGGCGCCTCGCTGGGATCGGCACCGATGCGGATGGTGCCGCATTGGTGCGACGGCGTCTTGCGGTCGAACAGATGGGTGAGCACGATCGGAAAGCCGGCTTGTTTCAGGGCTTGGCGCATCACGACCTTCAGCCCTTCATGCGCGGTCATGTTGGAGCGGCGCCATTCCAGCACGATCTTCTCGCCGTCCAGCCGGACGCGGCTGGCGGGATCCGGCAGGTCCTCGCTCATGATCAGGAAGTCGATGGTCTTGCGGGACACAGCGTTGAGGAGGAATTCGGGCACCTTGCGCAGGTCCGATTTCAGGATGGTACCGGAGACGCGGCCGAGCAGCTGGACATTGCCGAGCGGCGGGCCGCCCTTGCCGTCGCCGAGATAGAAATCATTGAGCGCGAAGGTCTTCTGGTAGATCGAATCGTTGGTGAAGCGCGGATCGACACCGATCATCGCCGACAGATTGTGGTTCATGAAATGCCGGCCCACTAAACCGGAGCCGTTGGCGAGGCCCCCGGGCGCGGAGGCCAGCAGGATCGCCGCCGAGCGCACCGCCCCGGCCGCCAGCACGACGAGCCGCGGCGTGACGCGCTTGAGCTCACCGCCTTCGAGATACTCAACCGCCTCGATACGCCTGCCGTCCGGAGCCGGGATCAGGCGGCGCACCTCGCAATGGTTCTGCAGGCGTACATTGGCATGTTCGAGAGCCGGCAGCAGCGCGCAGGTCTCCGCATCCATCTTGCCGGTGCGCGCATCGGGAAAGGCATCCCATGGCGTGCGGCCGTGCGAGAGCCAGGTGTCGATATCGACGCCGAGCGGCAGGGAGAACGGCTTCAGCCCGATGCGGGTGAGGCGCTCGCGGACCTCGGCGATCGCCGGTTCGTCGGGGACTGGCGGGAAGACGAAGTCGCCGCTGCGAGGCGGCTCCGTCGGGTCCTCTCCTGCCCTTCCGCGTACCTTGAACAGTCGCTCGGCCTCGTCGTAATGGGGAGCCAGCTCGCCGTAGCGGAACGGCCAGGCCGGCGCATCGCCATCGGCATGGGCGATGCCGTCGAAATCCTCGGCGCGGTAGCGCAGCAATACCGCGCCGTAGAATTTCGAATTGCCGCCATTGCAGTAGTAATTGCCCGGGTTGAACGGATTGCCGTCGCTGTCGTACCAGCTCTCTTCAGGGCGGAAGAAACCCCGCTGGAAGATCGCGCGGGCATCCCGGTTCTCCGGCCGGTCCGGCAATTGCCCGCCCTTGTCGAGGATGAGGATCTCCGCCCCGCTCGGCGCCAGGGCGTGGGCAATGGTCGCCCCGCCCATGCCGGCGCCGATGATGACGATGTCAGGCGAAGGCATGAAGGCTCCCCCATGAAAAGAAAGCGGCGGTGCCCCTCGTAACCGAGATGAGCAGGCGCCGAAATCCTTCCCCGACTTCGGGGAAGGTGTCATTTCGTAGAAATGACGGAAGGGGGAGCGTGGTGGTTACCAAGCCGGCAAGACAACAAGTCTGCGCCACTCGCCCCCACCCGACCCGGCTCCGCCGGGCAGCGCACACAACTTGTGTGCGCGACCTCCCCGAAGTCGGGGAGGGATAGTCGTGCCTCAATTGCCAGGTACGGGACTTATCCATGTGCTAGCCGTCAAGCAGAAGCCGACATCGACTGAACCTACAGCCTCTTCCCGCTCGCCGGATCGAACACCACCGCCTTGTCGAGGTTGAAGGCGAAGGGCAGTTCCTGGCCCGGTGCCACCACGGCATCGGAACGCATGCGCGCCGTGACCTCCTTGCCGCCGAGATGGGTGACGACGAAGGTGTCGGCGCCGGCCGGCTCCACCACGTCGACCACCGCGCTGACCGTCTCGATCGCCTTGGAATTGCGGTCGGCGCCGTCATGGTCGGTGATCGCCTCGGGCCGGATACCGAAGATCAACTCGCGGCCATCCTCCAGCGGCACGTCGGCGATATCCGCGGGCACCGGCAGGCTGACGCCGCCGCCACTCTTGTTGAGGATCTTCAAGACCGTCCTGCCATTCTCGCGCGCCGCCTTGGCCTGGATCAGGTTCATGGCGGGCGAGCCCATGAAATCGGCGACGAAGAGGTTGTTGGGTTTGTTGTAGATCTCGGCCGGCGTGCCGACCTGCTGCAGCTCGCCATCCTTGAGCACGGCGATCTTGGTGGCGAGAGTCATCGCCTCGATCTGGTCATGGGTGACATAGACGATGGTCTTGCCGGTGGTGGCATGCAGGCGCTTGATCTCGACGCGCATGTCGACGCGCAGCTTGGCATCGAGATTGGAGAGCGGCTCGTCGAACAGGAAGAGCTTGGGGTCGCGTACCAAAGCACGGCCCATGGCGACGCGCTGGCGCTGGCCGCCCGAGAGCTGCGAGGGCCTGCGGTCGAGCAGATGGCCGATCTGCAAGGTCTTGGCGACCTGGGCAACCGCCGTGTCACGCTCGGGCTTGGGAACACCGCGCATCTCCATGCCGAAGGCGATGTTCTGCCCCACCGTCATGTTGGGATAGAGCGCATAGCTCTGGAACACCATGGCGATGTCGCGCTTGGAAGGATGCAGGTCGTTGATCTTGTTGCTGTCGACCCGGATCTCGCCCTCGGTGATGTTCTCCAGCCCCGCAATGGTGTTGAGCAGGGTCGACTTGCCGCAGCCGGACGGCCCGACCAGCACGAGGAAGCCGCCCTTGTCGAGGTCGAGATTTATGCCCTTGAGGATTTCGACGGCGCCGTAGCGCTTCTTGAGATTGTTGATTTCGAGAAATGCCATGGGGTCAGCCTTTCACAGCGCCCGCCATCAGGCCACGCACGAAATAGCGGCCGGCGACGATATAGACGAAGAGAGTGGGAAGGGCGGCGATCATCGCTGCCGCCATGTTGACGTTGTACTCGACCGCGCCGGTGGTGGTGTTGACCACGTTGTTGAGCGCCGCCGTCATCGGCATCACGTCGCCGGTGCCGGCGAAGGCGGAGGCGAACAGGAAGTCGTTCCAGATGTTGGTGAACTGATAGATCACCGTGACCACGAAGATCGGGATCGAATTGGGCAGGAGGATGCGCCGGAAAATCTGGAAGAAAGAGGCACCATCGACCATCGCCGCCCGCACGAGTTCGTTGGGGAACGCCTCGTAATAGTTGCGGAAGAACAGCGTGGTGAAGCCGAGGCCATAGACCACATGCACGAAGACGAGGTTGAAGGTCGAGGACCCGAAGCCGACCGATGTGCCTATGGTCGACTGCAGGAAGGAGCCCATGCCGCCGAACTTGCCCAGCACCGTCGCCATCGGCAGCAGCACCGACTGGAACGGGATGAAGCAGGCGAACAGCATCATGGCGAAGACGATCTTATGGCCGGGGAAACGCCACTTCGTCAGCACATAGCCGTTGAGCGCGCCGAGGATGGTTGAGATCGCCACCGCCGGCACCACCATCTTGAGCGAGTTCCAGAAATAGCCCTTGATCCCTGCACAAGTGAGGCCGACGCAGGTCTCGTTCCAGGCCTTCAGCCAGGGCTGCACCGTCGGCGAGCTGGGCAAGGCGAGCATGTTGCCGCCCTGGATCTCGTCCATGGTCTTGAACGAGGTGGTCAGCATCACGAAGAGGGGCACGAGATAGACGAAGGCGAAGATCAGCAGCAGGCCGTAGATCACGACGCGGCTGACCCAATTGGAGCCGACCGGCCCCGCAACGTCCCGGGTGGCGGCGCTCATCACTTCTTCTCCCGCAATTCGGAATAGAGATAGGGCACGATGATGGCGCTGATCGTCATCAGCATGATCACGGCGCTGGCCGAGCCGATCGCCATCTGATTGCGCTTGAAGGTGTATTCATACATGAAGTTGGACGGCAGCCAGGCCGAGCCGCCGGGCCCGCCCGATGTCAGGGCAACCACGAGGTCGTAGGACTTGATCGCCATATGGGCGAGCACGATGAAGGCGGACAGGAAGACCGGCCGCAGGATCGGGATGACGATGCGCCAATAGACCTGGAAGGTCGAGGCACCGTCGATCTGGGCGGCCTTCAGCATCTCGCCGTCGACGCCGCGCAGCCCCGCCAGGAACATCGCCATCACGAAGCCGGAGGCCTGCCAGACGCCGGCGATCACCACCGTGTAGATCACCCGGTCCTTGTTCTTGATCCAGTCGAAATGGAAGCTGGTCCAGCCCAGATTGTGCAGGGTCGCCTCGAGGCCGAGGCCGGGGTCGAGAAACCATTTCCAGGCCACGCCGGTGACGATGAAGGACAGCGCCATCGGGTAGAGATAAATCGGCCGCAGGATGCCCTCGCCCCGGATGCGCTGGTCGAGCAGGATGGCGATGAACAGGCCCAGCACCAGGCAGATGCCGACATAGAGCACGCCGAAGATCGCCATGTTGGTGATCGAGTAGTACCAGCTCGATGGCGGGTCGCTCTCGAAAGTCCAGCCCCACAGGCGCTGATAGGCAAGGCCTCCCGTCAGCTCATAGTTCGGGAAGGTCTTGGAATTGGTGAAGGACAGATAGACCGTCCACAGGATGAAGCCGTAGACGAACACCAGGATCGCGGCGAAACTCGGCGCCAGCACGATCTTGGGCAAGGCATCCTGAAGTTTCTCGCGCAAGCCCGGGCGAGGCGGCGCGCTTGTCGTAGCCAATGTCATGAAGGTTCCCCGCTTATTGTTCTTGTGCCCCAGAGAGCCTATCGACCGGGCGCAAAAACGGCGCCCGGTCGGTTCGCTTCTAGTGGAAACGCTCGCTTCAGCGCTTACTTGGCTTCGTCGATGGCCTTGACCAGCTGGGTGACGGCCTCGTCCGAGGTCTTGATCTGGCCGTTGAAGAACTTGTCCACCACGTCCTTGTAGGCGGTGGCGACGGCCGGCGTGGCGCCATAGCCCTGGGCGAGCGAGCCGAACAGCGTGCCGCCGTCATTGGCCTTCTTCAGATCGGCTATGCCCTTCTTGCCGCAAGCGTCGAAGTCGGTGTCCGGCACGTCGGTGCGCGCGGGAACCGAACCCTTGACCACGTTGAAGGACGACTGGAACGACTTGGACAGCGTTGCCTTAGCGAGCGCGAGCTGGGCTTCCTTGCGATCGTCGGGAACCGCGAACATGCCGAACATGTCGGAGTTGTAGACGACGCTGCCATCCGTGCCCGGGAAGCGCATGCAGATATAGTCGGTGCCCGGGGTCTTGCTGGCGGCCTTGAATTCGCCCTTGGCCCAGTCACCCATCACCTGCACCAGGGCATCGCCCTTGATCACCATGGCGGTGGTCAGGTTCCAGTCACGGCCCGAGAAGTTGGGATCGACATAGGCCTTGAGCTTGGCCAGATTGTCGAAGGCCTTCTTCATGGTGTCCGACTTCAGAGAGGCTTCGTCGAGGTCGTTCATCGCCTTCTTGTAGAATTCGGGGCCGCCCGTCGAGAGCACGACCGAGTCGAACATGGTGGCTTCCTGCCAATCCTGGCCGCCGAGGGCGAGCGGCGTCACGCCGGCAGCCTTGGCCTTATCGAGCAGGGCGATGAAGTCGTCGAAGGTCTTCGGCTCGGTGCCGCCGATCTTGTCCATCACGGCCTTGTTGATCCACAGCCAGTTGACCGAGTGGACGTTGACCGGGACGGCGACCCACTTGCCGTCATAGACGGCGAATTTCTGCAGCGGTGCCGGCACGGCCTTGTCCCAGCCTTCCGACTTGGCAAGCTCGGTCAGGTCGCCCATCTTGCCGGCGGCAGCATAGTCGAGCACGGTATAGCCCAGCATCTGGGACGCCGTCGGATTGTTGCCGGCTGCGACCATGGCCTTCAGCGCGGTCATGGCAGCATCGCCGCCGCCGCCCGCGACCGGGACGTCCTTCCAGGCATAGCCTTCCTTGGCCAGATCCTGCTTGAGGACGTTGAGCGCGGCTGCCTCGCCGCCCGACGTCCACCAGTGCAGCATCTGCACTTCCTTGGTCTGTGCCTGCGCTGCCCCCACGAAGCCGAGGCTGGCGGCGGCGAGCGCCACGCCCGCGATCAATTTGGTACGAACGGTCATCTAATCCTCCCATGACCTTATGATGCCGGATACGTTCCGGCGACGTCTCAATCGCCTACCGTGGCAGCCACCAGGCCGTGCGCGGTCCGCAATGAAGATGCATCGTCTTTTCCTCGGTGTAATCCGCCGCGGCATTGCGGCCGAGTTCCCGTCCGATCCCCGATTGCCGGAAGCCGCCGAAGGGCAGTTCGGCGGCGCCGTCCATGAAGGTGTTGGTCCAAACCGTGCCGACCTTGAGGCGCCTGGAGATGCCGACGGCCTTGTCGAAATCCCGGCTCCAGACACTGGCCGACAAACCGTAATCCACGCCATTGGCGATGGAAACGGCTTCGTCGGCGCTGGCGAAACGCATCACCGTCGCCACCGGCCCGAACACTTCGTCGCGGGCGATCGCCATCGAGGCGCGCGCGCCGGCCACCACCGTCGCCGCCATGAACTGGCCGGCCTCGCTTTCCAGGCGGTTTCCTCCCAGCGCGACCTCGGCTCCTTCCGCCCGGGCGTTGGCGACATGCCCCTCGACCTGAGCCAGATGCTGCGGCGAAATCAGCGCACCGACCAGAGTGGCCGGATCCAGCGGGTCGCCGACCACGACCTGGCGGGAGCGCTTGACGAATTCGGCCTCGAATTCGGCTGCGATGTCCTGATGGACCAGCAGGCGACTGCCGGCATTGCAGCATTCACCGGCGTTGAAATAGGAACCGAACACGGCGGCATCGAGCGCGGCGTCGAGATCGGCGTCCGGGAAGATCAGTTGCGGGTTCTTGCCGCCGAGCTCCATCGACAGCTTCTTCAGCGTGCCCGAGGCTGCCGCCATCGCCGCCTTGCCGACCCGGGTCGAACCGGTGAAGGAGACCATGTCGACCCGGCCATCCGTGGTCATCGGCCCGCCGATCTCGGGGCCGTAGCCGGAAAGGATGTTGATCACGCCTTCCGGCAGGCCGGCCTCCGCCAGCAAATGGCCGAGCAGCAGGGTCGAGCCCGATGTCATCTCGCTCGGCTTGACCACGGCGGTGCAGCCGGCGGCAAGCGCGAAAGGCAGCTTCTGGCTGACGATCAGGAAGGGGAAGTTCCAGGGCGTGATGATGGAGACCACCCCGATCGGCTCGCGCATCACCAGGCCGAGCTTGTTGGCACCGATAGTGTTGTAGCTCTCGCCATGCAGGTCGCGGGCGAGGCCCGCCGCATAGCGCCAGATGTCGACGGCGCCGGCCATCTCGCCGCGGGCCTGGCTGATCGGCTTGCCGGCTTCGAGGCTGTCGAGCGTGGCGAAGATCTCGAGCCTTTCCTCGATCAGGTCGGCGACCTTGTGGAGGAAGCGCGAGCGCTCCGCCCCGGTCAATGAGGGCCATGGCCCGTCATCGAAGGCTTTGCGCGCCGCAGCGAGGGCGCGATCGAGATCGGCGGCACCTGCCTGCGGATAAAGGCCCACCCGCTCGCCATGACCGGGGCTGAGGCGTTCGATGGTCCGCCCCTCGGCGGCAGGCCCGAAGGTTCCGGCGATGAAAAGCTGGTGCTCGCGGGGAGTGCCGGCGAGTGCGGCGGCGAAACGGGCCTTGTCGAGGCGGACGGCGATCGTCACGGTCATTGTCCCTTGAACTGGGGCGTGCGCTTCTCGACGAAGCTGGCGACGCCCTCCTTGAGATCGTCGGTGTAGGAAACCAGCGATCCCGCCAGGATTTCGATGGCGGCGGCAGCATCCTCGCCCTCCGCCGCATTGATCATCTGCTTGGCCACGGCATTGGCGATGGGCCCGCGCCCGGCGATCTTGCGCGCAAGCTCGCGCGCCTGCTCAAGCCCCTGGCCCCTTGGCGCGATCTCATCGATCAGACCGAGCTGCAGCGCCCGCTCGGCCGTGACGATCTCACCGGTCAGGGCGAGGCGGCGCACGGCGGCCGCGCCGAAGCGGGTGACGAGGCGCTGCGTGCCGGACCAGCCCGGCACCATACCGATACCGGTTTCCGGCAGGCCGAACTTGGCCTGTTCCTCGGCGATGCGGATGTCGGCCGTCGCTGCCAATTCGAGGCCTCCACCCAGCGCATGTCCATTGATGGCTGCGATCAGGGGCGCACGCAGCCGCGTCAGGCGGTCGAAGACGCGATGGCCATCGCGCACCCAGCGCTGGCCCATATCGAGGGGCGAGAGCTTGCCCCAGGCGGCAATGTCGCCGCCCGCGCAAAAGCCCTTGCCCTCGCCGGTGAGGATGGCGGCACGGACGGAACCGTGGGCGTCGATCCGCTCGGCCGCGATAGCCAGCCCCGATATCATCGCCTCGTCGAGGGCATTGAGTTTTTCGGGACGCGCCAGCGTGATGATGGCGATACCGTCTTCGATGTCGAGACGGACGGGATCAGACATGGCGGTCCCTCGATAGCATTGCTCCAACACCCCTCATCCCCCTGCCGGGACCTTCTCCCGCAAGGGGAGAAGGGAATTGATTTGGTAGGCGAAGTGCAGACCAGTAACCGCTCGAATACGACAACCTCGCCCAGTCAAACCCCTTCTCCCCTTGCGGGAGAAGGTCCCGGCAGGGGGATGAGGGGTGAAGGCACCGACCCATCACGCCTGTCCTCCCCTCAAATCCAGCCCGATCGCTTCCGGCTGGAACAGAGCCGCATCCATCACCCTGAGATCGTCGGCGACACCAAGCGGGAACTCGGCCTGGGCCAGGATGTCGCGCTGGAGGTCGGCGCCGGGCGCAATTTCCGTGACCACGATGCCCTTGTCAGTCAGCTTGAGCACGCAGCGCTCGGTGACATAGGTGATGTCCTGGCCCTGGGCGACGGCGCGGCGACCGGAGAAGGAGACATGCTCCACCGCCTCGACCAGTTTCCTGACCTTGCCTTCCCTGGCGATGACCAGCGCGCCGTTTTCGACGGCAAGGCCGGCGGCGGCGGTGAAGAAGCCGGAGAAGATGATGCGCCTCGCCCGGGCCGTGATGTCGACGAAGCCACCCGCCCCCGCCGTCACATGCGGGCGCACACCGAGCTTGGAGACGTTGACGCTGCCCTCGCGGTCGATCTGCAGGAAAGAGAGCAGCGAGGCATCGAAGCCGGCGCCCTGGAAATAGGTGAACTGATAGGGCGAAGGCATGATCGCCTCGGCGTTGGAGGCACAGCCGAACTGGAAGTCGAGCAACGGCACGCCGCCGACGGCGCCCTGTTCGATCACCCAGGTCACCTCGCCATGCCGGCCCTCCTCGATCAGGATGCGCGGCACATTGGCCGAAATGCCGAAGCCGATATTGACGGCATCGCCGTAACGCAATTCCTGCGCCACCCGGCGGGCGATCACCTTGGAAACGCCGAATTCGGGGATCTCGAAGCTCGACAGCGGCCGGAAGATCTCGCCCGAGATCGCCGGCTCGTAAGGCGTCTGCGTGGTCTGCATCTGGTCCGGCGCGACCACGATGGCATCCACCAGCACGCCCGGCACCAGCACGTTCTGCGGCTTGAGCGTGCCACTCTCGGCGAGGCGCTTCACCTGGGCGATGACGATGCCGCCATTGTTGCGCACGGCGAGTGCCTGGTCGAGCGGGCCGAGATAGCCGCCCTCATGCTCATAGGAAAGATTGCCGCGCTCGTCGGCCGTGGTGGCGCGGATGATGGCGACATCCGGCACGATCGTCCTGAAATAGAGCCAGTCCTGCCCGTCGAACTCGACCTTGCGCACGATCGGCGCCTCCGCCGCCCGCTGGTTCATGGCACAGCCCTCGCGAGCCGGATCGACGAAGGTGTCCATGCCGATCTTGGTGAGCACGCCGGGGCGCTTGGCCGCCGCCTCGCGATGCATGTCGAACAGGATGCCGGAGGGGATGTTGTAGGCGGGGATCTCATTGCCGGTGATCATCTTCCAGATCGCCGGCGGCTCCGCAGACGAGGGACCGGAAGGATAGGAGCCGCCAAGGATACGGGCGAGCAGGCCTGGCCTGGCGATATGATCGACGCCCTTGATGCCCCACATGTCACCAGCTGCGATGGGGTGCAGGGTGGTGAGGTTGCGCGGGTGCCCGGAGGCGTCGAAGCGGCGGCCGATGGCGGCGAGCGTCGCATCCGGACAACCGAGACCGGAGGAGGAAGAGACGGTCACCACGGCATTGTCGGGGATGAGCGCGGCAGCCTGGTCGGCGGAAAGGACTTTCGGGAAGGCCATCGGATCAGAGCCCCGGCTCGACGGCGACTTCGCGGCCCGTTTTGGCCGATTTCAGCACGGCCAGGGCCAGGGCCATCGAGCGGATGCCATCCTCGCCGGTAGCCGACGGCGTTCCCTTGCCGCGCACGGCGTTCTGGAAATTGGCGACGCTGCGGACATAGAGGTTTTCCGGCTCGAAGGGCAGCTTGTGCTCGCCGGACGCATTGCGCAGCACCACTTCGCCGACAGGCTTTTGCGTCATGCAATCGGTGCCGATCAGGGAGCCTTCGCTGCCGTGCACTTCGAAGCCCGTCTTGGCATAGGCGGTGGTGAAGGCATCGTGGAACTGAGCCAGCAATCCGCTCTCGAAACGCACCACGCCCATGACGCCGTCCTCGATGCCTGTGCCGCCCATGCCACCCTGCTGGGTGAAGGCGGTTGCCGCCACCGGCTCCTCGCCGAGCACGAAACGCAGCGTGTCGGCATCGTGTACGGTGATGTCCATCACCACGCCCGAGCCGGCCTTGGCATCCTTGATGCGCCAGCCCTGCAGATGCGGCGGCAGGTAGACGGCGTGGAAGACCCGGGCGAACAGCGGCTTGCCGATCTTGCCGGAGGCGACGGCATCGCGCATGGCACGGAAGGCGGCGGCATTGCGCAGATGGTGGTTGGTAGCCATGACGACGCCGGCTTCCTTGCAGGCGGCGACCATCCGGTGGGCATCGGCCAGCTTGAGGGCCAACGGCTTTTCGCACAGCACGTGAATGCCGGCCTTGGCAGCTGCCAGGGTCTGCGCCTTATGCTTTTCGTTGGTGGTGGCGATGTAGACCGCATCGATATCCTTGGCGAGCAGGGTCGCAAGGCTGCGGGTCGAATGGGGAATGCCGTTCGCCTCGGCGTAGGCCTTGCCGCGCTCCGCGTCGGAAGACATCACGCTGACGACCTCGCCACCCGTCTCGCGAATGGCCCCGATCATCCATTCCCTGGCGATGGTCGTGGCGCCGACGATCCCCCAGCGCAAGCCTCGTTTTGAAGCTGCCACGCTCTTACCCGACGCTGGCTGGGCCATTATGCCGTCTCCTTCAAGATAGTACGTCCATGAGCGCCGCAGGATTCACGCACCACCAGACGGGTCGTGCCGATGAAGGACATCGCTTCCGGATCGGCGCCGTCGATCAGGCCAAGCAGGCTGCGGGCCGCGCGCGTGCCCATGATCCTGGTATCGGCATTGACGGTGGTGAGGGGCGGGGCGTTGTGCTCGGCCTCGACGATGTCGTCGAAGCCGATCACCGCGAAATCGACGCCGACGCGGATGCCGCGCAGGCCGAGGGCGCGGGTCGCCCCCATCGCCACGATGTCGTTGTAGCAGAAGGCTGCCGTCGGCCTGTGGGGGCTCGCCAAGGCCGCCGCGATGGCTTCGGCACCGCCGGCCCGTGTCGGCATGGCCTCGCAGATCAGTTCGTCGGTGAGCGGCAGCCCAGCTGCGATCAGCGCGTCCCGATAGCCGGAAATGCGCTCCTTCTGGGTGGTCATGCTGCCGAAGCCGCCGAGAAAGGCAATGGAGCGGTGGCCGAGCTTGATGAGATGGCTGACGGCCTCGCGGGCGCCGGCACGGTTGTCGGGGCCAATATAGGGCAGGCTGCTGCCCTCGACCCGGCGCATGGTCAGCACCATCGGCAGGGAACGCGGCAGGGTCTCGGCCAGCGACCAGACATCCGTGCCGCGGGCCGGGCTCATGATGATGCCGGCGACGCCGTGCTCGCGCAGGGATTGCAGCACCCGGGTCTGCCGCTCGACATCCTCGTTGGTGTTGGCCAGGATGGGCACGAAGCCCATATTGTGCAGCCCATCCTCGATGCCGACGGCGAGTTCGGTGAAGAAGGGGTTCATGAGATCCGAGATCACCATGCCCACGAAGCTGGAGCGGGCGGTGCGCAGGCTCGCGGCCGAGCGGTTGTAGACATAACCGAGCTGGTCGATGGCCCTGATAACGCGATCCCGCGTGGCCGACTTGACGAGGGGGGAATCCTTGAGCACCAGCGACACGGTCGATTTCGACACACCGGCGGCTCTGGCAATATCGACGATCGTCGTGGCCCGGCTTACGCCGCGCTTGCCTCCGCTCATCCTCGCGCTCCCTCGGCCGACCTCTTGAACCGGGTCAGTAAGCGATATTTTTGGAACGTTCCTATGAATATGTCAATACCGCTTTCGAGTACCCATGAACTCATTGAAATAAAAGAATAAACATTCCCCCGCGTGAAATATTCTTGACTTTGGAACGTTCTAATCGACATGCTTATCCCCAAGGCGCGACGCCTTGGCCTATTTTCACCGGCATCCTGTGACGATCTTGTCGGGGCGCTGCTTTGCAGCCGATTCCCCCGCAAACGCCGGGCATCGGACGAAAAATGGCACGGGCGTCAAAGAAGCCGGATGGGAGAGGAACGAGGAGAGGCCGATGAGCGCACTGATATTGCCTACTGTCGACGGCAGCCTGGAGGCCTATCACTACGGGCCGTCCTCCCCCTACCCGCTCGTCCATACCGGCAATTTTCCGCGCACCCTCTATGCAGCCGCCCATGTCGTGGCCGATCCCCGCCGCCTCGAGGACCCTTGGCGTCGGCCGGCGGTCGACTGGGAGGCGACCTTGCGTTTCCGCCATCATCTATGGGGGCTGGGTTTCAAGATCGCCGAAGCCATGGACACCTCCCAGCGTGGCCAGGGCCTGGACTGGCCTGCCGCCGCCGAACTGATCGAACGCTCGTTGGCCGAGGCCCGCAGCCGGCCGGGCGCGGACCTCGCCTGCGGCGCCGGCACCGACCAGCTCGCCCTCGAAACCGCCACCACGCTCGACGACGTCATCCGGGCCTATGAGGAACAGATCGCCCATGTCGAGAAGCATGGCGGGCGCATCATCCTGATGGCGAGCCGCGCTCTCTGCCGCCTTGCCAAGGGACCCGACGACTATCTCACCGTCTATGGCCGGCTGATCGAGCAGACCCGCGACAAGGTGATCCTGCATTGGCTCGGCGAAGCCTTCGACCCCGCCCTTGCGGGCTATTGGGGCTCGCAGGCGTTCGAGCCGGCCATGCAGACGGTGCTGGAACTGATCCGCAGCCATGCCGGCAAGATCGACGGCATCAAGATCTCCCTGCTCGACGCACAGAAGGAAGTCACCCTGCGCCGGCTGCTGCCGGAGGGCGTGGCGATGTATACCGGCGACGATTTCAACTATGGCGAACTGATCCAGGGCGATTTGCAGGGCTTCTCGCACGGGCTGCTCGGCATCTTCGACCCGATCGCGCCGGCCGCCGCCGCGGCGATGGACCGGCTCGCCGCCGGCAACGAAGAAGGCTATCGCGTCATCCTCGACCCGACCGTGACCCTGGCCCGCCGCCTGTTCGAGGCGCCGACCCAGTTCTACAAATCCGGCGTGGTGTTCCTGGCCTGGCTCAATGGCTTCCAGTCGCATTTCCGCATGGTCGGAGGCGCCGAGTCCGCCCGCGGCATCGTCCATTACGCCGACCTCTTCCGCCTGGCGGACAAGGCCCAGCTTCTGGTCGACCCCGAAAAGGCCGCCCACCGCATGAAGCTGCTCTGTGCCCTGAACGGTATTGGATAACTCCCCAAGCGCCCGTGACGGACCATTACGGCGCTGCGCCCCGTGCTATGCAAAGGGCGATCGATCGGAGTTGTCATCACCATGGTCATGGACATCCTGGCACGGGCGCGGAACCTTTTGCTGTCGCCGTCAGCCGAATGGCGAATTATCGCCGCCGAGGCGACCAGCGTCGAACGCATCTATCGGGACTATGTCCTCCATCTCGCCGCGATCGGTCCGATTGCCGGCTTCATCGGCACCTCGCTGATCGGCATCGACGGCGCCCGCATCGGCTTGGTCAGCGGCCTTGTTCTGGCCGTCCTGCGTTACGTGATCACCCTCGCCATGCTCCATGTCATGGCAATCGTGATCGATCGGCTGGCTCCCCATTTCGGCGGCAGGTCCGACTTCCTCAGCGCCTTCAAGCTTGCCGCCTACAGCATGACGGCGGCCTGGCTCGCCAACATCTTCACGATCGTTCCGGCCCTGGGACTGCTCGCCATCGTCGGCCTCTACAGCGTCTATCTCCTGTTCGTCGGCGCTCCCGCGCTGATGCGGATTCCCGCCATGAAGACGCCGATCTATACGATCGCCGTGGTGCTGATCGGGCTACTTCTCAACTTTCTGGTGGGTTCTGTGTTGGCGGCATTGCTCGTGCCGCCCTTTTTCCCGGGCTGAGGGATTTGGCTCGACAGGAACCGGTAAGCGGGATAGAAAGAGCTTAATTTAGAACTATTCTAATCTAGGTTCACCATGAAACGTTTTTCCGATCTGAACGAGGCCGAGATCCTGGCGCTCGCCATCTCCAACGAGGAGGAGGATGCGCGCATCTATCTGCAATTCGCCAATCGCCTGCGCGCCGATTTTCCCGGTTCCGCCAAGATCTTCGAAGCGATGGCCGAAGAAGAGCGCGGCCATCGCCACCGCTTGCTGGAGACTTATACCGCCAAGTTCGGCGATACCCTGCCCTATATCACCCGACAGGACGTCAGCGGCTTCCTCAAGCGCAACCCAATCTGGCTGCTCGACAATCTGCGCATCGACGCGGTGCGCGAGCAGGCCGAGACCATGGAGCTGGAAGCCGCCAGCTTCTATGCCAAGGCGGCGGAACGGGCCCATGACGTCGAAATCCGCACCCTGCTGGCCGATCTCGCCGAAGAGGAAAAGCGCCACGAAAGCCTGGCCGAGACGCTGGAATCCAAGCTGCCGGCCGACCAAAAGCGCAGCGAGGACGAGACCTCCCGGCGCCTTTTCGTGCTGCAGATCGTGCAGCCCGCCCTGGCCGGGCTGATCGACGGCTCGGTCTCCACCCTCGCCCCGATCTTCGCCGCCGCCTTCGCCACCATGAACTCCTGGGACGCCTTCCTGGTCGGCCTCGCCGCCTCGATCGGCGCCGGCATCAGCATGGGTTTGACCGAAGCCCTGTCGGACGATGGCGAGATCACCGGGCGCGGCCACCCCTGGGTACGCGGTGCGGCCTGCGGCGTGATGACCACGGTGGGCGGCCTCGGCCATACCCTGCCCTATCTCATCCCCGATTTCTGGGTGGCAACCGGCGTCGCCGGCTGCGTGGTCGTCTTGGAACTCATCGCCATCGCCTGGATCCGCACCCGCTTCATGGCCACGCCCTTTACCTCGGCGATCGTGCAGGTCGTCCTCGGTGGCATCCTGGTGCTGCTCACCGGCATCCTGATCGGCAGCCAGTGAGGGGCGCGCTTAGAAACAAGTGTGCTGTCATCCCCGGCGAGGCCGTAGGCCGAGGCAAGGGGATCCAGGAGCCGATAGGGGCAATTTGTGGCCCCTGGATTCCAGTCACAAGCGCAGCTTGTGACGATACCCTCGCCCTCTCTCGCTTCACTCGCGAGCGGCTCCGCCGGGGATGACAGTGCGATCCGAGCAATTATTTTTCCGCGAGTCTCAAGCGCCCCCGCAGATACCCTCACCCCTGTTTCCACATCCAGCGCAGATAGAGATAGAGCAGGAGGCCGCTGACGAATGGGCCGATCCCCGGGATGAGCAGGGGGAAGATCAGGATCGCGGCGATCACGAGCAGGCGCTTGGGCGTAAAGCGCAGCTTCCTGCCGGCCCGTGGGCCTGAAGCCCCCTGTGCCTGTCCCGTCGCCTGGCTTGCCGGCGACGGCGAAGTTTCGGAGGTGGCGCGGCGCAAGGCACTTTGTGCCACGGCCTGCCGAGCGGCCTCCGCCTTCCGCTGCGCCTGTTCGGCCTTTTTGGCCTCTCCGCGCGCGAGAGCCGCCAGCACGGGATCGAGAGCCGGCGCCGGCCTTTCCGCCGGCAGCCAATGATTGCCCGCAGGCGCCCGCCCGGCCGCAGCGGCGGCGCGGAAAGCCGCCGCACCGCCTGGCTGCTTCGACCTCTCAGCTGGCGCGGCATGCGCCGCAGCAAGACGGCGGGCACGTTCCAGCAAACCGGCTCCCTGTTGCGGATCCACCATGGCCGCGAACTGGCCAAAGCCGAGCAAGGAGCGCACCACGTCCTTGCCCGGGCCGAAATGGCGGCCAGCCGGCCCGTGTCGTTCCACCTGCTGCAGCACCGCGCGATAGCGACGCAGGAGGGAACGGGGCACGGCGACCCGTTCATTGACCGTGAGGCCCGTGACCTCCTGATGCCCCGAGCGGCGCATGACGCGGGTCTTGTCGGGATGAATGATGAAACCCTCACCGACGACGATCCCCTGCACCGCCTTCAGCAAGGTCCCGATCTTCCTCGCCGCTTCACCGGACGCCGAGAAAGTGAGGTCGTCGGCATAACGGCTATAGGTATAGCCGAGTGTCCGGGCGAGCCCCTCCAGCCGCCGGTCGAGCCGCCGGCAGACGAGATTGGTAATGGCGGGGCTGGTCGGCGCGCCCTGCGGCAGCAGCCTGGGCCCGTCAGCGACGAAATGGCGTTCGCCGTCCAGTTCCACCTCGTCGACCTTGGGCTCGGTGCAGAGCAAGGCGAGCGGAATCGCGGCCGCCTCGCTATAGCCCAGCGCCTCGAACAGTCCTTTCACGCGCCCATAGGTCAGGCTCGGGAAGAAATCCTTGAGGTCGAGATTGACGACCACGTCCTTGCCGACATGATTGCGCGCATTGGTCAGGATCGAGCGCCCGGGCACGAAGCCATGCGCCGCCTCATGCAGGCCGGCCTTGGCGAGGATGTTGTCGAGCACCCAGTATTGCGCCCGCTTCAAGCGTGGCATCGGCGCCGAGATCAGGCGCTCTCCACCCGTTTTCTTGGGAATGCGGAAGCGCTGATAATGGCTGACGCTCGATACGGCGCGGTTGAAGGTGAGAAAGCGCAATTCGCCGAGAGAAATGCCGATCCGGTCGGCCAGCACCTTGGCATCGGCGATTTCAGGCAGGCCGGGCAATCGAGGCTTCTCGGCTTTCGTGGCGCCCAGCCCGGCGGACACACCCTCCCCCAGATAAAGCACCTCGCGCTGGCGCCTGACGTGCCAGGCCTCGGCCCGGTCCTGGCGCGCCTGGGCATGGCGCCGCCTGGTCTCGGTCCTCCGCGCCAGGGCCTCGGCCTTGCGCCGCTTGTGCATCTCCTTGATCGCCCGCTCCGGATCGCTCCACAGGGCATTCTGGCGCTGAAGCTCACCGAGCTCGCGCATGGCCTCGCCGCGCTCGCGGATCGCCTCGGCCGCAGGGCTCGGTGCGGCCGCACCATCCGGCCAGAAGCCGAGCCGGATCATCTCTTCGAGGATGACCTCGTCCTTGGAGGATTCACGGATGCGGTCATAGAGTTCCTGCCGGGTCAGGGTTCCCGGTGCGACACTCTGGTTCATGCCGCCTCCCGCCATTGGGGACGAAGGAAGGCATCGCCATGGGGAACCGGAAGGGGCGCAGGCCGGGTTGCCTTCGTCTCGTCCAAGGACTGGATCAATCCACTCGAAGCGGGGACGCCTACCGGTGCGCTATTGGGTTCAAGGAACCCAATCTGCAATAGCGCACCGGTAGGCAGTCCCCGCCCAGTGAAGATTGGGCCAGTGATGCGTGCACGGTCATGTTGCAAGGACGGCGATACGCCGCCCGGGTTGCAAGGTCCTGACCGGCCCGCGCCCTTCCGATAAGTGAGGTAAGCGCATCCGCTCACCGATTTCAAGCCAAGGTGCTGTTCCCGGCGGAACACAGGTGAGAAAGTCCCAACATGCCGGCACACCGGCCCTGGCGACGCCTCGGTAAACAAGGGAAGCCTCATGCCGCATCTCCCTTGTCCTGCGCCACGCCCTCGACCTCGGCATGGAAGATGCGCCTGAGCGCCAGCATGTGCTCGCAGGGTCCGCGCATCATCTTGTTGTGTCCGTAGAAGTGACAGCTGCAGCGCGCCTCGACCAAGCGGTCGTCCGCATCGATGGTGAGCGCGACGCTTTCCTTGCGGGCATTGTCGAGCACCGTGCCGGTGACGATGCGCCGGCCCTGATTGCGGTCGACGCCGGCGATGGTGACGAGGTTGGCCTCGACCAGGCGGTCAGCGCTGGCCTCCTGCTCGCTGGCGAAACGCAGCTGCGACAGCGCCAGGGGCTCGCGCGTGAGCTCGCGCCGGCGATAGATGCCCTTGTCGAGGTCGAACATCACCCGCCCTGCCTGGGTATAGGCGGTGAGAGCGGCCTGCACCATGCTTTCCTCCAGGCCGAGATCCCGGGCGAGGTCCCGCGCCGGTGCGGCATGCCGGTCCCCGAGTGCGGCGAATACGCGCTGGGCCGTATCGGCATCCACCTTGTGACGGGGAGCCAGCAGGTCGAACTGGCCGGCCGAGGACCAGTCATTGGCCGTCCAGCCGGAAAGGCCGAGTGTGAAGCGGATGCCGCCGAAATCGACCACGAAGAAGGCAGGAAGCCCCGTGCCGGTGAGATGCACGCGCACGCTGCGGGCAAGCGGCAGCGCCCTTTCCAGGATGGCAAGACGGCGCCGGCCCCAGATCCGGATCTCGCCCCCTTCCCGCCCCCGATAGATCGAGCGCCGGAAGGTGAGGCGTTCGCCCCAGGGCTCGACCACGACCTCGACCGGCGCGTCGGGCTTGAGCAGGAAACGCAGCGAGCGCGGACCGACACGCTCCTTCCTGCGGGCAAGGGTGCCCAGGATATTGGCGAGATCCATCGGATGGAGGTCGAAGACATGAGCCGGCAGGGTCATGGCACTCGAGACCTGCAGGAAGCCGCGCACCCAGCTGTCGGGCAGATCAATCTTTTCTTCGCGAAAGGCGTTGTCGTCGGCGGTCTGCACTTCGAAGCCGGATGGGTCGATGCTCAGCGTGGTGTCGCGATAGGTACGGATCTTCTGGAATTCGTCATAGAGCGCATGGCTGTAGTCGATATTGGTGGTGCCGAACGCCATCTCGCCGAGCTGCTCGAACACGTCATGATCGCAGGACAGGCGCCCATAGCTCGATTCGTCCAGGCTGAAGCACTCGAAGAAGATCTCGTCCGGATGCACGGTGATGACCGGATCGAGCACGATCCAGGCATCGCGATTTTGCTTGTAGAGATAGTTGAAATAGGCCTGCCGCGCCGTGAAGAACGGTTTCATCAGGCGCTGGCTCTCGTCATCGAGCGAGCGTATGCGCTGGCGCAGCGTCTCGATGCGCGGTTTGAGTTCCTCGCGGCGGGCGGCCGCCTCGGCCAGCAACGCTGCCTCGTTCTGCTTCAGCCATTCGAAATAGGCGGTACGATCGCGCGGCTTGAACCGGAGATCCGAGACCACGACATGGTGCAGCGCGGAGATCGCCTCGCGAAAGGCCAGGTGCCGCACAACCTTGCCACTGAAGAAGGCCGGCTGGCGCAGCGTATCGGGCGCGAAGCCGAAAGTGGACGCCGCCGCATCCGCGCTCGCGCGGCTTTCGCCGAGAAAACGATAGACGAAATTCATGCCGCACTCTCCTGCGAGGCGGTACGCATCGCCTGGCGGGCCGGTGCCACCCGGACGGGCAAGGCGATTTCCGGCCACCGGCGAGCGATGTCGGTGAGGATGGCCAGTGCCGGCGCCCGGTCCTTGGCAACGGAGCTGAGAGTTACATCATGCAGGAGGCGCCAGATCGCCTGCGCCCTGTCCTGGCTGCCGAGCGCCTCGCGCCGGAGCGCGGCGAACACGCGGTCCTTGGCGATCCGGCCACGATTGACCTGCATCAGGATGATGCGGGCCTGCGTCAGGAAAGTCGCGAACATTGTCGGATCCGCAAGGCTCTGTCCGGTGATCAGTTCGGTGACGAAGAGATGGAAGCTGCCGGAGGGGTGTTCGAGCACACGCGCGAGCACCATGCCGGCATCGCCCGAATCCAGGCTTCGGCGCAGCAATTGGCGCGCACTCTCCTGCACGGCCGGTGAGGTGGAGTCGGCCATCACCGCCAGCGCTGCGGCCGGCAAGGCTCCATCCGGCCAGTTCAGCAATTGCCGCGTTGCGGGTACGCGAATGTCTTCCCACTCGCTTTCGACCAGCAGCACCGCATCTTCAGGGGCGGCCAGGAAGCGGGCCTGGTCAGCCTCGAAGGCGTTCAGAGCAAAGGCCCGTACCGCCGCGAAGGGATGATTGCCGAGCCGGGCCAGCTGCTTGATGGAAAAGCGCGAAGCGTCGGTTTGCCCGAGCGCCCGAGCACCAAGCAGCCGCGCACCTTTTGCTCGCGCCTGCAACAGGCGCCAGAGCGTCGACATGTCCAAGCCGGCGAGAAAACCGGGCAGGCTCGCGGCAAAAAGCTCGACCATGTCAGCCGCATGCCCGTCGGAGGGTTCGGCACGGAACAGACCATCGATCAGCCGGTCCCTGAGGGCTTCGGCAAAGCCGGGATCATGCGCAGCAAGCCGGGTTATCAGCGGGCGGGCCGCGGCGCGCAGATCCGCATGGGCGCCGGTGGCGGCCGCCAGGATGGTCTGGCCCTGCGCTGCGAGCTCGGTGTCGTCGAGCCGCGCGAGCAGGCGCATCGAGGCGGACCGCACCGGCAGTGATTCGGCTGTGAGGACCGCCTCCCAGAAGGGACGCGGCAGCTCGCCGGGACGAATCGGCGTGACGGCGAGCAGCTCGATCGCGGCCCCCTGCACCACGCTCGCCCTGTGGCCTGTCAGGGCCTCGATGGCGGCCGGAGGCAGCGGGCAGTCATGCGCCGGCCAAAGAGTAGGCAGCAGGGACAGGGCAAAGCGCAGGCTTGCCAGGTGCCGCTCGTCCGGTTCGGCCGGCAGGCCCCCGAGCCAGGCTGCGAAATCCTCGGTCAGGCGGACCCGCTGCTGCCGGCTCGGCGGGCGCTGTTCCAGCCAATCGCGGGTCTCCTGCTGCATGCGTGCCTGCGGGGTGAGCAGGGCAGCCAATGCCAAAGCCGGTTCGGACCAGGGCCATTCGGGACGCCCGCCGATCGCCCGGATCGCCAACATGTGGGCTTCGGTGACGTCGGCCTGCATCAGGGCCGCGATCAGGGTGGCATCAGCCTTGCCCTCGTCGATCAGGCGGCGGGCAAGCGATACCGCCAGGCCAAGCACTTCGGCATAGGGCGAGGTCAACAGATCCGGGATCGCGGCAGCATCCATCGCCACCGGTCGTGCAGGCCCCTCCCGCAGGGCCTGCACGGCAAAGAGCGCCGCGGCCTGGTAGCGTGCCCCTGCGGCTACCCGCAGCAGGCGTTGCGGCTGGGCGTCCCACAAGGCCGGAAACGCCTCCCCGCGCCCATCCGCGCCCGCTTCGTCGGCAACCGAGAAACTCAACCTGTTCGGACGGAAGCGCACACCGGGCTGGTTGCGATGAAGCAGCTGGCCAAGACTCCAGATCCGCCGCAGCGCGGGATGGTAGAGCGTGCGCCGCTGATATCGCCCATCGACCTGCACGAAATATTGCTGCTCATAGGCCTTCTCGCCATCGGCGTCGCCGAAGGCCAGCAACAGGTCGCACGCCATCGCCGTGAAGGCATCCTGACCGAGTTCGCCGCGCTTGCGCAGGCTGCGCCAGGCCCGGCGTTTGAAGTAAAGCAGCGTCTGCTCCGACAGTGCGACGCGCGGCGTGACGCTGGCCTGCTCCTCGCTGAGCTTCACGGGCTTGCGCTGGCCCGGGAGCCAGACCTGGCCGCGATAGGCGTAGCGATACATCGGCGTGGCCAACTCGAACTGGCGGGCCGTTGCCGCAAAGAGCGGACCATCATCGGTGAGATCGGCATATTTGAACAAGCGCCGCAGCACCTGCACGAAGGGAGGCCGGGCGGAAACGACGGCGAGCCCCGCCAGCAGGGCCTTGCGGGCCGTGCCGTCGACAAGCGCGCGATGGGCAAGGGCAATCAGGAACTGGTTGGCGAAGCCAGGCTGCTGCGTCGCAGCGGCAAGCAGCACCTCGACCAGGGCAGGACCGTTGGCAGCAGCGATCGCCGCCTCGATGGCCGCCGCCTGCGCGCATTGTCGGCCCTGGGCAGTACGAGGCGTGGCGGCTGACGGGCCGGGCCGAGGAGATCGCTGGCAAGGGCATAGGCGGCATAGTCTCGCGTCACCGCGCTGACATTGGTCTCGGCGATGCCGGCCAGGAGCCCGGCCGCATCGGCGCCGCCGCAACGCGCCAAGGCATGCACCAGGCTGTAGCTCGCCTGGCTCGGGCCGAGCTTTTCGGCAATGGCGGCGAGCTGCGGCCAAGCGGCCTTCAGGCGGATGACGCCGAGGCGCCAGAACAGGCGATCACGTTCCTTGGCGGGCCAGGGCGAGCGGAGGCAGGAGGCAAGCTGGTTGAGCAACTCGCCATCGCGCCCGCCAACGGGAACCTCGCCCGCCGTTTGGGAGGCCGTAATGGCTGGAACGTCCTCGCCCATGCGGCGATAGCCGTCATTCACCTTTGAAATGACGACACTGTCATAAAGCTTTTCTGCCGACGCCAATACAACCGGAGAAGGTGTCTTCGTACCATCCCGCAGCGTCTTTCCACGCCTGCCATATCGAAAATTGACGAGATAGCGCTCTTCAACTTGTGCGTGTTCGAGATCGACGAGATCCACCTCGTAGATCTTGTCTGATGTCCCCTCCTTCATCCATAGGCGGACAGAACGGACGAGTTTCATTACCACCCCATGGATGCATATTTCGATGAAGGTGTGGCAAGTTCCGCCTCCGGCGTCAATCGGCTGCATGCATCAGGCGATACCGAGGAAACACCGCTGACAGGCCAGCGCGGCATCATGGCCGTTGCCGTCGGCGCGCCGGCACGGGATAAGGGAGCTTTCCATCCCGTGATCGGACAAATGCAATGCCTGATATCGACGTCTATCGCCGCGAACTCGCGGCCGCCTTCCGCCTTGCCGCGAAGTTCGACTTCAACGAGGGCATCTGCAACCATTTCTCGGTGCAGGTCCCCGGCGCCGAAGAGCGGTATCTCTTCAATCCTTATGGGGTTCACTGGTCGGAGATGCGTCCGGCCGACCTTCTCCTCGTCGATGGGCAAGGGCAGATCCTGGAGGGCGAAGGCGAACTGGAGGCGACGGCCCGCAACATCCATATTGCCGGGCATCGCGCCAATCCGCGCCATCTTTGCCTGCTTCATACCCATATGCCCTGGGCCACCAGCCTCACCATGATCGAGGGGGGCCGGCTCGAAATGGCGCACCAGACGGCGGCCCGCTTCTACGGCCGTACCGCCTATAACGACGAATTCGGGGGCTTTGCCTCGGGTGAGAAGGAAGGCGAGCGCATCGCCAGCTCCGCCAAGTCGGACCAGAAGGCCGACATCGTCTTCCTGGCTCATCATGGCGTCATCGTCGGCGGTCCGTCCGTCGCAACGGCCTTCGACGATCTCTATTATCTCGACCGGGCCTGCCGGCAGCAGGTGCTGGCCATGTCGACCGGCCGGCCACTCAAGCTCATTCCCCAACAGGTCATCGAGAGCACCGCGCGCGAATGGATGACCGTGCTCGATCACCAGGCCAAGCTGCATTTCGACGCGCTGATGCGGATCGACGGCCTATGACCACCCTGCGCTGGATCCGGATCCGCCAGAACGCCAGGGCAGAATTGTGGAAGCTCGACAAGCCGCTGCCCGAGGGCGGCGTGGCGACCTTCTATCGCGGCCGGCTCTTCGAACAGAAGGGTGGCGAGCGGATAAAGCTGGACGAGGAAGCCAAGTTCACCGAGGCCGAGCCGGCCTTGGCCTGGTTCGAACGCCAATAGAGCTCCCAAGGCCGTTTGCGCATAGCATGAGCCATGCGCTGAGCGTGGATGACCGGCGGACGCGCCCTGCACGGCCGATGATGTAGTCACTGCCGCCCTTCGCAGGTGCAGCATGGACTGTCCTGCTCTTCTTCACGGAATCGGCTCGAGCAATAATCAAAGAAAAAGCCGCCGGGAACCATCCCGGCGGCTTCGCATTCCGTAACGGACGCTAAGCTCGATTAGCGAGCGGCGCCGCGAGCAATTTCCTCGATACGGCCACGGAAGATGCCGAGATCAGCAAGCTCGCGGTCATCAAGAGCCGAAAGAGCCTGAAGGGTACGGCGATAATTGCGATAGGCCGTGAAACGAGAAGCGATCGAAGAAACAAAACCGAAGAGAACCATGACACTTACTTTCCAGAGAGATTGATTTGTTGCAGTGCATATACTCCTCTTTTGCACCGCACGGTAAAAAATCGCACAGACCGGCGCGTATGCCCGGTATGCGGCGGCTGCATGGATTTTGTGCATAGCGCTTAGCAATGGGGCAACATTCTGCCTCAATCGAATGCCCCCAGCCCGATCCGAGGCGGATTCCGCCTCCGAATTGCCGCAGGGGTAACCAAGCTGATAGGATCACCACCAAAATAAAGCCGGCAACACAAGCCAGCCACAATTGCGCCTTTCCATCGACGAAAGCCCGGTTGGGCTGGGTCGCCGTCAATCAGGGAGCCTGCCCGTGGCCAAGGAGACATCCGACATCCTCGCCATCGACATTGGAGGCACCGGCCTCAAGGCGGCGATCGTCAATCCGAGCGGGCAGATGCAGGGAGAGCGGGTGCGGGTGCCTACGCCCCATCCCTGCCCACCCGATCTGCTGGTCGAGACACTGGTCGAGTTGGTCGCGCCCCTTTCGGCCTATGGCCGCATCTCGGTGGGCTTTCCCGGCCTGGTGCGACATGGCCGCATCCTCACCGCACCGCACCTCGCACCCGAAGGCTGGGACGGCTTTCCACTCGGGCAGAAGCTCGCCGCCCAACTCGGCAACAAGCCGATACGGCTGATCAACGATGCGGAGGTCCAGGGCCTCGGCCTGATCAAAGGCAAGGGTATCGAGCTTGCCTTGACCCTGGGTACAGGCGCCGGCACGGCCGTGTTCCGCGACGGCGAGCTGATGCCGCATATGGAACTGGCTCACCACCCCATCACCCGCACCAAGACCTATGACGACTATATCGGCGAGGCGGCACGGGAGAAGATCGGCAACAAGCGCTGGAACAAGCGGCTGAGGCATGTCATCGACGTGCTCTTCGTGCTATTCCACTATGACCACCTCTATCTCGGCGGCGGCAACACCAAGCATGTGAAGCTCGCGCTGCCGGCCAATGTCACGCTCGGCTCCAATGATGCCGGCCTCGACGGCGGCGCTGCCCTGTGGCGCCTGAAGAATTTCCACGAATCCGAGGAAGCGCCCGAACCGTCTTCCAGGACCAGGACATCGCCCAAGGCCAAGGCGCCCGCCACGGCCAAGCCCGCTGCCACGGCCAAGTCCTCCCGCAAAGCCAAGATAGCCGACAAGGCCACCCCCATCGGCAAGAAGACCAAGGCATGAGCGAGACTGCCTCACCTCCCGGAGCCCCTGGCGTCGAGCCGCGCTGGACCTCGGCGGCCAAGAGCGGCATCGGCACCGCCGGTTCCGCGTCGAGCCGGGTCTGGTTTGCCCTCAGCCATGGCATCCTCAACGAGATCTATTATCCGCGCATCGACCTTGCCTGCATCAGGGATTGCGGCCTCCTCGTCACGGCCGCGGACTATTTTTCTGAAGAAAAGCGCGACGCCGACGGCGATATCCGCATGGAGAGCGACGGCACCCCCGTCTTCGAACTCGTCAACACGGCGCAGGACGGGCGCTACCGCATCCGCAAGACCATCCTGGCCGACCCCTTCCGCGACAGCCTGCTGCAGGACATCCGCTTCGAAGCCCTGAAGGGCGAGGCCGAGGATTACGGCCTGCACGTGCTGCTATCGCCGCATCTGGTCAATCAGGGCAGCCGCAACACCGCCTGGGTCGACGACTACAAGGGGCACGGCCTGCTGATGGCCAGCGGCAGCTATGGCTATTCGCTCGCCCTCGCCGCCTCGGTTCCCTGGCAGGCCCGCTCGGCCGGCTATGTCGGTTTTTCCGATGGCTGGCAGACCCTCAAACGCGGCGAAGGCGTGAATTCCGACTGGCTTCGCGCCGAAGACGGCAATGTCGCGCTGAGCGGCACGCTCGACCTTCGCGGCAGCCAGGGCCGCGTCCTGCTCACCCTCGGCCTCGGCCTGCGACCGGAGGAAGCGGCCCTCAACGCCATCGCCAGCCTGCAGCAGGGGCTCGAGCCCGCACGCCGGCGCGTGCGCGCGATCTGGCAGGGCTGGCAGGCCGGGCTTGAGGATCTCGATCATGTCAGCCCCGCCCGGGGCACCAGCTACCGCACCAGCACCGCCGTGCTCGCCGCCCATCGCACCGGCGCCTTCACGGGCGGCGCCATCGCCAGCCTGTCGACGCCCTGGGGCTACAACAAGGGCGATAACGACCTTGGCGGCTATCATCTGGTCTGGCCGCGCGACCTGGTCGAGACCGCCGGCGGCTTCCTGGCGGCCGGAAGCCCGGCCGACGCGCGCGGCATCCTCGACTATCTGGCCGCCATCCAGGAGGGCGACGGCCATTGGGCCCAAAACAACTGGATCGACGGCCATCCCTATTGGGACGGCATCCAGATGGACGAGACCGCCTTTCCCATCCTGCTCTTCGACATGCTGGTGCGTGCCGGCAGCCTGGATGCGGCGGAGGCCCGTCGCTTCCTGCCGATGGTGGAGCGCGCGGCGAGCTTCGTGCTGCGCAACGGCCCCGTCACCGACGAGGACCGCTGGGAAGAGGACGCCGGCTATTCACCCTTCACGCTTGCTGTCGAGATATCAGCCCTCCTCGCCGCCGCCGACGCCATGGACGCAGCGGATCGCCCGGATGCCGCCACGCTACTGCGGGAGACAGCGGATGAATGGCATGCCGAGATCGATGCCTGGACCTTCGCCAGCGATACCGACCTGGCGCGCACACTGGGCATTCCCGGCTATTATGTCCGCATCGGCCCCGGCGACAGCGAGGATGGCCCGGGCCTCGGCGGCACCGTCGCCATCAAGAACCGCTCCGCCCAGGAAGCCGTGCTCAGCGCCAAGATGCTGCTCAGTCCCGATGCCCTCGCTTTGGTGCGCTTTGGCCTCAGGGCCGCTGACGACCCGCGCATGGTGGCGACCGTGAAGGCGATCGACCATCTCCTGAAAAGAGACCTGCCCAGCGGCCCCTGCTGGTATCGCTACAACAATGACGGCTATGGCGAGCACGAGGACGGCTCGGCCTTCGACGGCACCGGCGTTGGCCGGCTCTGGCCGCTCCTGACCGGTGAAAGGGCGCATTACGAGCTCGCCGCCGGCAGGCCCGAAGAGGCCCGGCGCCTGCTGGCCGCGCTCGAAGCGTCGGCAGGGCCTGGCGGCCAGTTGCCCGAACAGATCTGGGACGGCCCGGACCTGCCGGAGCACGAACTCTTCCTCGGCAAGCCGACCGGCAGCGCCATGCCGCTGGTCTGGGCCCATGGCGAGCATATCAAGCTGCTTCGCTCGCTGCGCGACGGGGCTGTGTTCGACACCCCGCCCCAGACGGTCGAACGCTATCTCAAACGCAAGATCGTCAGCAACCGCCGTTTCTGGCGGCTCAACCACCAGCGCCACACCATCGCCCCCGGCCAGATCCTGCGCATCGAGCTCACCGACCTATCCGCCCTTCGCTGGAGCTTTGACGGATGGGCGAGCCACGACGAGGGCCGAACCCATGACGCGGGCCTGTCCCTCCACGTCCTCGACCTGCCGACCTCGGCCCTGTCCGCCGGCAGCGAGATCCGCTTCCGCCTCGCCCCGATCGGCGGCCCCTGGCTGGAGGCGGATTATCGGGTCACGGTGGGATGAGAAAGTGCGTTCTTCTCGGCTAAGGTCGCGGTGCCCCTCACCCGCACCCTCTCCCCGCGGGCGGGGCGAGGGGACTTTGGCCGCGCATTTCATAGCGCAAGCATCCCATCTCGCCCTGCCGTCGCGCGAGATGAAAGATCTGAGGGTTAGTCGCGACGCTTGCGCCCCCTCGCCCCGTTCTTACGGGGAGAGGATAGCGGTGAGGGGCAGCGCCCCCTGCAAAAGAAGCAAGCAGCCGCCCTACGACCCCGCCCCCGTCAGGGCCGATGCCATCATCCAGACGGCGACCAGAGCCAGCATGAAAGCATAGACGAAGCCCTGGATCCGCATGGCCTGTGGCGAGGAGAAGCGCCAGGCCAGCCACATCGCCCCGAGCGTCCAGACGAAATGCGAGACCAGGCTGAGCACGGTGAGGGCGATGGCGATGATCAGGGCGTTGGCGACCAGGCCTTTATCCGCCAACTGGAACTGGGCGTAGATGATGAGCAGGAGCGTTAGCCCCTTCACGTTCAAGCCCTGTACCAGCATGCCGCCCCAAAACCCCATCGGCGACGCATCGGTGGCTGTCGGCGCGCTCAGTGCCGAACCTCGCGCCATCTCGAAGGCGATATAGAGGACGACCAGCGCCCCGACGAGCTGCGCCATGGTAAGCAGGCCGGGATAGTTGACCAGGAAGCCGGTCACACCCAAGCCCACCACGAAGGCAGGCAGGAACACCATCAGGTCCATGCCGAGGATCATCGGCACCGAGCGCGCCACGCCATGGCGGCTGCCCGAGGCCGCGCAGAGGAAATTCGTGGGCCCGGGACTGAACATCAGCGGGAAGACGAGCAGGAACAGTTTGACGAAGGCTTCGACACTCACCGGACGGCTCCGCCGTCATCCTGCCGAGAGTTCATCGCCGCCCCTTTTTTCCGTTTTACAGCCGCCCGCACCCATACGACAATCAACCTCGTTCAGGCCTGCGGACACCCGGTTCGAACGGATCATACAAACATGTCGGGATTTCCCGAAGTCATCATCATCGGCGGGGGCATAGGCGGACTGGCCGTGGCCAACGCCCTGACGCAGGCGGGCATGAGCTGGGAGATCTACGAGCGCTCGCCGCGCATCGGGCTTGGGGGCACCGGCCTCACGCTCTGGCCCAATGCCCTCAGGGCGCTCGGCCGGCTCGGCCTCGACCACGGCGTCCAGACCCTGGCCGACCCGTTGGAGCTGGGCGAGATCTATGATTGGCGGCAAAGGCCGCTGAAAACCATCCCGCTCACGCCGGTGCGCGAGCGCAGCGGCCTGCCTCTACTCTGCCTGCGCCGGGTCGACCTCTATGCCGAGTTGCTGCGGCCGCTCGATCCCGCCAGGATCCATACCGGTAGCCGCTGCACCGGCTATCGGCGCGAGGCGGAGGGCGCCAGCCTGACCTTCGAGGACGGCACCACGCGCCGCACGCCCCTGGTGGTGGCGGCCGACGGCGTACGCTCCTTCCTGCGCGATGCCATGATCGGCGCCTCGCCCTTGCGCTATGTCGGTTGGATGACCTGGCGCGGCGTCGCCAAGCTGTCGCCCGGCAGCTTTCCGAAAGGCCGCTACCGCGAGTTCTTCGGCCGCGGCAGCCGCTTCGGCGTGTTCTGGATCCGCGACGACTATGTCTACTGGTACGGCACGCTCAACAGCGCCGTGCACGACAAACCCGCCATCCATCCCGCCCACAAGGCCGAGGCCCTGGCGCATTTCGCGGACTGGCCGCCCCTCGCGCATGCCGTGATCGGTGCGACCGATCCGGAGGACCTGGTGCGCACCGGTGTCTATGACACCCTGCCGCTCCCCCGCTGGACCGACGGCGCCCTCACTCTGCTCGGCGATGCCGCCCATCCGATGACGCCCGATCTCGGCCAGGGCGCCTGCCAGGCCATCGAGGATGCCCTCGCTCTGGCGCAATGCCTGAAAGCCGGGCCCGACCTTACCAAGGCTTTGGAGACCTATCAGGCCATCGGGCTGGCGCGCACCACGCCCCTGGTCGCGCGCTCGCGCAAGATCGGCAAGATGCGGCAATGGCAGACGCCGGTAACGGCCACGCTGCGCAACACCATCATGCGGCTGATGCCGCAAGGCGCCATCCTCAAACTGTTCGAAACCTGATGGCCGATGGCAACGGAAACCGAACGGGGCACTGCGATGAATAGAACCGCCGGCATCGTGTGCCTCGTCTGCGCCCTCAGCTATGCGGCGACCGGCGCCACCTTCTTTCTCGACCCGACCTCGCAGTTCAAGACCGGCACGCTCGACTATTGGAACGCGCTGGCGGGCGCGCCGCTCGGGCGCCAGGCCTTCCTGATGGCCTTCGCTTTGGCCGGCCTCACCGCTTTCTGCGCCATGGGTGAAGTGCAGCGCCTGATCGGCCCCACGAGCGGCCTCGCCCGGCTTGCTGCCTCGCTCGGCCAGCTCGGCTTCGGCGTCACCGCCGTCAGCTATATCCGCCTGCTCGGCGGTGAGGCTCAACGCGCGCAGGCCTTTGCGGCAGGTTCGGACGCGGTGCGGCAGTCGATCACCTCCTTCTCCCTCGTCCTCGACCCGCAGGGCTGGCTGATCTTCTTCTTGAGCGGACTGAGCCTCCTGCTGTTCGGCGCGCTAGGCTGGCGGTTCGGTACCCTCCCCAAGGCCCTCGCTGTGCTCGGCATGGCTGGTGGGCTGCTCTATATCGTCGCCTTCATTGCACGCGCCAACCAGCAGATGCTGATCGTCGACGTCGCCGCTGGCCTTGGCGGCGTCATCGTCGGCCCGCTCTGGTGGGCCGGCCTTGCCCTGCGCTTCCTCAGATCCGGCGATCAGGCCTCGGCGAGGCGGTAGGGCTCGAGGCCCTCGCATTCGACCCTGCGCTGCCACTCCCTGAGGGCACGCACATGGTAGAACGGCACGTGGCGGGACCAGAGGTCGCGCCAGTGCGTGAACACCGGCTGGATGCCCCTGATCATCCGCAGCACAGGCTCGTCGCCTGACTTGTCCCATTGCCGGGACACGGTGCAGAAGCCGCCATGGCTGGAAAGCGCCAGATTGAACAGGAGGCGGTAGAGCGGCCTCGGCAGGAGACGGCCGAGATGCCGGCGCCAGGTCGGGCCGGTCGCCGCCCCCGCCCCGTCGGCGAAATCGGTCAGCAGCACTTCCGCCTCGACCCGGATCCGGGCCAGACGCGCAATGCGGACCACGAAGCCCACGCAGCTTTGATCGAGCAGGTCGAAGCCAAGCTCGCCGTCCCCCTTGCCGCGCTGGAGCCCCACGATGCTGGCACAGAGGCCCTCGAAGGCAGGCCGGGACAAGGCGATGCGGGTGATCAGCGGGTTCCAGGCGATGCGGTCATATTTGTCCGGCAGCAGCAGCATGCCCGGCATACGCAGGCCGGGGAAATCATCCGGCTCGACGCCGGTGCTCTCATCCGGAAAGAAGCCGATCGGGCGAACACCGCCCTCTTCGTCGACCAGCCGGATGAAGGCGTGACCGTGATCGCGCACCAGCCCCGGCACCTCCGCCTTGCAGACGGAGACGATCTCCAGGACGGGTGTTCCAGGGCGCTCGGCCTCGGTGAGCCAGCGCACGGGCCGGAGCTCCGTCCACAGGGCCCGCTCGTCGATCGGGCCCCGCTTGCCGAGATCCAGCCGATCGGCCTTGCGCTGCCGCCACAGCATGGCTCATTCCGCGGCAACGGCCCAATCGGCCCGCCGCAAATAGCTGCGGTCGGAAACGACATGCAGGTTGCGCGCCTCGAAGCCGGCGACGAACTCCTCGTGACTGGCGAAGTAATGCATGAACTGCTCGCCCGACATCACCTCCTCGAAGGTCGGCGTCGCCTCGGCAACGCCACGCACCCGCTCGAACATCGTATCGAGTTCCGATTGCTTGAAATCGAGATAGGCGCCCGGCGAGATCTGGACCAGGGTCGAGGTGAAGCAGCAGGCCGTCTCGACGCAGTCGGTCTGGATATCCGGCGGCACACGGCCATTGGCGAAGACCCAGGCCATGCGGTCGGGAAAAGCCAAAAGATAGATGGCGGCGATCAGCTCGAAATTGCCCTGCGTGTCGAAGTCGAACTCGCTGGCGGGGCGGTTGTCGCTCGCCTGGGTCAGGATCGGGTTCCAGGCCGGCATGCCGATGATCAAGGGCTCGACCGCATCGCCGTAATGCTCGATCAGCCGGCGGCCATGCAGGACGACGGAAAGGATATCGGCCTCGGTGACCTTGGACAGGCCGATCATGGCGCCGAGGCCGGCCTGCAGGCCGGCTCGGATGGCCAGTTCCTGGGAGCGCAGCCGGTGCAGGAAGCCGACGGGCTCGTCGGTCTTCTTCTGCAGGCGCAATTGCTCGTCGACGCCCCAGGCTTTCGGCCCGCTCGGGATGTGATAGCCATAGAGCTCGCGGTCATAGGTCTCCTGCCAGGTCAGCACGCAGTCGAGCCCCTCCTGCCGGAGGTCGCGGTAATGCTGCTCATGCATCGGCACCAGGCAGACCGAGACGCGCGCCTCGGGGTTGACCGCCGACGTTTCTTCCTTGAGGCCGCGCACCAACCCCTTGAGGTGCTGCTGCAACAGGGTCAGGTCGTCACCGCCGGCGATCTCGAAATGCGAGAAACCCTTGCGCGCCAGGATGCGCGCCTGCTCGCGGATGGCGGTTTCGGTGATGGAAAGGCGCACCATCTCCTTGTTGTCGGCGCGCCAGCCGCAGAAACGGCAGGTGCTGGCGCAAAAGGAGGTCACCTCGATCGGCACCATCGTCGCCACGCTCTGGCCGAAGGTTCTCCGGCGCTGCATGCGGGCCGCGTCGACAACCATCGTGCGAAGTGCCTGATCCGGTCTTTGACGCACGAGGTGGAGAAGAGTGCCCGTTTCCTCAGGCAATAAACCCGTCAACGGCTCCCTATTCTCCAAGATGTTCGAGATGAGATCAGCGCGCTCAGATGCCGTTATATCGGCAGATATTTCATTCCCTTTAAATAACTTTAGAGAACTATCAAAAATCGAGAGATAGAAAGAAGAAGAAATTGGTTCAATCATCAGATTCCCTCCAATTTCACTAGCCAAGCGAAGATCAAATCATGAATTCGAGCAACATGCAATGTTCTCCCTGCCGCTTCCAGCGCCCACTAGTGTTGTGGCATCAGTAGAAACAGGGATAATAGTACCAGTACAGCCTCTTGGCTCAAGGCCGAGGTACCTCCGAAAACTGAAACAGTCACCATCGTGATGGAAATCCACGCGCCGGACTCTCTGGCGGCCAACCGCTCGCCGACGAATGTCGTCCCCCCGATTCGCGCAACAGGCGAAAAAATACGTCAGCATTATTGACATATTTTTTCGCAGGGAGGATGCTGCACGCAACATGAGCATCGCGCCCTGAAATTGGGCAGGCGATGCGATGGCCATATGACGGCAAGCACCTCGCGGCCGTCTGTCAGGAGAACAGGACCTTGGACTGGGAAGCGATCTTCGCCACGCGGGCGGGACGGATGCGTGCCTCGGAAATCCGCGAACTTTTGAAACTGCTCGAGCAGCCGGACATCATTTCCTTCGCCGGCGGCATTCCCGACCCCGCTCTGTCTCCGAACGAAGCGTTCCGGACGGCCTATGCCAGCGTGCTCGGTGATGTCAGCGCCGGCGCGGCGCTGCAATATTCCACCAGCGAGGGCTTTCCGCCCCTGCGCGACTGGGTGGTCAGGCAGATGCGGCGCATCGGCGTCGCCTGCGGGCCGGACAACATCCTGATCACTTCGGGGTCGCAACAGGCGCTCGACTATCTCGGCAAGCTCTTGCTCTCGCCCGGCGACACTGCCCTCGTCACCTGGCCGACCTATCTCGGCGCGCTGCAGGCCTTCAATGCCTATGAGCCGCGCTACGACAGGCTGGCGCCGGTGGAAGGCAACATGACCCCCTCGGCCTATGCCGATGCCGCCGCAAAGGCAGGCGGCCGGGTGAAGTTCGCCTATCTGACCCCGGATTTCGCCAACCCCACCGGCGAGACACTGGACCGGGCCGGGCGTGAGCGCGTGCTCGACCTCGCGCGCGAACTCGACATCGTGGTGATCGAGGACACAGCCTATCAGTCGCTACGCTATGACGGCGCCGACGTGCCGCCGATCCTGGCGCTCGACATCGCCCGCGAGGGCGGTATCGATGCCACCCGCACCATCTCCTGCGGCAGCTTCTCCAAGACGCTGGCGCCGGGCCTGCGCATGGGCTGGATCTGCGCCGCCGCCGGCGTGATCAAGAAGCTGGTGCTGATGAAGCAGGCTTCCGACCTGCACAGCCCCACCATCAACCAGATGGCGATGCACCACGTGGCCGAGCACGCCTTCCCGGCCCAGGTCGAGAAGATCCGCGGCGCCTATCGCCATCGCCGCGACCGCATGCTGGCGGCGCTGGAACGCCACATGCCCGAGGGCGTGCGCTGGTCGCGCCCCGAAGGCGGCATGTTCGTGTGGGTGACGCTGCCCGATGGCATGGATGGCGCCCGCCTGCTGGCCCGCGCCATCGAGACCGCCCGCATCGCCTTCGTGCCCGGCCGAGCCTTCCATGCCGACGGCTCGGGCGCCAACACGATCAGGCTCTCTTTCTCGCTGGCCAATGACACCGCGATCGACCAGGGCATCGAACGGCTCGGCCGCGTCATCCGCGAAGCTGGCGCGGCCTGATCGCAGCGGCCCTGTTTCCTCTGTTATCAGCTTCGGAATGTGCTTAAATCCGAAGCGGGTACAGTCCACGGAACGGGATCATGACGGCAGAACCGACGAGACCGGCGCTTTCCAATCGCCTGCTGGATTGGACCGGCCTCGGCCTGCTCTATGCCCTGCTCCTGGCTGTCCCGTTTTTCGGCGCGCGCTGGCTCGGTGAGATGCTGCCCTCGATCTTCCATCCGATCGGCCGCATCGTCGCCAATGCCGTGGTGATGCCGTTCTTCTATCTGTGCCTGCATCTCATCCTTCGGCGCTTCGGCGCGCGGGTGCAGAACTTCATCATGCTGGTGGTACTGATCTACGGCATCGCCACCTATATCGAACTCCAGCGAGCTTTGCGGACAGGCGACAACAATGCCTGGTTCAGCGCCTTCGTCGCCGCAGTCTATACACTCGGCTTCGCCGCGCTCACCATCAACAGCCTGATCGCCTGGCGGCGCGAAAAACGCGCCGAGCGCCTGGTGGCAGAGCGTGAAGAGGCGGAACGGCAGGCCGAGGCCTTCGCCAAGGCTCGGCAGATCGGGCCCTGACGCAGCCTGTACAGGCCTGCCGGAGCCAGCGCTCCGGCCTTCGATCCACAGAAGCAAGGCTCGATCCCGCGCGATTCCGCCGGATCGAAAAACCTGCCAGCACAAGAAGAGTGGAATCTGCGGCATCCGGCAGTGCCCGCCGATGTAGGATGTTTCGTCGGGGACGCGCGAACCAGCCCTGGGGGCCGGCCGCAACCTCACAAGCACAACAAACAATCACATCGGGAGGATCTGATGTCACTGAAAGTACTGGCCGGGCGGGTAGCGCGCTGGGGTCTCGGCGCCGGTGCCGCGCTGTGCATGGCGTTCTCGTCTGCACCGTCGCCGGCAGAGGCGGCTCCAAAGACGTTCTACTGGATCTCCCATGGCTCGGCAGCCGACCCGGTCTGGACCTATTTCCTGGCCGGCGCCGAGCAATGGGCCAAGGACACCGGCAACAAGGTCAACACCTCCTTCCACAATGGCGACGTCGCCTCGCAGCAGGAGGCCATCCGGGCGGCGATCGCGGCGGGCGCCGACGGCATCGTCACGGCCAGCCCTGCCGCCGGCAGCCTGGTCAAGCCGGTCGAGGAAGCCAATGCCAAGAACATCCCGGTGATCGCCTTCAACTCCGATGACAAGACGGTCCGCTTTTCCACCTTCGTGGGCGGCGACAACATCAAGGCCGGCGCCGACCATGCCCGCTACCTCGTCGAGAAGGGGCTGGTGAAATCGGGCGACTTCGTCTGGATGCCGGTGGAGGTGCCTGGCGCGACCTATGGCGCCGACCAGGAAAAGGGCATCGCCAGCGTGTTCAAGCCGCTGAACATCAGCTGGGAGGTCACCGATTCGACGCTCGACCAGGCCGACATCATCTCGCGCATGAGCGACTACCTCACGGCCAATCGCAGCAAGATCAAGGCGATCCTTCCGCTCGGCGATCTCGTCTCCGGCTCGATCAAGCGCGTGTTCGACCAGGTCGGCGTGAAGCCCGGCGAAATTCCGGTGGTCGGCTGGGGCAATTCGCTCGATACCGCCAACGAGGTGCAGGACGGCTATGTTCTGGCGGCGGCCTGGCAGGACCCGCAGGCCCAGAGCTATCTCGCCCTCTCGCTCGCCGCCATGCAAGCCGGCGGAATCAAGCCCGGCTTCGACATCACCACCGGCTCGATGTACGAAAAGGACAAGGCCGCCGACTTCATCGCCTTGATGGGCGGCAAGAAGTAGAACCGGCGCAATTCCAGCCGGAAACGGCCTCAAAAGCAAAAAGCGGCCCCGAAGGACCGCTTTTTTGTTTTTCCCCGAAGGGTCCACTGGAGCGGGCGAAGGGATTCGAACCCTCGACCCCAACCTTGGCAAGGTTGTGCTCTACCCCTGAGCTACACCCGCATCCGTGGGCCGCAGATGCTCGTTGCATCGGCGTGGGCGCTCTATGCCAAAGCCCGTGACGGATTGCAACAGGCAAGTTTCAGTTTTTTTGCATTGCGTGATCAATCCACAGGCCATGTGATCATCGCCGGGGGTGACGCGGACGCCGTTTCGTGCCAAAAGCGCGCCAATTCCCGATGATCTCCCCGTTTTCGGGGCTTCAAACTTTTCTGCGGTTCCGCCTTGAACGATCTGTCACACACTTCGGCTCTCACCCCGCTCGCCCGCGAAGTCGAGCGGCGGCGTACCTTCGCCATCATTTCCCATCCGGACGCCGGCAAGACCACGCTGACGGAAAAGCTGCTGCTGTTCGGCGGTGCGATCCAGCTCGCCGGCCAGGTCAAGGCCAAGGCCGAGAAGCGCAATACCCGCTCGGACTGGATGTCGATCGAGCGCGAGCGTGGCATTTCGGTGGTCACCTCGGTGATGACCTTCGAATATGAGGGCCTGGTCTTCAACCTGCTCGACACACCGGGCCATGAGGACTTCTCGGAAGACACCTATCGCACGCTCACGGCCGTCGATTCGGCGGTGATGGTGATCGACGCGGCCAAGGGCATCGAGGCGCGCACACGCAAACTGTTCGAAGTCTGCCGCCTTCGCGACATTCCCATCGTCACCTTCATCAACAAGATGGACCGCGAGGGCCGCGATCCCTTCGAACTGCTCGACGAGATCGAGAAGACCCTGGCGCTCTCCACCGTGCCGATGACCTGGCCGCTCGGCCGCGGCCGTGACTTCGCCGGCACCTATGATCTCCAGGCCAGCCATGTCCGCCTGCTCGACAAGGACACCGCGCCGATCCCGGTCGAGGCTGGCGATGCCGCAGCACTGGCCCGCGCCGTGCCCTCGATCGATGCCGAGGCGGCTTCGGAGGAAATCGCACTGGTGCAGGAAGCCTGCGGCGAATTCGATCTCGCCGCCTTCCGCGAAGGCCATATGACCCCGGTGTTCTTCGGTTCGGCCATCAAGAATTTCGGCGTGGGCGACCTGCTCAAGGGCCTGGGCGACTATGCGCCCCAGCCGCGCGACCAGGCAGCGGCCACCCGCATGGTCGAGGCGACGGAGGACAATCTCTCCGCCTTCGTCTTCAAGATCCAGGCCAACATGGATCCCAATCACCGCGACCGCATCGCCTTCGTGCGGCTGTGCTCGGGCAAGCTGACGCGCGGCATGAAGGTGAAGCAGGTGCGCACCGGCAAGTCGATGAGCCTCAACGCGCCGCAATTCTTCTTTGCCCAGGATCGCGCGCTGGCCGAGGAGGCCTATGCCGGCGACGTGGTCGGCATTCCCAACCACGGCGCATTGCGCATCGGCGACACGCTCACCGAGCGCGAGGAGATCGCCTTTCTCGGCGTGCCGAGTTTCGCCCCGGAAATCCTGCGCCGGGTCCGCCTGCCCGACGCCATGAAGGCCAAGAAGCTCAAGGACGCCCTGCAGGACCTCGCCGAGGAAGGCGTTGTGCAGGTGTTCCGTCCGCGCGACGGCTCGCCGGCCCTGGTCGGCGTGGTCGGCGCCCTGCAGCTCGACGTGCTGCAGGGCCGGCTCGCCGCCGAATATGGGCTTGAGATCCGCTTCGAACCATCCGAATTCGCGCTGGCGCGCTGGATCTCGGCGCCGACGAAGCCCGAACTCGACAGCTTCGTTTCGTCCCACAATTTCTCGATCGCCGACGATCTCGACGGCGATCCGGTGTTCATGGCCAAATCCGCCTTCGACCTGCGCTATCAGGGCGAACGGTCGCCGGCCATCGTGTTCGCCGACATCAAGGACGTGAAGAAGGCGAAGTAAATCTGAGGGGCGGCTCTGCAGAGCCGCCCCGGCTGGTCTCGCTCCATCAATACGCCGATGGAGCTGAGAAGCCTTCCGTCACGCAGGTACTTCTTCCAGCGCCGGATAGTCCGTATAGCCCTCGGCACCCTTGGCATAGAAGGTCGCGGCGTTCCAGGGGGTGAGCGGAGCGCCAAGCGACAGTCGCTTGGGCAGGTCCGGATTGGAAATGAAGAGCTTGCCGAAGGCTGCCGCATCGGCTGCGCCGCTCTCAACCAGGACCTCGGCACTTTCGGCCGTCAGCTTCTCATTGGCGATGAACACGCCCTTGAAATTGCTGCGGATCACCGGGGCGACGCTGGAGCCATCGGAATATTCGCGGGCGCAGATGAAGGCGATCCCGCGGGCATCCAATTGCCGGGCGACATAGCCGAACAGCGCCGGCGCATCGGAATCGCCCATCGAATGCGAATCGCCGCGCGGAGCCAGATGCATGCCGACGCGATCGGCACCCCAGACCGAAATCACCGCGTCGGTGACCTCGAGCATCAGCCGCGCGCGGTTCTCGATCGAACCGCCATAGGCGTCGGTGCGCTTGTTGGTGGAATCCTGCAGGAACTGGTCAAGCAGATAGCCGTTGGCTCCGTGGATCTCGACGCCGTCGAAGCCGGCTTCCTTGGCATTGGCCGCGCCCTGGCGGTAGGCCTCGATGATGGCGGGAATCTCGTCAAGCTCGAGTGCGCGTGGCGTGACATAGGGCTTTTCAGGCCTGATGAGGCTGACATGGCCGTTGGGTGCGATGGCGCTCGGCGCGACCGGCAAGGCCCCGTCGAGGTAGACCGGATCGGAAATGCGACCGACATGCCAGAGCTGCAGGGCGATGCGCCCGCCGGCCTCGTGCACGGCCTTGGTGATGACCTTCCAGCCCTCGACCTGTTCGCGCGACCAGATGCCGGGCGTGTCGGGATAGCCGACGCCCATCGGCGTGACGGCGGTGGCTTCGGTCAGGATCAGGCCGGCCGAGGCGCGCTGGACGTAATAGTCGCGCATCAGCGTATTGGGCACACGACCCTCGCTGGCCCGGGTGCGGGTCAAGGGGGCCATGATGACGCGGTTGGGCAGGTCGAGCGCGCCGATGCGAATAGGGTCGAGCAGCGAGGGCATTGAAAGAAACCTTGTTCCAAATGGCTTTTCTGGGCGATCGATTGACACTCCCGCACCTGGCTTACACAGACTTAAATGGTGGTCGGCTCGCCAAGGCGTTAAAGTTTCAAAGTTCGATGTTCGTCGAATATAGGTAGAAGAACGCATGAAGCAACACCCTCACCCCGATGTGAACGACATCAATCTGATCGGCGTTCTGGCCGCCCTCGGTGATCCGGTGCGATTGCACATCGTCACCACGCTGCTCGCGGAAGGCGAGAAGGGGTCGACGGAATTCGATTGTCAGGTCGCCAACTCGACCCTGAGCCATCACATCAAGCAATTGCGCGAGGCCGGCATCGTCAGCCACCGCAAGGAAGGCACGCGCTGCTTCGTGTCGTTGCGCCCGGACGTCGAGGAAAAGTTCCCGGGATTGCTGCAATCCGTACTGAAGTTTGCCGACTAAATTTCTTGTCCGGAACAGTTATTCCGAGCAGAAGCGCGCCCGGTAGGCAGCAGGGCTGACGCCCACACGGCGCCGGAAATGGTGGCGCATCGTCTCCAGCGAATTGAAGCCGCAGCTTGCGGCAATGTCGCCGAGCGAGGCGCCGAGATTGCGCTCGAGTTGCTCGCGGGCCAGCCGCACGCGCTCGGCCACCAGCCATTCACCCGGCGGCAGCCCCGTCGTCTCCTCAAAGCGGCGCTGGAAGGTACGCTGGCTCATGCCTGAGCGCGCCGCAATCGTCTCGATACGATGGGGGACGGCCAAATTCTGCCGCAGCCAGTCGATCAAGGGAGCCAGCCGGGCGGATTCGCGCTCGCGCGGCACCGGCCGTTCGATGAACTGGGCCTGGCCGCCGTCGCGATGCGGAGGCACCACCAGGCGACGCGCCACCGTGTTGGCGGCATCCGGGCCGAAATCGCGCCGGATCACATGCAGGCAGAGGTCGAGAGCGGCAGCGCTTCCAGCGGCGGTGAGCACATCGCCGAGATCGACATAGAGCCGGTCCGGATCGAGCGCGATGCTGGGATGGCGCGCGCCGATATCGGCCGCATAACGCCAATGCGTCGTCGCCTCCCGACCATCGAGCAGGCCGCAGGCGGCCAGCACGGCAATGCCCGAGCACAGCGACATCAGGCGGGCTCCGCGCCGATGTGCGAGCTTGAGGCTGTCGATGAGGTCCGCTGACACGGGGCTGCCGATACCGCGCCAGCCCGGCACGATGATGAGATCGGCCTCCTCCAGCAGTTCCAGGCCGTGATGCGGCTCGACCGTCAGCCCACCCGCCGCATGAAGCGGCCCCGGCTCGATGCCGCAGGTGGCATAGCGATACCAGGAGGGCCCCATCTCCGGACGCGGCAGGCCGAACACCTCATAGGCCACCCCGAACTCGAAGGTGCAGAGGTCGTCGTAGACGAGCACGGCCACGAGGGGACCGCTGAGGGAAGAGGTGCCTGGCATGATCTTGACGGAATGTGCCAGTCCGGCCACGGCGACGCAAGGGATTGTCGGTTTCAACCTCCTTGGAGGGGCGATCTCCAGATCGACCTCTTAGAAACGCTGAGTATGCGGGTAAAGAGGTCGATCTGGAGACCGACCCTCCGCTACCCCTCAGTCCTGCCGGACTTCGTTGCGGCGCATGCGCTGCTCCAGCCGGCGCACCAGGAGGGTCAGGCCGATGGTCATCGTGAGATAGAAGAAGGCCACCACCGTATAGGTCTCGAAGAAGCGGAAGGTCGAGGCCGTATAGGTCTTGCCGTTCTGGGTGATGTCGGCAATGCCGAGCACGGACACCAGCGAGGAATCCTTCAGCATGGAGACGAGGTCGTTGCCGAGCGGCGGCGTCATCGTCTTGAAGGCCTGTGGCAGCACGATGAGGCGCATGGTCTTGAAGCGCGTCAGGCCGAGGGCCTGGGCCGCCTCGAACTGCCCTGCGGGGATGGACTGGATGCCGCCGCGCACGATCTCGGCGATGAAGGCCGAATAAGCCAGGGTCAGCGCGAAGACCGCCCGCCACTCGAAGCTGAAATCGCGGATGGTGATCTCAGGCATGAAGCCGGCGGCGATGGCCGAGCCGAACAGCGCGACATAGCCTTCGATCAGCGCCGGGCCGACCGCAAAGGCGATGTAATAGAGCAGCACGATCATGGGCACGCCGCGCATGATCTCGACATAGGCCTTGAGCCCCTCGCCCAGCCAGCGCGACTGCGACACCAGCCCGAGCGCGAGAATGGTGCCGAGCACCAGCGAAGCGGCGAAGGCGATCACCGTGACCCGGATGGTGACGAAGAGCCCCTGCCCCACCACGCCGAAGATGATGCGATATTGCTCGCTGGCCAGGCCGCCGATCAGGACGACGGTCCCCAGCACGATGAGGATCACCAGCCACCAGGGCACTTTCGACAGGAAGGAGGGCGGCGGCGGTGGCGCGTGAGACGTCGTCATATGAAGGCAGGAAGATCCGGGAGTAAGGCAGGCGGCTCAAGGGGCGAAGCGACGGACAATTTGGTCATTGCGAGCGGAGCGAAGCAACCCAGGCTTCGCCGCCCGCAGAAAACTGGATTGCTTCGCTCCGCTCGCAATGACGCCATGGCAGAGGGTGGCCGATCCCGGCTCAGTTCGCGGTCTTGTAGTCGAAGAACCACTTCTTATCGAGCGCCTTGGTCGTCCCGTCCGCCTTCATCGCGGCCAGGGCGGCATTGACCGGCCCGATGAGGTCGGAGCCCTGCTTGAGGATGAAGCCGAATTCGTCATGGCCAAGGCCGTTGCCGACGATCTTGAAGCTGTCGGGCGAGGCGGCGATGTTGCCTTCGGCGCCGGCCTTGTCCATCAGCACCGTGTCGACGTCACCCGATTTGAGCGCCTGCACCGAAGCCCCGAAGGTCTCGAACAGCTTGAGGCGCGGGCTCTTATCATTGCCGCCGAGCAGATCGGTGACCGAGACGAAGAAATTGGTCGTGCCGGACTGGGCGCCGACGAACAGCTTGTCGTCAGTCGCGAAGCTCTTGGCGTCGGTGAAGCGCTTCTCGTCGGCCCGCACCAGCATGAACTGCTCGGACACCATATAGGGGTCGGTAAAGGCGATCTGCTTCTTGCGCTCGTCGGTGATGGAGATGCCGTCCATGCCGATGTCGAACTGGCCGTTCTGCACCGCCTGGATCATGGCGTCCCAGGACGAGGTCTTCCATTCGATCTTGGCATTGAGGCGCTTGCCGATCTCGTTGATCGCGTCATATTCCCAGCCGATGCCCTGCCCCGTCTTCGGATCGGTGAAGTTCAGCGGAAAATAGGCGTTCTCGGTGACGGCGACGATGGTGCGGCCCTTCAGGTCGGGCAGCGTCTGGGCCTCGGCCGGTCCCTGGGCCAATCCAAGGGGAACGGCCATGGCGGCGATGGCCCCGAGGGCGAGAAAGGTGCGGCGAAGCATCGGGAAACTCCGGTGTGGCAGGCTCAAGCCGCAACCTTGCCACGCGGGTTTCATGCCGAACAGGGGATTTTCGCGGTCCCCACATGGAAAAGGCGGGAGCGCGGACATCCTGTCCGCCCTTGCGGCGGCTCGTAGGTGAAGGGAAAGAGCGGGCTAGAAGCCCGCGCTCCACTTTTATTCCGCGATCTTGGTGGCAAGCAGCGCCACCGTCTTGCGATAGAGCTCGCTACCGTTCCAGGCCTTGAGGGCATCGAAATTCGGCTCGCCGGGGTTCCAGCCGGCGCCGCGCTGCCAACGGCCAGACAGGAACTTGGCAACCGAGCCGATCACGTCGGCCTGGCTCTTGACCAGATCCTTATGGCCATCGCCGTCGAAATCCACCGCATGCTTGAGATAGGAGGTCGGCATGAACTGAACCTGGCCGATCTCGCCGGCCCAGGCGCCGCGCATTTCGTGCAGCGGCACGTCGCCCTTGTCGACGATGGTGAGGGCAGCAATCAGTTCGGGGCGGAACTTGTCGCCGCGCCGGCAGTCGAAGGAGAGCGTCGCCAGCGAGCGGATGCTCTCGAACTTGCCGACATTGGCGCCAAAATCGGTCTCGAGGGCCCACAGCGAAGCGATGATCGGCGCCTGCACGCCATACTCGGCCTCGGCTTTGTCGAATACCGCCTGGTATTTCTTGATCACCTGCTTGCCGCGCTTGATGCGGTAGGCATTGACCATGCGGCCGGAGAACTCCTCGAAGGTCTGCGAAAAGGTCTTCCGCTGGGCGCGGTCGAGCCCGATGACCTTGGGATCGTAGGTGACGCCGTCCAGCGCGGCCATGCCCTGGGCGCCGATGCCCCTGGCCGCAGCATCCTTCTTGAAGTTGTCGAGCCAGGCCGGGAAGCCGGCGGGATCGGTCGGCGTGGTGCAGGCCTGGACTTGAGGCTGGGGCTGCGGCTGGGCTTGCCCCTGTGGCTGGGCTTGGGGCTGCGGCTGGGCGGCGGGCTGCGCCTCGGGTTGCGGCTGGGCTTGAGGTCCAGGCTGGCCTTGAGGCTGCGGTTGAGCTTGAGGCTGTGGCTGGACCTGAGGCGACGAAGGTTGCGGCTCCGTCTGGGCCAGGGCGGGCGAGGCCATCAGCAACAGGGCAGCAAGCAGGGGGGCAGTGCGCATGAAACCATCTCGGAGGGAAGAAAAGCCACAAAAGCCAAACAAGAATGCGCAAAATGTGGCGGTTGCCGGGAAAGAGCAAGGCCTGCCCGAGATGCGCTTGGAAGGCAGGTTCCTCATGACGGCAATCGCGGCGTGACGCAAGAGGGAAAGCGGCAACCGGCGGAGCGTCGCATTGTTGCGGGCGCGAATCTGTGGCACGGGATGCGTTTTCGGACCTATGGGTCCGTCGCGAGGAGCCATGGCCTATCGTCCCGTTCTGTGTGCAGGGGGTTGCGTCATCGACCGTGTCGGCGAGACCGCCGATGCGAAGGAACGCCTCTACACCTCGAACATCGGCTCGATGCGCGCCAGCCTGGGCGGTGTCGCCCGCAACGTGGCTGAGAATCTCGCGCGCCTGGGCATCGATGTCGGTCTCGTCTCGCTGGTCGGCGACGATCTGGAAGGCCGCCGCGTCGTCGAGGAGAGCAGCCGGGCCGGCATCGACATGAGCGCCGTCACGCTGGACGCCGGAGCCACCACCGCCTCCTACACCGCCATCTTCAGCGGCGAGGGTGAGTTGGTGATCGGTCTCGCCGACATGGCGATCTTCGACCGGATCGAGCCCCAAACCATCGCCGCCCGTATCGCAGCCTTCCCTGCGACAGGGTTCGTTTTCGCCGATGCCAACTTGCCGCCAGCCGTATTGCAGGCAGTGGCGCAGGCGAAGGGACCCCGGCCCCTCGCCTGCGTGCCCGTTTCTGTGCAGAAGCTCGCCAAGCTCGTGCCCATCCTGGCGGCGATCGACATCCTCTTCCTCAATCTCTACGAGGCACGTGCCCTGCTCGGCAGCGCGGAGGAAGCGGAAGCACTGGCTGCAAGGCTCGCGGCAGGCCCGGTGCCACGCGGGTTGCTCACGCTCGGCCCACGCGGAGCCCTCGCCTGGGATGGGGGACAGGTCTCCGCCATCGCTGCGCTTCCATCCCGCCCGACCAACGTCAACGGTGCCGGCGACGCGATGGCCGGCGCCACGCTGGCACGCCTTGCCGCCGGCGACACCTTTCTCGCGGCGGCGCGTTGCGCCATGGCCGCGGCAGCCCTCACGGTCGAATCGCCCCAAACCGTACGCGCCGACCTGTCCATGCAGTCCGTGCTGGCCCGCTACAACCATTCTCAACCAACCGAAACGATAGCACCATGACGTCCATTACCCATTCCGCCGCCGTCGCAGCCGCCCTCAAGGCCGGCAAGCCGGTCGTCGCGCTGGAATCCACCATCATCACCCACGGCATGCCCTGGCCCCAGAATGTCGAGACGGCCCGCAAGGTCGAGGCCGCCGTCAGGGCCGGAGGCGCCGAGCCCGCAACCATCGCCGTGCTCGACGGCGTCATTCATGCCGGGCTCGAAGACAGCCAGCTCGAAGCCATGGGCCAGGCCACGGGCTTCCTGAAGCTCAGCCGTGCCGACCTCGGCTACGCTATCGCCACGGGCAAGAACGGTTCCACCACCGTGGCCGCCACCATGATCGCCGCCGACCGGGCCGGTATCCGCGTCTTCGCAACGGGCGGCATCGGCGGCGTGCATCGCGGCGTCGAGAAGACCTACGACATCTCGGCCGACCTGCAGGAACTGGCGCGCACGCCGGTCTGCGTCGTCTGCGCCGGCGCCAAGGCCATCCTCGATCTTCCGAAGACGCTGGAGACCCTGGAGACGCTCGGCGTGCCGGTCGTCGGCTACGGCTCCGACGAATTCCCCGCCTTCTGGAGCCGCAAGAGCGGCCTGGCGGCACCCATGCGCCTCGACGATCCCGCCGACATTGCCGCCCTGATCCGAGCCCGCGCGGAACTGCGCCTCGACGGCGGCGTGCTGGTGGGCAACCCGATCCCGCTCGCCGACGAGATCGCCGCCAACGAAATCAATCCTGCCATCGAAGCGGCCGTGGACGAAGCCGATGCCATGGGCATTTCCGGCAAGGCTCTCACACCTTTCCTGCTCTCGCGCATGCTCGACCTCACCGAGGGTCGCAGCCTGATCGCCAATATCGCCTTGGTGGAGAACAATGCGCGCCTGGCGGCGAAGATCGCAGCCGCGCTGTAACACCATCCCGGTCCTTGGCGGGAGCGACAAATGCTCCCGTCATTCTACGGCTTGAGCGGCGCGCCGATCGACTAGGTATGGCCGAAGGGATCCTTGAGCTGCCCGTAACGGCTGCCCCAGAACATGTCCTGGATCGGCATGGCGACGGTGGCACCACGATCGAGAGCGCGCTGCCACCATCGGTCGGCGTCGTCGACCTCGATATGGATGGTCACGCCATGCGGCGGCGTGGTGGCCATGCCGAATTCCGGAAACAGGTCCCACATCATCACGTCGCAGCCATTGATGCGGATATGGGCATGCATCAGCCGCTTGCCATCCTCGTGATCGGCGCGGCTGACCTCCTCGGCACCGAAGGTGTCCTTGTAGAAGTCGATGGCGGCCTTGGCACCATCGATGGTCAGGCACGGCACGATGCCGTTCAGCTTGGTCATGGCTCGCTCCTGTAGACGGCCCTCTGCCTTGCCATGCCAGCCATAGCGTCGAAATGCGTTGAGAGCGTGGTCAGCGCGGCCGGGCTTCCTGGCCTGCCTGTGCCGCCTGGTCCTGCGCAGCCGGATCGTTCGCCGCCTGGCGCTCCGGCCCGGGTACCACGCCAACGGCCCGACGGGTTGCCGCCTCGCGGGCGATTTCGGCAGCGACCTGCGCCATTTCGCGACGCAGGAGGCTGTTGTCGGCCTCGATGCGCAGCCAGGATTCATGGGCTTCCTCGCGAAGAGCGGCAAGCTCAGCCTGCAGCCGGGCCCGCTCGATCTTCAGAGCGCCAATTTCTTCCTCGGCGGCGCTCGGTTCCGCACTGCGGCGCAGGCGGTTGAGCTCCGCGATCAGTTCGGCCTCCCGTCCGGCGGCCAGGGCCAGCCGGGCATCGCGTTCGGCCAGCAGGGCATCCTTGCGGCGCAGATCCGCCTCCCAGTCCGAAAGCCGGACCAGGCTGTCAGATCGCTCGGTTTCGGCTGCCTGCCTCTTGCCTGCCATCGCCTGCAATTCGCGCTGCAGCGAGGCTGTCCGCGCCTCGAGTGCGGCGATCGCAGTATCGCGCCGCATCAGCTCGATTGACTGGGTGGCGAGGCGGTCATCCTTACCGGAGGCCAGTTCCAGCGCCTCCTGCAATTCGTGCTGATGCAGAACCGCACTATCCTCCGCCGCATCGAGCTTGGTACGAAGAGCAACCAATTCGATGCGCAGGCCGTCATTGCTTTCCTGCGCCGTGGCAAGCTCGCGGCCGTGATCGAGGGCCTCGTCATCGCGCAGCGCAATGGTCACTCGCGCCGCCGCCAGCTCCGCCTTCAGCGCCGAAACCTCCTGCTGGGCGGCAAGCACGTCGCGCTGGCCATTGGCCGCACCATCTTCCAACTGACCAAGCCTTGCGGCATCGGCTCCGAGCAGGGCCTCGAGCCGGCGCAGCCTTTCACTCTGACGGCCATAATCGGCCATCAGTTGATGCCGCCGGGCCCGCTCATGCTCCGTTTTCTGTTCGAGGCGACGGTGCCGCATGGCCGCTTCCGCCCGAACATGATCCTGGGCAGCCCGCACCTGCGCCATCGACAAGGGCAACGCCGTTTCCATTTCACGACGGATCAAGCGACGCGCACGTCCCCAGATCGCAGGCACCATGGCCAATGCGGCCAAGGCAGCGAGCGCTCCTCCGAGGAAAAAGGCAATCGCATAATCAAGCACGGCAGTGTCTCAGTACGGCGATATCTTCGCCGTACTATACGTCAATTCGACGACAATGCAGGATGAAAACGCACAGCGTGCTTAAAATCGCACTTGGATGTCCGGCCGGCGTCCATTGCGTACGGTTTATATAGATGATCTGACCGCAGCATTGGTATCCGTGTTTCCCTACCGGGACGAGCACAAGAAACTGCCCTCGGATGCCGCACAGTCGTGCGGGATCAGAAGGGGTTCCACGTGGCCGACGGCGTGAATTTGAGATAGCCTAGATTGATGCCGAGACGGGCACCGACGCCGGACTTGATGGGCACCACCATCATATTGCCATCACCCAGCGCGGTCATGCCGAAACCGCCGATGATATAGGCCGAACCGGCAATCCCGGGGAAACGGCTGTAGATCTCGTCGATCCGGTCCATATTGTAGACCAGCATCATGGTGCGCGCGCCGTCGCCGCCGAAATCCCACCCCACGGAGGGGCCCTGCCAGTAGACCTTGCGGTCGCCGACATTGCGCGTGAACATCGTGCCCTCGCCATAGCGAAGCCCGCCGATGAAGGCGCCCGACCCTTCCTGGCCGAGGATGTAGCCATTGGGTTCACCCCAGCGCGCCACGGCCTTCTGGATGGTGAGCGCCAGGTCCCTGGACACGGTGCCGAAGAAACGGTGGCCGGAATTGACGAGTTCGTTGGAGGAGATGCGCTCCGGCCGCTCGGACTGTGCAAGCGCCAGGGAAGGAGAGACGAAGCCGGTCGCGGACAGAGCCATGCCGGCCATCATGGTAAGAGCCTTGCGGCGGGGAAGAATATCGTTCATCGCGAGCCTCGTTGGCTTAGGCCTCTGTAAGCCCTGTTTTGGGCCTCTGTGAGCCCTATTTTGTGGCCTATCAGCGTTAACAAATTGCTTCCAAGAGCAAAGTGCATCCGAATGGCTGCTCTCCTTGCCCTCGTTCTTCGTTTCGACGCGTCCGCGCGGGTCCCGGTGAGGCCACCGGGTCACAAGAGGCCTTGGCGATACGACCACGTGATTCCAGCAGGCAAAACGCCCGGAAACATGGCCGCATCTGCGCGGGATTGAGGCAAGGGAGCGGGTGCTGCAAGGCGGCGGCTCGGCATCGGGCCGAAGCACCGGGCAAGGCCCTGACCATGGTTATCTTCGAGGAGCGTCCTGGCCCCAGGCCACGAAGGCGACATTGCGGAAGCCGGCAGCGGCCTTGCCATAGAGAAAGTCTTCGCCATCGGGCATCAGCACCTGCCCGCCCGCGGCGGAGAGCACGGCATGACCGGCCGCGACATCCCATTCCATGGTCGGCCCGAAGCGCGGATAGACATCGGCGACACCTTCCGCCACTCGGCAGAACTTCAAGGAGGACCCGGCTTCGCGCCGGTCCGCAATGGCATATTCGGCCAGAAAGGCTTCGCTCTTGGCGTCGGGATGAGAACGACTGCACAGCGCCGTCAGCCCCTCGACTGGGTAAGCCCGCGTCGAGATCGTCTCTTCGGCGCCGTCCCGCACGCGCCAGGCGGTATCACCGCCCGCGTAAAGCGTGTCGACCGCCGGTGCGAACACACAACCGGCAACGGGCCTGCCATCTTCGATCAGGGCGATGTTGACGGTGAACTCGCCGTTGCGGTTGAGGAATTCCTTGGTGCCATCGAGCGGATCGACCAGGATGAAGCGCCTGCCGACATCCGGAATCACCCCCTTGGCGGCGCACTCTTCCGCCACCACCGGCACGTCGGGCATGACATCCGCCAGCCGCCGCAGAATGATCGCCTCCGCCACTTCGTCCGCCTCCGTCACCGGCGAGCGGTCGTCCTTGATGCGGGCGTCGCATCCCTTGGCATAGACTTGCATGATCGCGGCGCCCGCCTCACGGGCGATCTCGGCAAAGGCATGCGCAATCGCGTCCGGGCTGGAAAGGGGCGAGGGTGAAGTCTGAGCGGTCTGGGTCAAAAGGGCCTCCGATAGCAGCGGCCTGTTTAGTCCTGATTGGCGTCGTACCGCAAGAATATTGGGTCTGCCGCTCATTTTTGCACCCCCTTCGCCAGCGCGCCTCAGGGTTGCAATCAGGGCGGAACGGGACATGCCGGCACCTCGCGCCTTCACATCCCGCGCCGCAGAGTCTATCTGAAAAACAGGTTCTCGAGACCTGATTCTCTTCCGATTTGCCTTTCTCTCCTGAATTATTCTGGGTGCTGCGATGACCGCTGGTTTTCAACTCGATGCGCTTGATCTGGCCGCCCTGCTCTGCTCTCGCGTCTGCCATGACGTGATCAATCCGGTGGGCGCCATCGTCAACGGGCTCGAAGTCCTCGAGGACGAGGACGATGCCTCGATGAAGGCTTTTGCTCTCGACCTGATCAAGAAGAGCTCCCGGAACGCCTCGGCCCGCCTGCAGTTTGCGCGGATCGCCTTCGGCGCCGCCGGCTCGGCCGGGGCCTCGATCGACCTCGGCGATGCCGAGAACGTCGCCCGCGGCTTCATCCAGGACGAGAAGGTGACGCTGAGTTGGTCGGCGCCGCGCCAGTTCATGCCCAAGAACAAGGTCAAGCTCTTGCTGAACCTGCTCGTGGTCGCCACCACGACCATTCCGCGTGGCGGCTCGATCAATGCCAAGGTCACCGGCGATCCCGAGGCGCCGACCTTCGAGGTCGTCTCGCTTGGCGGCAATTCGCGCATTCCGCCCGGGCTGATCAGCCTTCTGGCGGGCGAGCCCGAAAACGGCACGCTCGATAGCCACCTGATCCAGCCCTATTACACCGGGCTGATTGCCCGTGCCGCCGGCATGTCCGTGGCCATCGAGACGATCGATGGCGGCGTGCGCATCACCGCTGCACCTGTGTGAGGAAGCATCCATGCCCCGCAAACTGATCTCGACCGGGTCCCCGCTCGAACGCAGCGCCGGCTATTCCCGCGCCGTGGTGCAAGGCGACTGGTGCTTCGTCTCGGGCACCACCGGCTATGACTATGCCAGCATGACGTTGCCTGACGACGTTGCCGCCCAGACCGAGAATACGCTTGCGACCATCGAAACAGCGCTGGTCGAGGGTGGTTTTGCCATGAGCCAGGTGGTACGTGCGACCTATTATGTGACCAGCACCGACCATGTGGAGACCGTGATGGCGGTCACCGGCCGGGTCTTTGGGGAGATTCGACCTGCGGCCACCATGCTGATCTGCGACCTGATCAAGCCCGAGATCAAAGTCGAGATCGAGGTCACCGCGTTCCGCGGCTGACGGTATTTTGCTTTAAGTCTTTGTTTTGAAGGCCGATTGCAGGGAGTGTGCCTCAATGCGCAGCGTGCTGATCCGCCTGTGTCTGGCTAGCGCCATACTAACTGTCGGCCAGGAGTGGTCGCAAGCGCAAGACAGCCAGGCCAAGCCGCCGGAGCCTCCTGCTCCCTCCCAGCCCATCGCACCCGACGACCGCGTGCTGTCCTTCGTCGCCGGCAATCCCGATTGCACGGAGATCACCGACGAATGCATCATCTGCGCGGTGGTGAATGGCAAGCCGATGTGTTCGACCCCGGGCATTTCCTGCGTGCGCAAGGATTTGCGCTGCACCAGCACCAAGCCGCCGACGCCCAAGCAGTGAACGGCGGCCCTGCAGTCTCCAAATCCGAGGCTGGCTGGGATTTGCCCACCTCGACTTCCATGGCGTTTTGCGATTTGGCGGAGTCACCTGGATTCGCAAAGGCGCGTCGAAAAAAGAATTAGAGCAAACAACCGTCCAGTCTTGAACGCGCTTGGCTCTATTGGGCAGCGATGCTGCGCTCGCTGGCCTTTTCGCGATCGTCGAGGGTCTCGACCATCTTCAGATCGTCCAGGGCATCGGCGAGCGCACTTCGGGCATCTTCCAGCTTGATCTTTAGATCGTCGGCCGAACCCCGCAGATTATCCCTGCGTGCCGTAGCTGCGCGGGCATAGGTCGGATAGGCGAAATGGCTCGGATCGATGATGCCGGCCTTGGCTTCCTCGGCCTTGATTTCGCGGTCGAGTTCACCCGCCATGCGTTCGAACTCGGCCACCATGGTTTCGATCTGGATGACCTGGCGGCGTCTCTCATCTGCCTGGAAGCGCTTGAGACGAATAAGGGTATCGCGCGACTTCATTACTCACTACTCCATCAGCCGCATCGGCCCGCCGCCCCTACCATGGGGGGCAGGCCGCACAATCGGATCGCCAGACCCATCGGCCCAGCGAAGACCCACACCATCCGGCATGGACGTGAATTCTTCCTTACTCGCCGCAAAAAAGCCGCGAACCAAGGCGGGACAGTCGACCGCCAAGAAAATCGCACGCCATGATTTACCAAGTCGGCACACCACTTCTCCATGCCCCCGCCTCTTTTCTTAAGATTTCTCCTGGGGGCCAATGGTTGCAGCGCGACTACCGAATCCGACCCCAGCTATGCTTCACAGAAGGCGGGGACAGCAAAATTAATACTGCGTTCACTTGTTTCTAACAGCTTGAAGAAGCAGGCGGATTCGATGACGCGGCTCCACCGTGAAGCGTCCAGCCGCTTTCGTCGCCGATGAAGCAGGCACCGCTCCCACTGCACGGGCGGCACGATCGAGGAAAGCTGTTGATTCGCTCTGAATCCCTAAGAAGCTGCCCCGACGGTAACCATTAATTTACCTGCCTCGTTAATGATCCCTAACAACGGTCAACGAACTCACCGCCACGTTTGTCGAAATTCTGCGGCGAATGGGTGAGTCGGTTGAATCGCTTAGGCGAGTTTCTTCATGTGAATGTTGACGCTTGTCGCTCACCGAATCTGTCTTTCAGGCAATGTGTTACAGGGAGTTTTGGACCTTGTTTTCAAGTTTCGCTTGCATGAGAGAATCACAATTTGTTAACCATGCCTGCGTAGCGTCGCGGTTGATCATCGACGAGGTGACTTCACCGTGCCGTCTGCGCATTCGCGACGGCGGTCGACCCTCCGAGGCCGCAGTGGGGGATTGAGATGCGCGTACTTCTAGTCGAAGACGATAGCGCCACGGCGCAAAGCATTGAGCTGATGCTCAAGTCAGAGAGTTTCAACGTCTACACGACGGATCTGGGCGAAGAAGGTGTCGATCTCGGCAAGCTCTATGATTACGACATCATTCTGCTCGACCTGAACCTCCCCGACATGTCGGGCTACGAGGTCCTGCGCTCCCTCAGGGTGGCCAAGGTCAAGACTCCGATCCTGATTCTGTCAGGCCTCGCCGGCATCGAGGACAAGGTGAAGGGCCTCGGCTTCGGCGCCGACGACTACCTGACCAAGCCTTTCCACAAGGATGAGCTGGTTGCCCGCATCCACGCCATCGTTCGCCGCTCCAAGGGCCATGCCCAGTCGGTGATCGCCACCGGCGACCTCGTGGTCAATCTCGACACCAAGACGGTCGAGGTCCATGGTTCGCGCGTGCATCTGACCGGCAAGGAATATCAGATGCTCGAGTTGCTCTCGCTGCGCAAGGGCACCACGCTGACCAAGGAGATGTTCCTCAACCATCTCTATGGCGGCATGGACGAGCCGGAACTGAAGATCATCGACGTCTTCATTTGCAAGCTGCGCAAGAAGCTGGCCAACGCCACCAACGGCACCAACTACATCGAGACCGTCTGGGGCCGCGGCTATGTGCTGCGCGAGCCCAACGAGATCGAAGAGCGCATCGCGGTCTGACGCTGCGCAACCCCACGAGCGAGATGAGATGGCCGGGCTCAGTCCCGGCCTTTCTTTTTGCAAGGCCGGCAACCACCTTGGAATGGCTTGACATCAAGGCGATGAACGAATGGCCTATGGTGTCCGTTCCCGCCTTCGCTGAACCGCCCTGCCCCGGAAGTCCCCATGACAGTTTCTTCTACCGCCCCCCTCGGCATTCTCGTCCCGCTCGCCCAGGAGGCCGAAGCGCTTTTCGCCCTGATGAAGCAGGATGGCGCCACGCAGACGCAGCGCATCGGCGGCAGGGACTATCACAGCGGCCATCTCTTCGGCCGCCCCTGCGTGCTGACGCTCTCGCGGGTCGGTAAGGTCGCAGCCGCCACCGCCGCTGCCGGCCTCATCCATACCTACCAGGTCGGCGCCATTCTCAATGTCGGCGTGGCCGGCGGCGCGGCCCGATCGGTGAAGGTCGGCGATATCGTGGTGGCCGACGCCATGCTCCAGCACGATCTCGACGCGCGGCCGATCTTCCCGCGCTACGAGGTGCCCCTGACAGGCATGTCCCGCTTTAGCGCCAATGCGGCCATCAGCAACAGCCTGTCGGGAGCGATCGAGGCCTTCCTGGCCGAGGATCTGCCGCAGCTTTCCGCAGAGATCCGCGAACGCTTCGCTCTCGCTGCTCCCCGCCTGCATCGTGGCCTGATCATCAGCGGCGATCAGTTCGTCAACGGTCACGCGGCGGTCTCGGCCCTGCGAAACGACATTCCGGACGCCTTTGCCATCGAGATGGAAAGCGGAGCCGTGGCGCAGATCTGCCATGACTACGGCGTTCCCTGCGCCGTGCTGCGCACCATCTCCGACAGCGCCGATGACAATGCCCATGTCGATTTCCCAGCCTTCCTCGCCACGGTCGCCAGTTTCTACTCCCACCACATCCTGCGGCGCTTCCTGCAGCGCACCGACTGGTGACTGGTTCAAAGGGCCTGTGCATAGCGGGCCCGTGGCGGACTGGCCGAAGCTGAACGGCATGCTATAAGGACGCCGTGCATTCAGCGGAGCGTGACGATGGTTGGCAGTCAGTATGGCGTCTGGGCGGCTCGCAGCGCCCTGTTGGCAGGTGTGGTCACCCCGGCGCTCCTTCTCGGCGGCTGCACCAGCAGCATGATTACCGGTGTCTATGGCACGCCGACGGAAACGGCGACACCCACGCAGACCGCCTCCCAGGGGCCGCTGCGGGTGGATTTCGATCCCGACACCGAGTGCCCGCAGATCAACATTCCCACCGGTGCGGCGGCCTATGGCCCTCCCAACGCGCAATTCTCGATCACCAATTTCGCCCGCGAGTGCGATCTTGCCAGCGGCAATACCGTCACCATCAAGATCGGCGTGGAGGGTCATGTCGCCTCGGCCGGAGGCGGCGGCTATTCAGCCCCGGTGCGCATCACCATCCGCGACCGCGACGAGAAGCCCGTCTACACCAAGGTAATCCGCGTCTCCGCCGCAGCAACGCCTGGCGGCGGTCCGGGCAGTTTCCGGGTGGTCGACACCTCGGCACCGATCACCATCGGCCTCGAGCAGCCGCTCAGTTCCTACGACATCGTGATCGGTTTCGACGGCAAGGGCGGCACTGTCACCAAGAAAAAGCGCCGGGGTTGAATTCCTCTGACCTTTTCTGATCGCGCCCCATTCTGTTGGGTTGACGACAGGAAAGGCCAGGGATAGCTTCCCGGCATTCGGCCGATCCCCGCGGAAGAGTTCGGTCTGATTCTCTTGAGGAATCACGGACCGGCGCCGAAGGAGCAACCGCCCCGGAAACTCTCAGGCAACCGGACCGCGGGGGAACGAAACTCTGGAAAGCGGCACGAATGTGCGAGCATTCGGGCTCACCGAAGGGCGTAAGTGGTTCCCCAGGGTGCGGAATCGCGAAATCTCTCAGGTAACCGCGACAGAGGGGGCACAACCGGACATCCGTCCGGCGTGCACCCTTTTGCCGGAGTACCCATGGCCGAGCCTACCGCAAGTCCAGATCAGCAAACGCTCCTGAAGACCCCCCTTCATGCTGAGCATGTCGCCCTCGGCGCGCGCATGGTACCGTTTGCCGGCTACGACATGCCGGTCCAGTACTCCACCGGAATCATCGCCGAGCACAACCACACGCGCAACGCCGCCGGCCTGTTCGACGTATCGCATATGGGGCAGGCCTATCTCATCGCCGACAGCCATGAGGCCGTCGCTGCGGCCCTGGAAACCCTGGTGCCGGCCGATATTCTCAATCTACCGCCCGGCCGCCAGCGCTATACCCAGTTCCTGAACGACGAAGGCGGCACGCTCGACGATTTGATGGTGGCGCGCTCGACCGACCCCGCCGAAGACGGCAAGCTCGGCCTGGTGGTCAATGCCGGCTGCAAGGACGCCGATTTTGCCCTGTTGCGCGACAAGCTCGGCGACAGCGCCCAGTTGGTCGTCGCCGCGGACTACGCCCTGCTCGCGCTGCAGGGGCCTCTCGCTGCCGCCGTGCTGGCCGATCATTGCCCGGACGCTGCAGCCATGCCCTTCATGGCTTCCCATCGCTCGACCTTCGACGGCATTGCCATCGGCCTCTCCCGCTCGGGCTATACCGGCGAGGACGGCTATGAGATCTCGGTTCCCAACGACAAGGCCGTCGCCCTGTGGCGCATGCTGCTGGCCGACGAACGGGTCAAACCGATCGGCCTTGGCGCCCGCGATTCACTGCGCCTGGAGGCGGGCCTGTGCCTCTATGGCCATGAGCTCGATCCGACCATCTCGCCGATCGAGGCCGGCCTGCTCTGGTCGATCCAGAAGCGGCGGCGCGAACAGGGCGGCTTTCCAGGCGCATCCCGCATCCAGCGCGAGATCACTGTCGGCCCGGCGCGCATCCGCGTCGGCCTCAAGCCGGAAGGTCGCGCGCCCGTGCGCGAAGGCGCAGCGCTGAAGAACCAGGCCGGCGAGGCCATCGGTATCGTCACCTCGGGCGGCTTCGGCCCCACCGTGGCCGGGCCCATCGCCATCGGCTACGTGCCCCCCGCTTTGTCGGCCGTAGGTACCGGCCTCACCGTCGAATTGCGCGGCAAGGACGTGCCGATCGAGGTCGCGCCCCTGCCCTTCGCCCCACACCGCTTCCATAGATCGTAAAGGGATTTCAACGTGACCGGTTGCGTTGCCCCTCACCCGTACCCTCTCCCCGCAAACGCGGGGCGAGGAGACGTTGGCGCATTTCATCCTTCTGCACCGTTGATATCTCGCACGACGCCCGAGACACCTCTCGCCCCGTTCTTACGGGGAGAGGGTACGGGTGAGGGGCAGCGCGACGCACCCCACACTGAGTTCATCGATTTTCTTTCCTAGTTCCTGTCAATCGATCCCACCAGAGGACAGTCCTATGCCGACGATCAAATTCACCAGCGACCACGAATATGTGTCCGTCGAGGGCGACGTCGCCACGATCGGCATCACCGACTACGCCCAGTCGCAGCTCGGCGACGTGGTGTTCATCGAGCTTCCCGCCGCCGGCAAGGTGCTCAAGCAGGGCGACGAAGCCGCGGTGGTGGAATCGGTGAAGGCCGCCAGCGAGGTCTATGCGCCGGTATCCGGCGAGGTGCTGGAAGTGAACGAGGCCCTGCCCGATCAGCCTTCCACCGTGAACGAGGATCCGCTCGGCAAGGGCTGGTTCATCAAGATCAAGCTCTCCAACCCGGCCGAACTCGACGCCCTCATGGACGATGCGGCCTACAAGGCCCATATCGGAGCCTGATCCATGCGCTATCTACCCCTGACCGCCGAGGATCGCAGCGCCATGCTGGCGAAGATCGGCGTCAACGGCATCGACGATCTCTTCGCCAGCGTCCCCGCCGACAAGCTCTTGAAGGCGCCGCCGGTGCTACCGAATGCCAAGAGCGAAATGGCGGTCGAGAAGATCATGACCGCCTTCGCCTCGCGCAATGTGACGGCGTCCTCGGTGCCCTTCTTCGTCGGGGCCGGCGCCTACAAGCATCATGTGCCGGCGACCGTCGACCATCTGATCCAGCGCTCGGAATTCCTCACCTCCTACACGCCCTATCAGCCCGAGATCGCCCAGGGCACGCTGCAATATCTCTACGAATTCCAGACCCAGGTCGCGCTGCTGACCGGCATGGAAGTCGCCAATGCCTCGATGTATGACGGCTCGACCGGCACGGCCGAGGCCGTGCTGATGGCCCACCGCATCACCCGACGCTCCAAGGCGATCCTCTCCGGCGGCCTGCATCCGCACTATACCGACGTGGTGCACACCATCTCGAAGATGGCCGGCCACCATGAGGTGGCCATGCCCGCCGATGTGGACGGCAGCGAGAATCTGATCGCCGAGATCGACGGCGAAACCTCCTGCGTGGTGGTGCAGAACCCCGACGTCTTCGGCAATCTGCGCGATCTCACCCCGATCGCACAGGCCTGCCACAAGGCCGGCGCCCTGCTGATCGCGGTGTTCACCGAGGCGGTCTCGCTCGGCCTCGTCAAGTCGCCGGGCGAAATGGGCGCCGATATCGTGGTCGGTGAAGGCCAGTCCATCGGCAATGCCCTCAATTATGGCGGGCCCTATGTCGGCCTGTTCGCCACGCGCCAGAAATATGTGCGCCAGATGCCGGGGCGCCTGTGCGGCCAGACCGTGGACGCCGAGGGCCGGCGCGGTTTCGTGCTGACGCTCTCCACGCGCGAGCAGCATATCCGCCGCGACAAGGCGACCTCGAACATCTGCACCAATTCGGGCCTGTGCGTGCTCGCCTTCACCATCCACATGGCGCTGCTCGGCGAGAAGGGCCTGCGCAGGCTCGCCCGCGTCAACCATGCCAATGCAGTGAAGCTAGCCGACATGCTGGCCAAGGTCGATGGTATCGAGATCATCCAGAAGAGCTTCTTCAACGAGTTCACCATCCGGGTATCAGGCAGTGCTGCCTCGCTGCTGGAGAAGCTGGCAGCCCGGGGCATCCTGGGGGGCGTGCCCTATTCGCGCCTGTCGCCCAATGCCGAGCTGAAGGATCTCCTGATCATTGCCTCCACCGAAGTGAACACCGACGAGGATCGCACCGCCCTCGTGAGCGCCCTGAAGGAGCTGGTCTGATGCTGAACCGTCAGGGACGTCCCTCCTCCCCCGGCGAGGGCGCGGAGGCCATCAATCCCACCTTCACCGGCAATCGCGCCCTCATCATCGAGGAAGCCTTGCTGTTCGAGACCGGCCGCATCGACGTGACCGGCGTCGACGTCGAAGAGGTCGAGGATTTCGAGCCGAGGCTCGGTGCCTTCGAACGCAAGGATCCGATCGGACTGCCCGGCTTCGCCGAACCGGAGGCGATGCGCCATTTCGTGCGCCTGAGCCAGAAGAACTTCGGCATCGACACCGGGCTTTTCCCGCTCGGCTCCTGCACCATGAAGCACAATCCGCGCCTCAACGAGAAGGTGGCGCGGCTGCCGGGCTTTGCCGACATCCATCCGCTGCAGCCGATTTCGACCGTGCCCGGCGCGCTGGCGGTGATCGACCATCTCGCCCATTACCTCAAGACCCTCACCGGCATGCCGGCCGTGGCGATGAGCCCGAAGGCCGGCGCGCATGGCGAGCTCTGCGGCATGATGGCAATCAAGGCGGCCATCGCGGCCAAGGGCGAAGGCGAGACGCGCAAGGTCGTGCTGGTGCCCGACTCGGCCCATGGCACCAATCCGGCCACCGCGGCCCTGATCGGCTTCACGGTGGCATCGATCCCCGTGCGTCCAGACGGCACCGTCGATCCGGCCGAGATCAAGAAGGCGCTGGGGCCGCATGTCGCCGCGATCATGCTGACCAACCCCAACACCTGCGGGCTGTTCGAACGGGACGTGCGCGCCATCGCCGATGTGGTGCATGAGGCCGGCGCCTATTTCTACTGCGACGGCGCCAATTTCAACGCCATCGTCGGCAAGGTCCGCCCCGGCGATCTCGGCGTCGATGCCATGCACATCAATTTGCACAAGACCTTCTCGACGCCTCATGGCGGCGGCGGGCCGGGTGCGGGACCGGTGGTGCTCTCCGACAAGCTCGCGCCCTTTGCGCCCTTCCCCTATGTCGTCAATGCCCGCGTGCTGGTCGAACGGGCCGAGGAAGTGATGAATGGCGAGACGCCCTTCGGCCGCCTCACCGCCTTCCACGGCCAGATGGGCATGTTCACGCGGGCGCTGACCTACATGCTCTCGCATGGCACCGACGGCATGCGGCAGGCCTCGGAGGATGCGGTGCTCTCCGCCAACTATGTCCGCACCGGCCTGGCTGATCTGATGTCGGCCCCCTTCGGCGACCAGCCCTGCATGCACGAGGCGCTGTTCGACGACACCTGGCTCAAGGATACCGGCGTGACCACGCTCGATTTCGCCAAGGCGATGATCGACGAGGGCTATCATCCGATGACGATGTATTTCCCCCTCGTGGTGCATGGCGCCATGCTGATCGAGCCGACGGAGAGCGAATCCAAGGCCTCGCTCGACCTCTTCATCGCCACGCTGCGCGACCTTGCGCTGTCGGCCAAACGCGGCGAGACCGAGCGCTTCTCCGGTGCCCCCTACCACGCCCCGCGCCGGCGCCTGGACGAAACCCGTGCCGCCCGCCAGCCCGTGCTGCGCTGGACGCCGCCGGAGCCGATCAAGGACGCAGCGGAATAGAAAACGATCATGCCCGCCGGGCACAAGCCCGGCGGGATTTTCACATCACCGGGCAAGGCATGGGCTTCTTCCAGCTCTTCATCGACCGCCACCTCGATATCGAGGCGATCCAAGGCGCCATCCGGGACTATTTCGGGCCTGAGCGGGCGATCGCCTATTTCAGTTCCAAGGACGAGATGATTGAGAGCTGGGGAGCGGGTAGCGACACGCCGCTCGACGTCCATGTCGTCGTGGAAGCTCTGAGTGAAACCTATCCACTCTTGATCGAAGTCTGGCAACCCGGCCCGGACTCGCTCGAAGAGGAGCGGCGCTTCGCCATCTATTTTTCGAAAGCCGCGAACTGCCGCTCGATCATCACCGACGAGGAACTGAACCCATATAGCTGGTATTGCGTGCATCCATCCGGGACGGTCGAGACGGTCTACCTCACAGATGCCGATATGGGCGTGAAGGAGTAACAGCAATAAAGCGAGGATGAAGCTATCGTTTTGGTAGGAACGGATGCGGATACATGAAATAAACATGCAAATCCTCTCTTACCAGCATAACAGCCCATAGAATGGCTATCATACAAAGCCCTGTCATAACGATTGCTAACGAACCAGTAAACGCCAAAACAATCGCAACCATCAATGCAATAGGAAGCAATAACAACATATTATATTCTTCCTTTAAGTTCAAATCTATACCTTTTCTAAATATATCCTTTAAGATGAAGCGCGCCCTAATTACACTTACGGTCAAAAGTAAAATATTTGCAACAAGCCCCCACGAGAAAAAATCAAAGAAATCGTAATTTCTATAATATATAGATATAATTAATATGCCGATATTTATACTTACCGCATCCAAGATAAAATCCCAAACTGCGGGCGATATAACGACCCCGAGAAATCTAACCTTTAAAGCTTGCTGCTCCCCACTCACTGGCATCAACGCAGCAAATTCGCGATCGGCTGACTTATCCTGGTTGAATTTCGAAACCATTTCATCTTGTTCTCGGGTCGACGAGTTAAATACAGCGAAAAAGAACCACATAAAATTCGGAGATGGATTTATCTTTTCAGCAAGAAAATAGTCGAGACCGATCATTATGCCTGCGACTATGCCAACACTGACGAAGCGGCGACGGAGTCCGGCCACTGCCTGTCGCCATCCAAAGCCAATGTTGAGATCTCTCCACAAGAGACAGCGCAGTGCTTCCGCGGACGATATCGGCTTTTCTTCCGGAGTTCCGGGCTCAAAGACAAAAGCTGAACCACCCGGCACCGCCTGCTTGCGTTCGGCAGGCTGGATTTGCGCCAGCAGCGCCTTTCCAATGGCCCTGATAAAAGTCTCAACATTGCGTTCAATCGCCTGCGCGGGAACTATTCTTGTCAACGTAGATACCGGCCAATAGAGCCGGGTGGCGACAACGATCAGGCATAATGTCAGTATCAATACAGCCCATTCGAAGAAATACGGAACTCCTGCCTGTCGCCCTACTTCTTCGAGCCCAAACAGGGCTGCAGCGAAACCGACGAAAACACCTGCTGTCACCCTTAGCTGCCTCTTCTTGTCGGAGCCTATTCGCAAGGCGACCAAGCCGCCCGTGACAAAGCAAGCCTGAATGACGCAAGAAACCAGTCCTTCGGTCAAAGAGAGTCGGCACAATCCGATGATCAAGGACGGCAGAGCGATCTGGGCGGCCGCGGAAAGAAGAAGTCCCTCGATGGCATAGCGATCAAGGTGAGGAACGAGCAGGCTCTTTGCCACCTGTAAGCGGCGTCGGGCCACTTCTAAGGCATAGTACCAACACGCTGCAGAACAGATGAGGTAGATGGGTAACACACGGGTGTAAACGTGACCGTCGAGGCGCAGCAAAGGAGATATAATGAAGAGCGCCACACACCAGAACAGATAAGAAAGTGCGGCTGTGGGGTCGCACCCCAGCGTCGATCTCAGCCAGATCTGCTCCCGCTTCATTGCGCAATCTCCACGAAGAGATCCTCGATGCCGAGCGTTCTGACACCCGCCCGGCGAGCGAAATCGGGCCAGTCTTCGGCCGGCGAGCGCCGAAGCAGCAGCGAGATGGCACCATCCGTCAGGGTCCGGCGATGAAGCTCTCCCACAATGGCGCCTTCCGGCAGCGCATGGGAGGGCAGGACCACATGCGCCACGCATTCCTTGAGATCATCCGTCGGAGCATCCAGGATGAGACGCCCTTGATGCAGGAACAAAATACGCGACGCCACACGTTCGAGATCCGACACGATATGCGTCGAGAACAGCACGGTTGTTCCGCCTTCACCGGCGCGGCCCACGATGTCGCGCAAAAGGTCCCGGCGGGCCGCGGGATCGAGCGCGGAGGCGGGCTCGTCCAAGACCAGAAGCTCTGGACGGGTGGCCAGGGCCCGCACCAGTTCGACCTGTTGACGTTCTCCCGGCGAAAGTGCCGAGAGCTTGCGATCAATCGGGATCTGGGCACGCCTCAGTTCCTCGTTCACATAGTCTCGATCCAACCTCGGATAGAGCCGAGCGACGAAGTGCATCATCTGCTTGACCGACATCCATTCGAGTGCAGTCGGGGTCTGTGAAACATAGGCCAGACGTGCCTTGACATCGTCGCCCATCGTCAGTGCCGCTTCGCCGAGGACCCAGGACATGCCGGCCTCGACCTCGATCAGGCCAAGCAAGGCCCGGATCAGCGTCGACTTGCCGGCGCCGTTTCGCCCGACGAGCCCGACGATCTCGCCGGGCTCTATGCGCAGGCCGACATTGCTGAGGGCCTGCTGCGTACCGTAGAACTTGCTCAGCCCGGCCGCTCGTATCGACGTCGCTGCCGGGATCGACTGTATCGACGCAAAACCCGTCATTGTTTCCCCTCCAGCAAGGCCGCAAGCCGCCGCAATATGACGTCGCCGGGCAATTCCAGTTCGCGCGTCTGGCGCACGATTTCTAAGAGATGAGGTTCGATCAACCCGAGGCGCTGGTCGAGCGATGCGGCGCGTGGGGACGACGTCGCGACGATCATGCCCCGCCCCTGCAGACGATCCAGATACCCTTCGGTTTCCAGCAAGGAATAGGCGCGCGATACCGTCATCGGATTGATGGCGTGAAAGGCTGCCACGTCCCGGACGGAGGGTAACGACGCACCCTTCTGCAGTTGGCCGCTCACGATCATCCGGCGCAACTGACCGGCGATCTGCCGATAGATCGGCTCGGCGGCACCGGGCAATATGGTGAGGTCGGAAGCGTCCATGTGTATCAATATAGCAATACACTTGCGGCGTGCAATCGCCATGAAGAGGAATGGTGGCCTCAGCCCCTGTTGTGCTCGCTCACCTTCACCCGCCCCGGGGCGAAATGGGCCTCCAGCACCGGCAAGGCCCGGCGGGGATCGCAGCGCCCGCACATGAAAATATCGAGAGCGGCATAACCGGTCTCGGGCCAGGTGTGGATGCTGATATGGGATTCGGCGAGCAAAGCGACGCCGGTGAGGCCGCCGGTGTCGCCGAAACCGTGCAGCTTGACACCGAGCACCGTGGCGCCGCAGGCGGCCGCGGCCTCGCGCAAGGTATGCTCGATGCCCGCGGCATCGGTGAGGCCCCGGCAGTCCCAGAAATCGATGAGCAGATGCAGGCCGGGGGCAAAGGCCTGCGGCTGGTTTGAGCTTCCCTCCGCCAGCGAGGCCACCCCGGCTCCTGAGGTTTCAGCTTGCGCTTTCAACCGCTTTCCCTTGTGTGCCCACGCCATCATGAAGTCCGCGACCGTTGGTCATCCCGCGCGCGGTGCGGCATGAAATGCTGCGCCGCAGATGCGGGATCGGATGCAAGACGAGCCTCACTGGTCTTGCGATCCCGTGTCTGCGCAGCAATGCTTCGCATTGCGGCGCGCACGGGATGACAACTTTGGATTTGTGTTGTGGAGAGTAGCGCCATCACAGCACCGTTTCGAAGGGATGGCCACTATAGGCCATGGCCTTCTCCGCCGCACGCACGCCATGCGTATAGGCTTCCTCGAAGATGGAAACGCCGCTCATGTCGGAATGGGCGGTGAAGATGGGCGGCCGCTGCTGCAGTCCGGCCCGCCGCTGCCCACCCCAGATGAAACCCGGCACTGGCCGGATCATGGCATGGCCCCAGACCCAGACATCGGCCCGCTCGACATGGCCTTCGAGCTCGGGATGCACGGCCAGGAGTTCCTTCAGGAAGGTCGCCTGCCATTCTTCCAAGGGGCGGGCGAGCGCCTCGCGGCGGGCGTCCTCGGGCGGCAGGTGGCTGATCGGCCAATAATAGGTCAGCACCGTCCTGGTCGGGCGCATTTGCGTGATCTGGTGGGTGGCGACGACATAGCCGAGCAAGGGGCTGTCGAAGACGACATTGTCCCAGCTCAGATTGGCGCCGGTGCCGCCGGGCAGGCGGCTCAGCGTGATGTTGGCGACGGCCCAGGGCGCGTAGGAGAAACCGGCGGCAAGGTTCTGGTCGCGCAGCAGCCGCGCCGTGACGAAGTGCGGTGTCGCCAGGATGGCCGCCTTCGCCACGATGCGGAAGGCCTTGTCTTGAGCCGCGTCCCAGACGTCGACGGCCACCCCATTGCCTTTCGCTTCGACGGCATGGGCGAGCGAGCGCGTCCTTATGCGCGGGCCGAGCGCATCGGCGAGGCGACGCGCCAGATAGCCATTGCCCTCCGGCCAGGTCACCAGGCCCTGGTCCTCGGCATCGGCGCCGCGGCCATTGCGGGCGGCGAAATAATGGATGCCGGCCCAGGCCGAGACGTCGCGCGAGCGCGTGCCGTAGTCGTCGCGGCAGCAATAGTCGACATACCAGGCCAGGGACGGCGAGCGATAACCCTCCCGCTCCATCCAGGCCGCCATGGTAAGGCCGTCGAGCGCCATCAGATCGGCGTCCTGCGAGCTCAGGTCGAGCGGAATGGCGAAGGCGCGCCGGCCGTCGCTGCCGATGCGCTGGCGAAACGCCTTCATCGCCGCAAAGAAACGCTTGCCGTCGGCCTCCTCGTCGGCATCGAGGCCGATGGCGGGCATCAGGCCTTCCTGCCAGCGTCCATAGCGATAGAGCCGCTCCGAAGGATCCGCACAGAGGGCGTATTCGTCATAGATGGCCGTGCCCTTGGCGTCGTAGCCGGTGATGATGCCGAAATCCTGGAACAGCGCCCTGACCGCCCTGGCCTCCTCGGTGAGCAGCGGCACGTAGTGGGCGCCCCAGGGAAAGGAACAGACCTCGTTGCGGCCGCTGGCGGCATTGCCGCCGGGAGCAGCCTCGAGGTCGAGCAGCAGGAAATCGTCATAGCCCGCCTTGGCGAGACGATAGCCCGCGCCGAGGCCCGCTATGCCGCCACCGACGACGAGGATGCCGGTTTTCAGCGTCTCTCCCGGCGCCGGGAAGCCGCCGCTCCGCAGCCTGTGACCGATGCGGGAAGACGCGCCCACCAGATCCCCGGGCACGGAACCGCCCTCGCCGCCGCCCGGCACCCCCTTGCCCGCCAGCAAGTCTCCGCCCACCAGCCCGGCGCCGGCCAGGCCGAGCGAGGCGGCCCCCAAAGCGAGGAATTGCTTGCGGCTGATCCGGATCATGATGAAGCTCGCCCCGAAGGCGGCAAGATCGAAGCCGAATGTCTAATAGATGAGGTAATTGCCCCACTCCTCGTCGAAATAGCGCACCAGCGGCTGGTCATCGAGGCGCTGGATGGCGGTGGCGACATGGGCCATGTCGGGCGGGAACTGGAACATCGCCTGCATGGTCGGCAGATCAAGGAAGCGCAGCCCCTCAGGCAGGCGGTCCGGCGGGCGATAGGGTGAGAAGGAGCCGATGATGAAACCCCATTCCCCGAAGGACGGCACGAAGAGGTGATAGGCCGCTGTCTGGAAGCCGGCCGCTGCCAGCGTGTTGTTGACGCACCAGAAGGATTTACGCGCGACCAGAGGCGAGGTGCTCTGGATCACCACCAGGCCGTCCTGGTTCACCGCCGACTTCAGGAGGCGGTAGAAGGTGAGCGAATAGAGCTTGCCGATCGAGAAATTGGACGGATCGGGCAGGTCGATGATCACGGCGTCGAAGCGCATCTCGGCCGTCTTCCGTTCTCGCAGCCAGAGGAAGGCGTCGGCGTTGATGAGGGTCAGCTTGGGCGAGGACAGCGAGCCGCCATTGAGGCCCGTCATCATCTCGTTGTGCGAGAACAGGCGCGTCACGGCCGGATCGAGATCGACCATGGTGACCGCTTCGACCGCCGGGTATTTCAGGACCTCCCGCAGGGCCAGCCCGTCGCCGCCGCCAATGATCAGCACCTTGCGCGGCGCCTTGAGGGCGCTCATCACCGGATGCACCAGGGCCTCGTGGTAGCGATATTCGTCGAGCGAGGAGAATTGCAGGTTCGAATTGAGGAAGAGGCGGATGTCGCGCTGCTGGCGCGTGACCACGATACGCTGATAGGGCGTGGACTCAGCGTAAACAACCGTGCCCGGATAGGCGCTCGCCTCCGCAATCGACTGGATGCGCTCGGACCAGACGAAGCCGGCGCCGAGCAGGGCCAGGACCACGAAGGCGGCGGCCTTGTGCGCGCCGCGGCGGAGGATGGGCGCCTTGATGGCGTAGAGCACCCAGATCGCCACCAGCGTGTTGAGGATGCCGAACAGGAAGGCCGAGCGGATCAGGCCGAGATAGGGCACCAGCACCAGCGGGAACAGCAGGGAGGCGAAGAGCGCACCGATATAGTCGAAAGTGAAGACCTTGGAGACCAGGTCCTTGAAGGCAAGCCGTCCTTCCAGGATGCGCAGCAGCAGCGGGATCTCGATGCCGACCAGGATGCCGATCACCCCAACCAGCGAATAGAGCCAGAGCCGGAAGGAGGCGACATGGTCGAACAGGATGAAGAGGGCGGCGGCCGAACTGCCGCCGACCGCCCCCACCAGCAGCTCGATGCGGACGAAATGGCCGAGAAGGTCGCGCTCGAGATAGCGTGACAGCCAGGAGCCCACGCCCATGGCGAAGAGATAGGTGCCGATGATGGTGGAGAACTGCGTGACGGAATCGCCGAGGAGATAGCTCGCCAGCGTGCCGGCGATCAGTTCGTAGATCAGCCCGCAGGTCGCGATCACGAAGGCGGAGAAAAGCAGCAGGATTTCCACGTACGCGCCTTACATCAATCTGCGTTGAGACTGCTTCTTCCTCGGACCGCAGGCGTCTCGCCTGCTCTTTCTATCGGCCTGTCGCGACGCTTCCAAGAGCAGGCGAGACGTCTGCGGTCCCAGGAGAATCGACGCCCTCAGCCATGGATGGCCGAGGCGATGATGATTGCGATGCCGAGCGCCACCGCACCCAGGAAGATCGCCATCGCGGTGTTACGTTTCTCGCATAATTCCTTCCACACCTGCACCTTCGGGGTCAGCAGGTCGAGCAGCCAGAAGGCGATGACGAAGACGATGAGGCCGATGCCGGAATAGACCAGCGAGGCCACCACATATTTCAGTTCGATCAGGCCAGAGACATCCATGAAAGCCCCCTATTTATGATATGAATAGCCGCCACCGCCGGAGCTTCTGCCGCCGCCGAAGGAGCCGCCATCGTCGCTGCTCCTGATGCCGCGGCTGGTGGTCTGCTTGCCGTGCCACATATTGGCCAGCGAATAGCCGCCAAAATTGCCGAGAGCCATGCCGAACACGACGGCCCCGGCGAAGATCATCTGAATCCTGCTCACGTGTCCTCGCTGCTGGAACTGCTGCTGGAATCGTCGCTCGATGAGGAACCACCGCTGTCGTCGTCATCGTCACTGCTCGACGACCACCAATTGTCGGTCCCGGAATCGGAGCTGCTGCTGCCGGCGGCGGCAACGAAACCGCCCGCCGCCAGGTTGCCGGACACTGATGGCGCTTCCTCATCGATGCCGCCCTGCTCCCAGCGCGACTGCTCGAAGCGCCGGTCGCGGAAGAAGCCGAAGCCGGCGCCGAGAGCCAAGAGGCCGACGGCACCGAGATAGTTCGACCAGATCGGCACGGCGTGCCGGACCGTGACGGTGAATGTCTCCGAAGGTAGAGGATTGGCGGGCGCAGGGGCAATGGTGGGCTGCGAGGAGGGGAAACTGCCGCCCTGGCCATTGTTGCGCAACCAGGTCTGCAGGTAATCCTCGCGCGCCACCATCGGCACGGTCTCCGCCACCTTGGTGAACAGGCCGGCATTGGTGTCGATCAGCAACTTGTAGGTGCCTGCCGGCACCGGCGACAGCAATTCGCTGGTGCGCTCGGTGACCCGCCCGCTGCTGTAGTTCTCCAGCCCCTGGGAGGCATGATAGCTCTTGTTGGTCTCGACATTGACCAGGGCGACGTCGAGCTCCAGCCAATCGTCTTTCAGTTCGGCGCTGGTCTCGAACTCGACATTACCCCGGCCGTCCAGGCGGAAAGGTTCGGAGGCGAAGGTCTTACCCTTGTCGGCGGAGGTCAGGGTGAAGGTCTGCGAGGCGACCTGACGCCCGGGCGAGAGGGCGAGCGAGCCGAACTGCAACAAGGTCGCCACTCCGAGCGCTGCGAGCGGCACCCTCAGCCAGCGCCGGTGCGGGTTGGGCTGGTTGACGCCGGGCCCGTCGCGCTCGTCCGAGAGCGGCAGCTTGAAGGCCTCGGCCACCAGGCTGGGTTCGAGATAGACGCCTTCGGAGACGATGATCTCCTCGTCATTGCTCTCGACCATCAGCCGGTGAGGCGAGGCGATATAATCAGCCGTCTCGGTGACGTCCGCCGTGGAAGCACGCCAATAGAATTCGCCGGCGACATATTTGGTGAGCGCCTGTCCCTTGCTGAAGAAGGCATAGCGCCGCCCCTCGACCGTAAGGTCGATGGTGCTGCCCGCGGCCGGCACGTCGCGGGTAAGCATCTTCACCAGCGTCCAGTGGCCCTGCTCCCGGACCAGGAAACGATAGCCCCGATAGGGGTTGAACAAGAGATATTCGATCCATTCGTAATATCCCGTGCGATCGCTCCGGCGCATATAGCCGACGACCTCCCACTCGACGTCCTGCAGCCGCCCGCGGGAACCGATGGGAATCTCCGAAGGCTCGAGCGCCGCCTGGGCCTTCTGGATGATGCGCAGATTCTCGTCGGCGACGTCGATCAGCGAGGAACACTGGCTGCAGGTGGCGCTGATCGACTGGCCGACGGCGCGCAAGGTCACCGCCCCACCGCAATTGGGGCAGGCAAAGGTTCGTGGCCGGCCGGGCGGCCTTGGCGCGGGTACGGCCGGCGATGGTGCTGGCGGCGCGAGAGGCTCGTCCATCACCAGCCCTCCAGCGGCCTGAGATTGGAGAAGCGCAAGGCGTCCCATTCGAGATAACGGCCGAGATAGGCACTTGCCTCCTTGCCGTCATGTTCGAGCGTGGCGAATTCGCCATCGGCACCGACGCAATCGATCGACACGGTACGCCGCCCTTTGGGTGCGGCGAAAGGCAGTTCGCCTTCCGAGCCCAGGCAGGTCGCCAGCTTGATGTCGACCGCCCTGAGCTGGACGCCATTTATCGTTACCGAGAAGCCCGGCCTGATGCCGGCGGCACCGGTCTCGTTCCCCTCCAGCAGCGGCCGGCAGCGCTCCAGCGCCTCGCGCACGCCACCCCAGGAGTTCTCCTCTGCCTCCAGGCTCACCGAGAAGAACCCCTGCGCCTCGCCGATCCAGCCCTCCCGCCCGTCATCCATCAGCATGTGCCATTCGTTCCACAACCCGTCGCTCCAGCCGATCTTCAGGCGTCCGATGATGGTGAAGGACTGGCCGTCGAACATACCGCCAGTGCCGAGCTGGAGGGGGCTCATATCGTCGGGCAGCGCCGCCATCACCCCGAGCGAGGTCACGTCGACATCGGTGCGCACCACCATGGACTGGCAATAGGCACAGACGGCATAGACCGACTGCGCCGACCGGAACACGACATCCGCTCCGCAGGAAGGGCAGGCGAATTTACGCATTGGGCCTCGTATGGATCACGGGATTGACCGGCCTGTTCGGCCAAGCAGAGTTTCGCAGCGAGCAGGGCGAAGTCCGGTCTATTTGATCCGGGATAGCAGTTCGGCCTTCTTGGCGTCGAATTCCTGCTGGGTGAGGATGCCCTTGGCCAGTAGTCCGCCGAGTTTTTCGAGGAGCTGGATCGGATCCTCCGCCGGCTGCGGGGGCGCTGCCGGCGCCGAGGGAGCCTGCGCCGGCGCCGCATTGGCAAAGCCCTGGGCCATGGCCCGGCCGATCGCCATGCCGGCGCCGAGCCCTGCCCCTGCTCCTGCCAGGCCCCCCGGATTCTCGGCGGCAAGCGGGATGGATTCGGCCGTCTGGAACTGGGCGTAGCGATTGAGATCGCCCAGCATGTTCATGGAACTGGCCTTGTCGAGGATACGCTGGAGTTCCTCCGGCAGCGACAGGCTCTGGACGTAGAAGCTCTTGACGTCGATGCCATAGTCACGCAGCGCCGGGCGGATGGCTTCCGCCAGCTTCTGGGAGAAAGCCTCCTGGTTGGCGGCCATGTCGATGAAGGCGACATTGCTCTGGCCGAGCGTCGAGGCGATGGCCGTGAGCACGGCACCGCGAAGCTGCCCCTCGATCATCTCGGAGGTGCAGCGCTCGGCCGTACCGACCAGCCGCGACCAGAACGCGCCGACATCGCCGATCGCATAGGAATAATTCCCGAAGGCGCGGATGCGGATCGGGCCATATTCCTTGTCGCGGATGGTGAGGGGCTGGGTGGTGCCCCATTTGCGATCGATCTGGTCCTTGGTGTCGAAGAAATAGACATCCGATTTGAAGGGCGATTCGAAGAACTTGTCCCAGTTCTTCAGATAGGTCAGCACCGGCAGGGTCTGGGTGGTGAGCGTATAGGTGCCGGGGCCGAAGATATCGGCGATCTTGCCTTCGTTGAAGAAGGCCGCCTTCTGCGTCTCGCGCACCACGAGCTGGGCACCGTTCTGGATTTCCATGCCGGACATCGGGAAGCGGTAGGCCAGCAGGCCCGGCTCCTCGGCCGTCCACTGGATGACATCGATAAATTGCTTGGAGATGAAGTCGAGAATGCCCATGCCCGTATGCTCCATACCGACGGATCGCAAGCCGCAGACAGCCTATCCTACCTAGCATGCGTGGCAATGGGAAAGAGTAACCCACGGGACAGTTACAGTCCGCATCAATATAGAAATGCGCAGGACCCGCTCCCCTCGAAGAATGGCGCCGGCCTCCCGCCTCTTTTTGCGGGAGAATATGACAATCAGCGACGGATCAAGGGCATCGTTGCGATCGATATCGTCTTTTCGTGTGTTTCCGCCCGCCGGCCTCCCAAGAATGCTGGCGGGGATGTCGAGTCCTGCCACAGGAGAAGATGCCGTGATCCCGAACCTTGCTGCGGGCCAATGGAACCAGTGTCCCTGCCGAACGTGACATTAACGCACCAATTGGTTACTTAATTTTGGAAACCGTCGCAGCATTGTTTGCACCCATTCCAAAAACGTGAAAAAAGCACGATCACTCCAAGCTCTTTCAAACCACCGGAGACTACTCGATGACCGACAGTGCCGATCTCGGCCCCCGCGAGGCGATGGAATACGATGTCGTCGTGGTCGGCGCCGGACCTGCCGGTCTGGCGGCCGCGATCCATCTCAAGCAGCTCAATCCCGAAACCAGCGTGGTGGTGGTGGAGAAGGGCTCGGAGGTCGGCGCCCATATCCTCTCCGGCGCGGTGATCGATCCGATCGGCCTCGACAAACTGCTGCCGGAATGGCGCGAGGCGGACGATCGCCCGCTGGTGACCGAGGTCACCGAGGACCAGTTCTATTATCTCGGCCCGTCCGGCGCCCTGCGCCTGCCCAATTTCGGCATGCCCAAGCTGATGTCGAACCACGGCAATTTCGTCGGCTCGCTCGGCAATGTCTGCCGCTGGCTGGCGACCCAGGCCGAAGCCCTCGGCGTCGAGATCTATCCCGGCTTTGCCGCCGCTGAAGTGCTCTATGACGATAAGGGCGCGGTGAAGGGCATCGCCACCGGCGACATGGGCATCGGCCGCGACGGCCAGCCCAAATCCGGCTTCACCCGCGGCATGGAACTCCACGGCAAATACACCCTCTTCGCCGAGGGTGCCCGCGGCAGCCTGACCAAGACGCTGATCGCCAAGTTCAATCTCGCCGACGGCCGCGAGCCCCAGAAATACGGCATCGGCATCAAGGAGCTCTGGCAGATCGATCCGGCCAAGCATGTGCCGGGCCGGGTGCAGCATTCCTTCGGCTGGCCGCTGGATTCGAAGACGGGCGGCGGCTCCTTCCTCTATCACCTTGAAAACAACCAGGTGGTGGTGGGTTTCGTCATCCACCTCAACTACACCAATCCCTATCTCTCGCCCTTCGACGAGTTCCAGCGCTTCAAGCACCATCCGCTGATCGCGCCGACCTTCGAGGGCGGCAAGCGCATCGCCTATGGCGCGCGCGCCATCACCGAGGGCGGCTACCAGTCGGTGCCCAAGCTCTCCTTCCCGGGCGGCGCCCTGATCGGCTGCGCGGCCGGCTTCGTCAACGTGCCGCGCATCAAGGGCAGCCACAATGCCGTGCTGTCGGGCATGCTGGCGGCCGAGCACCTCTCCAAGGCGCTGGCCGAGGGCCGTTCGCATGACGAGCCCGCCTCCTATGAGGCCGCCTGGCGCTCCAGCGAGATCGGCCGCGACCTCTACAAGGTGCGCAACGTCAAGCCGCTATGGTCCAAGCTCGGCACCTTCGCCGGCGTGATCCTCGGCGGCATCGACATGCATCTCAACGAAAAGCTCGGCTTCTCCCTGTTCGGCACCCTCAAGCATGGCAAGCCCGACTATGCCACCCTCAAGCCGATCGCCGAGAGCAAGCCGATCGACTATCCCAAGCCGGACGGCAAGCTCTCCTTCGACAAGCTTTCCTCGGTGTTCCTGTCCTCGACCAATCACGAGGAGGACCAGCCGATCCATCTCACGTTGAAGGATCCCAAGGTCCCGATCGAAAAGAACCTGCCGCTCTATGGCGAACCGGCCCGGCTCTATTGCCCGGCGGGTGTCTATGAAGTGGTCTATGGCGACGAGGCGGCCAAGAAGGATCCGCGCTTCGTGATCAACGCGCAGAACTGCGTGCACTGCAAGACCTGCGACATCAAGGATCCGGCCCAGAACATCAACTGGGTGACGCCGGAGGGCGGCGGCGGCCCGAACTATCCGAACATGTAAACGGAGCGTCTACGGGTGAAGGCGCTTCTTTACGCCGGCCTCGGGCTCGTTCTCCTGGGCGTCGGCCTCTATCTGCAGTTCGGCACGGCCGAGGTTTCTCCGGCCGACAGGCTGCGTTGCGAACAGGCGATCGAGAAGGTCTATGGCGACAGCGACGAGGCCAAATATACGCTCCTGCCCAAATGCAACGAGCCCGGCATGGTCGCCATGATGGATACGAGGATCGGCGGCGCCGGCGCCGAGCAGGCCGCCCAGGCGATTGCGTCCGCCAATCGCAGCGATCTCGTCGGCATCCTTATCAATTGCGCCCTGATCGGTGCCGGTATCGGTGCCCTGGGTGCGGCGGCCGCAGCCTTCCGCCAGTCGAAAAAGCAGGCCGCCTGACGGAGGAAAAAATGGGGCGGGTCTTTAGACCCGGCCCCCTGTATTACCTCAAGCATAGATCGCCTTCACGCTGGCCTTGTCGAGCAAATCGCGTGTACGGGGCGTCTCTTCGGTAACCAGCGTATCGATCGCCGACAGCGCAGCGAAATGGTGTGCTGCCGCAGAACCGAACTTATCCGGGGTCGCCACCGCGACGATCTCGGCAGTGGCCTTGATCATCGCGGCCTTGATCGCAGCCTCGTCATAGCCGGCGGTGGTCAGCCCGAACTCCTCATGAATGCCGTGCACGCCGATGAAGCACAGATCGGCATTCACCGCCTGAAGCTGGTCGAGCACGCGCGCACCCAGGACCATCTGGCTGCGCTTGTCGAAGACGCCGCCGAGCAGGATGACCTCCAGATGCGGATGCTCGGTCGTGGCCGTCGCCACCAGTGGACTGTTGGTGACGATGGTCGCCCTCAGATCGCGCGGCAGCTGCCTGGCCACTTCGAGATTGGTGGTGCCGCCGTCGATGAGGACCACCTGATCCGGCAGCACGAGCCCAGCCGCCACCCGGGCCAGGCGCGTCTTCAAGGCCGCCGCGATCTTGTAGCGCCCCTGGAAGGGCAAGCCTCCCGGCGAGACCGGCAGGGCAGCGCCGTGGACGCGCTTGATCAGGCCTTCGGCCGCCATGTCACGGAAATCGCGCCGAATGGTGTCCTCGGATACCTCGAAATGCGCCGAGACCTCCTGCGTCGACAGCCTGCCCTTGGCCTCCAGCTGCGACAGGACAAAAGCCCGCCGTTCGTCAGGCGTGGATTCGATCGGCATGACGATTCCTCAATTGCACGTTTATGACGATATCGGTAGATACATGAACACCTATCACAGCACCAACCGATGGATCCAGCATGAAAGAGCTCCTCCTGAAGGGGAACGTCATCCTCGAAGACGCCATTCACGAAGACGCCGTCATCCGCTGCGTGGACGGCCGGATCGCCACGATCGAGCCTCATGCTCGCGAGCATGAAGGCAAAGGACTGCTCGATTTCAGCGGCCGCTACCTGTCGCCGGGTTTCGTCGACATCCACGTGCATGGCGGCGCCGGCGCCGACTATATGGATGGCACGGTGGAAGCCGTGCGGCGGACCAATATCGCCCATGCCCGGCACGGCACGACCTCGATCTTTCCGACCACGACGACGGGATCCTTTGCCCAGCTCGATGCGATGGTGAAAGCGTGCGAAAACGTGCAGGCCTCGTGGACGCCCGCGGACGGCGCCCGCATCGCCGGCATCCACTTCTACGGCCCCTATTTCGCGGCGGACAAGGTCGGCATCCACGCACCGGAAGGCCGACGCGATCCGGTGCGGGAGGAATACGAATATTTCCTCGGCCGAGAAATCATCAAGATCGCCACCTGCGCCTCCGAATTGCCCGGCGCCCTGGATTTCTTCGATCATGCCCGCGAACGGGACTGCTTCATCACCTGCGGCCATTCCAACGCCTGCTGGGATGAACTCGAGGCGGCTTTCACGCATGGCATGCGCCATGTCGACCATTTCTGGTGTGCCATGAGCTCGGTCGCCTCCCTGCGCAAGCGCTTCGGCACGCCGATGCAGGCCGGCATGGAGCAGTATGTCCTCGCCAACCCGGCGATGAGCACCGAGGTGATCGCCGACGGCATCCACCTCTCGGACGATCTCCTGCGCTTCGCCTTCCGCCTGATCGGGCCTCGGCGCTGCTGTCTCGTCACCGATGCGAACCGCGCCATGGACATGCCGCCGGGCCAATACCGCTTCGGATCGCAAGCGGACGGCTGCTGGGTCTGGAGCGACGGCCATTCCGTCCGGGGCGATGATGGCAGCCTGGCGAGCTCGATGCATGGCATGGACCGGATGGTGAAGACCATGGCGAAGGCCATCGGCCAGGATCTGCCGGCCATCATCCGCATGGCCTCGCTGACGCCGGCCGAGCTTACCGGCATTGCCGGCGAGGTCGGCAGCCTGACGCCGGGCAAGCGTGCCGACATCGTGGTTCTCGATGAGAATTTCGAGGTCGAGCGCGTCTTCATCGGTGGCGAGCCCCTGCCCGTCGCCGGTGCGAGGCCCGATCAGGCGGCCTGAGCACCAACCGCCCTCGCTCTGCAGCAGGCCGCGGGCGGAGTCACGGCGTTGCCGATGATGGCGGGTTCTGCGCGCTGGTGAAGATGAAATCCTCGGGCGGCAGCGAGCCATAGACGAAGGGCTCCTGCCGGTTTGCGGTGCGTGACATCACATCGCTGGTCACGAAGCGGAACACCTTGTTGATCTCCAGCCCCGGTTCCACCACCCGCCTGGCAAAGGCTTCGGCAAAGGCGCTGTGCTGACTGTCGCAATCCTGGGCCAACGCAGCCTCCTTGGCCGAACAGACCAGCAGCATCGCTCCCGACGTCCCCCATCAACCTCCAGAGCGCACCAGCCGCACCGCGCATGCGATGGCGAGTACGATCAGCACCAGCGTGAAGCCGACCACGGCCGGCCACCCCCCGACGGTCCAGAACCAGCCGCCGCTCGAGCCCACGATGCTGGCGCCGAGATAATAAGCGAGCATGTAGAGCGAGGCGGCATGGCCTTTGCTCGCACCGCCCAGCCGGCCGACCCAGCCGCTCGCCACCGCATGGCAGGCGAACTGGCCCGCCGTCAGCACGGCGATGCCAGCGATGATGCCGGCGAGGCTCGAGGAGAGCGTGAGGCCGATACCGGCAGCCATGGTCAGGAGACCGGCGATCAGCACCGGCGCCCGCCCCAACCGGTCGGCCGCCATGCCGCCGAGCGAGGAAGAGACGGTGCCGAACAGATAGACGGTGAAGATCAGGCCTGTCTGCGTCGGGCTGAGGTCGAAGGGCGGCGCCATCAGTCGGAAGCCGGCATAATTGTAGACGGTCACGAAACTGCCGAAGCCGCAAAAGGCGATGGCGAACAAGAGCGGCTTCGCCAGCACAACGCCGGGCCTCTCCCGGCCGAAATGCGAAGCCCATGCCCTGAGGTGATAGCGAAGATCGAAACCCTTGCGCGGCGTGAAATGCCGCGAGGGCGGCAGGAGCAGGACGAAGCCGAGGGCCAGGACGAGGCCACCGAGACCGACGATCGCCAGGGCAAGGCGCCAGGTCAGGAATTCAGCGAGGATGCCGGTCAGCACCCGGCCCGCCATACCGCCGAGCGCCGTGCCGGCGATATAGAGCCCCATGGCAAAACCCAGGCCATTGGGCTCGATCTCCTCGGCCAGATAGGCGATGGCGATGGCCGGTACACCGCCAATGGCCAACCCTTCGACGGCACGCAAGGCGAGGATGGCATGCCATCCCGGTGTGACAGCCACGGCAAGATTGAGCAGGCTGGCAAGACCGATTGAAGCGAACATCAGTTCGCGCCGACCGAATCGCTCCGAAACAGCGGCGGCCGCAAAGATGGCAAAGGCGAGCGCGCCGGTGGTCAGCGAGAGAGCGAGCGAACTCTGCGCCGCACCGACATGGAATTCCTCGGCCAGCAACGGCAGCAAGGGCTGCACGCAATAGATCAGCGAGAACGTACCGAAACCGGCGAGGAAGAGAGCGAGACTGATCTTACGGTAGGCAGCCGACCCGCGAGCGACATGGGGCACGGGGGGCGCATAGGCGGCGGGAGCGGACATCACCAAGGGGTCGTATCCCAGCGTCAGCTTGTCAAGCACCGATCCCGGGCCATTCCGGGAGGAGCGATCGATACCTGCCGGCACCGGTGCTATCCAGGGTTGCTGCCCGGCGGCGACCGACCGGAGATGGGCCAAACGGCCCGGCAAAATCGGCAGATTAGCGCGGAGGGTGGGTTGTTCCCTCGCCTCAAAGCAGCCATGGTAGCGGCGAATAATTCGCGACTGCGTCGCCTGTGTCGAGGCGGCCGGCTGATTCGGAGTTTTCTTCCCTGTGCCCCTGTCTTCCCGCACGTCTTTTTCCGCCGCCTTGTTGGCGATCGCCCTCTCGACGACCCTGATGGCGCCGGCACTGGCAGCCAAGGCGCTCGAACGTCCATTCAGGCCGACTTCCGCTTCAGGCAGCCTGTTGGCTGGCAGGCTGGCTGCCAATGTGCGTGACGACGACAATGCGGCCTCCTTCTATGCCAAGGCGCTGAGCAGCGGTCTGTTCAAGGACGAACAGGCTCGGCAGGAGCTGACCAACCGCACCTTCATCGCCTTGCTGACCTCGGGCGAAATGGACAAGGCCGTCACCTTCGCCCGGCGCGTGGTGGCGATCGACAAGAAGAACCCGATCGCCCATCTCGTGCTCGGCATCCGGGCGTTGAAGGGGCGGGACTATACCAAGGCCCGTGACGAACTCGCCTTCACGCTCGACAAGCCTATCCTGCAGCTGGCGACGCCCCTGATCTCGACCTGGACCTATGCAGGCGCCGGCCAGACCAAGAAGGGCGTGGTGGCCAGCGACGACATTTCGTCCAATGATGGCTTTTCTACCTTCAAGAATTTCTCCACCGGCATGATGCTCGACATGGCCGGCATGCGCGATGAGGCGATCGCCCGGCTCAAGGACGCCCATGAGCGCGATGCCAATGCCGTCTCCATCGTCGACGCCTATGCCCGCGCACTGGCGCGCGCCGGCAAGAAGGACGACGCGCTCAAGGTGCTGGAAGCCTATTCGGCCAAGGTGCCTCGCCAGCCGATCGTCGCGGCACTGATCGCCGACATCAAGGCGGGCAAGCGCATCGGGCCGGCCGTGACCTCGGCCCAGCAGGGTGCGGCCGATATCCTGGTCTCGGTCGCAGCCGGCATCGCCAAGCAGGGCGGTGCCGACTATGCCGTGGTGTTCTATCGTCTGGCGCTCTATCTGGAGCCCGCCAATGCCACGGCCCTGATCGGCCTCGCCGAACTTTATAGCGACCTCAAGCAGCCCCAGACCGCCGAGACCCTGTTCAAGAGCGTGCCCGCCTCCTCGCCGCTCAAGCGCAACGCCGAAATCGAGCTTGCCACCACGCTGGACGAGCTCGACAAGACCGATGAGGGCGTGGCGCATCTGAAGAAGATCATTTCGGCCAATCCGCAGGATCTGGACGCCATCATCTCGCTCGGCGGCATCTTCAACCAGCGCAAGCGCTGGGAAGAGGCGTCCGTGGCGTTCTCACAGGCGGTCGACGTGATCGGCAAGCCTACCCGCAATGACTGGGCCACCTTCTATTACCGCGGTATCGCCTATGAGCGGATCAAGCAGTGGCCCAAGGCCGAGGCCGACTTCAAGAAGGCGCTGGAACTCTTCCCCGACCAGCCCTCGGTGCTGAACTATCTGGGCTATTCCTGGATCGACCAGGGCATGCATCTCCAGGAAGGCATGGAGATGATCAAGAAGGCCGTCGATCAGCGTCCGGACGACGGCTATATCGTCGACAGCCTGGGCTGGGCCAATTACAAGCTTGGCCAATATGACGAGGCGGTCGAGCAGCTTGAGCGCGCGGTCTCTCTCAAGCCGAGCGACCCCACCATCAACGACCATCTCGGCGATGCCTATTGGAAGATCGGGCGCAAGCTGGAGGCGACCTTCCAGTGGCGCCATGCCCTCGATGCCAAGCCCGAGCCGGACGAGAAGGCCAAAATCGAGCAGAAGCTGAAGGACGGCATGCGGGACACGGCCTCGGCCGACGCCAGCAAGGCCGGTGACGTGGCCAAGTCTCCGGATGCGCCCAAGCCCGCGGACGAGGCAAAGCCCGCCGACGCACCGAAGACGCCGGATGCACAGCCCGAAAAGCCGGCCGATGCCGACAAGCCAACGGAAGCCCCCAAGCCGGCTGACCAAACCAAGCCGGCTGACCAAACCAAGCCTGCTGATGCTCCCCAGCCCGCAGGCGAAACAAAGCCGGCTGATACCTCCAAGCCGACTGATACCTCCAAGCCGGTGGAGGCTCCCAAGCCCGTCGATCCGGCTAAGCCTGCTGATGCGCCCAAACCCGCCGATGCTCCCAAACCTGCCGACGCTCCCAAGCCGGCGGAACCCGTGAAGCCCACCTCGCCGTCCAACAGCAATGGCGGCTGACGTCACGGCGGCCGGCGGGGCGGGAGCCTCGCCTGTGTGGCTGAACGAGAAAGCCCGTGCCAAGGTCAATCTGACCTTGGCCGTGCTGGGGCGACGCACGGACGGCTTTCATCTGCTCGACAGCCTGGTCGCCTTTGCCGATATCGCCGACGAGCTCAGTCTCGAGCCGGGGCCCGGCCTCTCCCTGGAAGTCTATGGTTCTCGCGCGAAGGAGGCCGGCGCGGTCGCCGACAATCTCGTACTCAAGGCAGCCAAGGCGCTCGCCGAGAGGCATGATGGCCTCACACTCGGGCATTTCCGGCTCGACAAGCGCCTGCCGGCGGCAGCCGGCATCGGCGGCGGCTCCTCGGATGCCGCAGCTGCCCTGCGCCTCATCGCCCGCGCCAATGAGCTGCCGTTAACGGACGAAAAAGTCCTGGCCGCTGCCCGCGCCACGGGCTCCGACGTGCCGGTCTGCCTGCAAGTGGTGGGTCGATGGATGCGCGACGCAGGAGAAACGCTGTCAGCTCCGGTTCCCCTGCCCCCTCTGCCCGCCGTCCTGCTCAATCCGGGTGTTGCCACGCCGACAGCGGATGTCTTCCGAGCCCTCGCCCTTCCCGCGGGGACGGCCATTTCCCCCGACCTTTCCCTGGCCGCGGCCATCGAAGGCGAGAAAAGCCCGACGGCACTGATCCGCCATCTCGATCGGGGACGCAACGATCTCGAACCGGCGGCGCTTGTGCTGCGCCCAGCCATCGGCGAGGCGCTCGCCGTCTTGCGCGGCCAGCCCACCTGCCGCCTCGCACGCATGTCGGGCTCGGGCGCCACCGTGTTCGGCCTGTTCGAAACGGCCGAGGCGGCAGTTGCAGCAAGACATGCGATTGCAGAGCGCCGGCCTGGCTGGTGGGTGGTGGACACCGTCATCGGCTGAGGGCGGCGGCGGCCCTTGGAGCGCGGACATCTTGTCCGCATTTTCGCGGCGTTTCCAAGAGCGGACAAGACGTCCGCCCTCCCCGCCACGCGCTTCGACATTGCATCCTGCCCCTTGATCGGGCAAAGGTCCGGCCAACGGAATTTCTGCAGGCGGTGACGATGAACATTCTTCTGATCGGATCGGGCGGGCGCGAACATGCCCTGGCCTGGGCGATATCGGCGAGCCCGCTTTGCGAGAGGCTCTATGCCGCGCCCGGCAATCCCGGCATGGAAGAGTGTGCCATCTGCGCCGCCCTCGACCCGACCAACCATCAGGCGGTGATCGCCTTCTGCCGCGAGAACGAGATCGACTTCGTGGTGGTGGGTCCCGAGGCACCGCTGGTCGCCGGCCTGGTCGACGATCTCGCCGCTGCCGGCATCAAGGCCTTCGGCCCCAGCAAGGCCGCCGCCCAGCTCGAAGGCTCCAAGGGCTACACCAAGGATCTGTGCCAGGAATTTTCCATCCCGACCGCCGCCTATCGGCGCTTTACCGATGCTGTTGCTGCGCGCGCCTATGTCCAGGAACAGGGCGCGCCGATCGTGATCAAGGCCGATGGCCTGGCCGCCGGCAAGGGCGTGGTGGTGGCGATGACGCTGGACGATGCCCTTGCTGCCGTCGACGCCATCTTCGCCGGCAGCGTCGGCGAGGCCGGCCACGAAGTGGTGGTGGAACAGTTCCTGGAGGGCGAAGAGGCGAGCTTCTTCGCCCTGTGCGACGGCACCACTGCCCTTCCCCTCATCTCCGCGCAGGACCACAAGCGCGTCTTCGATGGCGACAAGGGCCCGAATACCGGCGGCATGGGCGCCTATTCGCCGGCCCCCATCATGACGCCGGAGATGGAAGAGCGTGTGATGGAAACCATCATTCGCCCTACCGTGCGGGCCATGGCCGCCCGCGGCACGCCGTTCAAGGGCGTGCTCTTCGCCGGCCTGATGATCACCAAGGATGGCCCTGAGCTGATCGAGTACAATGTCCGCTTCGGCGATCCGGAAACGCAGGTGCTGATGCCGCGGCTGCGCTCGGACCTGTTGCCGGCCCTGATCGCCTCGGCCGACGGCGTGCTCTCCACCATCTCGCTGCGCTGGAAGAACGATGCGGCGCTCTGCGTAGTGATGGCGACCAAGGGCTATCCCGGTAGTTTCCAGCGCGGCTCGGAAATCCGGGATCTCGCCAAGGCGGCTTCGCTCGACGACGTATTGGTCTTTCATGCCGGCACCAAACGCTCGGGCGACCATATCCTCGCCAATGGCGGGCGCGTGCTCGGCATCACCGCCAGCGGCAAGACCGTCGCGGAGGCACAGAAGCGGGCCTATGAGGCCGTCGATCTCGTTGACTGGCCCGAAGGCTTCAGCCGCCGCGACATCGGCTGGCGTGCCATCGGCAAGGCCTGAGCCGTGACGCCGGCGGTCACGCGTTCGAGCAAGACCGTGGCCTTGGCCCTTGGCGGCGGCGGGGCACGCGGCCTCGCCCATATCCCGATGCTGGAAGTCTTCGACGAGCTCGGCATCCGGCCGGTCGCCATGGCCGGCACCTCGATGGGAGCGATCTATGCCGCTGCCTATGCCGCCGGCCTCTCGGCTGCCGAGCTCCATGCCTATACGCTGGCCATGCTCGCCGATCGGCGCGGCATGCGCAACAAGCTGATGGCAGCACGCAGCGGGCGGCTGGCAGACCTGTTTTCCGGCCTCGGCAATCCGGTGATGATCGATGCCGAGGTCTTTTGCGACGCCTTCCTGCCCGAGGCCGTGCCCCAGGCCTTTGCCGACCTTGCCATCCCGCTCACCATCGTGGCCACCGACTATTATGGCCGCCGTGAGCGGGCCTTCACGGCCGGCCCGCTGCGCCAGGCCGTCGCTGCCTCCATGGCGATCCCCGGCGCCTTCAGGCCGGTGCGCATCGACGGCCAAGTGCTGGTCGATGGCGCCACCGTCAACCCGCTGCCGCTCGACCACCTCACCGGCAAGGCCGACATTCTCGTCGGCATCGACGTCTCGGGCGCCGCGACCATCGCCGCCGAAACCGACATGCCCGGCACCTTCGAGGCGATGTTCGGGGCCCTGCAGATCATGCAGGCGGCGATCGTCGATGCCAAGGCGGCCCATTATCGTCCCGACATCCTGATCCGTCCCAATGTCGGCAGCATCCGTGCCCTCGATTTCGCCCGCTCCAGCGTGGTCTTCCGCCTCGCCAGGCCAGCGAAGGAGGAACTGAAACGGAAATTGGGCGAGCTGCTGGAGCGGGGATAAGTCAGGTTCCTTCTCCCCTTGCAGGTGTCGCCAACTCCGAAGGAGTTGGCTAGAGGTCCCGGCAGGGGGATGAGGGGTGCAGCGATTTCCCGACCAGGTTGCGTATCTCCCCTCATCCGTCCCTTCGGGACACCTTCTCCCGCAAGGGGAGAAGGCGGTGGCGCTCTTTCCGGCCCCTTTCGACGCCCCCGCTCCCTTGTCTCTTCCCAGCCCGGCCCTGAGGGCTTATGTGAAGGGCACCACCGTCCCGTACCGCTTACCCCCTTCGACCGGAAAGGCCCCGCCTTGGCTTCCTCGCCCCGTCTCATCCATGGCTTTCGCGAGATTGCCAGCGCCTATGACCTGATCTTCTGCGATATCTGGGGCGTCATCCACAACGGCCACAGGGTGTTCGACGGTGTTGCCGACGCCCTCATCGCCTATCGCAGGCAGGGCGGCGTTGCGGTGCTGGTCTCCAACGCGCCGCGGCCGGCCCAGTCGGTGATGCCGCAGCTCGACCGGCTCGGCCTGCCGCGCGAATGCTGGGACGCCATCGTCACGTCGGGGGACGTGACACGGGCACAGATCGCCGCCGTGGCGGCAAAAAAGGTCTTCCATCTCGGCCCCGATCGCGACCGGCCGCTCTATGACGGCCTCGGCATCCGCTTCGCCGATACGCCCGAGGAGGCCGAAGTGGTCGTCTGCACCGGCCTGTTCGACGACACCACGGAGACGCCGGAGACCTACAGGGACATGCTGGCCGGCTTCAAGGCGCGCGACGTACCGATGATCTGCGCCAATCCCGATCTCATCGTCGATCGCGGCGGCACCATCATCTATTGCGCCGGGGCTCTGGCAGAAGCCTATCGCGCCATCGGCGGCGAGGTGGCCATCTGCGGCAAGCCCTACAAGCCGATCTACGACGCGGCCTTCGAGACAGCCGCCTCGCTCCGCGGCAAGCCGACATCCTCCGAGCGGACCCTGGCCATCGGCGATTCGGTGCGAACCGATCTCGCCGGCGCGGCCGCCATCGGGTGCGGCGCGCTGTTCATCTCCGGCGGTATCCATGCCCTCGAGGCCGGCCATGAGGGCGACGGCGTCGACCCCGAGGCGCTTTCTGCCTTCCTTGCCGACAAGGGCGTCATTCCCGACGCGGTCATGCCGCGGCTGATCTGGTAGACATCATGGCCTTCGAGCAGTTTCTCGATCCCGTCACCCTGCCCGCCCATCTTGCCGGCGCCGCCATCGCGATCGGCAATTTCGACGGCGTGCATCGCGGTCACCTGGCGGTGATCGATGCGGCCGAGGCTCTCGCCAGGGGCTCGCAGCCGGGACCGCATCATCGGTCGCGCCCGGCCGTCGCCCTCAGCTTCGAGCCGCATCCGCGCAGCCTGTTCCGGCCGGACGAGCCCCTGTTCCGGCTGACGCCGCCTGCCTTGAAGGCCCGCCTCCTGCAAAAGGCCGGCCTCGACGCGCTGGTCACCCTCACCTTCGACCGGGCGCTTGCCGGCATGACGGCGGAGGAATTCCTGGAGGAACTCGTGGTGCGGCGACTCGGCGCTCACGCCGTCGCCGTCGGCTATGATTTTCATTTCGGCAAGGACCGCCGCGGCACACCCGAATTTCTGGTGCAGCATGGCCGTGCGCTTGGCCTCGACATCGCCATCGTGGCACCGACGCGCGAGAGCGGCGAGGCCGTGTCCTCCTCGGCCATTCGCCGCGCCCTGGCGGCGGGCGACATCACGCGCGCCAATCGCCTGCTCGGCCATGAATGGTCAGTGCTGGGCACCGTCGTCCACGGCGAGAAGCGCGGCCGCGAGCTCGGCTTTCCCACGGCGAACATGGCGCTCGATCCGCAATGCGGCCTCGCCCTCGGCATCTACGCCGTGCGTGCGGTGATCGACGGCATCGTGCATGCCGGTGTCGCCAGTTTCGGCCGCCGCCCGACCTTCGACAATGGCCCGCCTTTGCTGGAAACCTTCGTGTTCGACTATGCCGGCGATCTCTATGGCAAGGAAATCGAGGTCGCCTTTGTCGGCTATATCCGCGGCGAGCAGAAATTCGGCTCGATAGAGGCTCTGGTCGCGCGTATGAACGAGGATAGCCGTATCGCCCGGCAGATGACGGCACAGGCCGCGCCATGAAACTCGGCTTCATCGGGACGGGTGCGCTGACATCGGCGATCGTGACCGGCCTCAAATCGGTGGCCGGCAACGACGTGCCGGTTGTGCTGTCGCCGCGCAACGAGGCTATTGCCGCCGACCTCGCATCGCGCTTTGCCGATGTTCGGATCGCGGCCGACAATCAGGCCGTTCTCGATGCCTGCGACACGATCATGCTCGCCGTCCGGCCGCAGATCGCCCATGACGTGCTGCCGGGCCTGCGGTTTCGCCCGGACCATCGCATCATCAGCCTGATCGCCACCCTGTCTCTCGAAGAGATCGTCGCCTTGGTCTCTCCCGCCGAGCGCGTCACCAAGGCACTGCCGATGCCGATGGTCGCCCAAAGGCAGGGGCCGACGATCATCTATCCGCCCGATCCCGACGTCGTGGCCTTCTTCGGCCGGTTCGGCAAGGCCTTTGCGGTGAAGGATGTTACCGAGTTCGATGCGCTGAGCGTCGCCACCGCGACATTCGCCACCTATTTCAAATATCTCGACACCCTCCACGGCTGGCTGCAGGGCCATGGCGTTGTCGATCCGACGGCGCGCGGCTATGTCACTGCTCTGTTCAGGGCCCTGGCGCAGGCGCCGGAGGCGGCGCCCGACGCCGATTTCATGCATCTGGCACAGGAATATGCGACACGTGGCGGCATCAACGAACAGGTCCTGCGCGAGCTGACCGATCGCAAGCTCTTCGAGGCTTTCGCCGAGAGCCTCGACGGCGTGCACCGACGCATTACGGCGTCCTGAGCAGGCGATCGAACGGAGCCCGGCAGACCGCGGGAAGATCGGCAATGCTGAAGAATTTCGGCGACGAGATCTGGATTGCGGATGGCCCGACCACCTCGGTGGCCGGCTTTCACTACCCCACCCGCATGGCCATCATCCGGCTATCCGGCGGCGATCTCCTCGTCTGGTCCCCGATCGCCTTGTCGCAGGATCTGCGGGCGCAGGTCGACGCACTGGGCGCGGTGCGCTGCCTGGTGCCGCCCAATTCGCTTCATCACCTCTTTCTGGGCGATTGGCAGCGCGCCTATCCCGGCGCCAGCGTCTATGCGCCGCCCGGCCTCAGGGCCAAGCGCAAGGAGATCCGCTTTGACCTCGATCTCGGCGAGGCGCCCATCCCGGCCTGGGCCGATGACCTCGACCATGTCCTCGTGCCGGGCAATCTGATCACCACCGAGGCGGTGTTCTTCCATCGCCCGAGCCGGACGACGCTGTTCACCGATCTCATCCAGCATTTCGACGCCGCCTGGTTCGAGGGCTGGCGGGCAGTGGTGGCGAAACTCGACCTCATGGTCGCCCCCGAGCCATCGGTGCCCCGCAAGTTCCGCATGGCCTTCGTGAACCGGCCAGCCGCGCGCGAGGCGATCAGGCACATCCTGGCGTGGCCGACCGAGAAGGTGCTGATGGCGCATGGCGAGCCCGTAACAGGGGACGGCCAGGCTTTCCTCGCCAGGGCCTTCGCCTGGCTGATCAAATGATGCACCGCTCAGGGATTGCGGGTACGGCCCGCTACGACGGCCGGTGACCGCGCGACGATGACGATCCCCGCTAGGGAAACCACCAGGCCCACCGCCATGGCCCAGGACAGCGGCTCACCGAACATCAGCCAGGCCCAGATCATCGTCACTGGGGGGCTGAGATACAGCACCGAGGTGACGCGGGTGGGTGAGGATTTGCGCAGGGCGATATAATAGAGGCTCCAGGCGCCGAAGGTCGCCACGAAGACCAGCCAGAGGATGCCGCCGATAAAACCCCTGTCGAGAACGGGCAGGACGCCGCCCTCATGCCAGGCGAACAGGGCGAAGATCGCCGAAGCGGACAGGCACTGGATGCACAGGCTCTGATGCACGGGCATGGCGCCGGCGGGGCTGCGCTTCTGCAGCAAGGTCGCCAGGGCCAGCGACAGCGTGCCGAGTACGGGCAGGCCATAGGCCCAGAGCGGGACATGACCCATGTCGAGAGACCAGCCCGAGGCGATCAGGACGCCTGCCAGGCCGAGGAATGAACCGAGCCACTGGCGCGCGCTCAAGGCCTGCCCCAGCACCGGCCAGGACAGGATGGCCACGGCCAGGGGCAGCATGTCGGCAATCAAGGCGACGAGGCCGGTCGGCACGCCGAAGACGATCGCCAAAGCGAAGCCGGCAAGGTAGCCGGACATCGCCAGCGCGCCGAACCATATCTGCGGCAGGACATCCTTCCAGCGCAGCGATGGTCCAATGGTGAGCGCGAAGGGCAGCAGGACCAGGCCGGAGACCAGGCTGCGCCACAGCAGGATCAGGAAGATCGGGGCATGATCGATCGCAAACCGGATGCCGACGAACCCGGCGCTCCATGAGATCACCAATGCGGCTTCGAGCATGAGCAGCGCGGCGATCGCCACAATCTTGCTTTCCCGGGGAGAGGGCGTGCTGAGGGTTTCACTCATGGGATTGACAACCGGTCTCAGAACCGCTCCAGGATCGAGGCGGCAATCCTGCGTGCGGTCTTCAGGCGACCGTCATGCCCATCCAGCCCGGCACGCGACATGGCGCCTTCGAGCAAGAAGGAAAGATGTTCGGCGGTTTCGACGATCGCCGTAGCCGCCTCCGGCCGCATCTCGCCGAGATAGGCCCTGAACAGGCGCTCGACTTCCTCCTTTTGCGAGGCGACCGACGCACGGCCCGGATCACCCACCGGAAGTTCCGCCGCTGCGTTAAGCAGCCCACAACCGCGAAAGCCCCAGTCATAGGCGGCCTCGGCATGATCCAGATAGGAATCGAAGATCGCCAGCACCCGCTCCTGCGGCGTTGCCGCGCTCTTGAGCCGCTCCTGATAGATCGCCTGCCATTCGGTGCGCCTGCCCTGGATATAGGCATTCACCAGATCGGCCTTGGACGAGAAATTATTGTAAAGGCTCATCTTGGCCACCCCGGCCCGCGCCGTGATGGCGTCGATACCGGTGGCGCCGACCCCTTCACTGTAGAACAGTTCCGCCGCTGCCTTCAGCAGACGCTCCCTGGCTGGCATGCGGCCCGTCATGATCCTCGCTCCGTGATTAGGTAGACCGATCTACCTAATCACCTCACCTGTCAAGCTCCTTCTCTGCAACGCGGCAGCTGATGAGCCTATCTCTCGGATTTACAGACGGCTTCGATGTGATGGCCATCCAGATCGATTACGAATGCGGCAAAATAGGTCGGGCCATAATGGGCGCGAAGGCCGGGTGCGCCATTGTCGGCACCGCCGCGCGCGAGAGCCGTCTCGTGAAACTGTGAAACCGCCTGCCGGCTGGGTGCGGCAAAGGCCAGATGGAAACCGGCGCCGGGAGACCGCGCCTGTTCGCGCCTCAACTTGATCGTGAACTTGTCGCCGCCGCCGGGCAACCCGTAGCCTACCGCCTGATCCGGGTCGTCAGGCTGCAGATCCTCCCACACGCGCACATAGCCGAGAGTCCCCAGCACTGCGTCGTAGAATGCGGCGGAGCGCCGGATCTCCGCGACGCCGAAGGAAATGTGATGCAACATGCCGAGCCCCTCTTTGGAACAGCCGATCGGTGCCGGCGAGAATCAGCTGGCGATCGTAGTCCATCCCCTCGCCGGACGCTCGCCAGCGACGATCAGACGGCATCCGCCTGCGCCACCGACTGGCCGCTCGCCTCGACCCTCTCCTCGGCGGGGCCGGTCTGCCGCGCCAGATTGAGGGCGGTGTTGATCAGCCCGATATGGCTGAAGGCCTGCGGAAAATTGCCGAGCATGCGTTCCGCGATCGGATCATATTCCTCGGACAGCAGTCCCACATCGTTGCAAAGGCCCACCAGCCGCTCATAGAGACGCCGCGCGTCGTCCTCGCGGCCCTGTAGCACATAGACATCCGCCAGCCAGAAGGTGCAGACCAGGAAGGCTCCCTCGCCCGGCGGCAGGCCGTCATCGACATGGTCCGTGTTGTAGCGCAGCAGAAAGCCGTCGCGCATCAGCATGGTCTCGACCGCCCTGACCGTGCCGATCACCCGGGGATCGTCCGCCGGCAGGAAGCCGACAAGCGGGATCTGCAGCAGGCTGGCGTCGATCGTCTTCGAGCCATAGGACTGCACGAAGCTATCGAGGTCGGGATCGAAGGCCTTGCGGCAGACATCGTCATGGATCTCGTCGGCCACGCGCTGGCAGCGCTCGGCAAAGGCGGGCCTGTCTCCGGACTTGATCGCCATGTTGGCGGCCCGGTGGAAGGCCACCCAAGCCATCACCTTGGAATGGGTGAAATGCTGCGCGCCGCCGCGCACCTCCCAGATCCCCTCGTCGGGACGGCGCCAGGCGGTTTCGAGGAAGTTCATGATGACTTCGCTGAGCGCCCGCGTGCGGGGATGGCGCTGCAGGCCGCCGGCAGCGGCCTGCATCATGGCATCGGCAACCTCGCCATAGACATCGAGCTGGAATTGCTCGGCAGCGGCATTGCCGATCCGCACCGGCCGCGATCCCTCATAGCCGCTGAGCCAATGGGGCTCCCATTCCAGGAGATTGCGCTCACCCGACAGGCCATACATGATCTGCATCTGCTCGGGAGCCCCGGCGATGGCCCGCATCAGCCATTCGCGCCAGGCGGACGCCTCCTCGTAATAGCCGAGCTTCATGAAGGCCTGCAGCGTCATGGTGGCATCACGCAGCCAGCAATAGCGGTAATCCCAGTTGCGCGGACCGCCGATCTGTTCGGGCAGCGAGGTGGTGGCGGCGGCCACGATGCCGCCCGTCGGCATATAGGTGAGCGCCTTCAGGGTGATCAGCGAGCGTTTGACGACATCGGTCCAGGGGCCGACGGATGGACAGCGCGCGGCAAAGTCGCGCCAATAGCTTTCCGTATTCGCCAGCGCGGCCTGGACATCGGGTTGGGTCGGCCGTGGCGTCGTGGAAGGGCCATAGGTCAGCACGAACGGCACCTGCTCGCCGGCGCTGACCTTGAACGAACCTGCGGTGTGCAGGTCCTCGCCCTCCAGAGGTACAGGCGTCGAGAGAATCAGCCGATCCGGTCCTGCCACCGCCGTGATGGTGCCGTCATCGGCCCTCGTGACCCAGGGCACGGTGCGGCCATAGTCGAAGCGCACCACGAAATCGGTGCTGAAGGCGACGGTGCCCTTCCGGCCCACCACCAGCCGGATGAGGTCGTTGGTGCCGTCGCGCAGCGGCATGAAATCGATCAGGGTGGCGACACCCTCATCCGTTTCGTAGGTCGTCTCCAGGATGAGGGTGTCGGGCCGATAGCGACGGCTGATCCGCGCCTTCCTGTCGGTGGCGGCAATGCGCCAGCGCCCGTTCTCCGGCGTGCCGAGCAGGGCCGCGAAACTGGCGGGCGAATCGAAACGGGGAAAGCACAGCCAATCGATGGACCCGTCGCGTGACACCAGGGCCGCCGTTTCACAGTCGCCGATGAGGGCATAATCTTCAATCCGAGACGTCAAGGGATCTCTCCTTTCGACAGCCGGGACGCGGCATGCCCATGACGGAGCACCTGCAGCGCCTTTTCGCGGAATTGGCTCATAGGCGGCATTTCGACCGGAGCCCCGGTGATTCACCCCTATCTTCTCCTCCGGAATGCGGCGATTTAGTGCCGAAACCGGAGGTTGCAGCCCGAGAGCGGCGAAGATCTCTCCCTGGAGGAACGATCGACCTGCCTCTCATCTGGTCCATCGTACTTTCGATTGCTATGGTCCGCACTCAAATCCGGCACCGCAACCGCGCTGCCAACAGCAGAAGGCCTCCAGCACATTGTCGGCGCTCACCCGTCTCCTTCCCACCTGGATGGTCCTGCTCCAGCGCTACTGGCCGCAATTGATGGCAATCTGGCTGATCGGCATGCTGGCCGAGGACGTGCTGACCGAGATCGCCGTGCGCATCGGCTTCCTCAATCGCCTGGCTGGCCTCTCGACGCTCACTCTGGTGGTTCTGGTCAAGCTGGTGGTGATCGTCGCCTTGTTCGAACTCGTCCGGCCTGGATTGCCTTCCCTGCAGGCGGCGGCAAGGGCGGCCGAATCACCAGAGAGCCAACCTCGGGAGAGTGGGCCCACCGGCTTCACCATGGCGCTGTCCCTGGCCCTGGTGCCGTTCTTCGCCTTCTATGCCGCCTGGGGCTTTCTCGGCGATACCGTACGCGAATATTCCAAGCTTGCCCTCGATCTGACTCCCTTTGGCGAGAATGCCCGCATTCTCGAAGTCAGCGGAGGCGGGCTGCTGCTGTTGCTGGTCGCCATTGCCTGGCTGGTGAGGCTGGGTGCCAAATATATGCACAAGCGCTCCAAGCGCGTGCTCTGGCCTTTCCTGATCGTGGTGTGCGAGGCCAATTGGGCCTTTATCGCGCTCTATGTGCTGCAGAACTGGCATGACAAGATCATGGCCTGGATTGCCGGCCTGCCGGAGTTCCTGAACCCCTCGCTGTTGCCGGCCGCTCGCGCGGCAAGCATCGCCCCGCCGGTCGAGGCTGCGTCCGCCTCCTGGTGGGACATGCTGTCGGCCCTGTTCTCCTACGCGCTCTATCCCGCCGTCTGGCTGACCCTGGCGGCGCTGGTCTACGGCTATGACATCGGACGGGCGGGGGCGTCCGTACAGGGCCGCTGGAGCAGGGCGATCGCACGCTGGGACGGATTACCCAAATTCCTGCGCGACTTTCTCGCCCATTTCGTGGCCGGTACGGCCAGGCGTTATCGCGCGCTGGCGGAGGGCCTCGGCCTGACTTTCGGCACGGGTCTCAGCCTGATCGTCGTCGTTCTCGTCGCCTTCCGTCTCCTGGACTGGGGTTCGGCCTGGGCCTGGTACGGCGCCGCCCGCCTGATAGGTCCTCATGAGATCGGCCTGTGGCAGATCATCGCCCACGGCCTCTCCATCCTGCTGGGCAGTCCGAGCGCACCCGGCAGCGGCGCCCTGATCATGCCCCTGAAGATCACGTTGCTCGCCGCTGGACTGGAAACGGGCTTTTCCCAGGGCCGGCAATGGCGCAGCGCGCGCCGGCCGATCAGCGCGGTTCCAGTTGGAAGCTGAGGGCGTCCGGCAGGGCCGAACGGAAGGAAAGCCGCACGGAAAGGTCCGAAGCGGCCTCGGACGGAAGCAGGAACTTCTCCTCGACCAGCGTCGGCTGGCCATCGAGGCCGATGGAACGGGCGGCCTCGAAACATCCCGCCACGGGCGTTGACTTCGGCTCCAGTGCACGGCTGATGTCGCGGGACAACACGAAGGACAACGGGCTCCAGCGCTGCCCCTGCCCATCGAGCAGGGTCAGGCTGCAGCCCAGCCAGATGGCCTGCCGCTGTGCCTCATCGACGACCCTCCCCTCGGGCACCGCCTTGAGGCGGACGATGAGAAGCTTGCGGTCCTTCGACAAGGGCAGGCGCGTACCCTCGCCGCCATCGACGAACTGGGCCGAAACGAGCGACCAGTCGGCACGTGCATAAGGGGCAGCCTCGCCAGGCTTGACCGTGGCGATGCGCAGTTCGTGCGAGGCGACATAGTCCAGGATGTCGACCCGGGCACCGAAGGCAAAGACGGCCAGCAGGAGCACGGGTATCGCGATCAGGCTGCGCCAGTACCAGCGCGTGGCGGGCCGGCTTTCCGGGAGTGCCTGTTCAGAGGGGGTCACGGCCGATCTCCAGGACGGTGCGACGGATGGCAGAACCTTCGTTGAGGGAGATGGCGAGCTGGGCTGTAAGCCGCGGAAAGGCCTCCCGCGAAACCACCAATTCTGCGCCTGCGAGTTCGTCGGCCGGCAGCTCGAATATGAAGAGGCCCTGCTGCTGCAGGCCCGGCTGCAACTCCTTGCCGGACAGCAATTGGGACATGCCGTCCACCCGCGGGCTCTGCATATAGGTCCGTCCGCTGGCCCCACGAAGCGAAACGCCCGCCAGCATGAGTGTGCGATTGGTGGCGGACGCATCCGCCGTTACCACGGCCCAGACGCCGCCGGTGCTGCGTTCGACCTTCTTGCCATAGCGCTGGAAGACCAGCAGTTCCGAGAGGATGAGCTTGTCGACTTTCAGGTTGAACCCGGCGGTTTGAGCAGGTGCTCCCTGTCTGCCCGTCGTCTCGATCGGCCCGGTGAGAACGGCATAGCCAGGTGTCGTCCAACGCAGCAGCGCCAGCAGGACGATGCCCGTCAGCACGATCATCACGGTGATGGCGGCATTCTTCATCCGGGAGCCCCAGCGGCATCGAGAGGCACGCTCACGCGCGCAACATCATGCGGATTGAACCAGCCCGGCGCTCCATAGAGATTGTCCTTGGGCTTGAAGGTCACACCGGCGACGGTGAGCTCCAGCGTCTTGGGCAATGCAGCATCGGCCGGCAGGGTCCAGACGGCCTGCAGACGCTCCGGCAGGCGGGGCTGGAGCGCCATCAGCCGCTCCCTGTCCCGGACGAGGTAGAAATCAGGCCCCTCGGCGCCAGCGACATTGGTGAGCTTCAGGATACCGGTTACGGCATTGGAGGTGCCTTCGGTGCGGTTGGCAAGCGTGAGTTCGAGCACCACCGCGCGGCGGCCGGCCTTGACCGGGCGGCCATCCGGCAGCACCGAGGCCGGGGCGGCCGCGTTCGGCGTGACGAGCCAGCGCCCCGCCTCGATCGTCTGTCCTGCCGCCCTGTTCGGCACTTGGTCGGGATTGCGCAGCTGATAGAGCGAGGCGCCCAGCGAAATCGCGGCGGCTGCAAACCCGCCGATGCCGGTCAGCACCTTCGTCTTGAGGCTCTGGCGCGAAAATCCTGCGCGCAGCTTCGACAATGTCCCATTCGCATCGGCCATGAAACCGACTTAGTCGCTGAACGCCGCCCGGGCAAGATGCCGCAGGCGGGGACGACATCGCACCCACGCGCAACTTCTGCATCATGCCCGTGTCGCGATCGTCACATTCACCGGGTTCTGCCGCTGCGGTATTCATTGCATGATGCCTGACATCGCGAGTCGCGGGAGGGGCCATGGCCGACGCGGATGCCATTGTCGTCGGGGCGGGCCTGGCCGGGCTGGTCGCGGCCACCGAGCTCACTGCCGCCGGCAAGCGGGTCATCCTGCTCGACCAGGAGCCTCGCCAGAATCTGGGCGGCCAGGCCTTCTGGTCGCTCGGCGGGCTCTTTTTGGTCGACAGCCCCGAGCAGCGACGCCTCGGTATCAGGGATAGTTTCGAACTCGCCTTGCAGGATTGGCTCGGCACGGCCGGCTTCGACCGCGAGGAGGATTACTGGCCGCGACGCTGGGCGGAGGCCTATCTCGCCTTCGCCGCCGGCGAGAAACGCGCCTGGCTGCGCGCCATGGGGCATCGGATCTTCCCCGTCGTCGGCTGGGCCGAGCGGGGTGGCGGCAGCGCCGGCGGCCCGGGCAATTCGGTGCCGCGCTTCCACATCACCTGGGGCACCGGCCCGGGCGTGGTCGAGCCATTCGAACGGCTCGCCTTGGCAGCCGAGGCGGAAGGCCGGCTCGCGCTGCGGTTCCGCCACCGCGTCGACGGCCTGATCCACGCCGGCGGGGCGATCACCGGTGTGGAAGGCAGCCTGCTCGCGCCCAGCGATGCGCCGCGCGGGGTCGCCACCTCGCGCGAGGTCGTGGGTCACTTTTCCCTGGCCGCGCCGATGACGATCGTCGCCAGCGGCGGCATCGGCGGCGACCTCGAGCTGGTGCGCCGCCATTGGCCGCAGCGGCTCGGCCAACCGCCGGAGACGATGGTCACCGGCGTCCCCGCCTATGTCGACGGGCGCATGCTGGCCATTGCGGCACAGGCAGGAGCGCGACTGATCAATCGTGACCGCATGTGGCACTATGTCGAAGGCGTCAGGAACTGGGATCCGATCTGGCCCGGGCACGGCATCCGCATCCTGCCCGGCCCCTCCCCGCTCTGGCTCGATGCCCGGGGCAATCGCCTGCCCGGCCCGCTCTATCCGGGCTTCGACACGCTGGGAACGCTGGCCCATCTGCGCGCCACCGGCTTCGACCATAGCTGGTTCATCCTGACCCAGAGCATCATCCGCAAGGAATTTGCACTCTCGGGCTCGGAGCAGAATCCCGACCTCACCGGCCGCGACTGGAAATTGACGCTGCGACGCGCCATCGGCCGGCGGGCGACCGGGCCGGTGGAAGCCTTCAAGCAGCATGGCGCCGACTTCGTGGTGGCAGAGGATCTGGAACGTCTCGTCGCCGGCATGAATGCCCTGACGCAGGGGCCCCTGCTCGACCCTGCCGCGATACGGCACTTGATCGAGGCACGCGACCGCGACCTTGCCAATGGCTTCGGCAAGGACGGCCAGATCATGGCCATCCGCAATGCCCGCCATTATCTCGGCGACCGGCTGATCCGCACGGCGCGGCCCCACGCTTTGCTCGATCCTGCCCATGGACCGCTGATCGCGGTCAAGCTCAACATCCTCACGCGCAAGACGCTGGGCGGCCTGGAAACCGACCTCGAGGGCCGGGTCTTCGGCGGGGACCTTGCTCCCCTGCCCGGCCTCTACGCCATAGGCGAGGCCGCCGGCTTCGGCGGTGGCGGCATGCATGGCTATCGGGCGCTGGAAGGTTCCTTTCTCGGCGGCTGCCTGTTCAGCGGGCGGCAGGCGGGTCGTGCGGTGGCCGCAGCGCTGTAGCCGCGGCCAGGCTTCGCGCGAAGACGATATCGACAAGCGTTCCAGGCGGCGGCAGTATGCCGGCATGAGCGTCCGCCTGCCTCAGAATTTCTCCCCTGCCACCGCCCGCACGGCCCTCGACGTCCTCGGCGCCGAGATCCGCGTGGAGAAGGCCGCTTCGCTGGAACGGGCGGGCGAGGCCGCCGGCCAGGCCATGGCCGCCCTGCATGCGGCGGCGCCAGAGGACCCCGGCCGCTCCCGCCTGCTCGCCGATGCCGTCGACGCGGTCTATGGCTATTTCATCCAGCGGGAGTTGATGGGCATGGCCTCCCATGGCGGTGTCATCCGCGAGCTCAAGATACCGCCCGAAGTGCTGGTCAGGCTGGGCGTCAGGCGCTGACACGGTCCATCGAGGACCGGGCGCCTTACAATTCCCCGATGCTGCCATCCGCCATGCGCCGCGCATAGACGGCGAGGACCAGGCGTTCGGAATGGATGAGATAGTCGCCGAGCATGGCGGCCGCCCTGTCGAACTGCCCCGCTTCGGCCAACTCTAGAATGGCGAGGTTCCTGTCGACGAAGGGAGCGTGCAGGAATTCGGCATCCTGCAACATGCCGAAGGCGAGCCGCAGCTCCGCCAGAACCTGGGCGAAGAGCAGGTTCAGCCTTTCGCTGTCGGCCAGTTCCACCACAGCCATATGAAAGGCCATGTTGGCCGTGCCCACCCCGGGCCAATCCTCCACCGCCCGGCAGCGCAGAGCTTCCTCGAAGGCATCGCGCATGCGCTTCTTGGCAGGGTGGCGCGGATAGGCCTGGGCGAGGGCCTGACATTCGATCAGGCGCCGGACGCGATAGATGTCGATGATGGAGGCGATGCTCGGCACCGCCACGAACACACCGCGATTGGGAACGTGCTTGAGCAGGCCGTCCTTGGTCAGCACCCGGAAGACCTCGCGCAGCGTGTTGCGGGAAATGGCCAGATCGTCGCTGAGCGCCTGCTCCGACAGGCGTTGTCCGGGGCCGAATTCGCCCTGTGTGATCTTGCGTCGCAATTGCTCGGCGACACGCTCGCCGAGCGTCAGGGCGGATGAGGCCGGACGGGGATCAGCCGGTTGCGTCATGGGGCGCTGCCTCGCGCCATTGTCCGATCTTCACTCAACGTTGCCATTCCATCTGTCCATGACGACGAGCCGGATTGTAGGGCAATCCTCGGGATTCACAACGAAGCCCCTGCGATCTCGACAGTGACAAACGGCCTGGGCTGAAAGGAAGGCGTGCTGCCGGGCAAGCCACGTCCGCGCCTGAAGGCCGAAACCCCGCTGCCGCCCCAAGCAGGACACGGCCAAAGGCCATCCCTTGCGGCCCGCTTTCCGATTGTTCGGGAAGCATCACGATATTGTTGAACAATAATTTATATACGTTCAATCAAAACTCTTGATCAAGGCATCAATTTCGATGATATTGCCGGCGGATCGGGAAATATCACCCTACAAGAACCGATCACTTATCCAGACCATCCAATGTCCCCGGGGAGCGAACACCGTGCCTAGTGACATCAGCCTATGGCCCCTCATCGGCGTGGCCATCATCGTCGCGGGCTTCGTCCTGCGCTTCAATCCCATGCTCGTCGTGATCGTTGCCGCCATCGGCACGGCTCTCGCTGCGAGTTTCCCGCCGCAGCAGGTTCTCTCCGCCATCGGCACCGGCTTCCTGAAAACGCGCAATCTGGCGGTGATCCTACTGCTGCCGCTCGCCGTGGTCGGCCTGCTCGAACGCCATGGCCTGCGCCAGCATGCCCAGGCCTGGATCAGCAGGATCCGCTCGGCGACGTCGGGCCGCCTGCTCATCGTCTATCTCGCAGCCCGGCAGCTGACGGCAGCGGTGGGCCTGACCAGCCTCGGCGGGCATCCCCAGATGGTGCGCCCGCTGATCGCACCCATGGCGGAAGGCGCGGCCGAGGTCCGGCATGGCTCGCTCACCGAGCGGGCCCGCCACAAGCTCAGGGCCTTTGCCGCTGCCACCGACAATGTCGGCCTGTTCTTCGGCGAGGACATCTTCGTCGCCTTCGGCGCGATCGTACTGATGACGACATTCCTCAGGGAGGCCGGCGTCGAGGTCGAGCCGCTTCATGTCGCCTTGTGGGGCATCCCGACGGCGCTGACGGCCTTCGCCATCCATGCCTTCCGGCTGTCTCGCCTCGATGCGGCCATTGCGCGCGATCTGGCCGAGGCTCCGTCCGACGCCGGCCTGCGGCCTGAAGCGCAGTCGGAGGGCTGACATGATCCTCTCCCTTTCCCACCTGTTCTATCTCGTCGGAGCGATCCTGGCCGTCACGGCCGTGATGACCCTGGCCGACCGCAACCATCCCAAGCGCTTCAGCAGCGCCCTGTTCTGGGGCCTTTATGCACTGGCCTTTCTGATCGGGGACTTCCTGCCGCCGGCCGTGGTCGGCGTGGGCGTCGTCGTGCTGGCGCTGATTGCCGGGCTCGGTGGGGTCGGTGCCGGCCGTCACCACATTCCCAGCGCCGCCGCAGCGGTGGCCAGTGCAAAGCGGCTCGGCAACAAGCTGTTCGTGCCGGCGCTTGCCATTCCGCTGCTGACCGTGGCCATCACGCTTTCGGGCCATTACGTCATCATCGGCGGCACGCCGCTGTTCGATCCCAAGAATACCACCCTGCTCGCCCTCGGCATCGCCTGCATCGTCGCGCTCGTCCTCGCCTGCTGGCTGACGCGCGAAACACCAGTCCAGGGCCTGCGCGAATCCCGCCGTCTCACCGATGCGCTCGGCTGGGCCCTGGTCCTGCCGCAGATGCTGGGCATGCTCGGCCTGGTCTTTTCCGATGCCGGTGTCGGCAAGGCGGTCGCCCACCTCACCACCAGCTATGTCAACATGGACCTGCGCCTGGTGGCGGTCGCTCTCTATGTCGTCGGCATGGCGCTGTTCACCGTGATCATGGGCAATGGCTTTGCCGCCTTTCCGGTGATGACGGGTGGGGTTGCTGTGCCGGTCCTGATCGGCGTCTATCACGGCAATCCCGCGGTGATCGCGGCCGTTGGCATGCTGTCGGGCTATTGCGGTACGCTGATGACGCCCATGGCGGCCAATTTCAACATCGTGCCGGCCGCATTGCTGGAGATCGACAAGAATGCCGTCATCCGCGCCCAGATTCCGACGGCGCTGGCGCTGCTCGCCGCCAATGTCGTACTGCTCTATGTCCTGATGCCTCTCTAGAGCAAAGCGCGCTCAGGCGTGAACGCTCATTTGCTCCGACTCTTTGGTTCGACGCGTCTTTGCGATTTGAAGTGCTTCATTCAAATCACAAAACGCTCTAGGACATCATTCGCGGAAAGCAGCCATGAGTTCCAAAAAGCCGCCGGACCAGACGCCGCCAAACCTGCTGATCACCGGCTTCGAAGCGTTCGAAGACGATGAGACCAACGCCTCCTGGGAGGTTGCCAGGGCACTGGATGGCTGGATCTGCGAGGGTGCCCTGGTCCGCGCGGTGCAACTGCCCTGCGTGTTCGGGGCCGCCATCGAGCGCTTGGACGAGGCCTTGAGACAATGGCGGCCTCGCCTCGTCATCAGCCTCGGACAGGCGAGCGGGCGCGCCGAGATCACACCCGAGCGCGTGGCGATCAATCTCGATGATGCGCGCATTGCCGACAATGAAGGACGCCAGCCGATCGATATCCCGGTGATATCGGGCGCGCCGGCTGCCTATTTCTCCTCGTTGCCGGTCAAGGCGATCGTGCGCGATCTCAGGTCGGCGGGGCTGCCGGCCTCGCTCTCCAACACCGCCGGCACCTTCGTGTGCAACCATGTCTTCTTCGCCCTGATGCATCGGCTGGCGACGCTGCGCCCGCTTGCCGGCGCAAGGGGCGGCTTCGTGCATATGCCCTGCCTGCCCGAGCATGCCGCCCGCCGACCCGGGCTGCCGAGCCTGGCGCTGGCGACGCAGGTCGAGGCCATCCGGCACCTCACGCACACCGCCCTCACCGTCCAGGAGGACGTGCGAGAGAGCGGCGGGCAAATCCATTGAGCCGCCAGGCAGCCGGGCGGCAAGAGCTTATCGGGAGCTTCGTGCCATGAACGTCGACCTCCACCACATCGATCTCAACAGCGATCTCGGCGAAAGCTTCGGCGCCTGGCGCATGGGCGACGACGAGGCGATGCTCGCCATCGTCTCCAGCGCCAATGTGGCCTGCGGCTTTCACGCCGGCGATCCCACCGGCATCCTCGCCACGCTGCGGGCCGCCACAGCCAAGGGCGTGACGGTCGGTGCGCATATCGCTTATCCCGATCTCGGCGGCTTCGGGCGGCGCAACATGGATGTGGCCAGCGAGGACCTGATCGCCGACACCATCTACCAGATCGGCGCGCTCAAGGGCCTAGCCACCGCCGCCGGTACCCGCGTGTCCTACGTCAAGCCGCATGGCGCCCTCTACAACACCATCGCCAAGGACCGGCGGCAGGCAGAGGCCATCATCGAAGGGATCCGGCAGATCGATCCCGGGCTCACTTTGGTGGCTCTGGCCGGCTCTCCCCTCATCGGCTGGGCGCGCGCGGCCGGCCTTGCCGTGGTCGCCGAGGCCTTTGCGGACAGGGGCTATATGCCCGACGGCTCGCTGGTGTCCCGCCGCGAGCCCGGCGCGGTGCTGCACGATCCGCAGCAGGTGGCGGCCCGCATGCTGCGCCTGGTGACCGACGGCACGGTTCCCGCCATCGACGGCAGTGCGGTCCGCATCGAGGCGGATTCGATCTGCGTCCATGGCGACAGCCCCGGCGCCGTCGCCATGGCCCGCGAAATCCGCGCCTTGCTGGAGCAATCAGGTGTGGCCGTCCGCTCCTTCATGGCTTCGACAGACGGAGAGCCTTGATGCGCTTCCTGCCGGTCAATCTCGACGCCATCATGGTGGAGCTCCCGGACCTGCCGCAGACCCTGGCTTTGCAGGCGTCCCTGCGCGCCGAGCCCATCACCGGCATCGAGGACATCGTGCCCGCGGCGAGGACCCTGCTGGTGCGCTTTCGTCCGGCAGCCATCGCACAACGGGAGCTGATCAGTGCCATCAGCCAGCGTCGCCTCGATGCCAAGGTCGAGCAGAGCGGTACCCTGATCGAGATCCCGGTTCGTTATGATGGGGAGGATCTCGCCGAAGTCGCCGATCTCCTCGAAATTCCGGTCGAGGAAGTGATCCGGCGCCATACCGGCAGCGACTATACCGTGGCCTTTACCGGCTTCGCGCCGGGCTTTGCCTATCTCAGCGGCGGCCATCCGAGCTTCGACCTGCCCCGGCGCGCCACGCCGCGTCCACGCCTGGCCGCAGGTTCCGTGGGTCTTGCCGGGCATTTCAGCGCCGTCTACCCGCAGGCCAGCCCCGGTGGCTGGCAGATCATCGGCGTGACGGACCTGCCGATGTGGGACCTTGCGCGCGAGCGCCCCGCTCTGCTGCAGCCCGGCGACCGCGTACGTTTCGTCGAAGCCAGCGGCAGGAAGGATCAGACGCGGAAACGCGACGCCAACGCTTCCCTCCCCCGGCTGGCACAAGGCCAGGATGAGGGCATCCCTTCTTCCATCCCGCTCCTCGACGTCATCAAGCCAAGTCCGCAGATGCTGTTCCAGGATCTGGGCCGCCCCGGTCAGGCGCGGCAGGGTGTCAGCGTTTCCGGCGCGATGGACCGCGCAGCCCTGCGCAGCGCCAACCGGCTGGTCGGCAACCCCAGCCCATTGCCAGGCATCGAGATCGCCTATGGCGGTTGCGAACTCCTCTGCCTCGGCGAGACTGTGGTCGCTGTCACCGGCGCCGAGGGACCGCTCACCCTGACGACCGCCGGAGGGTCCGTTTACCCCGTGCCGCGCTACGCCGCCATCGCACTCACTGCTGGCGACAGGCTGCATTTCGGGGAGCCCCAGGCTGGCATGCGCTCCTACCTCGCCGTCCGAGGCGGCTTCGCCGTTGCCCCGGTACTGGGCAGCGTCGCCACCGATACGCTCGCCCAGATCGGGCCGCCGGCCATTGCGGTCGGCGATCGCCTGTCCGGGCTGGTGCCATCACCCGGCGCCGTGACGGGGCTGCCGGACATCCCACCTGCGCTGCCCAGGCTGGGTGAACCCGTCATCCTCGACGTCGTCATGGGGCCGCGCAGCGACTGGCTCTCCGAAGCAGCGCTCGAGGACTTTGCCAACCAGTCCTGGTCGGTGACGCCCCAGTCCAATCGCATCGGTATCCGCCTCGCCGGCGAACGGGCGCTGAAGCGCGCACCGGCGAGCGAAGGCAAGGAATTGCCGAGCGAGGGCACCATCCAGGGCTCGATCCAGGTGCCCCCATCAGGCCAGCCGGTGCTGTTCCTCGCCGACCATCCGCTGACCGGCGGCTATCCCGTCATCGCCGCCGTCACCCCGTACCATCTCGATCGCGCCGGCCAGATTCCCATCGGAGCACAGATCCGTTTCCGGCCGATCACCCAGTTCCCAGGGGGACTATAATGCCCATCAAGAAGGTCCTGATCGCCAACCGGGGCGAGATTGCCGTGCGCGTGATACGGGCCTGCGCCGACTATGGCGTCGCCTCCGTCGCCGTCTACGCCGATGCCGACATCGACGCCCTGCATGCCCGCATGGCGGACGAGGCCTATGGCCTGGGTGGCGACAAGCCGGCCGAAACCTATCTCGACATCGACAAGCTCATCGCTATCGCCCGCCGCAGCGGCGCCGATGCCGTGCATCCGGGCTATGGCTTCCTCTCCGAACGCGCCAGTTTTGCGCAGGCCGTCATCGATGCCGGCCTGACCTGGATCGGCCCGCCTCCATCGGCCATCGAGCAATTGGGCGACAAGGTGCAGGCCCGCAAGCTCGCCTTGGCGGTCGGCGCGCCGCTGGTTGCCGGCACCGCCGATCCGGTCGGTGGCCCCGACGAGGTCCTCGCCTTTGCCGAAGAGCATGGCCTGCCGATCGCCATCAAGGCCGCCTTCGGCGGTGGCGGCCGCGGGCTGAAGGTCGCCTGGCACATGGACGAGGTCGCCGAGCTCTTTGACTCGGCCGTGCGCGAAGCGGTGACCGCCTTCGGGCGCGGCGAGTGCTTCGTCGAGCAATATCTCGATCGCCCCCGCCATATCGAGGCGCAGGTGATCGCCGACAGCCATGGTCATGTCGTGGTGGTCGGCACGCGCGACTGCTCGCTGCAGCGCCGCAACCAGAAGCTGGTGGAAGAGGCCCCGGCGCCCTTCCTCAGCGAGGAGCAGAGCGCCCGCATCCACCAGGCGGCGCGCGATATCTGCGCCAAGGCTGGCTATGTCAGCGCCGGCACCGTGGAATTCCTGCTGAGTGCCTCGGGCGCGATCTCCTTCCTGGAGGTCAATACCCGCCTGCAGGTGGAGCACCCGGTAACGGAGGAGACCGCCGGCATCGATCTGGTAGTCGAGCAGTTGCGCGTCGCCGATGGCCATCCCCTCAGCATCACCGAGACACCGGCGCCGCGAGGCCACGCCCTGGAGTTCCGCATCAATGCCGAGGATGTCGGGCGCGGCTTCCTGCCGGCCCCGGGCCTCATCACCGCCTTCGAGCCGCCTTCCGGCCCGGGCATCCGCCTGGATCCCGGCGTCGCCGCCGGCTCGACCATCCCCGGCAGTTTCGATTCGCTGATGGCCAAGCTCATCGTCACCGGTGCGACACGGGGCGAGGCCGTTGCGCGGGCCCGGCGCGCCCTCGCCGAATTCCGCATCGAGGGGGTCGCCTCGGTGCTGCCTTTCCATCGCACGGTGATCGGCCACACCGACTTTACCGGCGAGCAGGATTTCAAGGTCCACACCCGCTGGATCGAGACCGACTTTGCCGCCACCCTCGCCGCCGCCACACGGCCCGAACCGCTGCCGGCAGCGACACTGCTCCGCACCGCCGTGGAGATCGACGGCCGGCGTGTCACCCTCGGCCTGCCCCCCGCCCTGCTGGGCGGCCTCCAGGCCGTGCCATCAGCGGCGCCGGCGACAGCGGCACCAGCCGAGTCCTCGCCCGATGCGGTGATGGCGCCGATGGCCGGGACACTACGCTCCTGGCAGGTGGAAGACGGCGCCGAAGTCGCGGAGGGCGATGTCGTCGCCGTGATGGAGGCGATGAAGATGGAAATGCAAATCAAGGCCCACCGGGCCGGAAGTCTGACGCAGAAGGCTGAGGCGGGTGCCACAGTGACGGCAGGCACGGTGTTGGCACGCATTGGGTAGATCGCGGCACCACGCCCGAAAGAACAAGCGCGATGAGCCTTCTCCCCTTGTGGGAGAAAGTGCCCTCGAAGGGGCGGATGAGGGGGTCTTGCAACAGTGCCCGGAGGGTGGCACGACCCCTCATCCGACCTCGCTACGCGAGGCCACCTTCTCCCACAAGGGGAGAAGGCTGGTTGCGCCGATCTGGAAAGAGCCCGCCGTGATCCCCTGGAAGCATCTCGACACCGCAACGATCCCCCATGGCGGCGGCGAGTTGCGCCTCAAGCAGCGTGGCAGCGAATTCTCGATCATGCTCGGCAGCAACGAGCTGATGAACAGCCGGCTGAGCGGCTCGGAAGAGGCGCTGGCGACGATGGCCGCCGAACGCCTGGCGGCGCGCAGGCATCCTCGCATCCTGATCGGCGGCCTCGGCATGGGCTTCACTCTGCGCGCCGCGCTGGCAAGTTTCCCGGACGATGCCGAGATCGTGGTCGCCGAACTGGTGCCGGCCGTCGTGACCTGGGCCCAGGGACCGATGGCCGAGATCTTCAAGGGTAGCCTCGATGATCGGCGCGTCAGCATCGAACTCGGCGATGTCGACGGCGTGATCCGCGCCGGGCACCGCTTCGATGCGATCCTGCTCGACGTCGACAACGGCCCCGAAGGGCTGACCCATGCCGGCAATGACCGCCTCTACAGCCTGGAAGGCCTTGCGGCGGCCCGGGGAGCGCTGACGGCGGGCGGCCTGCTGGCCGTATGGTCTCAAGGCCCCTCTTCGGCCTTCGACAGGCGGCTGCGCCAGGCAGGCTTTGCGGTGGACGAGGCCCGGGTCCGGGCCAACAAGGGGCGAAGCGGCGCCCGGCATGTGATCTGGTTTGCGAAGAAGAGCTGACCGTGATCCAGCCGACGGCCGGCCTCTCCACGATCGCCGCTCTTGCCTCCTACGCCCTTGCAGCGCGCCGTTCGGCTGCATAACTCTTGAAGATCTTCCTTGCCCGCCCGGCGGGTATTGCGCATCCTGCCTTGCTGCGGGCGCTCTTCACCAAGATGAATGCCATGACACTTCGTTCGATCATGCGCTCGGTCGTGGCCGTGCGTGCCAAGATTCCACAGGACGCCTTCACCGCAACCGCGCTCGGCACCGAGCGGGAGGGCAGCGGCGTGGTCATCCGCGATGACGGGCTGGTGCTCACCATCGGCTATCTCGTCACAGAAGCCGACGAGATCTGGCTGACCACCCAGGATGGGCGCGTGGTTCCCGCCCATGTCATGGCCTATGACCAGGCGACAGGCTTCGGCCTGGTACAGGCGCTCGGCCGGCTCGGCCTACCGGCGCTGGGGCTCGGCAGCTCCGGCAAGGCGGCTGTCGGCGACGAGGCGGTGTTCGTCGACGGTACGGGGCGTCATGTCGACGCCCGTATCGTGGCCAAGCAGGAATTCGCCGGCTATTGGGAATATCTGCTCGACGAGGCGATCTTCATCGCGCCCGCCCATCCGGGCTGGGGTGGCGCGGCCCTGGTCGGCGAAGACGGCAGGCTGCTCGGCATCGGATCCCTGCTCCTGCAGATGGAACGCAGCGGCGAGGATTTCGACATCAACATGGTCGTGCCCATCGACCTCCTGCCGCCCATTCTCGACGATCTCCTGACGCGGGGCCAGGTCGACCAGCCACCGCGCCCCTGGCTCGGTGCCTTCTCGGCCGAAAGCAATGGCAAGGTCGTGGTCGCCAGCGTGGCCAAGGGGTCCCCGGCCGCCAAGGCGGGGCTGAAGGCAGGCGACATCATCTCCGACATCCGCAACGAGGAGGTCCGGGGCCTCGCCGATTTCTATCGCAAGGTGTGGAGCGGCGGCCCGGCCGGCGTCGAGGTGCCGATGCGGGTTCTGCGCGACGGCCGCGAGAGCTGGCTGCGCGTGAAATCGGCCGATCGCAACGCCTTCCTGCGCAAGCCGCCTTTGCAGTGAGACCTTCTCTTCCCGGGATCGCAGGCATCCTTGCCTGCTCTTGGACACGCTGAATTTGATGCAAAAGTGCAGGCAATCGCGACATGCAGGCATGTCGCTGAGATGCCTGCGATCCCAGAGCCGTCACATATCAGCCCGCGGCTTCCAGCTTGTCCTGCGTCCTGGTCTCGAAATCGCCGGCGTCATGGCGCTCGCGCAACTGGCTCGACGGCTCGCCCGAGGTGCGGTTGACCATGCGCCCGCGCTGCACCGCCGGCCGCTGGAAGATCGCCTCGGCCCAGCGCTGCACATTCTTGTAGTCCTCGACCTGCAGGAACTCGGCCGCGCCATACTGCCAGCCCCGGGCCAGACCGCCATACCAGGGCCAGACGGCCATGTCGGCGATGGTGTAGTCGCTGCCGGCCAGATATTCGACCTCGCCCAGGCGGCGGTCGAGCACGTCGAGCTGGCGCTTCACCTCCATGGCGAAACGGTCTATGGCATATTCGATCTTGGTCGGTGCATAGGCGTAGAAATGGCCGAAGCCACCGCCGAGATAGGGCGCGCTGCCCATCTGCCAGAACAGCCAGGACATGCATTCGGCGCGGGTGGCCGGGTCCTTCGGCAGGAACTCGCCGAACTTCTCGGCGAGATAGAACAGGATCGAGCCGGATTCGAACACGCGGATCGGTTCGGGGCCGCTGCGATCGAGCAAGGCCGGGATCTTGGAGTTCGGGTTGACATCGACGAAGCCCGAGCCGAACTGGTCGCCCTTGCCGATCTCGATCAGCCAGGCATCGTATTCGGCGCCCTTGTGGCCGCGGGCCAGCAATTCCTCCAGCAGGATGGTGACCTTGACGCCGTTCGGCGTGCCCAGCGAATAGAGCTGGAGGGGATGGCGGCCGACCGGCAATTCCTTGTCATGGGTGGGGCCGGCGATCGGCCGGTTGATATTGGCGAACGCACCGCCATTCGCCTTGTTCCAGGTCCAGATCTTCGGGGGCGTGTAGTCGGACGAACCGGTCATTCTCGAACTCCAGGTCAGAGCCTATCAGTGAAAGGGCCAGCGAGTGCAGGGGCTGCCTTCATGGCAGATAGGGTGAGGCGGAAGCTCATGCTAGGGCAAGACAGGTGGCTCTGCCCCAGAAAATCCCGGCTTCGCCTCCCCTCACCGCTTTATCCCGCGCGCAGAGCCTGCTATTCACGCCCGCATGACATATATGCTGCGCATAGCCCGAATTATCGTCCCGGCTTCCGCGTGCGGGCTCGGCTGAGCTCCGCGGAAGGTCCGGGTTTGCGCCGCTTTTCCCTTTCCTCCGTATCGACGGATCCCTGTTCATGACCGATGTTGCGTCCCCCTCCAGCGAGACCGCCGAGAGCTCGAAGGCGAGCTCTGGGGCTTTCGACTATTCCAAGACCCTGTTTCTGCCGCAGACGGCCTTCCCCATGCGCGGCGGCCTGCCGCAGAAGGAGCCGGAGATCCTGGCCCGCTGGCAGAGCCAGAATCTGCGCCAGCGCCTGCGCGACACATCGGCCGGCCGGCCGAAATTCGTGCTGCATGACGGCCCGCCCTATGCCAATGGCAACATCCATATCGGCCATGCGCTCAACAAGATCCTCAAGGACCTGGTAGCGCGCTCGCAGCAGATGCTCGGCTTCGATTCCAACTATGTGCCGGGCTGGGACTGCCACGGCCTGCCGATCGAATGGAAGATCGAGGAGCAGTACCGCGCCAAGGGCAAGAACAAGGACGAGGTGCCGCTGGTCGAGTTCCGGCGCGAATGCCGGGCCTTTGCCGAGCATTGGGTCGGCGTGCAGCGCGAGGAGTTCAAGCGCCTGGGGGTCGAGGGCGATTGGGAACACCCCTATCTCACCATGGCCTATGCGGCCGAGGCGCAGATCGCCCGCGAGATCATGAAATTCGCCATGAGCGACCAGCTCTATCGCGGCTCAAAGCCGGTGATGTGGTCGGTGGTGGAGAAGACCTCCCTGGCCGAGGCCGAGATCGAGTATGAGGACCATACCTCCGACATGATCTGGGCGAAGTTCCCGGTGCGCTCGGGTGCCACCCGTGACGAGTTGGCCCAGGCTGCGGTGGTGATCTGGACCACCACGCCCTGGACCATCCCCGGCAACCGCGCCGTCGCCTATTCGAGCCGCGTCGCCTATGGGCTCTACCGCGTCACATCAGCGCCCGAAAACAACTGGGCCAAGGTCGGCGACAGCTTCATCCTGGCGGACAAGCTCGCCGAGGAGGTCTTCAAGTCGGCCAAGGTGGAAGCCTTCGAGCGCCTCGGCGGCGTCGAGGCCGGCGAGCTTGCCGCCCTGACCGTGGCCCATCCGCTAGCGGGCTTCGATCCCTTCTATGGCTTTGCCGTGCCCCTGCTCGAGGGCGAGCACGTCACCGACGAGGCCGGCACCGGCTTCGTGCATACGGCCCCCAGCCACGGCCGCGAGGACTTCGACGTCTGGACGGCACATCAGCGCGAGCTGACTGCCCGCGGCATCAACACGCACATCCCCTATCCCGTCGATGGCGACAGCTTCTACACGGCGGACGCCCCCGGCTTCGCCGGCAAGCGCGTCATCACCGAAAAGGGCGACAAGGGCGACGCCAATGACGCGGTGATCAAGGCACTGGTCGCCGATGGCAAGCTGGTGGCCCGTGGCCGTATCAAGCATCAGTATCCCCATTCCTGGCGCTCGAAGAAGCCGGTGATCTTCCGCAACACGCCGCAATGGTTCATCGCGATGGACAAGCCCATCGACGAGGTGGCTCCGGGCACCGTACCGGCGGCGACGCCGGCCCGCACGGAGGGCGGCGTCCTGCGCAACGATGTCGGGCCGACGCTCGGCGACGGTTCGTCGCTGCGCGAGCTCGCCCTCAACGCCATCCGGCAGACGCAATGGGTGCCGGCGGCCGGCGAGAACCGCATCACCGGCATGATCGCCAACCGCCCGGACTGGGTGGTTTCGCGCCAGCGCGCCTGGGGCGTGCCGATCGCCGTGTTCATGCGCGACAAGCCGGGTGGCGGCGTCGAGATCCTCAAGGACGAGGCCGTCAACCAGGCCATATCAGCGGCCTTCGAAACCGAAGGCGCCGACGCCTGGTACCAGGAGGGCGCCTCCGAGCGCTTCCTCGGCGCTCGCGCCGGTGAAGGTTGGGTCAAGGTCAACGACATCCTCGACGTCTGGTTCGATTCCGGCTCCACCCACGCCTTCACGCTGGAGGACCCACGCCACTTCCCGGGCCTTGCGGGCATCAAGCGCAAGGTCGATGGCGGCGATGATAGCGTGATGTATCTGGAAGGTTCGGACCAGCACCGCGGCTGGTTCCATTCCTCGCTCCTGGAAAGCTGCGGCACGCGCGGGCGGGCACCCTACGACATCGTGGTCACCCACGGCTTCACGCTCGACGAGCAGGGCCGCAAGATGTCGAAGTCCATCGGCAACACCGTAGCTCCGCAGGACGTGATCAAGCGTTCCGGCGCCGATATTCTGCGCCTGTGGGTCGCCACCACCGACTATGCCGACGACCAGCGCATCGGGCCCGAGATCCTGAAGACGGTGGAGGACACCTACCGCAAGCTGCGCAACACCATCCGCTGGATGCTGGGCACGCTCGCCCATTTCGAGGCCGGCGATAGCGTTGCCGCCGCCGAGATGCCGGAACTCGAGCGGCTGATGCTGCACCGGCTGGCCGAGCTCGACGGCGAGGTGCGCGCCGCTTATGAAAGCTATGACTACAAGCGCGTGGTCGCCTTGCTGGCGACCTTCATGACGGCGGACCTCTCCGCCTTCTATTTCGACGTGCGCAAGGACGCGCTCTATTGCGATCCGAAATCGTCCCTGCGCCGCCGGGCCGCGCTGAGCGTGGTCGACACGCTCTTCACCTGCCTGACGACCTGGCTGGCGCCAGTGCTGTGCTTCACCATGGAGGAAGCCTGGACCTCGCGCTTCGGCCAGGAGAACTCGGTGCATCTGCAGCCTTTCGCGGCAGCCGATCCTGCCTGGCTCGACCCGGCGCTCGCCGAGAAATGGGAGCTCGTGCGCGAGGCGCGACGCGTGGTGACCGGCGCGCTGGAGCATGAACGCGCCGCCAAGCGCATCGGCTCCTCGCTGGAAGCCGCGCCGGTCGTCCACGTCGCCGACGAGGCAACGCTGGCGGTTCTGCGCAGCGTCGATTTCGAGGATGTCTGCATCGTCTCGGGGCTGACGCTCGTGGCCGGCGAAGGCCCTGCCGAGGCCTATCGCCTCGACGGCGTTGCCGGCATTGCCGTGGTTCCCGGCCGGGCCGATGGTATCAAATGCGCGCGTTCCTGGCGCTATTTCGATCCGAAGACCGCCGATCCCGCCTTCCCCGACATCACCCCGCGCGACGCGGCGGCGATGCGCGAATGGCAGGCGGCGGAGGCCTGAGCGATGAAGTCGATTTTTTTTGGGCGCTACACCCTCATCGGGGTGATGGTGGCGGTTCTCGCCATCATCATCGATCAGGGCTTCAAATATTGGGCGCTCCACATTTTCCAGATCGGTGAGCTGATCATGTATCAGGAGGCCGTCGACTGGACGCCCTTCCTGAAGTTCACCCTGGTCTGGAATCGTGGCGTATCGTTCGGCCTGTTCCAGCAGGAGAGCGAGATCGGCCTGATCCTGCTCGTCGCCTTTCGCCTCATCGCCACCGTGCTTCTTCTGGCATGGCTTGCCCGTATCCACACGAAATCATCGGCGATCGGCATCGGCCTGATCATAGGCGGCGCCATCGGCAATGCCGTCGACGGATTGCTGGCGATAGAGGGACCGTTGGCCCCCAATTGGCTGCAGCGGGAAGGCGTTGCCGACTTCTTCCTGCTCCATGCCGGCGATTTTTCCTGGTATGTCTTCAACCTGGCCGATGTCGCCATCGTTGCGGGCGTGGCCCTGCTGTTGTATGACATGGTGGTGAACAAAGAGCCGCAGACGCACGGGTCTTCCTGACTTTTTCAGGTACTGGTTGCCCGGAGGAATGGTGGTTTCTTGGTTTTGACGCATTTTCCGGGCAGTAGAGCGAAGGTCTCTCCCGGAATTTGCACCGAAATCTAGCAGTGATTGGGATACAGGATGCGGACAAAGATTTGGCTTGGCCTGGCTGCGGCGACGGCACTGGTTGCCCTGGCGCCGACGGGTGCGGCGAATGCGCAGTCCCTCGGTCAGAACTTCTTCCAGAAGATGCTCGGCACCGGTGACGATGCACCGGCAATCAATTATTCCGACCGTGCGCCGCTGGCAAAGCCGGGCAAGCTCGACCTGCCACCGCCCGGCACGGCTGCGACTTCGGACAATGACCCGAACTGGCCGGTGGATCCCGACTACAAGAAGCGCAAGGCCGCCGGCGTGATGCCGCGCAGCAAGGCCGAGCATGGCGATGGCCGGCTCTCGCCTGACGAGATGGCGGCAGGCCGCGTGCCGGGTGCCGGTCGGGTCGACGCGCCGGAGCCGTTCGATGCGGCCAAGGCCAGTTCGGTTCCGCTCAAGCCCAGTGAGCTGCAGAAGCGCCTCAACCTCGGCGAGGACAACACGCCACTCGCGGCCGGCGTCGAACCGCCACGCCGTTCCTTGACCGAGCCGCCGGTTGGCTATCGCAAGCCACTCGCCTCGGCGCCGCTTGCCGGCAACGAACCCCTGCCTTCCGAAGGCAACAAGAGCGAATCCTGGTTCGACCGGGTCTTCAAGACCCCGCGGGTCAAGTAGGAAGTTCAGGGACGCAGAATACCAATGGGGCCGGTCGCAAGATCGGCCCTTTCGTTTGTGCATTTCCGTTTCGGGCTTACCGTCGCCCGAACAGGGCCTCGATGTCGCCGAGCTTCAGCGTCACATAGGTCGGCCGGCCGTGGTTGCACTGGCCTGAATTGGGGGTGACTTCCATCTCGCGCAGGAGCGCATCCATCTCCGCCGGCAACAGGCGCCGCCCGGCCCGTACGGAGCCGTGGCAGGCCATGGTGGCAGCGACATGGTCGAGGCGCCGCTCCAGCACGATCTCCGAGCCCCATTCGGCAAAGCCATCGGCGAGGTCCCGGATCAGCGCGGCCGGATTGGTGCTGCCAAGCGCAGCCGGCGTGGCGCGCACCAGAAGGGCACCCGGCCCGAACGGCTCCACGACCAGGCCGAGAGCCGCCAGATCGTCGCTCGCCGCAGTCAGGCGCTCGACATCGGCGGGATCGAGATCGACGACTTCCGGGATGAGCAGCAATTGCGACCTGGCACCGGCGGCCGCGCGCTCACGCTTCAGCCGCTCATAGACCAGGCGTTCATGGGCCGCGTGCTGGTCGACGATGACGACGCCTTCCCGGGTCTGGGCCACGATATAGGTCTCGTGCAGCTGCGCGCGGGCCGCGCCGAGCGGCCGGTCGAGACTGTCGGGCGCGGGAGGCACCACCGTGGCACGCGCATCCGCGGAAGGCATCACCAGCGCGTCGAATCCGGCCTGGGCCGGCGCCGCGAAACCGCTTCCTGCAGCCAAGCCGCCATTGCCGATGCCACCGTCTCCCATGCCGGCAGGATGGGGCGCCGCGGGCGAGGCCCGCCAGTCCCAGTCGAGATCGGCCGGGCGGTTGAGGCTGCGGGCAAGCAGGCCGAGGGCGACATCGGCATTGCCGCTTGAGCTGCGGCCGGACTCCCGCTCCAGCGCGGAGCGGATCGCCGAGACGATCAGGCCGCGGACCAGGCCGCCATCGCGGAAGCGGACCTCGGCCTTGGCCGGATGGACATTCACATCGACATTCTGCGAGGCGATGTCGAGGAAGAGGGCCAGAATCGGAAAGCGGTCTTTGGGCAGATGATCGGCATAGGCACCGCGCACGGCACCCAGCAGCAGCTTGTCGCGCACCGGCCGCCCATTGACGAACAGATATTGGTGCTGCCCGGTGCCGCGATTGAAGGTCGGCAGACCGATATGGCCATGCAGGCGGACATCCCCGCGCGTCACGTCGATGGCAATCGCATTGTCGATGAAGTCGGCACCCAGCAAAGTGCCGAGGCGCGTCTCCTCGTCACCGGCCGGCCAGGTCGAGGGAGAATGGTCTTCGCCGGCCAGAGTGAAGGCGATGGCGGGGTTGGCCATGGCAAGGCGCTTGACGACATCGCCGATCGCCGCCGCTTCGGTACGCTGGGTCTTGAGGAATTTCAGGCGGGCCGGGGTGGCATAGAAAAGGTCGCGCACCTCGATGCGCGTGCCCTCCCCGATCGCTGCCGGACGGATTGCCTGGTGCTCGCCGGCTTCAATGGCGATCACGGCCCCGGTGGCCGAGCCACGCTCGCGCGTGGTGATGCTGAGGCGCGACACCGAGGCGATGGATGGCAAGGCTTCGCCGCGAAAGCCCAGCGTGTTGATGGCGAGCAGGTCCTCGGTCGGCAGCTTGGACGTCGCGTGGCGCTGCACGGCCAAAGCGAGGTCCTCGGGTGACATGCCCGAACCGTCGTCGACGATGCGGATCAGGCGCTGCCCGCCGCCCTCGGTGACGATCTCGATGCGGCGAGCGCCGGCATCGATGGCGTTCTCCACCAATTCCTTCACGGCACTCGCCGGCCGCTCCACCACCTCGCCGGCGGCGATGCGGTCGATCAGAATCTGGGGAAGGGCACGGATGGCCATGGGGCGAATCGTCCATCGGCGCCAGCTCTCCACCTGAGAGAAATCGGGCGCAAAATCAAAGGCTTGGCGCATTCGTCCTCACGGGTGGAGAACGAATGCGTCACGTGCCGGGAACAATACACCATGGGGCCGGCCATCGGAACGGCCGGCAGGCAAGCCTCAGGCTCCAAGGCGTTTTGCGACCTGGTGGAAGCACTGCAAATCGCAAAGGCACTTTAGCAGATCCGTTGGAACGGCTGGAAGCGAAGCGCACGAGCGAAAAGCGTTCGGTCATGAACGCCTGTTCGCCCTATTGCACATCGACATTGACGACGACGTCGAGCACCTTGCCGTCGGGAAAAGCCTTACGATAGGCAAATTGATCGGGACCGCGATAACCGGGTGCGGAGGTATAGAGCACCTGCCAGACCGGCACGCGCCGTGAATTGCAGGCGGCGCTGGAATTGCCGGCCTCATAGGGAGAAAAGTCGCGGGCCCTGCGGATGCTCACCTGGCCATAGCCCGCCTGCTTGGTGATACGAGCCGCAACGCCCGGCACTTCCCGGCAGGCCGGCGTGATGTAGGAAAACTGGTCGATCTTGCTGACCCGCCCAGACGGCACCGCAACGGCAGCACCGCTGGCACCGGGCCCGCGCGAGGTTCCAAGACCGGTGCTGACGCAGCCTGCCCCCAGAAGACCAACAAGGACGACAGCCGAAACACTCCAAAGCTTCATGACATCCTCCCGCTTGAGCGACCCCCGCCGCTTCTCGACGAGCGACAGGGTGATGCAGTCGGCCCCTTCGTGCAATAGTCAGTGTGACGTAAGCAGAACGATTTAACCTTGTCCGGCGAGAAGAAAACGCTCGACCAGGCTCGCTCTTCTCGTCGTTTCTTGCCGTTCTTCGCCGTGTTCTTTGTGACGCAGCGCCTTTACCCGGTCATCGCCGATATGATTTGGGCCGGCATCGGGAGTTATCCGGCGATCCTAGGACAGCCCCTCCGGGCGCCCGACAGCTACGACGAAAGGCTTGCCACCCCCGAACATCCGCTCGGCCACGCGCTTGGTATCGTCCAGCGTCACCGCTTCGACCAGGCCGTTGCGGCGATCGATGAAATCGATGCCAAGCCGCTCGATCTGGATCATGGTCAGCTGGTTGGCGATCTTTGTCGATGAGTCGAAGCGCAGTGCATAGGAGCCGGTGAGGTATTTCTTGGCGCTCTCCAATTCTGCGGCGTCAGGCCCGTTGCGGGCGAGTTCGGCCATCTCCGCCTCGATGATGGCGAGACTTTCGGCCGCCCTGTCGTTTCGGGTGGCGACGCCGCCGCCGACGAAGGCGGCTCGGGCCAATGCGCCGAGCTGGGTGGAGACCGAATAGGCCAGGCCCCTCTCCTCGCGCACTTTCTGGAAAAGGCGTGAGGAGAAGCTGCCGCCGCCATAGATATGGTTGAGCAGGAAGGCGGCCATGAAGTCGGGATCGTCGCGCTTCACGCCGGGGGTGGCGAATTGCAGCACGGTCTGCGGCACGTCGAGGTCGATCACCTTGCGGGTGCCCAGGTCCGCGAGCTGGGCCTCCGGCACCGGCTGCAGCAGGGCCGTGGTCGGCAGCGAGCCGAACACCTTGTCCAGCATCTCCTCCGCATCATGGGCATCGATGGCGCCGACGATAGAGACCGTCAGCCCATCCTTGGCGAGCAGGCGGCGGTGCTGGGCCGCGATTTCGTCCCGGTTGACGGCACCGATGCTCTCCAGCGTACCGCGCGTCGGGCGGCCATAGGGGTGGTCGGGGAAAAGCCCGGCGAAAAAAGCCAGCGAAGCCATGGCGTTGGGATCGCTCGCCTCACGACGCAAGCTGGCCAGCAGGCTCTGGCGCACGCGCTCCACCGCGGCTTCCTCGAAACGCGGCTCGCTGACGGCATAGTGCAGAAGATCGAAGGCGAAGGCCTTGCGGTCGGACAGCGTGCGCAGCGAGCCGTTGATCTGGTCGCGCGCGGCATGGAAGGAGAGCTCGACCGCATTCTCCTCCATCAGGCGCTGGAAGGCCTCGTCGTCGTGAGGCCCTGCCCCCTCGTCGAACAGCGCCGACATGATGTGGGCGAGGCCTGGCCGGTCGGCCGGATCCTGCGCGGCACCGCCCTTGAAGGCGAAGTCGACGGCGATGACGGGTACGGCATAGTCCTCGACCAGCCAGGCTTCGATGCCAAGAGGCGAGACGATCTTCTGGATCATAAAAACTCTCGTTCACAAAAAACGATCGTCACAACCGGCAAAGCCGGCGATGACGGCAGGAGACTGATGCGCCGTTGCAAGCCTCCCAGCAGGAAAAGCGCGGCGCAGCAATCCAGACAATCATGGACGGCGCCGCCAGTCTGCCTGGCAGCATCCGTCATGACGTGCGAAACCTATCAAGCCTGCCCTTCGAGCAAGCCGACCACCGACTTGCCCTCCAGCAGGACGGCACGGCCCATCTCCGGCAGTCGTCCGGACGGCACGGCGGCGATGCGCTGCGGCCAGAGCTGCAGGTCCTCCACCTTGCCGCCGACGGACAGGGTGGCGCCGTAATAGCGTGCCAGGGTCGACTGGTTGTCCTGGGCATAGATCGCGTCGGCGACGAGGCGCGTCTTGGCACGCTCCAATTCCGCCTCGCTTACGCCCTCTGCGACGATGCGCCTGATCTCCTCGTCGACGGCCGCTTCCAGCGCCTCGAAACTGACGCCAGGCATCGGGATGGCCCAGACACCGAAACGCGTCTCGTCCACGGCGGAGCCGCCATAAAAGGCGCCGGCGGCCGAAGCCAGTTTCTTGTCGACCACCAGGGCCCGATAAAGCCGCGAGGTCTGCCCGCCACCGAGGATCTGAGAGAGGAGATCGAGCGCCTCGCCCTCGCCTTTGCGGGCCTGGATATAGGAAGGCGCCCGCCAATGGCGCTGATAGATCGGCTGCTCCACCCGCTTGTCGGCCAGCCGAACGCGGCGGTCTGCGCGCTGCCTGGGCTCCTGCGGCCGCAGACGCGGCGGCGGGTCGGCACGCCGGGCCACAGGACCGTAATGGGTTTCGGCCAGCTCGCGCACCTCTTCGGCCGTGACGTCACCAGCCACGATCAAGCTGGCGTTGTTCGGCGTGTAGAAACGGCTGTGGAAATCGATGGCGTCCTGCCGGCTCAGGCCTTCGATCTCGTTCTCCCAGCCGATGATCGGCGTGCCATAGGGATGGTGGGTGAACAGGGTCGAGGCGATCTCCTCGGCAAGCTGCGAATTGGGATCGTTGTCGACCCGCATCTTGCGCTCCTCGAGCACGACGTTGCGCTCGGGATTGACGACCTCGTCGGTAAGAGCCAGCCCGGTCATGCGATCGGCCTCGAAGGCCATCATGGTGCCGAGATGCTCCTTGGCCACTCGCTGGAAATAGGCGGTGTAGTCATAGGAGGTGAAGGCGTTCTCCTGGCCGCCCAGCTCGGCAACCTGCTTGGAAAAGCCCCCCGGATTCTTCTCCGTGCCCTTGAACATGAGATGCTCGAGGAAATGCGCGATGCCCGACTTGCCCTTCGGTTCGTCCGCCCCGCCCACCTTGTACCACACCATGTGGGTGACCACCGGCGCACGGCGGTCGGGAATGACCACTACATGCAAGCCGTTGGGAAGCGTGAAATCCGTGATCGCCGGGCCCTGGGCATGGGAAGCACCGCCGAGACCGGGGATAAGCGCAAGCGTCATGAAAGGTCCGATCGGGAGGGAAAGCGAAAGATCCACCCAATATGGGTAGGAAACGCGGGAAGTGAAGTATCAATTACCCCCTGGAGCATGAGCCTAGCAAGGCATAGGTCCGAAGAAAACAATCCCTACCGGCTCCCTTCCTCCTTCCGGTCGACCAATTCCTTCAAGCCGCGGTCGATCTCGCGCCAGTCCTGATCGCTCAAGGCTCCTTCCATGGCATAGAGGGCATTCAGGCTGACGCCGCGCCCGAACCGGAACTTCAGGCGTCGATAGGCGGCGACGGCTCCCAGTTGCCTGAGATCCTCCGGACTGCAGATGTCGACTTCGGCCAGCATGCGCTCGGTGGCCGGGCCGAGATTGCGCATATCCCGGATGCGCCCGCTCACGCGACCATCTCGATGCCGACCGGCACGCCGCTGCGCAGGGAATTGGCCACCATGCAGATCGTCTTCGCCCGCTCGATCACCGGCTGCGGATCGGATCCGTCCAGCATCCGGCAGCGTACCTCGAGCCTTGCAGCCGTCGCCAGCAGCGGCTTGCCCTCAAGCTCCAGCGCGACGCTGATCGCGATGGTATCGACGGTCACACCCATTTCTTCGGCGGCGTAGCGCAGGTCGTTGCAAAAACAGCCGCCGAGCGACAAAGCGAGGAGCTGGGCGCCGTTGAAGCCGAGCCCCATGCCGCCGGCCTTGCCCTCGGGACGGTCCACCACGATGGTATGTCCGCCGGCCCAGCCCATGGCAGCCTGCGTCTCACCGACATTGCGCAGTTCGACCGTTACCGTCGCCATGGCTGCCCCCTTGGATACTGCCGACTATGACAGCAAGGGGCCGAGGGCGAAAGCGATGCCACGCAGAGCGTGAAGCCGCGGCTCGATCAAAGCGCCCCAGCGCCGGACGTCAGGGCTCGTAGTGGAAGAAGCTGAGCCTGGTACCGGCATAGTCGCGCTGGTCGGCCAGAGCGAAGGCGGTCGGCGCTTCGAGGGGGGCGTCCGTCGCCTCCTCGACCACGCAGAGCGCTCCCTTGGTCAGCCAGCCGCCGCCAGCAAGGCTGACGAGCGCCTGCGATGCCAGGCCCTTGCCGTAGGGAGGGTCGAGGAAAGCCAGCGAGAAGGGCTCGCTTGGCCCGATCATGCCCAGCTTGGTCGCATCCCGGCGGAACAAGCGGGTGCGTCCGCCCAGGGACATCGCCTCGACATTGGAGCGGATCAGCCCACGCGCCTCCGCGCCCTCGTCGACGAAGGTGGCAAAGCGGGCTCCGCGCGACAGGGCCTCGAAACCGAGCGCGCCGGTGCCGGCGAACAGATCGATCACGCGGGCGTCGCGCACGGGATCGTCATAGCCATGCGCGAGGATATTGAACAAGGTCTCACGCAGGCGGTCCGAAGTCGGCCGGATCGCGTCCGACTTCGGTGTGGCCAGTTGCTTGCCGCGAAATTGCCCGCCGATGATGCGCATCGCTCAGCCGTCAACGCCCCCGGCGCGGCGCACCGCCCGGCTTGCCGCCGGGGCGAGGACGCGAGGGCCGTTCACCGCCATCATTGCGATCGCGGAAGGACGGACGCGGCTTGAACGGGCGGTCGCCACCCTCCTCGCCACGCGGGCGGAACGGCTTGCGCGGACGCTCGCCACCCTCGTCGCGGTCACGGAAGGACGGACGCGGCTTGAAAGGACGATCACCACCCTCTTCGTCACGCGGGCGGAACGACTTGCGCGGACGCTCGTCACCTTCGTCGCGATCACGGAACGACGGACGCGGCTTGAACGGACGATCGCCGCCCTCTTCGCTGCGTGCGCGGAACGGCTTGCGCGGACGCTCGCCACCCTCGTCGCGGTCACGGAAGGACGGACGTGGCTTGAAAGGACGGTCGCCGCCCTCTTCGCTGCGTGCGCGGAACGGCTTGCGCGGACGCTCGCCAGCTTCGTCGCGGTCGCGGAAGGACGGACGCGGCTTGAACGGGCGGTCACCGCCCTCCTCGCCACGCGGGCGGAACGGCTTGCGCGGACGATCGCCATCTCCGTCGCGATCGCGGAAGGCAGCCCGCGGCTTGAAGGGGCGGTCACCGCCCTCTTCATCGCGCGGACGGAATGGCTTACGCCGAGCCGGCTTTTCGTCGGCCACGTCAGCGACCCGCTGGACCAGCACACGCCGGCCATGGCGATCCTCGACCAGGCTGCCGCGCATCACGCGTTCCTTGCCATCCTCCTCCGACTTGACCCGCAGCCCGCGCGCCGGACCGCCCTTTGCAGGCTTGGCTGCAGCCTTGGCCGGTTTCTCGCCGGTGGCCTCGTGGATCGGGGCTTCGAACTCGCACCCCGCCTCGGCAACCAGCTCGGGGCCGAGCTGGTCCATCAGAACCCGGGTCTTCACTTCCTCGACGGCGCCTTCGGCCAGGTCGCCGAGCTGGAACGGCCCGTAGGACACGCGGATCAGGCGGTTGACCTCCAGGCCGATGGAACCCAGCACATTCTTGACTTCGCGGTTCTTGCCTTCACGCAGGCCGAGGGTCAGCCAGGAATTGGAGCCCTGCTCCTTGTCGAGGCGGGCTTCGATGCGACCATAGTCGACGCCGTCGACCGTCAGCCCCTCGAACAATTTGTCGAGCTGGACCTGGTCGGTCTCGCCGAAAGCCCGCACGCGATAGCGCCTGAGCCAGCCGGTCTTGGGCAGTTCGAGCTGGCGCGCCAGACCGCCGTCATTGGTGAGCAGCAGCAGGCCTTCGGTGTTGATGTCGAGCCGCCCCACCGACATCACGCGCGGCAAGGACGGGTCGAGGTTCTCGAACACGGTCGGGCGTCCTTCCGGATCCTTTTCCGTGGTCACCAGGCCGCGGGGCTTGTGGTAGAGCCACAGCCGCGTGCGCTCCCGCCGGGGCAGGAGCTTACCATCGACGGTGATCTTGTCGTCGGCCAGCACGTTGAGCGCGGCGCTGGTCAGTACCTCGCCATTGACGGCAACGCGGCCTTCCTCGATCCAGGTCTCGGCATCACGGCGCGATCCCAACCCGGCCCGCGCGATCACCTTGGCCACACGCTCGCCGGCAAAGGCGCCAGACTTGGCTTCGGCCTCGGGCTTGGCGACGGTCTCCGCCCTGGCCTCGGTGCGACGCGGGGCACGCTTGGGCACGCGCTCCTCCTGGCGATCGTCGAAACGCGGCTCGAAGGCCTTGCGGCCGCCCTCGCGCGGCTCGAAGGAGGTGTCGAAACGGCGCGGCGCAAAGGAGCGCCCACCTTCATCGCCCTCGCGGCGAGGTTTGCGGCTGAACGAACGCTCACCGCCCTCCCCGCGCTCCGCATCCCGGCGCGGCCGGAAACCGCCTTCGGCGCCCTCGTCGCGCGACCGGAATGGCCGGCGAGCTTCCCCGCGCTCCTCGAAGCGGCGGGGCTTGAACGGACGTTCCTCGCCGCCTTCACGCTCGCGGAACGGACGGCGGGCGGGACGGGCCTCGGAATCCTCGCCTTCGCGCGGCTTGAAACGCGCCGGACGACGATCGCCGTCCTGGCGCTCGGCGAAGGAACGGGCCGGACGCTTCGGGCGAGCCTCGCCGCCCTCGTCACGATCCCGGAAGGAACGGCGCGGAGGTGCGTCACCATCGACGCCGCGCCGACGAGGTCCAGCGCCAGTGGAGGTCTTCTTGGGGCCAAATGGCTTCTTGCCCCCGCTTGGGGGCTTGCGGCCGCCGCCGCCAGATCGTTTATCGTCGGACATCGATTGTTGCTGGAATGGCCCCCGCTACCCATCGTATCGGAGGATATTCCAAAACTCCTTGAAAAGAGGGGCGTCTTTCCGATCCGCAGGGATCGTGAAACGCTTTAGCAGAAAAGGCGGCATGTCACGAGATGAAGCGCTCGATCATGGAACTGGCGCTGGAGGAAGCCCATGCTGCCGCAGGTCGCGGGGAGGTACCCGTCGGCGCGGTTGTCGTCAAGGACGGAGTGGTGCTTTCGCGCGAAGGAAACCGCACCCTGGCGCTGAAAGACCCCACCGCCCATGCGGAGATGCTCGCCATCCGTGCCGCCGCCCAGGTGCTGGGCAGCGAGCGCCTCGTCGGTGCGGACCTTTACGTCACGCTCGAACCCTGCCCGATGTGCGCCGCAGCGATTTCCTTCGCCCGCATCCGGCGTCTCTATTTCGGCTGCGACGACCCCAAGGGCGGCGCGGTGGAGAATGGCGTGCAGTTCTACGCTTCACCGACCTGCCACCATCGCCCAGAAGTCTATTCAGGCATCCATGCCACCGCGTCGCGTGCCTTGCTGCAGGATTTCTTCCGGCAGCGGCGTTAGCGACAATCTCTTCGAAGTGTCAGCCTCTCGGCTGACACTCCCAATCCCGCTCAAAATGAAGACCTCAGCCAAACCGGAGCGCTTTTGCAATCCAGCGCCGTCGCCTTCAGGACCCCAGATGTCCGGGTTCCTTGGGCACCCCTTTCAGCGAGAGATGTTCCGGCGGCTCGGCCGGCGAGCCGTCGCTGGCATAGTGAAAGATCCGATATTCGTCGTCCGGCAGGCGCTCGACCTTCATATATTTGGCCTGGCCGAAGGGCATGGTGCCGTTCACATAGAAGACCGACGGATCATATTCCCTGGTTGCGACGGTCTTGCCCATCGCCTGCGCCGTCAATTGCATGAGCTGGAACTGGGTGGGACGGTCGAGCTGGCGGAAGGCATTGGCGATCGCTGAATCCGGCCTGTTGGTCATCAGCATCACCGGCACCACCGCCGTGCGCAGATGGCGGATCAGGTGTCCCCACAGCCCATCCTCGCCCATCAGCTCGTTATGGTCGGAGGTGACGAAGATATAGACCGGGTCCTTCTCGGCCAGCATCGTGGCAATGATGTCACTGGTGCTGCGGTCCCAGCACTGCAGGCCGGTATCGTAGCGTGCGCGCCGCGCTTCGTCCGCGCTGCCGTCGGGTGGCGTGAACACCTGGAACTCGCCCGCATACTTCTTGCAATTGTCGAGATAAGGCTCGTGGTCGGCCCGCTGGTGGACATAGATGAAGCGCCGCTCCGCCGGCGGCACATCCTTGACGTCGTCGGCAAGCGACTCCTCGGCCGACTTCTCGGCCGTCTCGTCATAGGTCTCCACCGTCTTGGACTGCCGGGCATACCGGGCTCCGCCGGCGATCTGCATGGTGTGGATGGCCTGCGCCGAATAGTAATAGCTTGCAAAATCGCCATCCTTGGCGATGTCGAAAATGTTCACCGGCTGCCGTTCCGCCAGATTGGGAAAGTAGACGAGCCTGAGGGCCGAGGGAACGCTGGCCAGCGTCGCCACGCCGCCGGAAAAGCCTATCTTGGCGAACATCCGCCAGCCTGCCGGCGGCTCTCTGAACAGGTGATCGAGGCGCGGCGTGGTCTGCCGGGCCGCGCCAAACAGCGACATCCGCACCGGATTGATGGATTCACCCATCACGAACACGACGGTCGCCCGGCCCTCCGGCACCTCGGCCTTGCCGAAGACATGATCGGCCAGGCCATTCAGGGAAGCCGGCGGCGCGGGCGCCCGGCTCGCACGATAGGCCAGGACGCCAGCATTGGCGCTGGAAATGAAGGAGGCGGAATAGGCATTGGCCTGCACCACGCTCGGCAGTTTGTGCAGCTCCCAACGTGCCGCGACGCCACCAAGGGCCGCAACGAGCAAGAGAGAAAAGGCCCAGGATCGACCGCTCCGCAGCGGGCGGATCAGCGTGAACACCGCGAGCAGGACAGCCGTCGCCAGCGCCAGGAGCAAAGGCAGCAGGAATTCACTCTGGACCTGCAAACCGGTCGAAACCGAATCGGCCGTGTCGCTGAAAAACAGCCTTACCTGCTCGGGCGTGAGCGGCGCTCCGAAATATACGAGCGAACTGAGCCAGATGGCCTGGTTCAAGAACACCAGGACGATGATGAGTATTCTGAACCAGGTTCCGGCCGAGAGGGCGAAGAGCACTGAAAATGACAATAATGTTACAAAATATTCCCTCGTCCTGAACGGAGAAATATCCCACCCAAAACAAGAAAATATTACATCAGGAATACTCAAGATCGCCGCAACAATGGCAATCTCTAGTACCTTCTTAGCAAAAATTCGTGAGAATGAAGTCATGTAAACCGCATAAATGGAAATTATGTTCTTAGAATCAAGGCGCCAGCCGAGAGCATCTGTATCGGTCCGATCGAAGATTTAATCCAAATTGCTTAAAAACAGAACAATAATGACAAAAATAGGAACTGTCTCGCGCGATGGCCAGACGGCGGCAGCGGGCCGCCGCCTTGGCGCTACGCCTGCCGGCCTTCAGTTCGTCAAACTCTGGAGGTCATCGCGGGCGGACTTTGAATCACGCATTGGCTCAGACTGATCGCGCTTCTCGTGGTGTTCACCTATGTCGTGCACATCGTCACGCGGCGCCGCTGAGCCACCGCTTCTACTCCGGCGAGGTTCAGGTTTCCGTCGCCAGAATCTCGGCAAGCCATTCGATCAAGGCCTTTCCAGCGACATGTCCGGGATCGCGGCTGGGGTCATAGATCGTCACCTGCAGACCGAGAGCACGGCGTTTCAGGGCGGTGGTGAGCAGCACCGCCGCCTCGTCCCAGTCGAGGCCGTCCGCCTGCGGAGAGTCGACCGCCGGCATCAGCCTGCTGTCGACGGCATCCACATCGAAATGGATCCAGAACCCTTCCCGGTCGGCATCGATGCCGTTCAGGGCTGCGTCGACGCAGACTTCAATCCCCTCGGCGCGAAGCTGTTCCAGGGGCCTGTAGACCATACCGGACTCGGCGATATCGGGAATGGGAGCGGAAGGCGCGCCCTCGTGATGGCGGTTGGCCAGGGCTGCTACCCGGCGTGTCGTCACATAGGGCCAGCGCCCTTCCAGATCCGTCAGAGCTGAAGGCCCCCAGCCGGTGACCAGCGCCAGATCCATGCCGGCACCGCCGCCCGTCGCCGATTGTTCGGGCAGGTGGAAATCCGTATGGCCATCGACATAGAGGAGACCGGCCTCACGCTGCCGCGCCAGGCCGAGCATCGAGCCGATCAGGATGCTGCAATCGCCGCCGAGGACGAGGGGAAAACACCCGGCCTCGACCGCCTCCTCCACGGCGTCGGCCAGCCGGATGGAATAGTCGGCAATGGCATCGATGTTGCGGATGTTGATCCTGCGTTCATCGTCGCGCCGATAGGCCGGCGGCTCTACCGTGACGACGCGCTCCACCGCCAATCGGTCGTGCAGACCGAGCTGGCGCAACGTCGCCGGAGCATGGCGCGTTCCCGGTTCCACATCGTCGCCCAGCGGCATCAGCCCGAGATTGCTGGGAGCCTCGATGATCACTAGGCGCCTCGCCGTCGTCTTCCCCATGCCGGATCCCGCGGTTGTGTGTTTGGCCGTCTTCTCTCCAGACACCCTTCCCTGCTTTTCGAGTCCGGGCAAGAGCCCTCGGCGGCAGCGGATCGGCATGCCGAATGCAGATGCCCGCGTGCCGGTAAAGAGAAGCATTTGCTCTTGCCTCGGCAGACCCCATAGAGTTGCGGCACTTCTTTTCAGCCGTTCGGACCCGGCCCATGCGCATTCTGTTGGCGGAAGACAATCGCGACCTCTCCGAATGGGTCAGCCGGTTGCTGCGCCAGAGCAAATATACGGTGGATTGCGTCTATCGCGGCGACGAGGCCGACGTGGCGTTGCAGTCACAGGAATACGCGCTCGTGATTCTCGACCTCGGCCTGCCCGAGATCGACGGCATCGAGGTCCTCAGGCGCCTCAGGGGGCGGGGAAACCGGACTCCCGTGCTGATCCTCACCGCCAATGATGCACTTTCCAGCCGTGTGCGCGGCCTCGACAGCGGGGCAGACGACTATCTCGTCAAGCCCTTCGAAGTCGAGGAACTCGAGGCCAGGATACGCGCGCAATTGCGGCGGGGCCGCAGCACGCTGGAGCAGGTCGTCAGCTTCGGCCCTCTCTCCTTCGACACCCAGTCGCGCAGCTTCAGCCTCGCCGGCACCAGCCTCCCGGTGACGCCACGCGAGCATGTGGTGCTGGAGACGCTGCTCCTGAGTGCCGGGCGCCCCGTCCCCAAGGAGCGGCTGGTGGAGAACGTCTTCGGCTTCGACGACGAAGGCGGCCCCAGCGCGATCGAGGTCTATGTCCATCGCGTTCGCCGCAAGCTCGAAGGCAGCGACGTCGGCATCGTCACCCTGCGCGGGCTCGGCTACATGCTGCGGCAGACCCATGCCGGTTAGCTGGCATTCGCGCAGCCTGCGCCGGGAACTGCTCGGCTGGCTGCTGCTGCCGCTGGCAGCGGTGGTGGCGTTCAATGTCTGGACCACCTATCGCAACGCGCGCCAGACCGCCGACCTAGTCACCGATCGCATGCTGCTCGCCTCCGCGCGGATGATCGCGGAGAACGTCCGCGAAAGCGATGGCATCTTTCAGGCGCCCATCCCCCCGGCAGCCCTGGAAATGTTCGCGAGCGAGGACCGCGACCGCGTGATCTACCGCGTGAACGGGCCGCGCGGCGAATTGCTGGCCGGCTATCCGGAGACGTTGCCTCCGCCACGGCAACCCAGCGGCTTCCAGCACGTCTACTTCACCGGCACCCATCGCGGCGAGGCCGTCTACGCCGTCGCCCTTTCCCAGCCGGTGGTCTCCACCAGGGGCGGCGAAGCGCTGGTCGTCGTCGGCCAGACGCTGCGCGGCCATGACAGGCTGGTCAAGAGCCTATGGCTCAAAACCCTGCGCGACGAGGTCCTGCTGGTCGCCGTTGCCGGGTTGCTCGCCTTGTTCGGCCTGCACCGGGGCTTGGCGCCGCTCCTGCGCCTGCGCGACGAGGTGCGCCGCCGCGACCCGCACGCGCTGGAACCGCTCGACATGACCCCTGTCCAGACCGAGCTGAGACCCCTGGTCCTGGCCCTCAACGAGGCCCTGGCGCAGGTCGAACGCCAGGTCGCCGCCCAACGGCGCTTCATCGCCAACGCCGCCCATCAATTGCGAACCCCGCTGACGTTGCTGAAGGCGCAGATCGGCGTCGGCAAGCGCGGTTCCGACGTGGCGGCGGCGCATGAGGCCCTGACGGGCATCGGCACGACCGTGGAGGGCATGACGCGTCTGTCCAACCAGCTCCTCAGCCTGGCACGCGCCGAACAGGGAAGCACGCTGCTTCATCGCGAAAAGGTCGATTTCAACGCCATCTGCCGCGAAGCCGTGGAAAATCTCGCGATCATGGCCATGGAGCGCGACATCGACCTCGGCTTCGACGGCGCTCCCGCCGCGCTGCCTGTCAGCGGCCATGCCACGCTGCTGCGCGAGCTTGCGACCAATCTGATCGAAAATGCCCTGCGCTACACGCCCAAGGGCGGCACGGTCACGGTGCGGCTGCGTGCAGCGGGCGGGGCGCGAGTCGCCTTGCGGGTGGAGGATAATGGCCCCGGCATCCCGGCGGAAGAGCGCGAGAAGGTGTTCGAGCGCTTCTACCGGAGGCTGACCAGCGGTGTCGAAGGCACCGGATTGGGGCTGGCGGTGGTGAAGGAGATCGTCTCCTCCCATGAGGGCACCGTCACCCTGCAGGACCGGGTACCCTCGCCGGGCCTGGCCGTGCTGGTCCTGCTGCCCGCCTTCGATGGGTGATGCCGGCATTGTCCGGCTGCCGGAAGACCGGCAAGGAAAAAGCGGGCGGGGATCAGCTCCCCGCCCGCTTTTCGAAACATCACGCCATAAGGAATGCCGTGTTCCGAATCAGTGATCGGACAGAGGCTTGGGCCGCCACTTGGCCAGACTCTGCTCGACACGGCCCATCAGCGCACCGGCCGCCAGCACCACCAGCATGATGATGATGATCGCGGCCGCCACACCCGGCCCGTCGAACGAGCCCTTGGCGATGGCGATCAGCTGGCCGATGCCGAGGCGGGCGCCGACGAATTCACCGACGATGGCGCCGGTGATGGCGAAGGAATAGCTGACATGCAGGCTGGCGAAGATCCAGCTCATGGCGGAGGGAATGATCACGGCCCGCGTGAGCTGCCAGGGCCTGGCCCCGAGGATCTGGGCGTTGGCGATCAGCGAGCGATCGGCCTCGCGCACGCCCTGGAAGGCGTTCTGGAAGACCAGGAAGAACACCATCACGAAGGACAGCGCCACTTTCGAGCCGATACCCAGGCCGAAGATGATGATGAAGACGGGCGCCAGGACCACGCGCGGGATCGAGTTGAAGACCTTGATGTAGATCGAAAAGATATCGGCCAGGAACGCGTTGCGCCCGAGCGCCACGCCCACGAGCACGCCGGCGATGGAGCCGAACACGAAGCCGATGGTGGCCTCCTCGACGGTCACCCACAAATGATACCAGAGCGGCGTACCATTGGCCCCTTCGGTGATCCACTGCCACAGGCGCACCACCACGGTGCTCGGCATGCCCAAAGCGAGGTCGGTCATCCATTCCAGGCGAACCGCGACTTCCCACAGGCCCAGCAGGGCGACGAGAAGCACCAGGCGCCAGAACAGGACCCAGGCGCGGCGGGAGCGCGCCGCCTTGGCGACGGCTGCCTCGATTTCCGCGTCTGAGGTGCCGGGGCGGAATTCGGGAGCCTTGGGAGAAAGTACTGCATCGCTCATCGTCCATCTCCTCTCAGGCAGCTTCGGAAGCGCGGCGGTTGGAGGTCTGGACCTCCTCGCGCAGGTCGTTCCAGATCAGGCGGGAATAGTCGATGAAGCGCTGGTCGTAGCGGATCTCCTCGACGATGCGCGGGCGCGGCAGGTCGACCGTGTAGACGGACTTGACCGTGGCCGGGCCGGCGGTGAGTACATAGATCTTGTCGGCCAGCGCGATGGCCTCGTCGAGATCATGGGTCACGAACACGACGGAGGCCTTGGATTCGCCCCACAATTTCAGCAGCACATCGTGCATGACGACGCGGGTCTGCACGTCGAGCGCCGAGAAGGGCTCGTCCATCAGGAGAATCTTGGGCTGGTTGATGAAGGTCTGCGCCAAAGCGACGCGCTTGCGCATGCCGCCGGAGAGCTGGTGGGGATAGTGGTTCTCGAAACGGGGCAGGCCGACGCGCGCGAGCCATTCCCGTGCCTTGGCATAGGCCTCGCGCTTCGACACGCCGCGAAACATCGGCCCCGCCGCGACGTTGTCGATGACGTTGCGCCAGGGGAAGACCGCATCGGCCTGGAAGACGAAGCCGACACTGGGGTCGATACCATTGACCGCTCCACCCATCACGCGGACCTCGCCGGCGCTCGGCCGGGCGAGGCCCGTGACGAGGTTGAGCGTGGTCGACTTGCCGCAGCCCGTAGGCCCGACCACGGCGACGAACTCGCCGCGCTCGACCGTCATGGAGAAATCGCGGATCGCCGTCATCGACTTGCCGGTCGGGGTGACGAAGCGGCGCGTGACGTTGATGAGTTCGATGGCGGGCGAGGAGGCCGACGCCATGGGCACAGCTTGACTCATGCTTTCCTCCTTGGGGGAAAAGCCGCGGGATAGGACGAAGTGTTTCGTGATCTGGCCGGAACGGCACGAAGGCTTGGCATATCTTGGCGGGAACGCAGCAACCTGCATGCCGGAGCCAGGGAACAGCTGCCCATGTACGGCTGCTGCTCCCGGAAAAGGCCGTCCGCCTACTTTACGTTCTTCACGAACTCGGTGGTGAAGGTCTTGGAGAGGTCGATCTGCTTGCCCTGCAATTCCTTCTTGAAGCTCTGCAGGACTGCCAGCACCGTCTTCGGGCCGTCCTCCGGCATTACGCCATCGGCCGTGAACATGCCTTTGCCCGCTTCCAGGCCCTTGATGTAGCCGTCCTTGTCGTCGCCGTAGAATTCCTTCGGCATCTTCTCGGTGATTTCGGCGGCCGTGTGGGTGTTGATGAAGCGCAAGGTCTTCACGAAGGCGTTGGCGAGTTTCTGGACCTCATCCTTGTTTTTCTCGACCCAGGCCGTGGGCATATAAAGCGAGGCGGCAGGATAGGTGCCGCCCAGGGCCTCTTCCGAGCCCTTGACCGTACGCATGTCGATCAGCACGCGGGCGGCGCCGGACTTCAGCATGCGGCCGATGGTCGGTTCGGTGGTCATGCCGGCCTGGATCTGGTCCTGCTGCATGGCGGCGATGAAGGTGGCACCGGCGCCCACGGGCAGCGTGGTGAACTCGTTCGCCTTCACGCCCGCCTTCTCGGCGAGATAGAGCGTGAGGAAGTTGGTAGAGGAGCCAAGTCCGGTGACCCCGACATCCTTGCCCTTGAAATCGGCGGCCGACTTCATGTCCGGATATTTGCTCGAAGCCAGGATGACCTCGCCCGGCGCCTGGCTGAACTGCACGACCGATTGCACGAACTTGCCCTTGCCCTGCAGGTCGACGCAGTGGTCGTAGAAGCCGACCACGCCCTGCACGGTGCCGGCCAGCATCTCCGTCTCGGCATCGACACCAGCGGTATCGTTGAGAAGCTCGACGTCGAGCCCTTCATCTTTGAAATAGCCCAGGCTCTCGGCAAGCTTGGCCGGCAGGTAGATCTGCTTTTCATAACCACCGACCACGATGACGATCTTCTCGGCGGCCTGTGCGGCGGGCGCCAGCCCGATGATGGCGGCAAAGGCGGCGGCGGCAAGCAAGGTGCGTCTGCTCGGCATGGTCTCTCCTGTTACGTTTCCTGTCCCTCCTCCTTCTCGCAAGCGGATATGCGGGAGGGCTCGGTCCTAGGCATAAAGCAGCCAGCTTTCAGCCAGCTTACAATCGGTGCAACAATGACAATCCTGCATTCCATTCTTGCCCCAACCGGTTTTGCTGCCTAAACAGCGGCAAGAATTTTGAAGGTTTGCAGCGATGTCCGGCGATAAGAAGCAGAAATTGAAGGCAAGGCAGGCACGCGGTTTCGTCGACCGCAATGCCGGCGAGATCGCGGCGACGCGCGCCATGGTTTCGGTGATCCAGGAAGTCTATGAGCGCTATGGCTTCGACCCGGTCGAAACGCCTTTCGTCGAATATACCGACGCCCTCGGCAAGTTCCTGCCCGACCAGGACCGCCCGAACGAGGGCGTGTTCTCCTTCCAGGACGACGACGAGCAGTGGCTGTCGCTGCGCTATGATCTGACGGCGCCGCTGGCCCGCTATGTCGCCGAGAATTTCGACGCCCTGCCCAAGCCCTATCGCAGCTACCGGGCCGGCTATGTCTTCCGCAACGAGAAGCCTGGTCCCGGCCGCTTCCGCCAGTTCATGCAGTTCGACGCCGATACCGTGGGCTCGGCCTCGGTCGCGGCCGATGCCGAGATCTGCATGATGGCCGCCGACACCATGGAAAAGCTCGGCATTCCCCGCGGCTCCTATGTGGTGCGGGTCAACAACCGCAAGGTGCTCGACGGCATCATGGAGGCGATCGGCCTCGCCGGTGACGAGAATGCCGGCCGCCGCCTCACGGTGCTTCGCGCCATCGACAAGTTCGATCGGCTCGGCCTGGAGGGCGTGAGGGCGCTGCTGGGCACCGGCCGCAAGGACGAGTCCGGCGATTTCACCAAGGGTGCCGGGCTCGACGACAGCCAGGCGCAGACCATCCTCAACTATGTGGCGGGACAAAGCGGCTCCAACGCCGACACGCTGGCGCGCATCCGCCCGCTGGTTTCGGGCTCGACTGCCGGCAGCGATGGCGTCGAGGAACTCGCCCGCATCGCCGAACTGGTCGAGAAGTCCGGCTATGGCACTGACCGCATCCTGATCGACACCTCGATCGTGCGTGGGCTCGAATATTACACCGGCCCCGTCTATGAGGTGGAGCTCACCTTCGAGGTCAAGGATGAGCAGGGCCGGCCGGTGCGCTTCGGCTCGGTCGCCGGCGGCGGACGCTATGACGGCCTCGTCGCCCGCTTCCGCGGCGAGCCCGTGCCGGCAACCGGATTTTCCATCGGCGTCTCGCGCCTGCTCTCGGCCCTGACCGCCCTCGGCCGCGTCGACACCGCCGGCGTCGCCGGCCCCGTCGTGGTCTGCGTGATGGATCAGGCGCGCCTGCCCGACTACCAGGCCATGGCCAGCGAATTGCGCCAGGCCGGCATCCGCGCCGAGGTCTATCTCGGCGGTTCCGGCATGAAGGCCCAGCTCAAATATGCGGACCGCCGCAAGGCACCGGTCGCGGTGATCCAGGGCTCGGACGAGGCCGAGAAGGGCGAGGTCCAGCTCAAGGACCTCGCGCTCGGTGCCGAAATGGCCAAGGCCATTGCCGACAACAGCGAATGGCGCGAGGCAAGGGTCGCCCAGCGCCAGGTGCCGCGGGCCGAGCTGGTCAAGGTCTTGAAGGAGATGCTGGGGTAATTTGGAGCGCGG
>NZ_JBQEPH010000001.1:0-106453 GCF_052045555.1 Labrys sp. 22185 | reverse complement strand
TCCAAGAGCGGACAGGATGTCCGCGCTCCAGCATAAACCTCGTTTGCCCTTTCCAGTCGCACCTCGTCGCCTGCCCTGCTAGAAGACCCCCGACATTCACCATGGACCGCCGGCATGCCCCATCCCGCCTATGAAGCCTTCGACGCGCTCGCCTCGCGCTCGGGCTATCAGCTGGTCGACCCGCCGATCCTGCAGCCGGCGGGCCTGTTCCTCGATCTGCTCGGCGAGGACATGCGCCGCCGCGCCTTCCTGACCACCGATGCCGAGGGGCAGGAATTTTGCCTGAGGCCTGACTTCACCATTCCGGTGTCGCTGCATCATCTCAAAGCCGTGAAGGCCGGTGGGGTGGGTGCCTATGCCTATCGCGGCCCGGTCTTCCGCTTCCGCACCGACGGCCCGAGCGAGTTCCTGCAGGCCGGCTTCGAGAATTTCGGCCGCGGCGACAAGCCGGCCGCCGATGCCGAAATGCTGGCCATCGCCCTGGAAGCCGCCCGCGATCTCGGCCTCGTGAAGCCCGTCATCCGCATGGGCGATGCCGGCATCGTCACCGCCATGCTCGACGCGCTCGACCTGCCGCCGGTCTGGCGGCGGCGCCTGGCCAGCGACCTCAGGCGTTCCAAGGATCTCGACGAGGATCTGGCTCGCCTCGGCAGCGCCGCCCCCAAGAACGGTGCCGCAGCCTATGCCGGCTTCCTGGCGGCCCTGGAAGGCTCGGACCCGGGCGCAGCCCGTGCCGCCGTCGCCGATCTGCTGTCGATCGCCGGCATCCAACCGATCGGCGGGCGCAGCGTCGACGAGATCGCCGACCGCTTCCTGGAGCAGGCGGCGCTCTCTTCCGGCCTCGGCGTCGATGCCGACAAGGTGGCGATCACCCGGCGGATCTTTGCGGTCAGCGGCGATCCCGACAGTGCCAGCGCCGAACTGCGCGCCATTGCCGGCGAAGCCAGGCTCGACCTCAACGCGGCCCTCGATGCCTTCGACGAACGCACCGGCTTCTTCGCCGCCCGCGACATCGAAGTGACCGCCATCAAATTCGCCACCGGCTTCGGCCGCCGCCTCGATTATTACACCGGCTTCGTCTTCGAGCTCACCGATCCGGCCGAACCGGAAGCCGCCGCCCGCGTCGGCGGCGGACGCTACGACCAGCTGATGGCGCAGCTCGGCGCTGCCGAGGCCGTACCGGCGGTTGGCTGCTCGATCTGGCTCGACCGGTTTGGCGGAGACGCATGATGAACAACCCTGCCCTTTCCCCGCTGCTTCTGGGCATTCCGTCCAAGGGCCGGCTGCAGGAAAACTGCACGTCCTTCTTCGAACGCGCCGGCATCCGCTTCGTGCAGGAGCGCGGTGCGCGCGACTATCGCGGCTCCGTGCCCGGCATGAACGATGTCGAGGTGCTGTTCCTCTCCGCCTCCGAGATCGCCGGCCAGCTCGCCTCGGGCGCCATCCATTTCGGCGTCACCGGCGAGGATTTGGTGCGCGAGAACATTGCGCGCGCCGACGAACGCGTCACCCTGCTGCAGCCGCTCGGCTTCGGCCAGGCCAATGTCGTGGTCGCGGTGCCGCAGGCCTGGATCGACGTGCGCTCCATGGCCGACATCGAGGACGTCGCCGCAAGCTTTCGCCAGCGCCATGGCCGTCGCCTCAAGGTCGCGACCAAATATATCAACCTCACCCGCGCCTTCTTCTCGGCGCATGGCGTGGCCGACTATCTGATCGTCGAGAGCCTGGGCGCCACCGAAGGTGCACCGGCCTCCGGAGCGGCTGATCTCATCGTCGACATCACCACCACCGGCTCCACCCTCACCGCCAATGCGCTGAAGGTGATCGAGGACGGCATCATGCTGAAAAGCCAGGCCAATCTGGTGGCTTCGCTCGGAGCCGACTGGAACGAGCGGGCCCGCGCCGGCGCGGCCGCCATGCTCGGTCGCCTTGCCGCCAAGGCCAAGGGCAGCGCCCAGCGTGAGATCCGCTGCATCCTGCGCGGCGTCAACCAGCAGCATCTGCGGGATGCCGGCGAGCTCTTCGGTGCCGGCGCCCCCTTCGGTCTGCCGGCCCCGGGCCAGCCCCTCACCTTCCTGGTGCCGGCCGGCCAGCTGTTCGACTTTGCGGCCTGGCTTACGGCGCAAGGCGCCGCCTCGATCGCGGTGACCAATCTCGATTTCGTTTTCGAGCCGCAGAGCGCGCTTTACGCGGAGCTGGAGAAGAAACTGGGTTGATCCCTGGGACCGCCGGCTTCCAGCCGGCTCTTGGAACCAGGAGAGGAAGATGCCGGCTAGAAGCCGGCGATCCCAGGATGCTACGCCTCGAACAGCTCCGGCAGGAGCGCTCTGGCGATAGGGCGCAATCGCTCCGCCTCGCTCTCGGCAATCCAGCGATAGGGCCGCCTCAGGCGTGGGCCGACGGGGCCCCAGTTCCCGATGGCGGCCAGGAGCTTGTCCAATGCAGCGTTGGAATAGCCGTGATCGCGCCGGAACGGCACGATGTGCTCGTCCATGAAGCGGCAGAGCCGACACTCCAGATCGAGGGCGGCCTCGATGTCAGCGGCCATGCTGTCGGTCCAGGCCTGCGCGCCGCGGGGGCTGAGGCAGGCCACGTTGGAGAAGGCGCCAGCCGCCACGCCCGCCTTGATGCCGGTGGCGAGATGATGGCCGGGGACGAAGAGCGCGACGCCGGCCAGATGCCGGCGTGCGGCCGCATACCAGGCGTCATCCCCATCGGCGAGCTTGATCGCCTTGACGACCGGTACCGCTGCGATGAACCGGCCGAGTATCTCTGGCGACAGGACGCGCTTGGCATGCGGTGGATTGTAGAGCACCAGCGGCAGGCCCCGCGCCGCCTCCGCCATCATCGCCAGGAAATCGATGGCCTCCTCGTCCGTCACCGGCCACCAGTCCGGCAGGATGATTTGGATCGCCGCCGGCTGCAGCCCAGTTGCCCGCCGCACCCGCTCCAGCGACTGGCGGGGATCGCCCTGGCAGGCACCGATCACGAAGGGCATGCTGGCCGTCCGGCATTTTTTCGCCAGCAGCGCCTGGACCGCCTCATATTCAGCTTCGGTCTGGTTGTGGAACTCGCCGGCCGTGCCGTTGGAGTAGATGCCATCGACACCCGCAGCGATCAGGAGGTCGATCTCCTCGCCGAGATGGCCGAAATCGATCGCGTCGTCGGTGGCGATCGGCAGCAGCAGCGTGGCCCAATTGCCGCGAAGGGTCATAGGCTGATGTCCTGCCGGATGCAGGCCTTGAAGTGGCCTGGCTCGACTTCCTCGAGCTTGGGGATTTCGCGGGCGCAGGCCTCGATAGCGTGCGGGCAGCGTGTACGGAAGACGCAGCCCGAGGGGGGATTGGCAACGGAGGGAATGTCACCCTTCAGGATCTGGCGCTGGCGCGGCCGATCCGGGTCCGGCTCGGGGATCGCCGACAGCAGCGCCCTTGTATAGGGGTGCCTGGGTGCCTCGTAGAGCCGGTCGCAGGGGGCGATCTCCATGATGCGGCCGAGATAGAGCACGATGACGCGGTCGGCGATGAACTCCACCACGGCCAGGTCGTGCGAGATGAACAGCATGGTCAGGCCGAGACGGGCCTGCAGATCGCGCAGGAGATTGACGATCTGGGCCTGGATCGAGACGTCGAGCGCGGAGACCGGCTCGTCGGCGACGATCAGGTCCGGCTTGAGGATCAGCGCCCTGGCAATGCCGATGCGCTGGCGCTGGCCGCCGGAGAATTCGTGGGCATAGCGATCGAGGGCATCGGGCGGCAGCTCGACGGCTTCGAGGGCGGCGCGGGCCCTGTCGAGGCGTTCGCGGCGCGTGCCGATCGCCTGGATGTTCAGCCCTTCCGTCAGGATCTCGCCGATAGTCATGCGCGGTGACAGGCTGGCGAAGGGGTCCTGGAAGATATATTGCATGCGCCGGCGCTGGCGGCGCAGGTCCCCGGCCGACAGGCGCGCGATGTCGCTGCCCTCGAACAGGATCTCGCCGGCGCTCGGCTCGATCAGCCGCAGGATCGAGCGCCCTATCGTGGTCTTGCCGGAGCCGGATTCGCCGACCAACCCGACGACCTCGCCGCGTTTCACCTCGAAGGAAATGTCGTCGAGCACCCGGACGGGCGCGGCACGGCCGAAACCGCTGCCATACTGCTTGGCAAGCCCGCGTACCTGAAGCAGCGGCGAGCCGGAAAGGGACGTTTCCATCTCACAACTCCTGCGAACGGATGCAGCGGCTGGCATGATCCGGTCCGACTTCCGCCAGTGCGGGCATGGCCTCGCGGCAGGCCGGCAGGGCCAGGGAGCAACGGGGAGCGAAGGCACAGCCCTGCGGCATGGCGGCAAGGCTGGGGACGGCGCCCGGAATGGCGGCCAGCCGTCCGCCGGCCTTCTTCAGCCGGGTCGCCTCGCCCAGTCGCGGCACCGAAGCGAGCAGGCCCTTGGTGTAGGGATGCCGCGGGCGCCGGAAGACCTCGCGGACGGGCCCCTGCTCGACGATGCGGCCGGCATACATCACCGCGACACGATGGGCGATCTCGGCGACGACACCGAGATTATGGGTGACGAACAACACCCCCATGCCGTTCTCCGCCTGCAGGCGCTGCAGGAGGTCGAGGATCTGGGCCTGGATGGTGACGTCGAGCGCCGTGGTCGGCTCGTCGGCGAACAGCAGCACGGGATCGCAGGCGAGCGCCATGGCGATGGTGGCCCGCTGGCGCATGCCGCCGGAGAGCTCGTGCGGATATTGGCGGGCCCGGCCGGCGGGATCGGGAATGCCCACCTTGTCGAGCAGCCCGACGGCCGCGGCCATGGCCGCCTTGCGCGGCTGGCCCTTGTGCACGCGGATGGGCTCGGCGATCTGGTCGCCGATGCTATAGACTGGATTGAGGCTGGTCATCGGCTCCTGGAAGATCATGCTGATCTCGTTGCCGCGGATGTGCCGGCGCTCCTCGGCATCGAGCGTCGTGAGATCGCGCACGGCGCCGCTCCGGCCGCGAAACCGCATCCTGCCCCCCGACACCCGCGCGATCCTGCCCGGCAGCAATCCCATGATCGACTGGCCGGTCACCGACTTGCCGGAGCCGGACTCGCCCACCAGCGCCAGTGTTTCGCCGACACTGATGGCGAGGTCGAGATCCGACACGGCCGGCACCTCGCGCCCGCTGACGCGGAACACCGTGTTCAGGCCTTCGATGGCGAGGATGGGCTGCGCGGCCATCGTCATGCTCAGCCCAGCAGCCCGGTCTGGCGCAGGATCGTCTCGATCGTGGCCGCCTCGGCTTCGTTCAGAGCCCGCTGCGGACGTGCCATCTCATTGGTTTCGATGATGCCGAGCCGGCGCATCGCCGTCTTGAAGGCGCCGACGCCAGCCGAGCCGGCGCTGACGCGGGGGGCCGCGACCCAGACCATCTCGAACAGGCGGCAGAGGCGTTCCTGCTCGTGGCGCGCGCCCGCCCAGTCCCCCTTGCGGCAGAGGTCGTAGAGCCGGACATAGCCGGCGGGATCGACATTGGCGAGGCCGGGCACGATGCCGTGGGCCCCCATCAGCAGGGCACTGTCGCAGACGATTTCCGAGCCCGTCATCATCATGATCTCGGGCCGGTCGGCGAGATCCATCAGGGCATAGCGGAAATTGCCGTCGTCGCCGCTGGAATCCTTCAGGCCGACGATGCTACCCTCGCGGGCCAGCGTCACCACAGTGTGGCGGTCGAGCTTGAAATGCACGCAGACCGGGATGTCATAGGCGACCACAGGCACGTCGATGGCCTGGCGCAGGTAACGGAAATGGTCGATCACCTCCGGCGCGCTGGTGCGGGCATAGAAGGGCGCGGTGGCGACCACCGCACTCACCCCGATCGACTGCGCGGTGCGGGCATGGGCGATGACGCGATCGGTGGTGGGATCGACGACGCCGGCCAGCACCGGCACCCGGCCATTGACCCTGTCGACGGCGAATTCCAGCGCCTTCCGGCGCGTGGCCTCGTCGTGGAAGACGACCTCGCTGGTCGATCCCAGCACGAAGAGGGCATGCACGCCGCCGGCGATCAGATGTTCGATCACCCGGGCGAAGGAAGGATAATCCACTTGGAGATCGGCGGTCAGGGGTGTGACGACCGGCGGCACGACGCCATGAAACAAAGGGGATGGGAACAAGGGGGATGCGGAGGACATGGCGGACCTTTTCTAGCAATCAGTTGAGTTCGGAACGGGGATCGAAGGCATCGCGCAGGCCGTCGCCGACGAAATTGATGGCGAGCACGGTGAGAACGAGGGCGCCACCGGCAAACAGCCATTGCCAGGGATATTGCTCGAGCACGACGGTGCTGCGGGCGGCGTTCAGCATGTTGCCCCAGCTCGCTTCCGGCGGTGGGATGCCGAGGCCGAGGAAGGACAGGCCCGCTTCGAGCAGGATGGCGGCGGCAAATTGCAGCGCGGCATAGACGACGAGGATGTCGATGGTGTTCGGCAGGCCATGACGCCAGAGCAGATGGCCGAGCGAGGCCCCCATGCCGCGTGCGGCGATGACGAAATCGCGCTCGCGCAGTTCCATCAACCGCGCCCGCACCATACGCGCCAGCACCGGCCAGGACAGCAGCGAGATCACGGCGATGGTGGAGAGGATGCCCGCGCCGGTGATCGAGGCGATCACCAGGAGCAGGATCACCGGCGGAAGCGTCATGGCGAGATCGACCAGCCGCATGATCACCGCATCGGCGAGGCGCCCCGCCATGGCGGCGAGCGCCCCGACGACATAGCCGATGACCAGCGAGATCACCACCGAGCTGCCTGCCACCAGCAGGGAGATACGCCCGCCGCGCAGGACGCGCGCGAGAATATCGCGCCCGACACCATCCGTGCCGAACCAGTGGGCGGCGTTCGGGCCCTTGTTGATGGCCAGGAGATCGATGTCGTTGGGCTTGTAGCGCAGCAGCCAGGGATGGAAGACCACCAAAGCCAGCATGACCACCAGGATCGCCAAGCCCACAAGCGTGACATTGTTGGCGGCAAAGCGCCTCATCGCCCGTGCGAGCGGGCCGTTGCCGCGGGACTGGAGCTGTGTCGAAACCGCCATCTCAGGCAACCTTGATGCGCGGATCGACGGCCGCATAGGCGACGTCGGTGAGGATGTTGACGAGGATGACGCAGGCGCCCACCACCAGGGTCGCCCCCATGATCACCGGATAGTCGCGGGTCGACACCGCATTGACCAGCAGCAGCCCCATGCCGGGCCAGTTGAACACGCTTTCCAGGAAGATCGCGCCGCCGACGGCGATGCCGATGGTCGAGCCGATCAGCGTGACCACCGGCAAGAGGGCGTTGCGCAGCGCATGCTTGACGATGACCCAGAATTCCTTGACCCCCTTGGCGCGGGCGGTGCGCACATAGTCCTGGTTGAGCACCTCCAGCAGCGAAGCGCGCATATAGCGCATGATCAGCGCGGCATGGCCGATCGAGAGCAGCAAAGCCGGCAGGATGAGATGGCGCAGCAGGTCCCCCATCGAGAAGGGCGCGCCCGGGGTGAGCATGCCGCCCGATGGTGCCCAGCGCAGCAGCACCGAGAAGACGTAGAGACCGACCAGGGCCGTCAGGAAGGCGGGACTGGAGATGCCGAAGAAGGCGGCGATCGACAGGCCCACATCCGTCGGCGAGTTACGCCTGACGGCCCCGAGAATGCCCGTGGCGATGCCGATGACGATGGCGATCGCCAGCCCCGCCCCCATCAGCAAGAGCGTCGGCCCGATACGCTCGCCGATCAGGCCGAGCACGGTGTCACCATTGCGCTGCAGCGAGAAGCCGAGGTCCCCCCTGGCCGCGCTGGCGAGCCAGGCGGCATATTGCACGGGCAAGGGCTGGTCGAGGCCGAGCCGGCTGCGCACCGCCGCCATGTCCTCCTGCGACATCGCGACATTCGGATTGATATAGGCATCGATCGGGTCGCCAGGCGCCAGGCGCAGCAGTATGAAGACCAGCAGGCTCAAGGCGACAAGCATGGCCGCCCCGACCAGCAGGCGATTGAGGTAGTAGCGCAGCATGGCGTTCCTCGTGGTGGGCGCGATCAGACAGGCGCGGCTAACCTTCTCCCCTCGCGGGAGAAGGTGGCATTGCGAAGCAATGACGGATGAGGGGTGCAAGCAGATGCCTTGCTAAGTCGCGTTTCTCCCCCCCATCCGCCCCTTCGGGGCACCTTCTCCCGCAAGGGGAGAAGGTTTGTCGCGCCTCCCTATTCCACCGCCCATTTCTCCGGATGCGCCGCATAGGGCCCACCACCAGGCGCCGGCAGCCAGACGAAGTTCTTCAGCTTGCTGGACGCCACGCCATAGCGATTGGCGACCCAGAGCGTCGCCCAGGGCAAATCGGCATTCATCGCCTTGCACACCGCCTGGTAGCGCTCGGCCTGCTTGGCATCATCGGCTTCGTTCAAGGCCGCATCGAAGGCCCCGCTCACCGAAGGCATCCTGATGCGCAGGAAATTGGCGCCCTGCGGCGGGATCTGCTTCTCGTTGAGGCCCATGTTGAGGCCGCCGGGATCCGGGCCGTTGCGCAGGCCGGCATAGACGAGCGGGAACTGGTTCCAGTCCGGCTTCTGAGCGTAGATGGTGCCGTTATAGGTCGGCGTATCGACGGCGCGCGGCACCACGTTGATGCCGACCTGGGACAGCATGGCCTGCATGGCGGCGAGCACATTGGTGGCCTGCGGCGTGTTGTAATAGGTCAGCAGGGTGATCGGCTTGTCGCCGTTGATCTTGTCCCAGCCGGCCTCGGCCAGCAATTGCTTGGCCTTTTCGGGATCATAGGCATAGGGATCGAGGCCGGCGGGCTGCAGCCGGTCGGCGACATAGCCGCAATTGGCGACCTTGGCAGCCCCACCATAGAGACTCTGAACGATCGCGTCGCGATTGATGGCGTGCATCACGGCTTGGCGCACCTTGAGGTCCTTCCACAAAGGCGCTTCCTGGTTGAAGCCGAGATAATTGACCACGAAGGAATTGCCGTCGATGACGCGATAGGCCTCGTTGCCCTTGAAGGAGGCAGCGTCATCGGCCTCCACATAGCTGAAGCTGATCTCCCCAGCGCGCAGGGCTGCCACGGCCGCGGCCGTATTGGCGAAGTAGCGGTTGATGATGCGGCCCGTCACCGGCTTGCCGCCGCGATACTCGTCATTGGCGGCGAGCTCGACATATTGGTCGGTGACATAGCGCGAGAACTTGTAGGGGCCGGTGCCGATTGGCGTCTTCGACCACCAGGGGTTCTTGGCAAGCGTCTCGGCCGCAATATCCTTCAGCGCGTGCTGAGGCAGCATCATCAACTGGGTCAGCGTGTCGAGCAGGCCGGCATTCGGGGCCGACAGCTTCAGGACCACCGTATGGGCGTCGGGGGTCTCGATCGCCTGGATCGCGCTGAGGCGGGCGGCGAAGACCGAACCTGTCGCGCCGTTCTTGGCCGTCTCGATGGTGAATTTCACGTCGGCCGAGGTGAAGGGCTGGCCGTCATGCCATTTGGTATCGGCCAGGGTGAAGCTGTAGGAGAGCCGGTCGGCGCCAACCTCGAACTTGGCGGCAAGCGCCCCTTCGATCTTCTCCAGTCTGCCGTCATAAATGACCAGAGGCTCGAAATAGAGATTGAGCCAGGTGAAGCCGCCGGTAGCCGCCAGCGGGTTGAAATTGCCCTGGAACCCGCCCGGGCCGACATCAAAAGCCCCCGTTATCGCCGTGCCATCCGCGGCCCGGGCTGGCTTGGCAGCGGGCATTGCCATGATCGTCGCGGCCAAAAGCGCGAGCGCGATCTTCCTCAGTGCCATGATTTCTCCCCTCGTCTCTTCTTGTCTGGTCGTGCCGCAGGCCTCTCAGTCGGGCGTCGGCGCTGTCTTCCTGGTCGCAAGCAGGCGGGCGATGCCGTCATAATGCTGGTCGAGCCGGCTGCGAGCGGCCTCGACGTCCCGCGCCGCCACGGCGGCATAGATGTCGTAATGGTCCTGCCAGGTGGCCAGCGGATCGATATTGGCCAGGTTGACGAAATCCGATGCCTTGTAGAAGGCGAGCCAGAACACATCGATCAGGCTGGTCAGCATGCGATTGTCCTGGCAGCGGAACAGCAGATTGTGGAAACGCTGGTCCTCGGCGGCAAAGCTCTGGTTGCGCTCGGCGGCCTGCCGCATCTGCTCGACCGTCTGGCGCAATTCCTCGATGTCGTCCTCGCCGATCAGCGCGACCGTCTTGGCGATCAAGCCGACCTCGAGCACGCGGCGGATCTCCAGCACCTCCTCGACCTCGCGCAGGGCCCCGCCCAGGCCATAAGCGAGATTGTCGAGCAATGGCGCGAAGGAGAAGGCCTTGACGAAGACGCCGATGCCACGGCGCGTCTCCAGGATACCGACCGACTCCAGCGCCTTGATCGCCTCGCGCACCGAATTGCGGCTGACACCCAATTGCTGGGCGAGGAACCCTTCCGGCGGCAGCGCCGAGCCGGGCCCGAGCTGGTTGTCGGCAATGTAGCTCTTCAGGCTCTCCTGCACGGAAACATGCAGGAGCGGCGGCCGGTCGAGCGGCTTGATCGACTTCACCTTGCCTGCCCCTGCCGCATCCACAGCCACCAGCCCTCGTTGTCCGTGGCTTGATAGTGATTGACTTGTAGGATATCTGTCAAGTCAATCTTTGGAGGACGGAGGAAATGGCCATGCGCGTCGCCCTGGCCGGTGTTGGACATTGGCATGCGGCCATGCATCGGGAGGCCGCCCAGGAAGCCGGCGCGACCATTGCCGGGGTATGGGACGAGGACGCCGACGTCGCGGCGCGCTTTGCCCGGGCGAACGGTCTCGAATCCCACACCTCTTTCGATGGTCTTGCCGCAACTCGGCCGGACCTGGTGGTGCTGATGGGCAGGCCGGCGGGCCTGGTCGAGCGCGCAATCTCACTTGTCGACGCGGGACTTGCCGTGATGCTGGAAAAGCCGGCCGCGCTGAAGGCATCCGAACTCGAACCGCTCAGGGAGCGTGGCCGGCGGGGCGCCTTCATCGCCGTGCCGCTTCCCAATCGTTGCAGCCCGATCTGGCCGCGCATCGCCGAACTGACCGCTACCGGCCGGCTCGGCGAGCTCTCTCACGCCCAGTTCCGCATCGTGAACGGGCCGCCGGAGCGCTACCGGATCGACGGCGTGCCCTGGCTGCTGGCACCGCAGACCAGCGGCGGCGGCGCCCTGCGCAATCTCGGCATCCATGGCGTCGACGCCGCGCTCGCCCTGGCAGGCGATGACGGCCTGGAACTGGTCTCCAGCTCCCTCGGCCATCTCCATGGCGAGGCCGTCGAAGACTACGCCGTCCTCACCCTGCGCAGCGACCGGGGACTGATCGTCACGGTGGAGGCCGGCTATACCTATGCCTCGATGGCACCGGGCGGCGACTTCGAATGGCGCGTCTCCAGCGCGAACGCCTATCTCGTCGACCACGGGGACCATTGCCGCATCACGACGCTCGACGATGCGGCCACGCGCGAGGAACCGCCCTTGCTGCCCGGTGAGCGCTACAAGGCCTTCATGGCGGATACGCTGGCCCGGCTGGCACGCGGCGACGCTCCTCTCGTCGGGATCGAAGACTATTGGCGGGCCATGACGCTGATCGACGAAGCCTATGAGAGGGCAGCGGCATGATCGGTATCGGCATCATCGGGGCCGGCCATTTCGGCGCGGTTCACGCCAGGGCGATTGCCGCGACGCAGGGCTTGCGTGTCGCGGCCATATGCCGGGAAGACGCCGCAGCCGCCCGGGTGTTCGCCCACGAACATGGCGGCCATGCCCACACCGATTGGCGCGCCGTGCTCGACGACTCCGCGGTCGACGCCGTCGTCATCGCCACCCCCCATCATCTCCATGCTGAAATGGCAGTGGCGGCGGCCCAGGCCGGCAAGCATGTCCTGCTGGAAAAACCGATGGCGCCGACGCTGGCCGAATGCGATGCGATCAACGCCGCTGTGGCCAAGGCCAGCGTCAAGCTGATGGTCGGCCATGTCATGCATTTCGCCCGCCCCTGCCTCGTCGCCCGGGAGATCCTCGACGGCGGCACGCTCGGCGGGCCAGTGCTCGGCTCGAGCTGGATGATCAAATTGTGGATGGAAGCCAATCGGCGCCCCTGGCATCTTTCCCACGCTTCCGGCGGCGGCATGCTGATGACGGCCGGCATCCACGCCCTCGACCGCCTCGTCTGGCTGATGGGCAGCGAGGTCGCCGCGGTGAGCGCTCTCTCCGGCACCTGGTTCCACCAGCAGGAAGCCGATGACAGTGCCTTGATGCTGCTGCGCTTTGCGGATGGGCGCATCGGCCAGGTTGCCAGCGTCGGCTATCGCGACGGCGCCGTGAGCTTTGCCATGGACCTCGTCTGCGAGGACGGCACCCTGCGCATCGATTTCGAAAACGGCGTTTCGATCGGGCGCGGCGGCAGCTGGACGCCGATCGCCCATTCCGCCGATCCGGATTGGATGCAGCGCGCGGTCGAGGCCGAATGGCGGGCCATGGCAGCCGCCATCGAGGCAAGCGCGCCGGTTCCCGTCGGTGGAGCCTATGCACGTCACCTGATCGCCTGCCTCGACGCCGCCGGCCGAGCCAATGCCGAAAGGCGGGAGATCACGCTGGCCCGACCAGGCTGAAAAATGCGATAAAGAGCCGACTATTCATCAGACAGGCTATACGGCCTGTATGTTTTTACCCCGGTTATTGAGCAAGAGTGTTGGTTCTATGTAAGATGCCTTACCTTTGCTTTCCAAAGAGATTGTCATGTCAGAAATTGCAAAGCCCGTCTGGTTCATCACCGGCTGCTCCACCGGCTTTGGCCGCGAGCTGGCGCGCCATACGCTTTCGCTGGGCTATCCGACCGTCGTCACCGCCCGCAATCCCGCCCAGCTCGAAGACTTCGTCATGGAGTTCGGCGATACGGCGCTGGTGCTCAAGCTCGACGTGACGAAGCAGGCCGATATCGACGCCGCCATCGCCGTCGCGCTGGACCGGTTCGGCCGCATCGATGTCCTCGTGAACAATGCCGGCATCGGCTATTTCGGCTCGCTCGAAGAGAGCGACCTGGCCGAAGTCCACAAGATGTTCGACATCAATGTCTGGGGCCTGACGGCGATGACGCGCGCGGTGCTGCCAGCGATGCGCCAGCAGCGTTCGGGCACCATCGTCAACATCTCCTCGATCGGCGGCCTGCGCGCCCCGCCCTCCGTCAGCTTCTACACCGCCACCAAATTCGCGGTCGAAGCCCTGTCGGAATCGCTGTCCCAGGAAGTCGCGCCCCTGGGCCTCAAGGTGCTGATCGTCGAGCCAGGCCCGTTCCGGACCGATTGGGCGGGCCGCTCGGCCAATGAGGCACCGCAGACCATTGCGGCCTATCGCGAAACGGCGGGCGTCCGGCAGGGCCAGATCCGGGGCAATAGCGGCAAGCAACCCGGCGATCCGGTCCGAGCCGCCCAGGCGATCGTCAAGGCCGTCGAAGCCGAGAATCCGCCCCTGCGGCTGTTGCTCGGCAAGGCGGCGCTCGAAGGCGCCCGCATCAAGCTCGCCCAGCTCGCACAGGACTTCGACGCCTGGGCGGCAGTGACCGAGGGTGCCGACTATCCTGAAGGGCAATAGGCGAAACGGTAGCGCAACGTTTCGCCGCCAGCCTTGAATGGCGAAGACGCGTCGAAGCCGGACGCCGGACGCGTCTTCTCGACGATCTAGCGGTAGCGCGCCACGCATTGCATCAGCGCACTCAGGGCCGACGACGTACCATTCAGGGTAACCGAGAAGGACTTGTTGCCGCGGGGCTGGAAATAGAGAACCCGCCCGGCCCGGATCTCCTGGAAGAGCTGTGTCGAATCGGCCAGCGGAATCAGCAGCCGGGTCGGCGCCGTTGCCTTGGCGCCGCTGGCACGCGAACGGTAATTATCGACCCAATAGGTCACATCGCCTCGCGAATCCCTGACCCAGTTCCAGTTGAGATTCTCGATGACCATGCCCCAGGCCGCTTCCCGCGTCAGCAGGAAATGCACCGCCGCTCCCCTCGAATATTTGCCGCTGGAAGCACAATATTCAAAGCGGCCATTGCTGGCATTGGCTTCGATCACCCATTGCCCCATGTCGTAGCGGCCGATGACCTCGCTTCTCGCGCTTCCAGCCGCGAGCAGAGCAATACTCGCCGCCGCCAAAGCGATACAACCTCTATGCTGCATGCCAGCCCCTTCCCCATTCACGATTCAATCGAAATCATTGGAGGTCATTCGGGCATGCTGACATGCCGCGCAAATTGTCCTCGGCCCCTCGCAATGAAATACATAACACGGCATTTATAACTGCCGGATGGCTTAATATAGATGCGACATCAACTTGTGTTCCCTACGGAACTTTTTGCAAGCCGGCGGCGCTTTTCAAAGGATGCCCTCCTCCCGGAGGCAGGCCGCGATCCAACGGGGCCGGTTCTATTTCTCAGCCGACTCTGGTCCAAACACGACGAATCCTGCTATTGCGCCTGTCATGACTGAACGTCCCAAGCTCGTGCTCGCTTCCGCCAGCCCGCGCCGCCATGCCCTGCTCGAGCAGGCAGGCTGCGAACCGGATGCGTTGCTGCCCACCGATATCGATGAAACGCCCAGGCGCGGCGAGGCGGCGCGCATGCTGGTGCAGCGCCTCGCCAGGGGTAAGCTCGAGACGGCCCTAACCACCCTTGCAAGCCGGCCCGATCTCGCCGGCGCCTACACGGTGTCGGCCGATACGGTGGTGGCCTGCACCGGGCGCATCCTGCCCAAGGCCGACACGCGCGAGGATGCCGAAGCCTGCCTCAGCCTGCTGTCGGGCCGCAGCCATATCGTGATGACGGGCGTCGCCGTCGCCGACCCGCAGGGCACCATCCGGACCCGGCTGGTGGAAACGCGGGTGCGCTTCAAGCATCTGTCGCGTGACGAACTCAATGCCTATCTCGACTCCAATGAATGGCACGGCAAGGCGGGCGGCTATGCCATCCAGGGCCTGGCCGGCGTGTTCGTGCTGCGCCTCGTCGGGTCCTATACCAATGTCGTCGGCCTGCCGCTCTATGAGACGGTGAGCCTTCTCGAAGGTGCGGGCTTTCCGGTCCGCGGCACCTGGAGGGACGAATTGTGAGCAAACCGACCCCGACCCCTCTCGTCAAACGCAAATGCCCGATCTGCGGCAAGCCCAGCGTCGAGGCCAGCAAGCCCTTCTGCTCCAAGCGCTGCGCCGACATCGATCTGTCGCGCTGGCTCAAGGGCGTCTACGCCATTCCCGGCGAGGAAGCCGACCAGATCGATCCTGATAACCGGGATGATTATCCGAAGACAGAGCGTGACTGATGAGCGAACCGCAGCGTTATACGAGTAGCAGCCTCGAAGCCTTTCTCGAATCCGCCCTCCTGGCCGGCGGAGCCGATGTCCCCTCGGCACAAGCCGCCACCCGCGCCATGATGCATGCCTCGCGCCTGGGCGTGGACAGCCATGGCGTGAGGCTGCTGCCCTACTATCTCTCGGTGCTGGCCAGCGGCGAGATCAACGGGCATCCCCAGCTCGAAGTATCGCGCGGCGAAGGCGCCACGGCTGTTCTGGATGCGGATGGCGCCATCGGACACCTGGCCTGCTACCGGGCCATGGAAGTGGCCGTCGACATCGCCAGGACGCAGGGCATCGGCGCCGTCACCATCCGGCGCTCCTCCCATATGGGCGCCGCCGGCGCCTATCCGATGTGGGCCGCCGAGCAGGGCTTCATCGGCCTGCTTACCGCCAATTCGGATGCGGCCGTCCGGCTGTTTGACGGGCGCGACGCCTTCCACGGCACCAGCCCGATCGCCATCGGCGCCCCGGTCCCCGGCCAGCGCCCCTGGCTGATGGACATGGCGACCAGCGCCATTCCGCAAAACCGCGTGCTGCTCTACCGTTCGCTCGGCCTCACCCTGCCGCAGGGCGTGGCCGTGGACGAGAAGGGCGTCAACACCACCGATCCGGAGGCCGCCCGCGTGCTCTCGCCGGTGGGCGGCGAGCAGGGCTTCAAGGGTGCGGCGCTCGCCGGGCTGGTGGAGATCCTGTCCGCCCCCCTCACCGGCATGGCGCTTTCGACCGAGTTGGTGCCGATGTATGGCCAGCCCTCGACCGGCGCCCCGCGCGACATGGGCGGCTTTGCCCTGGCTATCAACCCCTCGGCCTTCATCGCCCCCGAGATCTACGGGGCGATCATGACCCGCTATCTCGCCAATATCCGCGCCGCCGTGCCGGCCGAAGGCGCTGGCAGCAAGCCGATGGCGCCGGGCGATCGCGAATGGGCGGTGGAGGAAGAGCGGGCGCGCAAGGGCGTGCCGGTCGATCCCGTCAGCGAAGAGGCTTTCGTCGAACTCGGCAGCAAATATGGGCTGACTTTGCCGCAGAAGGCGTGAGGCGGAGCGCGGACATCCTGTCCGCTCTTGGAAATGCCCCGTTCTCAGGAAAGCAAGAGCGGACAGTATGTCCGCGCTCCAAGGAAACTCTTGACTCTTGTACCGATCGGTCCATGATGGAGCGATCGGTACAAAGAGGATGTCGCCATGCCCGAACAACGCCCACCGCTGCCTCCCTTCACCCGCGAGGCCGCGATCCAGAAGATCCGCGCCGCCGAGGATGGCTGGAACAGCTGCAATCCCGAGCGCGTCTCGCTCGCCTATACGCCGGACAGCCGCTGGCGCAACCGCTCCGAGTTCCTCAAGGGACGCCCCGAGATCGTCGCCTTCCTCACGCGCAAATGGCAGCGCGAGCAGGATTATCGCCTGATCAAGGAATTGTGGGCCTATGGCGACAACCGCATCGGCGTGCGCTTTGCCTATGAATGGCACGACGCCGACGGCAACTGGTTCCGCTCCTATGGCAACGAGAACTGGGAGTTCGACGAAAACGGCCTGATGGCGGTGCGCCATGCCTCGATCAACGACGTGCCGATCGCCGAGAGCGAGCGCAAGTTCCACTGGGATCGCAGCGCTCCGCGCCCCGCCGATCATCCCGGCTTGAGCGATCTCGGCCTCTAAAGCAAAATGCGGTCGGTTGGACCAATTCTTCGGTTGAGCTTACTGAAGAGCGAGCATTTTGCGATTTGTGGCAATTCGGTCTGAAAGTGAAACGCCCCGAATGAAGACAATTCGCGAGCGTGCCGACATCATACCGGCCCTCACCGAGGTCTTCCGCAGCCACGGCTATGAGGGCGCCAGTCTCGCCCTCATCGGCCAGCGGACGGGCCTGGGCAAGGGCAGCCTCTACAACTTCTTTCCGGGCGGGAAGGAGGAGATGGCGGCTGCCGTGCTCGAGCATATCGACGGCTGGTTCCGCAGCCATGTCTTCGAACCGCTACGCGCCGCGACGGATCCGGCTGCCGCGATCTCTGCGATGTTCGAGGCGACGGATCGCTATTTTCACTCGGGAGGACGGGTCTGCATCGTCGGCATATTCGCCCTGTCGGATGTGCGCGACCGTTTTGCCGACGCCATCAACGCCTATTTCGCCGAATGGCGCAACGCCCTGGCGGAGGCACTCCGGCGCCTCGGCAAGGAGCCTGATCTCGCGGACGCACTTGCCGAAGACATCGTCGCCGGCATCCAGGGAGCGCTGGTCACCGCGCGCGCCCTCGGCGATCCCGCCCTGTTCGGCCGCCGGCTGGCGCGGCTGAAAACCCTCATCCCGCTGGACTGAGTTCATCAGGCGTTGGACAGCGGCAGTACCGTGGTGTCCTTGAACATCTCCATCGAGATGTAGGAGGAGATGTCGTTGAACTGCAGCTTGGCCACCAGCTTCTTGTAGACCAAGTCCAGGCTTTCGACATCCGGCAGCACGATCTTGAGCAGATAGTCGATATCGCCGGTGAGCCGATGCATCTCGACGATCTCGGGCGTGTCGGCGACCAGCGCGCGGAAGCGCTCCAGCCACTCCAGCGAGTGGTTGGCCGTACGGACCATGACATAGACCGTGGTGGGCAGGCCGACCTTCTTGCGGTCGAGGAGTGCGGCGCGCCTGGCGATATAGCCCTCCTCCTCCAGGCGCTTGATGCGCCGCCAGCAGGCCGAGGGCGACAGATGGGTCTTCTCGGCGAGATCGGCGAGCGGATGATCCGCCTGCAGTTGCAGCAGTGCCAGGATCTGCTTGTCGCGCTGATCTAGCTTCATATCTCCTCGCGCATTCAGATTGTGCATCCAAATTCATATACGCAAAATTTTTGCGCATGCAGTCAATAATCGCAATCTATTTGTTCAAAAACAACTAAAACCGCCCAAAGAATGCAATCCATTTTCGCGGAATTCAAGGCATCATCCCGTCATGACAATCAAGCCCTGGATGGGAGACGGACATGCGGAAAATCGGCCTGATCGGCGGCATGAGCTTCGAGAGCTCGGCGATCTATTACAAGCTGATCAACGAAGCAGTGCGCGCTCGGCGCGGCGATCTTCATTCGGCCGAGGTCATGCTGCATTCGCTGAACTTCCAGGATATCGTCGACATGCAGAAGGCTGGCCGTTGGGATGCGGCGGCCGAAAGGCTGGCCGGCGTGGCCCGTGACCTCGAAGCCGCCGGAGCCGGCTGCGTGCTGATCTGCACCAACACCATGCATCTGGTCGCCCAGCCGGTGCAGACAGCGATCGCCTGTCCGCTGATCGACATCATCGACGAAACCGCCAAGGCCCTGGCTGCAGCCGGCCGCAGCCGCCCGCTCCTGCTCGCCACCCGCTACACCATGGAACAGGGCTTCTACGCCGAGCGCATGCGCGGGCATGGCATCGAGGTGATGGTGCCCGATGCCGAAGGCCGGGCCGTCGTGCATGACGTCATCTTCTCCGAACTCTGCGCCGGGCTGGTGAAGGACAGCTCGCGCCAAAAGCTCGAGGCGTTGATCGAGCAGGCCAAGGCCGAAGGTGCCGACAGCGTCATCCTCGGCTGCACCGAGATCTGCCTGATCCTCTCCCCCGGCAGCCTCAGCCTGCCCGGCTTCGACTCCACCACGATCCATGCGGCCGCCGCCGTCGATTTTTCGCTTGCCTCCGGGCCGGACGCTGCCCAACTGGCAGCATGATCGATCAGCGAGCAGGAGACAGGTCATGAGCCAGGCGGCAGATCCCGGCCGGGAGGAGAGCGCGAAGGCGGTGATGGAGGGCGAGATCGGCATTCTCGCGCGCCGGCGGATCGAGGCCGGCATCATCGCGCCGATCTATGAGGAAATGCGTGAGCGCCTCGGCGAGGAGCTGGCGCAGTCGATCCTCGATTCCGCCATCCGCAAGGCCGCCATCGAGGCAGGACGCAGCTTTGCCGCCAAGACGCCGGGTGGCACCGATTTGCGCAGTTTCCAGGACCTGCAGGCGCTGTGGACCCAGGACGACGCGCTGGTGATCGAAGTGGTCAAGGCCACCGACACCGAGTTCGACTACAACGTCCATCGCTGCCGCTACGCCGAGACCTACAAGGAGATGGGGCTCGGCAAGATCGGGCACTTGCTGTCCTGCAACCGCGACGGGGTGTTCTGCACCGGCTACGATCCGCGTATCACGCTCGAGCGCACGCAGACGATCATGGACGGCTCCAGCCACTGCAATTTCCGCTACAAGCTGCAAGAAGCCGCCAAGGCGGAATGATGGACCAGCCTCTCGCCAGCCGGACGAACCCGACGCCCCTCATCGATGCGGTGCAGCTCAATGCCGATATCGAGGCCACCGCCCGCTTCGGCGGCACCGGCAATGGCGGCGTCTCCCGCCTCACGCTCACGCCGGAAGACAAGGCCGTCCGGGACTGGTTTGTTGCCCGCTGCATCGAGCTCGGCTGCCGCGTGGACGTCGACCCGATCGGCAACCTGTTCGCGTCCTATCCAGGGCGCAATGCCGCCCTGCCCGTCATCATGACCGGCAGCCACCTCGACACCCAGCCGGGCGGCGGGCGCTATGACGGCGTCCTCGGCGTGCTGGCAGGCCTCGCCGCCCTTCGCGCCCTGAGGAGTTCGGGCATCGTCACCGAACACCCACTGACCGTGGTGAACTGGACCAATGAGGAAGGCTCGCGCTTTTCCCCGGCCATGTTCGGCTCGGGCGTGCATGCCGGTGCCATCGCGCTCGACGAAGCGCTCGCAGTCCGCGACCGGGCCGGGATCAGCGTCGGCGAGGCGCTCGACGCCATCGGCTATCGCGGCAGCCAAGCCTGCAGGCAAACGCCGGCTGCCTATGTCGAGCTCCACATCGAACAGGGACCCGTACTGGAAGCGGAGGGCACCGCGATAGGGGCTGTCACCGGCGTACAAGGCCTGCGCTGGTTCGACGTGGTGATCGAAGGCACCGAATCCCATGCCGGCTCGACGCCGATGGCGAACCGGCGCGATGCGTTGACCGCCGCCGCCCGGCTCATCCTCGCTGTCGAGGCAATCGGCCGTGCCCATGCCCCCGGCGTGCTGACGGTCGGCCATGCCGGCATCTTCCCGAATTCCCGCAATGTCGTTCCGGGCCGGGTCAACCTGCAGATCGACATGCGCCATCCCAGCCAAACCGGGCTGGACGCCATGGAAACGGCGCTGCGGCAGGCCGTCGCCGGCCAGGCCGACAGCCGCATCGAGCGGATCTGGGCCAAGCAGCCGGTGGCCTTCGATCCTGCCTGCATCGAGGCTGTCCGCCAGGCGGCCGCCGATTGCAGGCTGTCCTGTCGCGACATTGCGTCCGGCGCCGGTCATGACGCCGCCCATCTGGCGGCCCTCGCCCCGACGGCGATGATCTTCATCCCGTCCCGCGACGGGCTCTCCCACAATGAACGGGAATATTCCTCGCCCCGGCAATGCGCCGATGGCGCCGAGGTGCTGCTGCGAACCCTTCTCGAGCTCGACCGACGACTGGCCTGAAGACCACCCTTTCAGGGTGTTTCGAACAAACCCGGAAAGGTTTGTATATTAGTCCATAAATACACAGGATAATGCCGCCCCTCACCTTACCTCTCCCCCGTAAGAACGGGGCGAGGAGGCGCAAGCGTTGCGACTCGTTCTCGTCGCATTCGTCTCGCCCAATCATCGTGCGAGACCAAAGGTTCACCGAACATGACTGGACATCTAAGTCCCCTCGCCCCGTTCTTACGGGGGAGAGGTAAGGTGAGGGGCAGCGCGACCTCGACGATCAGACCTGACTCGACTGTGTCAAACACCTTGAAAGGGGTGCGCCTGAAGACCAGCCCCCTGGCCGCGGAACCCGGCAAGATTTGCCGGGGGTTTCGCGCCGTCCTGCTATGGTCTGGGCACCAGTACGCCAAGATCGACCGCCTTGGCCATGGCCTGATAGCCGGCATCGTTGGGATGCAGATGGTCGCCGCAATCATAGGCGGGATTGATATTATTGGGTTTGCTCGGATCCTCGAGCACCTTGTCGAAATCGATCAGCCCGTCCGCCAGCTTGTTGGTGCGGATCCAGGCATTGACCTCCTGGCGGATCTTCTCCTTCTCGGGCGTGTAATAGCCGGAGGTCGGCAGCCCCTTGAAGGTGTCGACGAAGGGCGTGAGGGTTACGCCGACAAAACGGATGCCATGGGCGTGGGCCCGGTCGATGATCTGCTTGTAGCCGGCGATCACGTCCTCGGCCGTCGGCTCGGGATCGGCCGGCGTGATGGCGTCCTTGCCCGGCCAGCCGATATCGTTGATCCCCATCATCATCACCACGGTCGAAACCCGGGGATGGCTGAGCACCGACATGTCGAAGCGACTGAGCGCATTGGTGCCCATGCCGTTGGAGAGCACGCGATTGCCCGAATAGGCCTCGTTGACCACGGCCACATCGGCATGACCCTCGGCCTGCAGGCGCTCCGCGATATGATCGGGCCAGCGATTGTTCTTGTCCGGCGTGGAGCAGGCCCCGTCGGTGATGGAATCGCCGAAGAACACGATCGCCTTCGACTCCGGCTTGGCCGTGGTCAGGATGCGGCTGAGCAGCAGGCGCGATTTGTTGGTGCTGGTGGCGGTGAAGTCTGCCTCCTTGGTCTTGTCACCCGGCCCCGACACATAGCCGGTCTGCACGCCGTCCCAATGGACCGAGGTGATGCCGGCACGCTTGGGCAAATAGAAGCTCACAGCTAGGCTCGACAGGGCCTTGACCGACAGGTCCACCGGGTCGCTGACCAGCGGTGCGCCGGGAGGGATCACGGCCGACGGCTTGCCACCGAAGGTCAAGGGCTTCACCGAGCCTTCGTCGATGGCGCTGCCTCCCTTGGACAGGGCCACGCTGGCCGAACCGATCGTCACCGGGCGCGTGCCGAACTCGTTGGAGATGACCACACGCACCTGCTCGCCGCCGACGCTGATGCGGGCGATCTGGCGCACGGTCTGATCGCCCAGGACTTCGGGCACGTCGAAGGGCGCCGGCAATTCCTCCGCCCAGCGTGGGGCGGGCGTGGCTGCCCAGGTGGTGATCCAGGGCTCGGAGCCTTGCGCATGGGCCGGGACCGCAGCCAAGGTCAGCGCCCCCGCGACAAATGAAGTCCTGACTGCCCATCCGATCAATCGCGCAGGCAAAATCCGATGCATACTCGATCGAGTCCCATAATAATCCAAATAGGAAACCATGGCGCTTTCCATCCCGCTTTGACAATATTGTAAAGTGACGTTGTCTCGATTGCGTATAGAGAAGAAGCATCCGACATCGCAGCGCGGAAGACTTCCGAAGCACCGGGAGACTGTGATTTTTTCCTGGATCTTGCAAGCCGGATACCGAGCGGCATGCTCGTGATCGCCCGATCGGCAAAAGCGTCTTTGAGAATTGGCTCGACGGTAACGGCAAAACCGCGTCGGAATCGGGAACCAGTCAAATACGCCCCCCCGCCTGAACGCGCCTTGCAAGGGTTTAGAGCCGGTCTCTCAGCGCATAATAGCTCATGCCGGCGACCAAAGTCGGCCAGCGCAGCAGGCGCCCGCCCGGGAAGGGCGGCGTCGGCAGGGCGGCGAGGCGATCGAACTCGCCCAGGGTCGCGGCGGTGACATCCGCCAGGATCTTGCCGAAATAGGGCGCAAGCATCACGCCCTGCCCGGAATAACCCGAGGCCGTCAGCACGTTGGGCGCCAGCCGCCGCACGAAGGGCAGGCGCGTGGTGGTGATGCCGAGCGTGCCACCCCAGGCATAGTCGATGCGCTTGTTTTCGAGCTGCGGGAAGACCTTGAGCATGCGCTTGCGCACGAAGGCCTTCATGTCCGACGGAAAGCCCGAGCGATAGTTCTCGCCGCCGCCGAAGAGCAGGCGCCGGTCCGCCGACAGGCGATAGTAGTTCACCACGAAGCGGCTGTCGGCGACGGCATAGTCGTTGGCGATCAAGGCCCTGGCTTCATTGTCCGAGAAAGGCTCGGTCGCCAGGATGAAATTGTTGATCGGCATCACCCGCGCCTCGGTATGGGCGTCTAGCCCCGAGAGATAGCCATCGCCGGCGAGGATCAGCCAGTCGGCGGAAACACTGCCTTGCGCCGTGCGGATTACCGCCTTGCTGTCCTCCGCCCGATAGCTGACGGCTCGCGAGCGCTCGAAAATCCGTACCCCGGCATCAAGGGCCGCCGCCCCCAGCCCTAACGCCAGGTTCAGGGGGTGCAGGTGGCCGCCATCATGATCGACGAAGCCGCCATAATAGCCGCTGGCGCCGAGGACGGCATCCAGTTCGGCCTTGCCGATCGCCTCGACCTTGTCGTAGCCATAGACGGTCCTCAGCTTCTCCGCGTAGGCATGCGACATCGCCACATAGTTCGGCTTGTGGTCGGCGATCAGGATGCCCTGCTTGTAGTCGCAGGCGATCCGGTGCCTGGAGATCAGGCCCTTGAGATGGGCCTTGGCGTCCTCGGCCATGCGCCATAACGCCTTGGCGCCGTCCAGGCCGACCAGTTTCTCCAGATAGTCCTGGTCACGGCGCTGGCCCGAATGAACCTGGCCGCCATTGCGCCCCGAGGCCCCCGAGCCGATCTCGGCCGCCTCGAGCATGATGACCGACAGCCCTTTTTCGGCGAAGGCGAGCGCAGCACCGAGCCCGGTATAGCCGGCCCCGACGATGCAGACATCGGCGCGTTCCTCGCCCAGAAGCCGAGGCTGGGCCGGCAGGCGGTTTGCGGTGGCGGTGTAATAGGAATTGGCCGGATGGCCGGTGTTGTCGGTCATGATCTCTCAGGGGGCGGGGTCTTCAGACCCGCCTTTCCAGCAGCCTTTGGCGATTTCCGGCGAAGAGGCGGGTCCGAAGACCCGCCGCCATGCTAGACGTTCAGGAGCAGATGCTCGCGTTCCCAGGGGCTGATCACCTTCATGAAGGTCTCGTATTCTTGGCGCTTGATCGCGGCATAGGCGGTGACGAAGGACGAGCCCATCACCTGCCGGATCTCCTCGCTCTCATCCATCTCCGCAACCGCCTCGAGCAGGCTTTGCGGCAGTTCGAAATCGCGGTTCTTGGCATCCGATTCGATCGGTGACGTCGCCTCCAGTTCCTCGGTCATGCCGAGATAGCCGGCGGCCAGGCTCGCGGCGATGGCGAGATAGGGATTGGCATCCGAGGAAGGCACCCGGTTCTCGACGCGCCGTGCGTCGGGGCCCGAGGGCGGCACGCGCAGGCCCGCCGTGCGGTTGTCATAGCCCCACTGCACGTTGATCGGCGCCATGGAATCGCGCGTCAGCCGGCGATAGGAGTTCACATAGGGTGCCAGCATGCACATGATCGCCGGCAGATATTTCTGCTGGCCGGCCAGGAAGGAGAAGAACAGCGGGGTCGGGCCGCCGGTCTCCGGATCGGAGAAGATGTTCTGGCCGCTCTCGGCATCGACGATCGACTGGTGGATATGCAGCGCCGAGCCGGGCTCCCCCGACATGGGCTTGGCCATGAAGGTGGCGTAGATCTTGTGCTGGAGCGAGGCCTCGCGGATGGTGCGCTTGAACAGGAAGACCTGGTCGGCCAGCTCCAGCGGGTCGCCGTGGCGCAGATTGATCTCCATCTGGGCCACGCCGTCCTCGTGGATCAGCGTGTCGATCTCCAGGCCCTGATGTTCGGAATATTTGTAGATGTCCTCGAACAGGGCGTCGAATTCGTTGACGGCCGAAATCGAATAGCCCTGCCGGCCGAGTTCCGGGCGGCCCGAACGGCCGATCGGCGGTTTGAGCGGATAATCGGGATCGGTGTTGGGCTCGACCAGATAGAACTCGATCTCGGGCGCCACCACCGGCTGCCAGCCCTTCTTGCGATAAAGCTCGCGGACACGGCGCAACACCTGGCGCGGCGCCTGCTCGACGGGACGGCCGTCACGCGTCATCGCGTCGTGGATGACCTGGGCGGTCGGATCCATCGCCCAGGGCACGGCGGTCAGGGTCGACCAATCCGGCTGCATGAACATGTCGGTATCGGCTTCCACGGCATCGACCAGCCCGTCATAGGCCGGATATTCGCCGGTGATGCACTGATAGAAGATCGAAAGCGGCAGGTTCATCACCGGCGAGGCCAGGAATTTCGACACCGGCATGATCTTGCCGCGGGCCACCCCGCCCTGGTCGGGAACCAGGCATTCGATCTCCTCGATGTCCCGGGCGCGGAACCAATCCTTCGCGCTCTCCACACCGGAGATGCCACGCGCGGATTCGATATCCGGCACGCCAGAATGCTCGGGCTTGTCTGACTTCTTCTTTTTGCTCATCGTCGCACACATGCGGCTTCCACCCCGCAGGAAGTGCGGAGCGGCGACCCGAAACACGCGCCGGCGACCTGTTTGACGGCCCACCAGGCAGATTTCTCTCGATCGAGCCAGCGGCCCGATCGAGGGAAATCTGCAAGATATCAAATATTTGCAGAGTTTCCCGGCAAGGCCCATCCGAGGGCCTTACCGGGAAACTCTGCCTAGGAAGCCATCACGCGACTAACCTCCGGTTCGGGCCCTTGGTTTAGGAGGGCGGAGGCGCACGCGCCGCGCATCGGGGAAGACGCGCAAAAGAGGCATCGGTGGACCGACGCTGGCGCCACACTGCCTTTAGCGGCATGTAAAAGTCAATCGGAACGGTCAAAAAATGTGATCACAAAAAATGTGATCACATTTTTGCTCGGAATCGCATTTCCCCTGTAGACCGCCGCCGACTTCCCGGTTTAGGCTGCAATCAATCACCACAAACAGATGGGATACCATGTCTGATACAGGCGGGGGCGGCGCCACGGCGCCCGTGAAGTCGCAGAAGGCGATCGGGGGCGTTCGCCGCAAATTCCAGCCCTGGGCCGATCCAAAGGAAGTCCCCCTTATCCGCTTCGAGAACGTCACCAAACGCTTCGGCGATTTCGTGGCAGTGAACGAGGTTTCGCTCGACATCCACCCCCGCGAATTCTTCTCCCTGCTCGGTCCATCGGGCTGTGGCAAGACCACCTTGATGCGCATGCTGGCCGGCTTCGAGCAGCCGACGAGCGGGCGCATCACGCTGGCGGGAAAGGATCTCGCCGGCGTGCCGCCCTATGAGCGGCCCGTGAACATGATGTTCCAGTCCTATGCCCTGTTCCCGCATATGAGCGTGGCTGACAACATCGCCTTCGGCCTGAAGATGGACAAGATGCCCAAGGCCGAGATCGAGACCCGCGTCGGGCAGATGCTGAAACTGGTCAAGCTGGAGAAATTCGCCACCCGCAAGCCGCACCAGCTCTCGGGCGGCCAGCGGCAGCGCGTCGCCCTCGCCCGTGCCGTCGCCAAGCAGCCCAAAGTGCTGCTGCTCGACGAGCCGCTCGGCGCCCTCGACAAGAAACTGCGCGAGGAAACCCAGTTCGAGCTGATGGACATCCAAGTCGAGCTCGGCATCACCTTCGTCATCGTCACGCACGACCAGGAAGAAGCGATGACGATGTCCGACCGCATCGCCGTGATGGACCATGGCAAGCTGGTACAGGTGGCTCCGCCCGGTGAGATCTACGAGCAGCCCAATTCCCGCTATGTCGCCGACTTCATCGGCAATATCAACATCCTCGAGGGCAAGGTTTCCTCGCAGAACGGCAGTTCCCTCACCATAACCTCCCACGCCAGCCAGAGCTTCAGCGTGGACAGTGCGGAGGCCTGCTCGGTGGGCCAGAACGTCTTCCTCGCCATTCGTCCCGAAAAGATGCGGATCTCGCTCGATCCGCCCGCGACGCCCGGCAATTCGCTGGCAGGCGAGGTCTTCGACATCGGCTATCTCGGCGACTGGACCAACTACCTGGTCGACATTGCCGGCACCGGCCAGCGCATCCGGGTGTCGCAAGCCAATATGAGCCGCTTCGTCGAGCGCCCGATCACCTGGGAAGACAAGGTCCATGTCAGCTTTGCGCCGGATGCCGGCGTCGTCCTGACCAAATAGGAGGGCGACATGGCTGACAAGACCCGCAAGGGCTTCTTCTCCGGGCGCACCGGAGTGATCGCCATCCCCTATCTATGGCTGACGATCTTCTTCGCCCTGCCCTTCCTGATGGTGCTGAAAATCTCGCTCAGCCAGACTGCGCTGGGACAGCCGCCCTATACGCCGACCTTCGATTTCGATTGGACCTGGCAGAGCATTGCCAGCTTCGTTTCCGAGCTGAACCTCGACAATTACTGGACGATGTTCAACATCTGGGGCGAGGATGGCGATACGCTCTATCTGAAGGCTTACCTGTCCAGCGTGGCGATCGCCTTCGTCTCGACGATCCTTCTGCTGATCATCGGCTATCCCATCGCCTATGGCATGGCGCGCGCCCCCAAGAGCATCCGCCCGACCCTGCTGATGCTGGTGATCCTGCCGTTCTGGACCTCGTTCCTGATCCGCGTCTATGCCTGGATCGGCATTCTCAAGCCGGAAGGACTGCTCAACCTGGTGCTGATCAAGCTCGGCATCATCTCCGAGCCCCTGCAGATCCTCAACACCAATTGGGCAATCTTCATCGGCATCGTCTATTCCTATCTGCCCTTCATGATCCTGCCGCTCTATTCGACCCTGGAGAAGATGGATCACACCCTGCTGGAAGCGGCTGCCGATCTCGGCTGCAAGCCGATCAAGGCCTTCTGGCTGGTGACCTTCCCGCTCTCCCTGCCCGGCGTGATCGCCGGCTGTATGCTCTGCTTCATCCCGGCCGTGGGCGAGTTCGTCATCCCGGACCTGCTCGGCGGCTCATCCACGCTGATGATCGGCAAGCAGATGTGGGACCTGTTCTTCTCGAACCGCGACTGGCCGGCGGCCTCTGCCGTTGCCGTGATCCTTCTGATCATCCTGGTCGTGCCGATCACCTATTATCAGCACAGCCAGGCCAAGGCGCTGGAGACCGACCGATGAAACAAGGCTCTTCCTGGTTCAACATGACCTCGGTCGCCCTCGGCCTCGCCTTCCTCTATCTGCCGATCGTGATCCTGGTGATCTACTCCTTCAACGACTCCAAGCTGGTGACGGTCTGGGGCGGCTGGTCGACACGCTGGTATGCCGAACTTTTCCACGACGAAGCCTTCATGAACGCTGCCAAGATCACCCTGATCGTGGCCGCGGTCTCGGCCACCATCGCCACCATACTCGGCACGCTCGCCGCCGTGGTCCTGGTGCGCATGGGGCGCTTCCGTGGCCGCATGACCTTCTCGGCCATGGTCTATGCGCCGCTGGTGATGCCCGAGATCATCATCGGCCTGTCGCTCCTCTTGTTCTTCATCTCGATGGGCGTCGACCGCGGCTTCTGGACCATCACCCTCGCCCATGTCACGCTCACCATGTGCTTCGTCACCGTGGTGGTGCAATCGCGCCTGCTCAGCTTCGACCGTTCCATCGAGGAGGCGGCCCTGGATCTGGGCTGCCATCCCTTCAAGGCCTTCTTCCTGATCACACTGCCGATCATTGCGCCGGCGGTGATCTCGGGCTGGATGCTGGCCTTCACCCTATCGCTGGACGATCTCGTGCTCGCCAGCTTCACCTCGGGTCCGGGCTGGAACACGCTGCCGATGCGCATCTATTCCTCCGTCCGCCTCGGCGTGACGCCGGAAATCAACGCCGCCTGCACGCTGATGCTGGCCGTGGTCGCCCTCGGCGTGGTGGCCGCCGCCATCTATACCAGCCGGGCCGAAAGGGAGCGTGAGCGCGCGGAAAGGCTGGCCGCGGCCGGCTGACCCCGTCCAACCCATTATCCGAGAGGTTCAGGCCCTCGCCCCATCCACGGGGCGGGGGCCTTCTCGTTTGCCCCTTCCGGGCATGTGGCCCATCCCTAGAGCAAAGCGCGTTCAAGCGTGAACGCTTATGTGCTCCAACTCCTTGTTCCCAAGCCAATCCAAAGGATTGGCTAAGGCGTCTTTGCGATTCTTGGTGATTCCACCAAATCGCAAAACGCTCTGGCTCGATCCGCGTCGGCACCTGTCAATTAACGACTCCAATCAAACATTTTCTAACACAATCGCTCTTGCGATGTTATATTTTGTTGAATAGCATGGCACTCAATCAGCGGAATCGACACGCCTTTCCGTAGGCGCATTCGAGTCCGGACCAGAAAAAAGCGATCATATCCGTCATTTTCTCAGTGGTTATTGCCTTTTCTGTCAGAATTGGCGCAGTCCAGCCGAGAGATGACGGGTTTGATCGCCATGGGGAAACTGAACATTGGCGTTGGAAACAGTTATTGATCATGTTTGATTCTGTTCTTTTCCGCATCACGACGCTTGCCCCTCTCGCAACGCGCTAGGAAGCACCATGGCGTCCATCGAACTCGACCACGTCTCCAAGCTCTACGCCAATGGCGCCTATGGCGTACGCGATGTCGACCTGACGATTCCGGACGGCGAGTTCGTCATTTTTCTCGGCCCGTCCGGCTGCGGCAAGTCGACCACCTTGCGCATGATCGCCGGGCTCGAAGGTATTTCCTCCGGCGATTTGCGTATCGGCGGCAAGAGCATGACCCATGTCGCTCCGCGCGACCGCAACATCGCCGTGGTGTTCCAGAGCTACGCCCTCTATCCGCATATGAGCGTGCGCCAGAACATGGCCTTCGGCCTGAAGATGCGCGGCGTCGACGCCACCACCATCGATGCCAAGATCGCCGACGCCGCCCAGTTGCTCGGCCTGCAGAACCTGCTCGGCCGCAAGCCGGCCGCGCTTTCGGGCGGTCAGCGCCAACGCGTCGCCCTGGGACGGGCCATCGTGCGCGAGCCCGCCGCCTTCCTGCTCGACGAACCGCTCTCCAACCTCGATGCCCAGCTACGGGCCGAGATGCGGCTCGAACTGATCAAGCTCCATCGCCGCCTCGGCCGTACCATCGTGCATGTCACCCATGACCAGGTCGAGGCGATGACGATGGGCGACCGCATCTGCATCATGCGCGAGGGCCGGCTGGTCCAGGCCGGACGCCCGCTCGAGGTCTACGCCAATCCAGCCAACACCTTCGTCGCCCGCTTCCTGGCGACCCCGCCCATGAACCTCATTCCGGCCAGGCTGGAGAGCGCGTCGGCGGAAGGCCTTGTGGTGGTGACCGACGTCGGCGCGAGACTGAGCGTGCCGGCGCGCCACAACGGCGCCTATGGCGGCCAGGCCGGCCGCCAGGTGATCCTCGGCATCCGGGCAGAGGACTTCTACGAAACTCGGCAGCATCCCGACTGGCAGAAAATCACGATCCGCGTGGTCGCCATCGAAGCCCTCGGCGCCGAGAACATCCTGATCGGCCAGATCGCCGGAGAAGGTGGGACCGGGGACAAGCCACTGGAGATCGCGGCCCGGCTCGGGCGCAACTTCACCGCCCCGATCGGCTCAACGGTGGAGCTCTATGTCGACGCCCTGCCGATGCATCTGTTCGATCCCGAAACCGAGCAGGTGATCGCCAGGCCGGCGCTGACGGGAGGGGCATGACGACGATGCGCAGCGACAGTGAGACCATTCCCTTCCGCCGGCGCTTCGGCCTGCATTTCGGCCTCTGCCTCGTCTGCGCCCTCATCCTGCTGCCACCGCTCTGGGTACTCAGGACCAGCTTCCTGCCCGAGCAGCTCTCCTACAGCAACGAACTGATGCCGGCCTTCACCACCGAGAATTATGCGGCGCTGATCTCCAGCCGCTTCGGCGGCTCCTATCTCAACAGCCTCGTCGTGGCACTCGGTTCGGTGCTGGTCGCCCTGCCCTTCGCGGCGACCACCGGCTATGCCTTCGCCCGCTTCCGCACTGGCGGGCGCTGGGCGCGCTTCATCGTGCTGGCCACCCAGATGCTACCGCCGGTAGCACTGGTACTGCCGACCTTCACGCTCTTCCGCAGCCTGGAACTCTCCAATTCGCTGACCGGGCTGATCATCGTCTATGCTGCCCTCAACCTGCCCTTCCTGACCTGGATCCTGATGGGCTTCTTCGAGGGCGTGCCTGTTGATCTCGAATGGGCCGCCATGACCGATGGTGCCACCGCCTGGGGCGCGTTCTGGCGCATCGTGCTGCCGGTGTCGCTGCCCGGCATCGCCGCCGCCGGCGTGCTCGGCTTCATCCTGGCCTGGAACGAATTCCTGTTCGCCCTGGTGCTGAGCGGCCCGACCACGGCAACCATACCGGTGGCGCTCGCCGCGCTGCAGACCTCCAACGGCGTGCAGATCGCCAAGGTCTCGGCCGGCGTCATCCTCGCCATCCTGCCTCTGGTGATCGCCTCGCGCTTCATCCAGCGCTTCATCGTCCAGGGCCTGACTTTCGGTAGCGTCAAATAGACCGGCAACACGGAGAGCGGCGGCCAAATCTCAAATAAGGATGGCCGCACATTACAGAGAGAGGGATAGAGCCATGATCTGGAACGAGAACCGCCTGAAGACGACCCTGCTGGCGGCTGCCGGCGCGGCGATGCTGCTGGGGGCATCGCTGTCGTCGGCCGCCGCCGAGACCGTCACCCTGCGCGCCTTGATGGAAGACGTGCCGGAGACCAAGATCATCGAGGCGCTGCTGCCGGAATTCGAGCAGAAGACCGGCATCAAGGTCGAGTTCGAGAAGATCGGCTATCCCGATATGCACGACAAGCTGGTGGCCCAGCTCACCGGGCCGCAAAGCTACTACAACCTGCTCGAAGTCGACTTCCTCTGGGCCGGCGAATTCCCGGCTGCGAACTGGCTGGTGGACCTCAAGCCCCTGGTCGAGAAGAGCAAATACGACCTCGGAGCCTTCATCCCCTCCACCATCGAGTTGCTCGGCGGCAGCCAGGACAAGCTCAACCTGGTACCCATGTACAATTATTCGATGGGCCTGCTCTATCGAAAGGATCTTCTCGCCGACGAGAAGCTGAAGGCGGCCTATAAGAGCGCCACCGGCAAGGAGCTCGCCTTGCCGACCTCGCTGGAAGACTACGTCGCGATCTCCAAATTCATGAAGGCCAACGCCAAGGTCGCCGGCGCGGCGATGCAGGGCCAGCGCGGCGATCCCAACAGCATGGAATTTTCCAACTACCTGTTCTCGGCGGGCGGGGCCTATCGCGATACCGCCGGAAAGGCCAGCCTGAACACGCCGGAAGCCAAGAAGGCGCTCGACCTCTATGTCGACAACATCCAGAACGGCGCGCAGCAAGGCGCGACCTCGGCCACGCTCGACGACACCATGCGGCTGATGTGCTCGGGCGCGGCCTTCTCGATGGTGACCTATTGGTGGATGCTGCCGCAGATGGACGATGCCGCCAAATGCCCGACGGTTGCCGGCAAGGTCGGCCTTGCGGTGATGCCCGGCGGCCATGGCGAGAGCGGGGGCTGGGGCTGGGGCATTCCTAAGAACACCACGCCGGAAGAGCAGGAAGCGGCCTGGACCTTCATCCAGTGGGTGCAGAGCAAGGAGGTCTCGGTGAAGCGGGCCCTGCAGGGCCACGCCCCTGTGCGCTCCGACGTCTACAAGGATGCCGACGTGCTGAAGAAATACCCCTTCTACCAGACGGCCGAGTCCGTGGTGGCAAGCGGCAAGTCCTTCCCGATCTTCACCTATTCGGCCCAGTACGAAGACGTGCTCGGCACGCAGCTCTCGCTTGCGGCCGGCGGCCAGGCGACATCCGAAGCGGCGCTGAAGGCAGCCTCCGACGGCTTGCAACAACTGCTCGACAAGTGACCCTGCCCCGGCGCGGCCTTCGAGCCGCGCCGGTTCTGCCCAATTGACCGAACGGTGCGACAGATGAGCATGATGGGATTGGCTGGACGCAGCCGGGAATGGCGGATCGGATGGGCGTTTGCCCTGCCCGGCCTCTTGCTGCTCGCCATCGTGATGGGTTTTCCGCTGGTCTATGCCTGCATCCTGTCGATCTCGTCGATGACGCTGATCAAGCCCAGCCTGATGCCGCTGGTCGGCTTCAAGAACTTCGCGTCGATGCTGGCCGATCCGCTGTTCTGGAATGCGCTCTGGCTCACGGTTCGCTATTCGGCCATCACCGTGATCGGCGAGTTCGTGATCGGGCTCGGCATCGCCCTGATGCTCAACCGCACCGTGCACATGAAGCCGGTCTATTTCGCCATCCTCACCATTCCGATGGCGATGTCGCCGATCTCGGTCGCCCTGATCTGGCGCATGCTGCTGCAGCCCAATCTCGGCATCGCCAACCATCTGATGGAAAGCTTCGGTCTGCCCCGGCTCGACTGGCTGGGCACACCGGGCATGGCACTGTGGACGATGGCGGCCATCGACATCTGGCAGCAGATGTCCTTCGTAGTGCTGATCCTGGCCGCTGGCCTTGCCGCCCTGCCGCGCGACCCCTACGAGGCCGCCGAGGTCGACGGCGCGAGGGCCTGGCAGCAGTTCTTCTACATCACCCTGCCGATGCTGCGGCCGGTAGCGGCCATCACCGTCATCATCCAGCTGATCAACGAATTCCGCACCTATGACCTGCCCTATGTGCTCACCAAGGGGGGGCCGGGCAACGCCACGGAGGTGCTTAGTTTCTTCGCCTATCGCCGGGCCTTTCTCGGCCTGTCGCTCAACGAGGGAGCGGCAGCGGCCTTCGTGCTCCTGGTGATCGTGCTCGCCCTCACGGTGATCTTCTTTGCCGTGCTGGAGCGCTCGCAGGCCAGCGAGGGCGGGCGCTGACCCTGTTCCTACTGTGCCGCCGAGGCCGGCGGCGTCTTGCCAGTTTCCTGTGTGACGTCACGGCCCGGCCGGATAAAGCTGCGCAGCAGCGGAGCAGCGGCACCCGAACGGCGGATCAGGGCCTCGGTATCGGGCTCGACCACCGGCACCTCCCAGCCCCCATAGACGCGGAAGGGCAGGCGGAAGGGATTGGCGGCATCGGCGTCGCTCCAATTGGCCACCCCCGCCATGTCGAGGCTGCGCAGGGCGATATTGGCATCCCCCGTCAGCGAAACCGAAAGGGAGCCGTTCTCCATGCGGCAATCGGCGGTCTTGGCCATGCCATCTGCGATCTTGAAGCTGGCCTTGGCGAGGTCGAAGGTGGTACGGCCGCCATAGGAGGATTCAAAGCGGGCCGAGAGCGGCCGCCGCTCGATCTTCTGCATCAGGCTGGCAAGGTCGATGCCGACCAGGGAACCGCCGGCGACGCTGATGTCTGCCCTCCCCTGCAACGAGCGCGACAGCTCGGCGATGGAGGCGCCGGTACCGTTCACAGCCATCGTGCCCGTGCCGGTTCCTTCCAGGCGCCGGAAACCGAATAGATCGCCGAGCGCGCTGCCCATATCGACGCCTTCGAAGCTGGCCGCCGCGGCGAGTTCGGTCATCTTGTCGGAAGGCTTGAGCGCGATATTGCCCTTGAGCGTGCCGCCATAGGCGACAGCCTCGCCGAGGGCGAGCTCGAGCTGGCCGTTGCGGGTTGACACCGTTGCCGCGGCACGGCCGAGACGGACCTTGTCGATGGTGGTCTCGCCGGCCGAAATACGCAGATCGAGGTCGCTGACCAGCAGGCTGTTGATGCTGATATGATCGGCACGCCATTTGCGCGGCCGGCCATCGGCGAGCTGAAGTTCATTGGAATAGGCGCTGAGGTCGAGCGTATCGGCGGCAAGCGTGCCGCTGACCTTGGGACGCTCCTTGCCGAATTCGACGGTGAGCGAGCCTTCGGCCTCGTTGCCGTCGAGCGAGAGCTGCACCTCGTTGAGGGAAATGGCACTGTGATCGAGCGTCAGGGGCGACTGCAGGTCATAAGCGGCGAGACTGCGCCCGGCCGGCAGGCCGAATCCGAACCAGCGCAGCGTATCGCGCAGCGAAGTGCCGCTGGCCGAGACCTTGCCGTCCAGCCGCCCCGCCCCATCCAGCGTACCGCTGGTAGCAAGGTTGAGCGTATCCCCCTTGATACGCGCCCGCATATCCGACTTGCCGCCTGCGATCAGGCTGGCGGGATCGGCGAGTGCGACGGCAATCTCGGCCTCGCGGTTGCGCCAATTGATCACGCCGGCCGCCGACATTGCGTCGCTGCGACCAGCCCAGGCGAACGTGACGTCGTCGACCGAAACGGAGGTGGCCCGGCCGAGCGCGCTGTCGTCATAGCGGATGGTGCCATCGACAAGGCGGATGGTCTTGACCGGCATCGGCTTGTCGAAGCGCCCGGCGGCGGCCTCGGCCAGCACGCCCTCCTTGAAGTCCCACGAGCGTATACCGTTCTTGCCCGCGGTGAGGCCGATGCTGGCGCGCTTGAGCATCAGGCCCGATATCTCGATGCGCCCGATCACCAGAGACGCCAGGCGTAGCGTCCCCTGCATCTTGTCGGCCACCAGCAGCGGCGGCAGGCCTTCGGCGGCGGGAATGGTGACCTTCTCGATCATCAGCGTCGGCAACGGTGCCCAGGCCAGATGCACCTGCCCCTCGATGACGGGCGTCCGGCCGGTCAGGGCAACGATCTCGCGGGTAAAGGTATCGCGTAGCACGCTTTCCGGCGTCAGCCATGGCACGGTGAGCACCAGTGCAATGAGCGCAGCAGCGATAGCGGCCAGGGATAGCCCAATACGCTTCATGCCGTTTCCGCGCCTCGCTCGATCAAAAGGTGGTTAGTGACCTCTGCCATGCGCCCGGGCGACGGAGCTGAATCACAAACTCGATCCATTATAAATGGCAGTCCATCATGGTAAAAGCGAGGCTTGGTTGTGGCAAAGCCGCCATGCGGGAAAAGCGGCGGTCGCCGGCCATGACGGGTACGATACAATCGCGTGCCTCCAGTCCCCTATCATGGACCATCATGGTTAAGAAAGCCGGAAGAGGCCGGCGCGCCGACCTTCCGTGAAACCGCTCGGTTCTATCCTGCGGGCACCCCGATCAGATAGACCATATGAAACGGCTCCTGTCCCGGCTCCCCGAGCGACACTCGTTCGCGCCTCCAGGGCAGCGCAGAAGCAGCCAGATTGGCCTCGAAGGCTTCCGACTGGGTGGCCGACCACAGGCCGGCGACACCTCCCGGTGCGAGGGCGCTGATAATGCGGGCAATTCCCTCGCCCGAATAGAGCCAGTGGTTCGGCGCGTGCACGACATAATCGGGGCCATTGTCGGTATCGAGCAGGATGGCGTCGAAGCCGCCGGGCTCGGCGGCGATGATCTCGGCGACGCTGCCGGTGCGGACCTCAACGCGGGGGTCGGCCAGCGGATGACCGGCGAGCGGAGCGAGCACACCCCGGTTCCAGGCGACGATCTCGGGCAGGAGTTCGCTGACCAGGATGCGCGCCTGCGGGCCAGCGGCGTCGAGCGTCGCCCTCAGCGTATAGCCCATGCCGAGGCCGCCGATCAGGATACGCGGGGCTTGCGCATCCAGATGGCGGCAGACGGTTCTCGCCAGCACGATCTCCGAGCGGGGATCATGGTTCGACATCAATTCCCAACCGTTGAAGCGGATGTCGAAGAGACCGCCGCGCCGGCGCAAGGCGATCCGGTCGCCCTCCGCCGTCACCAAGCTGTCGAGTTCCGTCCAGATCTCCATCACCCCCGCTCCCTCACGCACGCGACGGTCTTATAGCAGGACGGCGGCAAAGGCTTCAGCCTTTCCAAGGACCGCGATCGTCCGGATGACCGACCGCTTTCGAACCGAAGCCCGGATCCCGGCTGAGACGGGTTGGTGCATTACCCTCTTCCTTAGAGCGCGAAATCGTCATACTGCAGTTGCGAAGAGCGATGCGGCAATGCCGGAAACTCTGCAAAGGAAAGCGCCGAAGCAAAGGGAAACAGCCGAGGACATGGCCAAGGAAACCACTGCCCAGGAAGCCACTGCCAAGGGAAGCACTGCCAAGGGAAGCACTGCCAAGGGAACCACCGGCAAGACCGCCAAGGACCGCAAGACAGTCACGCCCGTGTCCGACGAGGCGCTGGCGGATGCCACCGAAGCCGCTGCCGAGCCGGCCGACGACAAGCCGTTATGGGTACCCTCGCCCGAGCGTGTCGCGGGAACGCAGGTCGCAGCCTTCATCGCGGCTGCGAACGCCCGCCACGGCCTCGCCCTCAAGACCTATGCCGACCTGCACCGCTGGTCGGTCGAAAGCGCTGCCGACTTCTGGAACCTGATCTGGGACGACAGCGGCATCAAGGGCGAGAAAGGCGAGCGTCTCGCCAGCGATCTCGACAACATGCTCCAGGCCCGTTTCTTTCCGGACGCCAGGCTGAACTTCGCCGAGAACCTGCTGCCGCGCAGCGACGACGAGCCCGCCTTGATCTTCCAGGGCGAGGACAAGGCCAGCCTCACCTTGAGCTGGCGCGAACTCACCGACCTCGTCTCGCGGCTGCAGCAGGCGATGCGCGCCGAAGGCGTGCAGGTGGGCGATCGCGTCGCCGCGATGATGCCCAACCGGCCGGAGACGGTGGCGATCATGCTGGCCGCCGCCTCGATCGGCGCGATCTTCTCGTCCTGCTCGCCCGATTTCGGCGAGCGCGGCGTCCTGGACCGCTTCGGCCAGATCGCGCCCAAGCTGTTCTTCGCCATCGACGGCTACTGGTATGCCGGCAAGCGCATCGACAACGGCCCCAAGGTGATCGCCATCGCCGCCGAGCTCGGCTGCAAGACGGTGATCGTGCCCTATCTCGGCGAGGCCGAGGCGGTGGCCGCCAAGATCCCGGAAGGCACCACGCTGGCGATCCTCACCGCGCCCTACCGGGCCAAGCCGGTGACGTTCGAGGCGCTGCCCTTCAACCAGCCTTTGTTCATCCTCTATTCCTCCGGCACTACCGGCGTTCCCAAATGCATCGTGCACGGGGCCGGCGGCACGCTCCTGCAACTGGTCAAGGAACACCGCCTGCAATGCGACCTGCGGCCGGGCGAGCGCAGCTTCTACTTCACCACCTGCGGCTGGATGATGTGGAACTGGCTGATCGCGGGCCTGGCCAATGGCGAGACGCTGCTGCTCTATGACGGTTCGCCCTTCCATCCCGAAGCCGGCGTGCTGTTCGATTTCGTCACGCGCGAAAAGGGCGTGATGTTCGGCACCTCGGCCAAATATATCGATGCGGCCCACAAGGCCGGGCTGACGCCGCGCGAGAGCCATGACCTGTCCTCGCTGCGGCTGATGACCTCGACCGGCTCGCCCCTGTCGCCGGAAGGCTTCCGCTGGGTCTATGAGGACGTGAAGGCCGATCTCCATCTCGCCTCCATCTCGGGCGGCACCGATATCGTCTCCTGCTTCGTGCTGGGCGATCCCACCTCGCCGGTCTGGTCGGGCGAGATCCAGGCGGCGGGCCTCGGCATGGCAGTCGACGTCTGGAACGACGATGGCCAGAGCGTGCGCGAAGAAAAGGGCGAGCTGGTGTGCACCCGCCCCTTCCCCTCCATGCCGGTGAAGTTCTGGAACGATGAAGGGGGCCACAAATACCGGGCCGCCTATTTCGAACGCTTCGACAATGTCTGGCACCATGGCGATTTTGCCGAATGGACCCGCCATGGCGGGCTGATCATCCATGGCCGCTCCGATGCCACGCTCAATCCGGGCGGGGTACGCATCGGCACCGCCGAACTCTACGCCCAGGTCGAGAAGATTCCGGACGTGCTGGAATCGCTCGCCATCGGCCAGGATTGGGAAGGTGACGTGCGCATCGTGCTGTTCGTACGCCTGCGCGAAGGCGTGACCCTGGACGACGCCCTCGTCGACCGCATCAAGCGCCAGATCCGCACCGGCGCCTCGCCGCGCCACGTGCCGGCCAAGATCATCGCCGTTGCCGACATTCCCCGCACCAAGTCCGGCAAGATCACCGAGCTTGCCGTGCGCGACATCGTCGCCGGCCGCAGCGTCAAGAACCAGGAGGCCCTGGCCAATCCCGAGGCGCTGGCCCTCTACAAGAACCTGCCGGCACTGAAGGATTGAGCAAGAGGCCCGCCGCTTCCCGGGCCGATCGCATCGGCGGCTCCAAAATCGCGACAATGTTGTTTCTTGCCGGGTCCAGCCCGGCAATGACAAGATGATCATCGCGCCGGTAGCCATCCCCGGCGCGCCTTGACAGGACACATCAGGAAACAGCGACGGTGCAGGTTTTGCGCATAGGCAGGGACATCACGAGGGCCGCCATCACGGCCCTTGCCGTCTATGCGCTGCTCGTCAACACCCTGCTGATGGGCGTGCTGATGGCGCCGCAATTGCGTGCCGATACGCTCGACCGCAACCTCGCCGCACTCGAAATCGTCTGTGCCGGCAACGGCATGGGCATCACCGATGCGGGATCGGGCCCACCCGCAGACCATCGTGGTCATGAGGCCGAGTGCTGCATCCTCTGCCCCGGCTTCGGCGGTCCGGCCTCACCCGCCGGCATCGACCTGCCGCGGCGCCTGCCCGTGGTGGCTGCCCTGGCCCCCTGGGCGGCGGACACCCGCATCCCGCCATCCCTCCATCGCGTGGCCGCCCAGCCGCGCGGACCGCCCATGGCATGACCTGAGAACGACTCCCCTTTTGTTTTCCGCCTGACGCCGCCCGCAGCTTCCTGTTGCGAGCAGGCGGACGGCAACTCAGGACACAGCCATGACCATCTCCCACGGCGCGGACGCCCTCGCCGTCGCTCCGCCCACGCGCCTGTCGCTGCAGCGCGCGATCTGGCGCTGGCATTTCTATGCCGGCCTCCTTTGCGTCCCCTTCATGATCCTGCTGGCCGTCACCGGCTCGCTCTATCTGTTCAAGGACGAGATCAACCACACGCTCTTTGCCTATCGAACCGTCGTCGCCAATCCCGGCACGCCGGCCTTCTCGCCGGAAGAGCTGGTCGACAGGGCCCTCGACGGCCGGCCCGAGGCCGCCGCAACCGCCTATGCCGAACCTGCCGACGCCACATCCTCGGCCAAGGTCACCTACAAGGACGACAGCGGCAAACATTACGTCTACCTCGACCCCTATAGCGGCGCGGTGCTCGACACCGTGCGCGCCGATCGCGAGCCGATGTGGCTGATCAAGAAGATCCACAGCCTGGAGCTGTTTGGCACCTTGACCAACCGGTTGATCGAGGCCGTCGGCGGCTTCGCCCTCATCCTGGTGATCACCGGGATCTATTTGTGGTGGCCCCGCGGCCAGAGCGGCGGCGTGGTGACTGTCCGCGGCACGCCGGCACGCCGGGTATGGTGGCGTGACCTCCATGCCGTCACCGGCGCCTTCGCCGGGCTGGTGATCTTCTTCCTGGCGGTGAGCGGCCTGCCCTGGGCCGGCTTCTGGGGCAAGCAGCTCAATGGCTTCGCGACGCAGGCGGGCCTGGGCTATCCCACCCAGCTCTGGGACGAGACGCCGAGTTCCACCGTGCCGCTGCAGGACGTCGTCGGCAAGGCCGGCTGGACGGTGGAGAATTCGCCGGTGCCCCAGTCGGCCCAGCCCTACACCCATGCGATCGGGCTCGACCGCGCGGTTGCCGTCGCCCACGGTCTCGGCATCGCGCCCGGCTTCGAAATGGCGCTGCCGGCCGAGCAAGACGGCGTCTACACCGCGGCAATCTTTCCGGATGAACTCGCCAAGGAACGCACCATCCATATCGACCAATATTCGGGCAAACCGATCGTCGATCTCAAATTCGCGGATTTCGGCGGCGTCGCCAAGGCGATCGAATTCGGCATCAACGTGCATCAGGGCCAGCAATGGGGCCTCGCCAACCAGCTGGTGATGCTGGCGACCTGCCTGGCCATCATCCTCGCCAGCGTCTCCGGCGTGATGATGTGGTGGAAGCGCCGCCCGAGCGGCAGGCTCGGCGTGCCGCCCTATCCCGGCGATCCACGCGTCTATCGCGGCCTGTGGATCGTCGCCATCGCCGTCGGGCTCGCTTTCCCGATCACCGGCCTTGCCATCGTCGCGATGGTGGCACTGGATCTCCTGGTCATCCGCACCGTGCCGCCTCTGCGCCGCGCCTTTGCCTGACGGCGAGCACCCTGGATTCGAGGCGGCCCCCGCCTCGGCCAATCCGCCATTTCCTTTCCTTCCGCCGATCCGGGCGGAGCAATCCATGAAGGTTCCAATCATGTCCATCACCCGCAAGGTCTCGTCCCTCACATTCGCCCTGGCCCTCGGCCTCGGAGCGACCGGCGCGGCCCTCGCCCATGCCCATCTGAAATCCTCGGCCCCGGCCGGCGACAGCGCGGTCGCGGCGCCTGCAACGCTGGAGCTGCATTTCAGCGAAGGCGTCGATCTCAAATTCTCGGGCGTCAGCCTGACAGACCCCGACCAGAAGGCTATCGCGACCGGCGATACCGCCCATGCCGGCAATGACGAGGCCAGCCTCTCCGTGCCGGTCACGGCCAAGCTCGCACCTGGCAAATATACGGTGCAGTGGCATGTCCTCTCCAAGGACGGCCACAAGGTCAAGGGCAGCTATTCCTTCGATGTGAAACCCTGATGGATCTCGAAACCGCCCTCCAGGCCTGTCGCTTCCTGCACTATGCCGCAGCGATGGTCCTGTTCGGCGCCAGCGCCTTTCTCGCCGTGCTGGCGCCGAAGGAGCTGGCTGGCCGGCTCGAGGCGCGGTTGCGACTTTTGCTGATGGTGGCGGCAAGCCTCGCCGCCACGACCACCCTGGCCTGGCTCATGCTGAAGACCGGCGAGATCGGTGATGGCTGGGCCGACACGCTCGATCCGTCCCTGCTGGCCTCGGTGCTGACCGACAGCAGCTTCGGCCGGGCCTGGCAATGGCGACTGGCCTTTGCGGTATGCCTGCCGGCGGCGTTCCTTCTCGGCGAGCACCGCCTGACGGCCATCGCCTGCTGTTCAGGCCTGCTGCTCGCCAGCCTGGCCCTGACCGGCCATGCCGCCATGCTGAGCGGCTGGTCCGGCCTGCTGCAGAGGGGCAATCACATGCTCCATTTGCTGGCCGCAGGCGCCTGGCTCGGCGCCCTCATCCCGCTTCTGCCCTGCCTGGCCATGCTCGGAAATGTGCCCCCTTCTGCCAGCGCCGGCCAGGCCTTGCGTCGCTTTTCGACCGCCGGCCATGTCGCCGTCTCGCTCGTGGTCGTCACCGGCATCGCCAACACGGCCTTCGTGCTCGGGCACCCGCCGGCGGATTGGTCTTCGCCTTACCAGGCCCTGCTCGCAGCCAAGATCGGCCTCGTCGGCGTCATGACCGCCCTCGCCCTGACCAACCGCTACTTCCTCGTCCCCCGCATCCGCCTGGCACGGACGAGGTCGCTGCGGCTGCTGGGCCGTCTCACCGTCACAGAATTGCTGCTCGGAGCCGGCGTGCTCGTCCTCGTCAGCCTGTTCGGCATGATCCAGCCGACTTGACAGGCAGGCCATATCACGGTTTGCCTCGCCGGAGAGGTGCTCTCCGAAGCAGGGGCGATCAAAGGTGGGATGGCATGACGGGCAGAAGCACAGATGGCAGGGTGTTCGGCTTGGCGGGCCGCCTCGTCGGTGCGCTGCTGCTGGTCCTGCTGGCGAATTCCGCCTTCGCCCATCGCCAGGCCTCGGACGGCGACGGTACGGGAGCGGGCATTCCGATCCCCAACCTCACCCATGGCCAGATGGCGGTGATCGCCGCCAACATGCCCGACATCCTTGCCCTCGCCGACCGCCAGACCGGGCTCGACGAGACCGCGCGCCGGCTGCGCGCCTTCGTCGACTGGCAATATTTCTTCTGCTTCCGCGGCCTGGTGCCGGGTAGCCTGAAGGACGAGGAGAGCCCCTTCAACGAGTGCAGCCATGCCTATCTCGCCGGCACGCAGGCCCTGCTGCTCGAGCTCCGGCAGACCCGCGGAGATCGCGCGGAGGTGCGTGCCCTGGTCGACAAGGTCGGGCTCGACATGGTCAGGAACAATGCCTCGCTGGTGCTTTGCCGCTTCAGCGGCGAGGCGTTCAACACCGCCGACGTGGTCTCGCCACGCTGGAGCGAGGTGCCGGGACATCCGCCAAGCCTGGCGACCTTCGGCGGCCTTGCCTTTCTGATCGGCGGTGCCGTCTGGCTTGGCCTGCGGCGACGCACCGCGCCCGTTTCGGGTCCCCTGCCAGCCGGATGAGGGTTTGCGGGCGACAATAGGGCTTGCACGAAGCGGTGATTGCCTGTCGGATGGTCTGACCATTCGATTTTCGACGGCTTTCATCCCGCCATGCGTATTCTCGTCCTCCAGCATCTCGCTTCCGAGCATCCCGGTATTTTCCGTTCCTTCTTCGCCCGCGACGGTGTCGAATGGGACGCGGTCGAACTCGACGAGGGCGGTACCATCCCCGCACTCGACCCCTATGACGCGCTCTGGGTCATGGGCGGCGCCATGGATGTGTGGGACGTCGACCAGTTTCCCTGGCTGGTGGAGGAAAAGCGCATCATCCGCCATTGGGTGCGCCAGCTCGACAAGCCCTATCTCGGCATCTGCCTCGGCCATCAGCTCCTGGCCGATGCGCTCGGTGGCACCTGCGGGCCGCAGATCCCACCGGAAGTCGGCGTCTTCGATGTCGATGTGACGCAAGCCGGCCAGACTGATCCGCTGTTCGAAGGGCTCGCCCCGCGCTTTCGGGCCCTGCAATGGCATTCGGTACGCGTGGCCCAGCCACCGGAGGGCGCCGAAGTGCTGGCCTCTTCACCGCGCTGCCCGGTTCAGGCCATCCGTGTCGCGCCGCGTGCCTGGGGCATGCAATATCATGTCGAGGCCGAGAACGCCGCCGTGCAGCAATGGGGCTGTGTGCCCGAATACAGGACCGCCCTGGAGCGCACCAATGGCGAAGGCGCCATGGAGCGCCTGCAGGCCGACATCGCGGCTCATGCCGAAGGCTTCGAGGCCAACGCCGCCATTGTCTATCGAAATTTCATGCGGCTCGCGCGATAATGGCGGCAAAAATTCAATAGGACATGCATGATTACTACCTTGAGGCCGTAAAAATGGCCCCTATAGCGTTTTGTGATTTGAAGGAGGCACTTCGAATCGCAAAGACGCGTTGGAACAAGGAGTTAGAGCAAATAAGCGTTCACGCTTGAACGCGCTTTGCTCTGGTGAGGCTGAATGCATCGGCGCGGTGCCGGATTCGGCGCTGCAGGAGGAAACCGACCATGCCTGAAGGCACCCCATCGACCACCGGCATTCCGATGCCGCCGCCCGATCCCGCCATCATGGCGCGGCGGCAGGCGATCGTCGACGGGCTGGCCGGGCTGGTGCCTGCGGCGAACCTGATCGTCAGCGAGGACGAGCGCCGCGCCTATGAGACCGATGCGTTCACCGCCTATCGCGCAGTGCCGCTTGCCGTGGTGCTGCCCGAGACCACCGAGGAAGTGGCGGCGATCCTGAAATTCCTCAACCAGGAGGGCGTTCCCGTCATCCCGCGCGGTGCCGGTACCTCGCTCGCCGGCGGCGCCTTGCCCCAGGCAGACGCCGTGGTCGTCGGCCTCTCCAAGATGAGCAAGGTGCTGGAACTGCGTTTCGAGGACCGGCTGGCACGCGTGCAGGCGGGCATCACCAATCTCGGCATCTCCGGCGCCGTGGCGCATGAGAGCTTCTTCTATGCGCCCGATCCCTCCAGCCAGCTCGCCTGCACGATTGCCGGCAACATCGCCATGAATTCGGGCGGCGCGCATTGCCTGAAATACGGCGTCACCACCAACAACATTCTCGGCGTCAGGCTGGTGACCATGGCGGGGGAGATCCTCGACATCGGCGGCGACGCCATGGATGCCGACGGCTATGACCTGCTCGGCATCGTCATTGGCTCGGAAGGTCAGTTCGGCATCGTCACCGAGGCGGTGGTGCGCATCCTGCCGATGGCCGAGGGCGCCCGCCCGATGCTGGTGGGCTTCGCCACCCCCGAGGAGGCCGGGCGCTGCGTGGCCGCCATCATCGCCTCCGGCATCATTCCCGTCGCCATCGAATATATGGACAAGCTCGCCATCGAAATCACCGAGGGCTTTGCCCATGCCGGCTATCCGCTCGACGCCGGCGCCATGCTGATCATCGAGGTCGAAGGCTCGGACGCCGAGATCGACCACCTGCTCGGCCTGATCTCCACCATGGCGCGCCAGCACGGCGCCACCACCATCAAGATCTCCAAATCGGAGGCCGAGAGCGCGGCGATCTGGAAGGGTCGCAAATCGGCTTTCGGCGCCACCGGCCGCATCGCCGACTATATCTGCATGGACGGCACCATTCCGACCGGCCAGTTGCCGATGGTGCTCAAGCGCATCGACGAGATCACCGAAAGCCACGGTCTGCGCGTCGCCAACGTCTTCCATGCCGGCGACGGCAATCTGCACCCCCTGGTGCTCTACAACGTCAACGATGCCGACCAGCGCGAGAAGGCCGAGGCCTGCGGCTTCGACATCCTGCGGCTCTGCGTGGAGGCCGGCGGCTGCCTGACCGGCGAGCACGGCGTCGGCATCGAGAAGCGCGACCTGATGCGCGAGCAGTTCGACCAGATCGATCTCGACCAGCAGCGCGACCTCAAGCTCGCCTTCGATCCGAAATGGCTGCTCAACCCAGCCAAGGTCTTCCCGCTCGACATGCGGCCTGGAGGCTGGGCGGCATGACGGTGTTCTCCCCTACCAGCGAAGCGGAAATGGCCGGCATCGTTACCGAAGCCTTTCGGAACAAGATCCCGCTCGCCGTGACCGGCGGCGGCTCGAAGGCCGGCATCGGCAGGCCCGTGGATGCCTCCGCCATCCTGGAAACGCGGGGCCTTACCGGCATCACGCTCTATGAACCGGCCGAGATGGTGATCGGCGCCCGGGCCGGCACCTCGCTGGCGGAGCTTACAGCGACACTCGACGCCCGCGGCCAGATGCTGCCCTTCGAGCCGGGCGACTGGCGGCGGCTACTCGATACCGCCCCGAATGAGCCCACGGTCGGAGGCCTGGTCGCCGCCAATCTCTCCGGGCCGCGCCGGATCGTCACCGGTGCCTGCCGCGACAGCCTGATCGGCGTGCGCTTCGTCAACGGCAAGGGCGAGACCGTCAAGAATGGCGGTCGGGTGATGAAGAACGTCACCGGCTACGACCTGACCAAGTTGATGGCGGGCTCCTGGGGCACGCTCGGCATCCTCACCGAAGCGATCTTCAAGGTGCTGCCCAAGCCCGAGGCCAGCACCAGCCTGGTCTGGCAGGGCCTCGACGATGGCCAAGCCATCGCTCTGATGTCCTCGGGCCTCGGCAGCCCCTTCGAGGTTTCGGCAGCCGCGCATGTACCGGCCGATCTCGCCTCCGGTACGGCTCTTACGGTGCTGCGTCTCGAAAATTTCGAAAGCTCGATCGCCTATCGGCAGGAACGGCTCGGCAGCCTGCTCAAGCGCTTCGGCGACCATGCCGTGCTCGAGCAGCAGGATTGCCGCAGCTTCTGGTTCGACATCGCCGACGTCGCGCCGCTGGCCCAGCAGGACGGCATGATCTGGCGTCTTTCGGTGGCTCCCTCCAAGGCTGCCGCCCTAGGCGCCTCGCTGCGCTGGCTCGGCGAGATCAAGCTGTTCTACGATTGGGGCGGCGGCCTGATCTGGTTGCTGGCGCCCGAGACGGCGGAATTCGCCAAGGCGATCGTCTCGGCCACCAAGACCGAGGGCGGCCATGCCATGCTGATCAAGGCCAGCGCCGATTTCCGGGCCGGTTCCTTCCATTTCGGCGCCCAGGAGGGGCCGCTCGCCGCCCTGAGCGCCAGGGTGAAGCAGGCCTTCGACCCTGCCAACATCCTCAATACCGGGCGGCTGGGATGAGTAGCAAAAACACAATCTGTATCGCGTCATTGCAAGCGCAGCGAAGCAATCCAGCAGCCCCGGATATGGTGCTTGCAGGCCCGTGGATTGCTTCGCTGCGCTCGCAATGACGGCATAACTGGACCGGATCAACGCATGCAGACGAATTTCTCCCCGGCCCAGCTCGCCGACCCGCATACGAAGGAATCGGAGCAGATCCTGCGCACCTGCGTGCATTGCGGCTTCTGCACGGCAACCTGCCCGACCTATGTACTGCTCGGCGACGAGCTCGATTCCCCGCGCGGGCGCATCTACCTGATCAAGGACATGCTGGAAGGCGGCAAGCCGGCCACCGCCGAGGTGGTCAAGCATGTCGACCGCTGCCTGTCCTGCCTGTCCTGCATGACGACCTGCCCCTCGGGCGTCAACTACATGCATCTGGTCGACCATGCGCGAGCCCATATCGACAAGACCTATCGCCGCCCGGCCAGCGAAGCCCTGCTGCGCACGCTGATGGCCAAGGTCTTGCCCAACCGCCGGGCCTTTCGCTGGAGCATGGCGCTGGCGCGGCTCGGCCGTCCCTTCGCGGGCCTCGCAGCCAGGCTGCCGCAGGGCAAGCGTCTCGCTGCCATGCTGGCCCTGGCCCCGGCCTCGCTGCCCTCCGCATCCTCCGCCACGCACCCCGGCAGTTTCGTGCCGAAGACAGCCAGGAAAGGCCGCGTCGCGCTCCTCACCGGCTGCGCCCAGGCCGAACTCGCCCCCGGCATCAACGAGGCCGCGATCCGCCTGCTCAATCGCCATGGCATCGAGGTGGTGCTGCCCAAGGGCGAAGGCTGCTGCGGCGCTCTCGTCCACCACATGGGCAAGGAGAAGGACGCCCTCGCCTATGCCAAGGCGAATATCGACGCCTGGACCGCCGAGATGGCCAAAGGTCTCGACGCCATCCTGATCACCACGTCGGGCTGCGGCACCACCATCAAGGATTACGGTTTCATGCTGCGCGGCGATCCCGCCTATGCGCAGAAGGCCGCCGCCGTCTCGGCCATCGCCAAGGACATCAGCGAATATCTGGAGACCCTGCCGGCCCTGCCGGTGACGGTCGAGACCGGGCAGAACGTAACCTATCACGCGGCCTGTTCGCTGCAGCACGGCCAGCAGATCAAGACAGCGCCCAAGACATTGCTCAAGCAGGCCGGCTTCGTGGTGAAGGAGGCGGCGGAAGCCCATCTGTGCTGCGGCTCGGCCGGCACCTATAACATGCTGCAGCCCGAGATTTCCGAGCGCCTGCGCGAGCGCAAGCTCGGCAACATCGCTGCCACCAGGCCGCAGATCATTGCCGCCGGCAATATCGGCTGCATGACGCAACTGGCGCAGGGGACCACGACGCCGATCGTGCATACCGTGGAACTCCTGGATTGGGCGACAGGAGGGCCAAAACCGAGAGGATTGTGACCCCTGGGATCGCAGGCGTCTCGCCTGCTCTTCCTTTCCGACACGCTCAGAGCTTCCAAGAGCAGGCGAGACGCCTGCGGTCCCAGGAGATCAACGGAGATGCCGATTCTGAAACCCGGTGGCCTCCTCTTGGCCCTATTCCTCACGTTGCCGAACCCGGCCCTTGCCCAGGACGAGCGGGCGCCCAACGAAAAGCCGGTGAAAGTCATCGCCGACGGGCGTATCGCCGTGCCCGGTGGCGGCGAACTGCCGCTCTACGTTTCGGCCGACTGGTCCAAGCCGTTGCCGCAGGTCGATCGCGCCGTCCTGGTGCTGCATGGCCGGCTGCGGGACGCCGACGTCTATTTCCGCTCGGCTCTCAAGGCTCAGGCCGCTGCGGGCGCCGCCGGGCAAACCACCTTGATGGTCGCGCCGCAATTCCTCGCCAAGGTGGACGTCGAGGCCTTCGGCCTGCCGCCTGAAGTGCTGCGCTGGACCCTGACGAGCTGGCAGGGGGGCGAGAATGCCCTCGGTCCCAAGCCGGTGAGTTCCTTTGCCGCCCTCGACGCCATTCTCGCCCGCCTTGCCGATCGCCGCCTGTTCCCGCATTTGCGAGAGGTGGTGGTGGCCGGCCATTCCGGCGGTGGGCAGGTGGTGCAGCGCTATGCCATTGCCGGCAAGGGCGAAAGCACGCTGGCTGCCGCAGGCATCCGTGTGCGCTATGTCGTCGCCAATCCCTCATCCTATGCCTATTTCTCTCCCAAGCGGCCGGCGCCTGATGTTGCCGCCGCCTGCCGGGGCTTCGACGACTGGAAATACGGCATGCAGGCCCGCCCGTCCTATCTCGCCTCCCCCTCGCCGGATGAGCTGGAGAAGACCTATACCGCCCGGCGCGTCATCTACCTGCTTGGCACCGCCGACACCGATCCCAACCACCCCGCACTCGACAAGACCTGCATGGCCGAAGCCCAAGGCCCCTATCGCCTGGCTCGTGGCGAGGCCTATGTCTCGGCGATGCGCCAACGTGACGGCGGCACGCCCCGCCACAGCCTGTGGCTGGTCGAGGGCGTGGGCCATAACGGCGACAAGATGCTGACTTCGTCCTGCGGGCTCGCTGCCCTGTTCGACCAGCCGGGCTGCCCCACGGCGAAGGCCTCGCCCTGACGACAGGCATGTTTCGGCTATCGCCGAAGCATCCTGGCCTCCATGCTGCTAAATCAGGGTATCTCAAGCGCATCGCGCTCTCGGAGCTGCCCCATGGATGGATCCAGCCTCACATCTCCGCTCAGCTCTCGAAGGCGGATTCTCAACCCGATGCAGCCTCTGCCTCGGCAACGACCCAGGCGAGCAAGCCCGGGAACTTCGCCTCGATATCCGCCCGGCGCAGATAGGTCTTGCGGCAATTGCCATAGTCGATCATGCCGATCAGGCCCGCCTCACGCAGCATGCGGAAATGATAGGTACGCGTGGCCTTGGTCACCGGCAGGCCGAAGGACGAGCAGCCGATCTCCGTGCCGTCAGGCGCGAGCACGAGGGTCGCCACCACGCGCCGCCGATGCGGATCGGCAAGTGCTGCCAAGATGGGGCCGAGAGTGATCTCCTCCCGGCTGGGGTGATCGTCCTGGTTGGATATTGCCGCCTCCCTTGCCATCCGCCCCCTGTCGAGAGGGGATCCTGCATTGGTCGATTGCCAATCGAACCGCTTCTAGGTATGAATAATATCATACTTAAATGACATCGCCGACGCGATAATTACCCAAGAAGAGATTTCATCATGACCAGTCTGCAGCCGGCCGTACCGGAACCATGCAGCACGGGAAGCGAGACGACTTGGACCTCCACGGCGGAACCGGCTGGTTCCGGCCTGCGAAGGCCGGTCCGACCGGCGGCCCGCCTGGCCGCTCTCAGCCTTGGCGTCGCGCTGGTGCAGCTTGACGTCAGCATCGTCAATGTCGGGCTCGACCAGATGCGTGGCCTGATGGCGGACGGCGTCGCTGGGCTGCAATGGGTGGTCAACGGCTATACGCTCGCCTTCGCCGGCCTGCTCCTCACCGGCGGTGCGCTCGGGGACCGGTTCGGAGCCAAGCGTCTCTACCTTCTCGGCCTGGCGCTGTTCACCCTGGCCTCGCTGGCCTGCGGCCTTGCGCCGAGCGGCACCGCCCTGATTGCCGCGCGCGTGCTGCAAGGTATCGGCGCCGCTCTGCTGATGCCGCCGTCGCTGGCCCTGGTGGTCCATGCCTATCGCGACCCGTCCGAGCGCGCCAAGGCCATCGGCGTCTGGGGCTCCGTCGGTGGCCTGGCCATGGTGGCAGGCCCCGTGCTCGGCGGCCTGCTGATCGCCCTGTTCGGCTGGCGCAGCATCTTCCTGATCAATCTGCCCGTCGGCCTGCTCGCACTGTGGATGGCACTGCGCTTCACCGAGGAGACGACCGAGCGCCATGCGCGCGCCATCGACCTGCCGGGCCAGATTCTCGGCATCCTTACGGTGGTGGCGCTGACGGCCGCGATCATCGAGGGCGAGCCCCTGGGCTGGAGCCATCCCGCCATTCTCGGCGCCATCGCCGTCTTCCTCCTGGCAGGTGCGCTATTCCTGGCCGTGGAATCCCGGACGGCCGAGCCCATGATGCCACTCAGCCTGTTCCGCAACCCGATCTTCACGGCTGCAGCCCTGATCGGCACCCTGCTCAATGTCAGCTTCTACGGCGCCATCTTCCTGCTCAGCCTGTATTTCCAGGATGGGCTCGGCATGTCTCCCTTGAGCGCTGGACTTGCCTTCCTGCCGATGACCGGCCTGATCGCGATCACCAACATCATGTCCGGACGCGTCGCCGTGCGTTGGGGCAACCGGCTGCCCATCGTGCTCGGCCTCGCCATCGACACCTTCGGCTTCGTCGCCCTGGCGCTGCAGCTGCGGGGGGATGCCGGCTACGCTCATATCTGGTGGCCGCTGCTGCTCATCGGCTTCGGCATGGCGCTCGCCGTGCCTGCCATGATCGGCGCCCTGCTCGCCACCGTGGAGAAAACCCGGGCCGGTATCGCCTCCGGCGTTCTCAACGCCCTCCGCCAGACCGGAGGTGCGGTCGGCGTTGCGGTGTTCGGCGTGATCGGTGCCGGCGGCAGTTCCCTTTCCGGCATGAGCACGGCCATGTGGGTCGCCGCGTTCGGTCTCCTCATCGCCCTGCTGCTCGGCGCGCTGTGCATCAAACGCATGCCGACATCGTAAGGCAGCCTCCAGGCATGTGCGACGGCGAGCGTCCCGCCGCACCGGCAAACCGTGAAAAAAGGGTGGGCAGCCTGGATGAAGCCCACCTCGAATCCGTTGCCAAGAGGCCGTTTGGCCGCAACGCCTATTGTTCTGGGTCTGTGAAAGTGTGACCGTCTCAGCATTGCCATCAGATGGAAATTCGATACCCAACCGGGGATGTTTGGCGTATCCACAACCAGACTCGCCATGATCATGACAATTGCTGACTGATAAGGGATCACCATGAACGACAAGGCTGAAGCCGGACATTCGGCCACACGCGTGGCACGCGGCGGCCTGCTCGTCGCGCCCGAGCTTGTGTCCTTTCTGGAGCAGGAGGCACTGCCCGGCACGGGGGTAGAGGCACAGACTTTCTGGGATGGCTTCTCTGCGCTGGTTCGTGAGTTCGGACCGCGCAACAAGGCGCTCTTGCAGCGGCGCGACGAACTGCAGGCCCAGATCGATGCCTGGCACCTCGCCCGCCGTGGCCAGCCTCATGACCGCAATGCCTACAAGGCTTTCCTCACCGAGATCGGCTATCTCTTGCCCGAGGGCGACAATTTCACCATCGCGACCGAGAATGTGGATCCGGAGATCGCCACGGTCGCAGGTCCCCAGCTCGTGGTGCCGATCACCAATGCACGCTTCGCGCTGAACGCCGCCAATGCGCGCTGGGGCAGCCTCTATGACAGCCTCTACGGCACCGACGCGGGCGGCGGCCCGCCGCCCGCCGGCAGCTACAACCGCGGCCGCGGCGCGCGCGTCGTGGCAAGGGCGCGGGTTTTCCTTGACGAGGCCTTCCCGCTCGAGGGTACGAGCCATGCGGATGCCCGGCGCTATCATATCCGCAACGGCGCACTTCTGGTCGACGACATGCCGCTGCTCGAACCGGAGAAATTCATCGGCTATCGCGGCCATCCGCGCGCGCCCGACGCCGTGCTCCTTCGCAACAACGGATTGCACGTCCAGCTGATCTTCAACCGGGCCCACTCGATCGGCAGCCGCGACCAGGCGGGCCTCGCCGACATCCGGCTGGAAAGCGCCATCTCGGCGATCATGGATTGCGAGGATTCGGTTGCCTGCGTCGATGCCGAGGACAAGGTGGTCGCCTATCGCAACTGGTTGGGACTGATGCAGGGTGGCCTGACGGAGACCTTCCGCAAGGATGGTGTCGAAATGACGCGCAAGCTCAACCCGGACTTGACCTTCACCGCACCGAATGGCGGCGAAGTCTCGATCAAGGGCCGGGCGCTGATGCTGGTGCGCAATGTCGGCCACCTCATGACCAATCCGGCCATCCTCGACCAAGATGGCGGAGAGATCTTCGAAGGCCTGATGGATGCGATGGTGACCACGCTGATCGCCATGCATGACCTGAAGAAGTCCGAGGGCCTGCGCAATTCGGTCACCGGCTCGGTCTATGTGGTCAAGCCCAAGATGCACGGGCCTGCCGAGGTCGCCTTCGCCGACGAGGTCTTCACCCATGTCGAAACGGTGCTCGGCCTGCCTAAGCATACCGTCAAGCTGGGGGTGATGGACGAAGAACGGCGCACCAGCGTCAACCTCAAGGAATGCATCCGGGCGGCGAAGCATCGCATCGTCTTCATCAATACCGGCTTCCTCGATCGTACCGGGGACGAGATCCATACCTCGATGGAGGCCGGCCCGTTCAGCCGCAAGGACTTCATCAAGCGCAAGGATTGGATCGGCGCCTACGAGAACCAGAACGTCGACATCGGCCTGCAATGCGGCTTTTCGGGCAAGGCCCAGATCGGCAAGGGCATGTGGGCGATGCCGGACAAGATGGCGGCCATGCTGGAAACCAAGATCGAGCATCCCAAGGCCGGCGCCAATTGCGCCTGGGTCCCCAGCCCGACGGCGGCCACGCTCCACGCCCTGCATTACCACAAGGTCAACGTCTTCGCGGTGCAGGCCGCGCTGGCGAAAGGCGGCAGGCGAGCCTATGTCGAAACGATCCTCGAAATCCCGGTCGCAAGCTACCAGAAGTGGACGCCCGAGCAGATCCGCCGCGAGGTCGAGAACAATGCGCAGGGTATCCTCGGCTATGTCGTGCGCTGGATCGACCAAGGCATCGGGTGTTCGAAGGTACCCGATATCAACGATGTCGGACTGATGGAGGATCGCGCGACCTGCCGCATCTCGGCGCAGCATGTCGCCAACTGGCTCCACCACGGCATCGTGAGCGAAGACGAGGTCAGGCAGATCATGCGTCGCATGGCGGAGGTCGTGGATCGCCAGAACGCCGGCGATCCCCACTACCGTGCGATGGCTCCTGGTTTCGACGGGATAGCCTTCCGGGCGGCATGCGATCTGGTCTTCGAGGGCCGCTCGCAGCCATCGGGCTATACCGAACCGCTGCTCCACGCGCATCGGCGCGAATTCAAGGCGGCGCAGGCTTAGTTCCGTCGAGCTGTAAAATGAGAACTCACCCTCCCCTGAAAGGGAGGGTGAGGAACGACGATTACCCCAGTTCGGCCAGGCTCCGCCGGGCCTCGTCATGCCCGGGATCGAGCTCGACCAGCTTCTCGAAAATCTTGCGAGCTTCCTCGGTTTTGCCGAGAGCGCGGGCCGAACGGCCGAGGCCGAGAATGGCCTCCAGCGAGAAGGGCCTCAAGGCTACGGCCTGCTGGTAATGGGCGGCAGCCGGCTCGGCCCGTTCGCTGTGCAGGAGGAGGTCGCCCAGGCCAATATGGGCTTCGACATGGTTGGGTTCGAGCTTCAGGCAGGCCAGATAGGCCTGCAGCGCCTCGTCACCGCGCTCGAGCGATGCCAGCAAATTACCATAATTGTAATGGGTATCGGCCGCCTTGGGGTCGAGCTTCAGGGAGGAGCGGAAGCAATATTCCGCACGCGACTCATTGCCGAGGCCACGATTGGCGAGCCCCAGCCGCATCTGAGCGTCGGCGCTGCCGGGATTGACCTCGACTGCCCGGCGAAGCACCTTCTCGGCCTCGTCATTGGCGCCCCGCTGCAGCAGGAGCGTGCCGAGCAGGTTCAGGGCGTTGAAGTCCCCGGCGCGACCGGCCAGGATCTCGCGATAAACGGCCTCAGCGGCATCGAGCCGGCCTGCGCGATGATGCTCGACGGCTTTCTTCAACTTTGCTTCGGCGGCCATGCTGCGTTGTCCGGATGGGGCGGGAGGAATTGCCGGACCTTGTGGCGGATCGGGCTACAAAGGTCAATCCAGGCCCGCATCAAGGCGTTTTGCGATTTGGTAGATTCGCCGAAAATTGCAAAAGGACGGCGAAACAAGAGCTTAGAACAAATGGACGCCAACTATCGAGCGCGTTTCGCTCAGAGGGCGTCGAATGCTTTGTTCAATGCATCCTGCCTGGCATAGAGATCCTTCAGGATGCCTTGCATCTGCGCCAGGATCGCCGGATCGTCGGTGAGCAGACCGCTGCCTTGCACCTGGATCTTGCTCTGGTTCTGTCGCACGAAGGCCACGAGCTTCTTCATCTGGTCGGTCACGCCCGTCCATTGCGGCTCCAGATTTGCCCAGTCGCGACCCCGCTTGGACACGGTACGATCATAGGCCTTGTCATAGACGGCCTTCAAATCATCCGGCAATTGCAACCGGGCCTTGGCCGCATCGGCCGTGTCGACCAAAATCTTGGTTTCCCTAGCCCGTTGCAGGAAGCTCGCGCTGAACCTGTCGAGCAGGCTCGGATCCTCGATCAGCGCCGGCACATCGGGCAGCGACATGGCACTTTTGGCGGCGTTGCGACCGACACCGGTGCGTTCATTCATGCCGTCAAAGAACGTCGCCATGATCTTGAAGCTGTCCACATAGGGGCCGAACGCCTCCTCCTGCCGGCTTGTCATCGCCGGAAACGTCGTTTCGTCCTTGTTGTCGATTATCCGCGATTGCAAAAACTCAATGTAGGCTTTGCGCTGTTCCGGCTCCTTGCTGAAGCAGGCAGCGAGAAACAGGGCAAGTCCGATGGACAGCCACAATGGCGCTTTGCGAAGCATGGTTTTTACAGGATCGTTGATTGGAAACAAACAGGCGAGGCTATGCAACAGCCACACTTGTTTTGGCAATAGGGCCAGCCGTCGGAGCGCTTGTCCAAGTACGGAAGGCGTTTCTTGGGGAACTGCCTTTACGAAATTATCTCATCAATTCTCGGGCATGACACGGAACGCGTGTATCTTTCCTGGTCCCAAAACACGCAACACCGTCAGATGTGCAAAAGCAAATCCACATCCTGCCGAAGCATGCCTTCGTCCGGTAAAGACGGCGTATAATCCATGCGTTTTCCCACGAAATCTGGATGTAACGCGCGTGACTCCACCTTGTCATCCGAGCCGCTAGGATAGTTCACGTCACCACGTCCAACCGCCGGAACACATATTCACTTCTATTGAATTGTGTTGGCATCTCGTTCGTATAGGCTGGCCCCAATGCGTTCCGGATATGGCCGCGAGCAAAGGAACACGCATGTCAGTCTCTTCGCCTTCGACCGATCATTCAGGCCGCGCTCCTCTGGGGATCGGGCAGATCATCGCCGATGCTTTCGGGGTCAGCCTGAGGAATTACGGCTGGGTGTTCCTGCTCCAGTTGGCAATCTTGGCCATTTTCTTCGGCTTGCTCGGCTCGTTCTTCTGGGCGGCCTTGAACGGTGACCAAGTGGCGGCCCAGTTGGCCATCAAAAGAAATTTCGCCCTGTTCTACCTGCTGCTCCTGGCCGCCGGTTTCCTTTCGCTCGCCTTCTATTGTGCGATGATCCGTTTGATCCATGATCGTTACGTCGATCCGGCAAAACCCTTCATGGCAACCTGCATGGCCGGCGCCAAAAGGTTCCTGGCCGTCTTCGGCCTCTTGTTGATCTATCTCCTTGCCTATATCGCGCTCTACCTGGTTGCCGCTTTGCTCGGACTGGTCTTCTTCGGCATTGGCGCCCCTCCCGGCTTCGTCATCGTCGCCATGCTGATCGCCGGTATTTTCGCCCTCTATCTGGTCTTTCCCTATCTGCTTTCCTTCGTCATCTGCATCAACGAGGATATCGGACCGATCCGCGCGCTTGGCCGCAGCCGCTATCTCAGCGCGGGATATCGCTGGCCTCTGTTCGGCATGATGCTGCTGACCTGGGTGATCTGGTTCGCCTACCTTCTGGTCGTGAATGTTCTGGCACGGATATTCGGGCCCAGCGGCGGCATTGCCGCCTTGATCATGATGCTGCTCGTCCTGCCGCTGATGTATGCCTGGCTGATCGGGGTCTATTCCATTGCCGCCTATCGCCTGCGGGTGCTCAAGGATGGCGTCGATTTGACCGGCAGCGTGGCTGATGTGTTCGACTGAGGCCGTACTGAAAAAGCTCTATCCCCGGCGCCGCAAAGCCGTTGCGGCGTTCGCGGCCTCTGCCCTATCCAACGATCTTTCAGGCAGGCTCCATCCGATTCCCGGTGAATGCCGCGCCTGCACGGGAATGACGATGCGCTATCTGCTGACATGGGCCATGGCCGCCGCGATGACGGTGGCGGTCTCTTTCGTGCCGGCCAAGGCCGACAATACGGCCTCGGCCCTGTTCCAGAGCTATCTCGGCAAGGGCCGCATCAGCGAGGCGGACGAACAGATGCTGGCCCTCGCCACCAAGGCCAGCGGCAATGCCGACGCCAGGCTCGGCCTCGGCATGGTACGCACCGCCCGCGCGCTCGAACATCTGTCGCAGGCCCTCTACAAATATGGCTTCGCCACCGAAATACCGGCCATGCGCCTGCTCGGCCTGTCGGGCACCGTCTTCAGCACCAATCCCGAGCCGCAGCCGATCACCTATCAGGACTTTCGCGGCATCCTCGCCACGTTCCTGGCCGATCTGGAAAAGGCCGACCAGACCCTGGCCGAGGTCGGCGATAGCCCTGCCAAGCTGACGGTCGATCTCTCCGTCACCCGTTTCGACTGGAACGGCGACGGCACCATCGACGAACGCGACCATATCGGCGCAGCGATCTCGGACCTCGACGATGCCGGCAAGCCCAAACCCTTCATCGTCGCCTTCGACACGGCCGACGCCAAATGGCTGCGCGGCTATTGCAACTTCCTGATGGCCCTGACCAAGACCCTCTTGTCACACGACATGTCGCGCAGCTGGGACGCCGGCTTCGGCAGCCTGTTTCCGCGCGCCGTCAGCGGCCTTGCCAAGGCCAATGGCGTCGATGGCGACGACGGACTGGGCATGACCCTGTTCGGCACCAGCAAGCGCGACACCGATGCCATCGCCGACCTGATCAGCCTGGTGCACACCATAGACTGGCCGGTGTCCGACAAGGCGATGTGGCTGGAGGTACGCGGTCATTTCAAGACGGTAATCCGGCTCAATCGCGAGACCTGGGCGCTGATCGCCAAGGAAACCGACGACGACCACGAATGGCTTCCCGGCCCACGGCAAAAGAGCGGCGTGCTCCCCTCCCTCGAAGTGACGCAGGAGCGCATCGACTCGTGGCTCGCGCTGCTCGGGCAGGTCGACGAGGTGCTGGACGGTAAGCTCTTGATGCCGCATTGGCGCTTCGCCAAGGGCATCAATCTCGCCAGGGTGTTCGAGCAGCCCGGCAACTTCGACCTGGTGCTGTGGATCACCGGCCCGGGGGCCCTCCCCTTCCTCGACAATGGCAAGGTGATGGATGCCGAGGCCTGGGGACAGGCCACGCGCATCTTCGGCGGCGACGTCGCGAGCTACGCCTTCTATTTCAATTGAGCGAGCGCCCGGCTGCGGCATCCGGCGCGAGCAGGTGCCGCTTCAGGCGAACGATCGCCTCGCGCTGCAAATCGCTGGCCTCGCCATAGGCATTGGCGACCTCGGTCAGCATGTCGATGAGCTGCTGGCGCTCGGGCAAAGACAGGCGGGCGCGGAAAAGCGGCACCAATTCTTCGGCAACCGGCGTGAACACCCGGCCGCGATCCGTCAATTGCAAGGCCTGCTCATAGATACGCTCGCGGTCGCCGATCCCGAGCGGGTCGCTCATCAGGGCGAGGATGGTGTCCCGTTCGGCCCGGGTCAGCAACCCATTGGTGCGGACGAGCTGGATCATCAGGACGACGGCAGCGAGCCTGGGATCATCGATGGCCTTGAGCGAGACACGCTCCAGCGCCTGAGGCCGGACCGTGTCGGCGCCCCGGTCGAGCGGGAGGGGAACCACCTTCGGCACGGCCTCGAGCCGGCGTGCTGCCGCCGGCTTGCGGGCCTTGCCGCGCAACAGCCAGAACAGGCCGACGACGGCGGCCACAAACGCTCCGATCAGGATCGCCCTCGGCCCCTCCAGCAAGACCAGGCTGGTGATCAGCAAAGCAATGATCCAGATCGCATTCTTACGCAGGAAATCCATCGGCCGTCTCATCCGATCGGGACAGTGCGCATCCTGCGCCAGCCATCCTATGAACCTGCATCTCCCATAGCGGCCCGCATGGCGGCGAGCAAGGGATGGCCGGGCTGCCGGCCGTCCCAGCCGTCGAAGCTCAGCACAGCCTCCGGCGGCAGGCGCTGGCGCCAGCCCTTCACCTCCAATTCGGGTCGGGCATAGGCTTCGTGCACATAGCCCAGGCACAGATAGGCAACCGGAACCACCCGCTCGGGAATGCCCAGCGCCTCACGCAGGCGCGCCGGATCGACGATACTGACCCAGCCGACCCCGACCCCCTCGGCCCGTGCAGCCAGCCAGATATTCTGCACCGCGCAGACGGTGGAATAACGGTCCATCGCCATGTCATGGGTGCGGCCAAGCACCACCGGGCCGGCGCGGTCGGGATCGCAGGTGATGCATAGATTGACCGGCGCATCGATGATGCCTTCCAGCTTCAGCGCGCGATATTGCGCCTGCTTTTCAGGCGGGAACATTGCCACGGCCTCGGCATTGGCTTCCTCGAAGAGAGCCTGCACCTTGCGCCGGGTTTCGGGGCAGCGCAGCACGAGAAAACTCCAGGGCTGCATGAAGCCGACCGAGGGCGCGTGATGCCCGGCCGTGAGGATGCGGGCGAGGACATCATCAGGCACAGGCTGCGGGCTGAACTGGCTGCGAACGTCCCGCCGGGTGAAGATAGCGCGATAGACGGCTTCACGTTCGGCCGGCGAGAACGGCCCCGAGGGCGCGAGCGCCTCGTTGGATGGGTCCATCGTCATTCCCCTTGCGATGGCAATCGCCGCGCCGTCCGCGCACGCCGATCTATCGCCTCCGGCCGGTCTTCTGACTCGGGATCCACCCACCCGGACGCCTTCCCCGCAGAGCGAGTGGCTGAAACCTGCCCGGATAGTCCCCCTTACAGCGTTGGGCACGTCGCGGCCTCAAACCGCATTCCCGATTCTCCCGCAAGCGGGCACCGAAGGTCTTACGGATGTAGCATGGGAGACGCCGGCTGCCCAGCCGTGCGGGACGGCCATACCGGTCGACGGGCGGCAAAGTGGACAGGGCACGGGCTTGTGGCCTAGAATCGCCAGCCAGGCCCTCGGGCGATAGGCATCCTGGCAATCTCTGAATGAACAAAATCGATCTCAAACGGCGCGCCGGCGATCAGCCCGATCCCCTGGAACAGGCCAATCCCGTGCGGCTCGGCACCCGCCTTCGCCTGGCCCGGCAGACGAGGGGCTTGACGCTAAAGGCCCTGGCCACGGCCGCGGAGTGCTCGGAAAGCCTGCTGTCCAAGATCGAGAACGGCAAGGCCTCCCCCTCCCTGCCCATGCTGCATCGCCTGGTCGAGGTGCTCGGTACCAATATCGGCTGGATGTTCGAGGAATCAGACAGCGAGGAGGGCATCGTCTTTCGCGCCGGCACGCGCCCGCTGATCTCGCTGGACCCGCTCCGGCGCGGCGAAGGCATTTCGCTGGAACGGGTGATCCCCTATTCGCCCGGCCATCTTCTCCAGTGCAACATCCACCATATCGAAGCCGGCGGCGAGAGCGCCGGGCCGATCCAGCACCAGGGCGAGGAAGTCGGCTATGTGCTGGCCGGAACCGTGGAGCTGATGGTCGGCGAGCGCACCTTCAAGCTCTCCGTCGGCGATACGTTCGTGTTCAAGTCCGAACTGCCGCACTGGTATCGCAACACCGGAACCGAGCGCGCCAGCATCTTCTGGGTCAACACGCCCGCCACCTTCTGAGGAAACCTCGAGGAGCCAATAAAACACCTCTGCCATTCCCGGCGCCGCCGAAGGCGGCGGGAAGAGAATCCAGGGGCAAAAATGGAGCCCCTGGCCCTGGATCCCCTTCCCGGGGCCTTTGGTCCCGCCGGGGATGACATAAGCACTTCTTCTCCAGGCTCTGTGCCGTCGGCTTTTCAAGAATCCCTCAAACCATCATTCAAGTAACTTGACATGAATTCAAGTCTCTTGAATGATGCGGATGTCAGAACTGAGAATGAGCCCGGCACGGGCCATCCATGAAGGGAATTGAAATGCGGCTTTCAAAATATCTCGCCGGCTGCGCGGCGGCGGCAGCCCTGGCGCTGTCCCTCGGATCGGTGTCCGCTTCGGCCGACACTTTCGCCCTGGTCACCATCAACCAGCAGGCCCTGTTCTTCAACCAGATCAACGAAGGCGCAGAGGCCGCCGCCAAGGCGGCCGGCGCCAAGCTCGTCATCTTCAACGCCAACAATGTTCCAAGCGCCCAGAACGACGCGATCGAGAACTACATCACCCAGAAGGTCGACGGCATCATCCTGATCGCCATCGACGTCAACGGCGTGAAGCCCGCCATCACCGCCGCCAAGAAGGCCGGCATTCCCGTCATCGCCATCGATGCCCAGATTCCCGACGGCGACAATGTCTCCTTCGTCGGCGTCGACAATCTCAAGGCGGGCGAGGACATCGGCAAGTTCTATGCCGACTACGTCAAGGCCAAGCTGAATGGCACCGCCAAGATCGGCGTGGTCGGCGCCCTCAATTCCTATATCCAGAACCAGCGGCTGGACGGCTTCAAGAAGGCGGTGACGGCCAGCGGCCTCAAGGTCACCTTCCTCGACACCGTCGACGGCCAGAACGTGCAGGACGTGGCGCTGAGTGCCGCCGAGAACCTGATGACGGCCAACCCCGACATGACCACGCTCTATGCCACCGGCGAACCGGCCCTGCTCGGCACCGTCTCCGCCGTGACCAGTCAGGGGCGCACCGACGGCGTCAAGGTCTTCGGCTGGGACCTGACCAAGCAGGCCATCGAAGGCATCGACCAGGGCTGGGTGACCGGCGTGATCCAGCAGGACCCGGCCGGTGAAGGCAAGGCTGCGGTGGAAGCCCTGACCAAGCTCAAGAAGGGCGAGAAGATCGAGCCGATCATCAACGTTCCCGTGACGATCGTCACCAAGGAGAACGTCGACAAGTTCCGGGGCATGTTCAAGTAACGGGCCGACGGCGATTTCCTGATTAAGGTCGCGCTGCCCCTCACCTTACCTCTCCCCGTAAGAACGGGGCGAGGGGACTGCGATCGCGCATTTCATACCGAAAAGATCTCATCTCGCCCAACCGTTGGGCGAGATGACAGGGCTCAAGAATCGATCACAACGCTTGCGCCCCCTCGCCCCGTTCTTACGGGGAGAGGTAAGGTGAGGGGCAGCGCGAACTTTCGAGATTTGTGAAGTCTCATTCCCGAAGCCTCGGGACGGACTTTTCATTGCCAGGCGGAACCATGATGGACAGTGGCGAACCCTACCGCGTCAAGATGACCGGTATCTCCAAGCGATACAACACGATCCAGACCCTGGACGACGTATCGCTGATGCTCAGGCCCGGCGAGGTGCTGGGACTGGTCGGCGACAACGGTGCCGGCAAATCGACCCTGAGCAAGGTGCTCTCGGGCGCCGTGATCCCCGATTCCGGCACAATCGAGATCGACGGCAAGGTGCAGTCCTTCGCCTCCCCCGCCGATGCCCGCGCCGCGCGGGTGGAGATGGTCTATCAGGACCTGTCGCTGTGCGACAGCGTCGATGTCGCCGGCAATCTCTTCCTCGGCCGCGAGCCCCGGCACCGCATCCTCGGCGTGCCCTTCCTCGACCAGCGCCGCATGCATGGGCAGGCCCGTGACATGCTCGACAAGCTCGGCATCGTCATCGCCGATACCAGGCTGAAGGTCGAGAACCTCTCCGGCGGCCAGCGCCAGTCGATCGCTATCGGCCGCGCCGCTTCCTTCAACCCCTCCGTACTGATCATGGACGAGCCCACGGCTGCCCTGGCCGTCGCCGAAGTCGAGGCGGTGCTCGAACTGATCCGCACCGTCAGTGCCCGCGGCGTCAGCGTCATCCTGATCACCCACCGCCTGCAGGACCTGTTCCTCGTCTGCGACCGCATCCAGGTGATGTATGAGGGCCGCAACGTCGCCGAGCGCCGGATCGAGGCCACCAATATCGAGGAGGTGGTCAACCTCATCGTCGGCCGCAAATTCAACGCCCGCTCCGCCGGAGCCCCCAAGGACAACGCCTCCAAGGACAACGGAGCCCGCGCATGACGGCCTCATCCACCACCCCCGCCCATCGCCCCCGCGTCCACAAAGCCCGCTGGCGCGACAAGGCGATGGCGAACGGCAGCATCATCTCGATCGCCCTGTTCTTCATCTTCGTCTGCCTGGTCTTCTCGATCTGGACCGACGCCTTCCTCACCGCCCCCAACCTCCTCAACATCGTGCGCCAATCGGCGCCACTGCTTATCGTGGCGGCCGCGATGACCTTCGTGATCACCACCGGCGGCATCGATCTTTCGGTCGGCTCGGTGCTGGCGCTGGCGGCGACGCTGTCGGCGGCCTCGCTGCAGGCCGGGATTCCCTGGCCGCTCGTCATCGTGCTGATGCTGGCGATGGGCGGCGTGATCGGTGCCATACAGGGCTTCTTCATCGCCTATGAGCGCATCCCAGCCTTTATCGTCACGCTGGCCGGCCTGTCGGTGATCCGGGGCCTAGCTCTCCTGATCACCGCCGGCTATTCGATCCCGGTCGAAGCGCAAAGCCCCTTCACCGCGATCGGCCGGGCCTGGTTCCTCGGCATGCCCGTGCCGGCCCTGATCGCCCTCGCAGTATTGGTGATCGCCTTTCTCGTCTTCAACCGGACGCCCTTCGGCCGCTATGTCACCGGCGTCGGCGCCAATGCCGAGGCCGTCAGGCGCGCCGGCATCAACACCCGCTTCGTGGTGCTGTGCGTCTACATCCTCTCCAGCATGGCGGCATCCGCCGCCGGCGTCATCCTGGCGGCGCGCCTCGGCTCCGGCTCCTCCAATGCCGGCCAGGGTTTCGAGCTCGACGTCATCGCCGCCGTGGTGCTGGGCGGCACCAGCCTGTTCGGCGGGCGCGGCACCGTTGTCGGCACGGTGCTGGGGGCGCTGACGGTGGCGGTGATCGCCAACGGCCTGGTGCTGGCGCATATGTCGCCCTTCCTGACACCCATCGTCACCGGTTCGATCATCCTGATCGCCATCTGGCTCAATTTCCGCCTGTTCAAAGGCGCCATGAGAAGCCATTGAGCATGGAGCCACTGAGCATGGATCACCTGTTCCAGCCCCGTCCCACTGAGCGCAAGCCGATCGGCATCCGGTCCGGCACCGCCATGACCGTGCTCGGCCCGGTGCCGGTGGGCGACCTCGGCATCACCCTGATGCACGAGCACATCCTGCTCGACGGCGCCCGCACCTGGAAATGCCCGTGCCACCCGGACGAGAAGGCAATCGCCGAGCAGGCGGTGAATATCGAGATCATCGGCGAGCTCAGGATGAATCCGTATATGAACCGCGACAATGTCTCACTCGACGACAGCGACCTCGCTTTGTCCGAGCTCAAGCGCTTCCAGGGGCTCGGCGGCCATACGGTGATCGAAGCCACCAATATCGGCATCGGCCGGGCGCCCGAGAAGCTCGCGCGCATTTCCCGCGCCTCCGGCATGAAGATCATCATGGGCACCGGCTTCTATCTGGAGCCGACCCATCCGGACTGGCTGAAGGCGATGGATGTCGAAGCGGTGACGCAGTTCATCGTCAACGATGTCGGCGGCGGCGAGGAGCAACCGCAGATCATGGCGGGGATCATCGGCGAAGTCGGCGTCAGCAAGGATTTCACGGCCGAAGAGGAAAAGTCGCTGCGCGCCTCGGCGCGCGCGGCCAGGATTACCGGCCTGCCGCTCTCCATCCATCTGCCCGGCTGGGAGCGCCTCGGCCACCGTGTGCTCGACATCGTCGAGGCCGAGGGCGCCGATCTGCGGCACACCGTGCTCTGCCACATGAATCCGAGCCATGCGGACCTCGACTATCAGCGAGCCCTGGCCGAGCGCGGCGCCTTCCTGGAATACGACATGATCGGCATGGACTATTACTTTGCCGACCAGGACGCCCAGTCCCCCTCCGACGAGCAGAACGCCACGGCGATCCGCGCGCTGGTCGACATGGGCTTCACCGACCGCCTGCTGCTTTCGCAGGACGTCTTCCTGAAGATCATGCTCACCCGCTATGGCGGCTTCGGGTACGGCTTCATCCTCAAACATTTCGTGCCCCGCCTCCTGCGCCACGGCGTGGAACAGGCCGCCATCGACCGCATGCTCGTCGACAATCCCAAATCCGTGTTCTCCGCCACTGCGTGAGCCCACGCCTTCCCCCCCTTTCCCCAAGGAGTGACCATGTCCAAGAAGAAGATCCTGCTCGCCGGCGAATCCTGGGTCTCGACCTCGACCCACATCAAGGGCTTCGACCAGTTCCCGACCGCGACCTATCACACCGGCGCCGATGAACTCCTCGCCGCCCTGAAGGACAGTGCCTTCGACATCACGTTCATGCCCGCGCATGAAGCCCAGCGCCATTTTCCGCAAAATATCGAGGCGCTTTCCGCCTATGATGCCGTCGTGCTGTCCGATATCGGCGCCAACACGCTGCTGCTCCATCCCGATACCTGGATCCACTCCAAACCCACCCCGAACCGTCTGCGCCTCCTGCGCGACTATGTGCAGAGCGGCGGCGGCCTGCTGATGTTCGGCGGCTATTTCAGCTTCCAGGGCATCAATGGCGGCGCGCGCTACCGCAAGACGCCCGTGGAAGACGTGCTGCCTGTCGAATGCCTTGCCTTTGACGATCGTGTGGAAGTGCCGGAGGGCTATACCCCCGTCGTCACCGGCACAGCCGATCACCCGATCCTGCAGGGTCTCGGCACGCAATGGCCTATCCTGCTCGGCTATAACGAGGTGACGCTCAAGCCGGGCGCCGAGGTGCTCGCCACCGTCTCCTCTGACTACGGTTCCCAGCCACTGCTGGTGACCGGCACTCATGGCAAGGGCCGCACCGTGGCCTGGACCTCCGATGTCGGCCCGCATTGGCTGCCGCCGGGCTTCATCGCCTGGGACGGCTACAAGAAGCTGTTCGAGCAGATGCTGGCTTGGGCGACAGAGAAGAATTGGGCGACCACAAAGGGCTGAACCATGGCGGTGCATGTCGTCGGCAATGTCTGCGTCGACACGACCTTCCGGCTGGAGCGTTTCCCGGTTCCCGGCGAAACGCTCAATGCCGCCGGTCACGCCGACGGCATCGGCGGCAAGGGCGCCAACCAGGCCATTGCCACTTCACGCACGGGCGCGGACGTGACACTGTGGGCGGCAATTGGCGACGACGCAGCGGCAGGCTGGATCACCGACCGCCTAGCGGCCGAAAGTCTCGCCTGCCGCCTCACGGCCAAGCCCCTGCCCACGGACCGCTCGGCGGTACTGGTCGACACCAGCGGCGAGAACATCATCGTCACCGGAAGCCTGTGTGCGGAAGCCTTCAATCCACTCGCGGAAACGGATATCGCCGAGCAGATTGAGCTCGGCGACATCATGGTAATGCAGGGCAATTTGTCGCCCCGGGCCACCGCGGCCTGCCTGGATCTGGCCCGGCATCGCGGCGCCCGCACCATCATCAACCCCAGCCCGCTACCCGCCGCAGCAGGCCCGGCACTGCCGCCGGCCGATATCGTCATCGTCAATGAGGGGGAAGCCCAGGCGCTGACCCGCTGCGAGGACCCCGATCAAGCCGCCATGGAACTGCTTCGGCAGGGAGCCGGCATCGTTCTCGTCACCCTCGGCCCCCGGGGTTGCCTCATTGCCGAGGGAACGACGGGAAGCAACCGCCGCCTGCCGGCCCCGGTAGTCACCGCCGTCGATACCAGCGGCGCGGGTGATATCTTCTGCGGCATCTTCGCCGGCGGCATCGATCTCGGCATGACGCCAGTAGAGGCCGCCAGCCTTGCCATTGCCGCCGCCGCCATCGCGGTCGGCCGCAGCGGCACCTCGGAATCCTGCCCCAGCAAGGCGGAGATCCGCGACCTCATCAGGACATTGGAAACGGAAAAGCCATGACACCCTCCTCCAAACCCATCGGCCAGGCTGCCGGCGATGCGCTGACCAGCCTCTATGGCAGAACCAAGGTCGTCATCGGCGTGGTGCATCTGGCCCCCCTTCCCGGTTCCCCGCGCTATCAGGGCGAGGCGGTGGAGGCGATCTATCAGCGCGGCCTCGACGATGCGAAGGCCTATCTGCATGGCGGCTGCGACGGCGTGATCGTCGAGAACCACGGCGACATCCCCTTCGCCAAGCCCGACGACATCGGCCCGGAAACCTCGGCCTATATGGCGGTGGTCTCCGACCGCATCCGGCGCAAGCTCGGTCGTCCCATCGGCATCAACGTGCTCGCCAATGCCGCCATCCCGGCCCTTTCCATCGCCAGCGCCGCCGGCGCGGGCTTCATCCGGGTCAATCAATGGGCCAATGCCTATGTCGCCAATGAAGGCTTCATCGAGGGCGAGGCCGCCCGCGCCATGCGCTTTCGGGCCAGATTGCGCGCCCATGGTATCCGCATCTTCGCCGACGCCCATGTCAAGCACGGCGCCCATGCCATCGTCGCCGACAGGCCGGTGGAGGAACTGGTCAAGGACCTCGTCTTCTTCGAAGCCGATGCGATCATCGCCACCGGCCAGCGCACCGGCCATGCCGCGGATCTGAGCTATATCCGCATGATCAAGGAAGCTGCCGGCCTGCCGACTCTGGTGGGCAGCGGCGTCACTCCTGATAATGCCAACGACATCCTCTCCATCGTCGACGGCGTGATCATCGCCAGCGCCCTCAAGCATGACGGCGTGTGGTGGAACCCGGTCGATCCCGCCCGCGTGACCGCCTTCATCGCCGGGCTGGCGCGATGACATCTCCGGCAATCAAGGCTGAGCGGCTGCAGCAACGGCTGGAGGCCTTCGCCCGTATCGGCGCCACGCCGGCGGGTGGCGTCAACCGCCAGGCCCTCAGCCCGGAAGACCGGGAAGCGCGACGCTTGCTCGCCGAACTGGCACTGGCCCGGGGCTTCCAGGTCTTCCAGGACGCCATGGCCAATCTCTTCATCCGCCGCAGCGGCCGCGACGACAGCCTGCCGCCCTTGCTGATCGGCAGCCATCTCGACAGCCAGCCGACCGGCGGCCGCTTTGACGGGGCCCTCGGCACGCTCTCGGCCTTCGAGGTTCTCGAAGCGATGGAGGATGCGGGGTTGCAGACACCGGGACCCATCGAGATGGTGGCCTGGACGAATGAGGAAGGCAGCCGTTTCGCACCTGGCGTGATGGGGTCGATGGCCTTTGCCGGCGCGGCCGATCCGGCGCAATGGCAATCCCTGGCCGGCAGCGACGGCGCCTCCTTCATCGACGAACTCGCCGCAACGCTCTCCGCCCTGCCTGAGGCGGTGATGCGCCCGCTCGGCACACCCGTCTCCGGCTATATGGAGTTGCATATCGAGCAGGGACCGTCCCTGGAAAAGGAAGGCCTCGCCATCGGCGTGGTGACGGGTGTCCAAGGCACGCGCTGGCTCAAGGTGACCGTCACCGGCGAGGCCGGCCATGCCGGCACCACGCCCCTGCCCTATCGCCGCGACCCGATGGTGGCGGCCGTCGGCATGATGCATCAGCTCCAGGCCAGCGTGATGCCCTCCGATGCCGACGCCAGGCTGACGGTGGGGCGGATCGCCACCATCCCGGGTTCTGTCAATGCCATCCCCAAGGCCGTGACCTTCAGCCTTGACCTCCGCCATCCCTCGGCTATCAGGCTCGATGCCATCGAAGGCGAGGTGCGGGCCATCTGCCGCATCGAGGGCGAGAAGCAGGGCTGTTCGGTCGAGATCAGCATGGCCTTCGACATGCCGCCGGGCCTCTTCGCGCCCGGGATGATCGACACCATCGAGGCCGCGGCCGGCCGCCTCTCCTTGCCCAGCAAGAAAATGGTCTCGGGCGCCTTCCACGACGCGCTGTTCCTTGCCCGCGTCGCGCCGACAGCGATGATCTTCGTGCCCTGCCGGGACGGCATCAGCCACAACGAAGCCGAATATGTGGAGCCCGCCAGCATCAGGGATGGCGCCCGGCTCCTGCTCGAAGCGACGGTCGCGGTGGCGTATGGGGCTGCGATGACATCGGGAGGAGAGCGCCCGTAGGATCTAGGGCGTGCCATCGGCTAAGTTTGCGCCTTTGTTAGCATCATGGTAGGAAAAAGTAGCAAGATCCATGATCTTCAACAAAGGGATATGCCCTGATGGCCTCCGTGGAAAAAGTAAGCATCGCCCTGACGGTCAAGCAGATTTCGAGCCTCCGAGGTGCCGTCGAGGCCGGTGAATATGCGTCGACTTCGGAGATCGTGCGGGAAGCCCTGCGCGATTGGGAGGTCAAGCGGGAAATGCGCCGTAACGAGATCGAGCGCCTGCGCCGGGCTTGGGACGAGGGGATTGCCAGCGGACCCGGCCGAAGCATCGACTTTGAGGCTGTAAGGGCCGAAGGCCGTCGCCGCCTCGCAGCAATCAAAGCTAAGCCCTGATGGCCGCCACGCTGATCTGGACACCGCAATCGGAAGAAGATCTGCTCGATATCTACGTAGCCATTGGCCTCGACAGTCTTGCCGCAGCAGACAAGATCTATGATCGCTTGAAGGATGTTGCCCAATTGCTGCGCGATAACCCTCGTCTTGGAACCGCCCGTCCAGAAATCAGGGAATTTGCGAGAGTCCTAGTGATTGCACCCTATCTCGTCGTTTATCGGCTCAAGCCGGACGATGAGATCATGCCGGTAAACGAAGTCGAGGTCATCCGTGTCGTCGACGGAAGGCGCGACCTCACATCCCTCTTCTGATATCCTTGCCGGCGATCTGGCAGCCACGTGTGACGCACCCTTACTCCGCCAGCACCCGCGTCGAGGGGAAAGTAACCTCGACCAGCGTCCCCGAATTCTTGGTGGACTGGATGGTGAAAGCTGCCCGGTTGGCCTCCACCAGCGCCTTGGTCAGCGGCAGGCCGAGGCCGGTGCCACCCAGTGTGGTCGAGGCGACCTGGCGGAAGGGCTCCATGGCGATGGCGAGTTCGCGTTCGGTCATGCCGACGCCGGTGTCGCGCACCCTGAGCACAGCCTCGCCGCGCTCCGACAAGGTGGTGGAGATGATGGCCTGGCCGCCGGCCTGGGTAAACTTGATCGAGTTCGACAAAAGGTTCAGCACGATCTGGCGCATGCTGCGGCCGTCGGCCACCACATTGGGCAGGTTTCCGGCCAGCGCCATGCGGATGATGATGCGGTCGCGGCTGGCCTGGGGCTGCATCAGGCTGACGGACTGCTGCACGACCTCGTTGAGATTGACGCTGGAGAAGCTGAGGTCGAGCTTGCCGGCTTCGATCTTGGAGAGATCGAGCAGATCGTTGACCAGGCTGATGACATGCTCGCCAGAGGTATGGATGTCGCGGGCATAGGAGCGATAGCGCTCATTGCCCATCGGGCCGAAGCGCTCCTCCATCATCACCTCGGCAAAGCCGATGATGGCGTTGAGGGGCGTGCGCACCTCGTGCGAAATCTTGGCGAGGAAGTCGGATTTTTGCGAGGAGGCCTCCTCGGCCTGGCGCTTGGCGGCCGTCAATTCGCTCTCGGCCTTCTTGAAGCTGGTGACGTCGCGCAGCACGGCACAGAAGCGCTTGGCCTCCTCGCCCGTCCTCTCGCTGCCGAGCCGGCCGATGGTCATGAACAGCGGCACCGAACCGCCCTGGCGCACGCGCCCGATTACCTCGCGGCCGTCGTTGAGCAGACTGGCCACACCGTTGGAGCGCAGGCTGTCGAGATAGTCGAAGGCGGCCCGATGGCTCTCCGGCGCAAACAGCAGCAGGAGGTCCTTGCCGATGATCTCGCGCTGCTCATAGCCGAACAATGCCTCGGCGCTGCGGTTGATGCTGACGATGCGGCCCTGCCCGTCGAGAATCACCACGCCGTCCGTGGCGGTATCGAGCACGGCCTGGAGCTCGTCGGCCCGGCGTTCCGCCGCGTGCAGCTTGTCGGCACCGACCTCGCCGAGCGGGCGGCGAACGGAAATGAGCAGGGCGCTCTCCCCATCCCAATGCGTGGTCTGCACACGGCCGTCGACGGCAATCGTCTCGCCCGAAGCCGTTTTCAGGAGCACGCCGGGATTGGCCTCCTCGCCCGGGGGAACGGGGTCGCTGCCCGCAAAGACATGGTCGAGGCCGCCGACCTGGCGGATCGCTTCGACATCGGGATAGCCGAGCAGTTCGAGCATAGTGCGATTGGCGAATTGCAGGTCCTCGCCGCGAGCGATGAAGATACCGATCGGCAGCCGATCGATCAGGGCGACCGGCACCTTGTCGAGACGTCCGAGCTTGACCGGGCGTGCCACCGGTTCCGGCGCGCTTGCGGGCACCGTTTCGCCCGGGCCGGCCTCCGGCTCCGAAGCGGCATCCTCCAGCCAGCGGATCTCGTCGGCACTCAAGGCCGGCGTGACCACGTGTTCGGCGGGCTCGGGATCCGGTTCTACAGGAGGGATCGCCGTGTCAGGCTTTTCGGCGCGCGTTTCCGATTCCGACGCAGTTGCAGCCTTCTCGCGATCGGCATGATCGGGCTCGGCCGCGGGGCGGACCTCCTGCCTTGCCGGCTCCTCGCGGCGCTCACCCTCGATACGAGCGCCGAGAGCCTTGGCGATCTCGTGGAAGGCGATGCGCTCCGTCGGCGTCAGGCTGTGCCGTTCGAGAGGTGAACGCTCCGAGGTGGGTCTTTCAGATACAGGCCGCTCGGAGGCCGGTCTTTCTTGGGAAGGCTTGTTCGGCAGGCGCACCACATTGCTGTCGGTATTCCCTGCGGTCGCGCGAAATGTCGGCTCTTCAGGAACGGACGCTGGCGCCGGTTCCTCTTCCTCCGCCGGATCGGCGTCCTGCCAGACGATCGTGGCTTTCGGCGGCGGTGCTTCGGCCTCGACCGGGGTCGATAGCGGCCGTGGCAGGCCGGCCATGCCGAAGCCACGGAATCCGGCAAACTGCCCCTCGCCCTGGAATTGCGGCGACGCGCTCAAAGTGACCGGCGTTTCCTGGCGCGCGACTGAATCGGGCCACAGGAAGGACAGGCCGGTCCAGGTGCGCTGGCCGGCAAAGGCCCCGATGATGGCCGTGGTGTCTCGCAGGCCATGCGCCGCAGCGATGTCGGCGAAGCGCCGACCAGTCCAGTCCGCAGCCTTCCGGCCCAGGGCCTGCGCCAATTCGGTCGAAACGGAGACGAAACGTCCCTCCGCATCGGTCTGGAAGACAAAGCGCAAAGGCTTGCTGCGAGCCACCGGCGAGGGCTCGGATGCCTGGCTCCGAACGGGCTCCGGTGGCGAAGACAGCGGCGCATCGGGCCTCATCGGTTCCGCACGTTCGCCATCGGCCTCGACCCAACGCCAGGCACCGCTCTGCTCGAAGGGCTTGGCGGCGGGCGATCCACCGGACGGGATCGAGGCCGGCTCCGTGCCCGGCAAAGGCGGCAGCGTATCCGCGACCGAGGGCGGGGCCCAGCTGTGCTGGCGCCGTCCGCGCGGAAGATCGAGCGATTGCACCAGCAGCCCGAGAAATCCTTCCGTACCGTCAAAGGACCGGCAGGCACAGGACAGGGTATCGAGCGCCCCCATGCCGGGCAGGCGCAGGCGGTCGAGCCGCATGGCGCCCGGCCTCGGCAGTTTACGGGCGATGGCCGCGATCTGGGGCGAGAGCGAGACCAGGGCCGGGCTCGATTGCTGGCGCAGGATATCGGCGGGCAGCAGCCCCAGACTCTGGGCTCCGGCGCGATTGGCCCAGGCGAGCGCACGCCCGTCCAGATGCCAGACAAAGGCCGGGCGCGGGTCGTCCATCAGCGCCTGCAGGCGCTGATCGGCCATCAAAGCCGTCCGCAACATCGCCTCGATCATGCCGTTTTCCAAGAACCTGCCGAAATGACTAACAAAGTATGAATACAGATGGAAAACAAAAGGGTAAATCGCCGCTCCCCCGTCATCCCCCGCTGATCTGGGGCATGGTTAAAACGGCAAGCCTGCGCTATCGTCACCCGCACCGTCACCGGCCTGGGGACGGGGGCAACGGAGGAGACGCCTATGACAACCAAGCCGCCGAACTTCGAAATTCCGTCCGAGATGCGCGACCTGGCGGAAAAGAGCGTCGATCAGGCCAAGAAGGCGTTCGACGGTTTCATGGGGGCGGCCTACAAGGCAGCCGGTACCATCGAAGGCACGAGCGATGCCATCCAAACCGGCGGCAAGGATATCGGTCGCAAGGCCCTGACCTATGCCGAGCAGAACGTCGCGGCCGCGCTGGACTTCGCCTCGAGCCTGGTCAAGGCCAAGGACCCCCAGCAAGTGCTGCAACTGCAGAGCGATTTCATCAAGGCGCAGCTCCAGGCTTTCGGCGAGCAGGCCAAGGATATCGGTGCCACGGCCAGCAAGCTGGCTTCTGACGTCACCAAGCCGAAGAAATAGGGCCTCGTCGAATCGCGTTGCCGGGATTGCCCGTAGAGGCAGCCCGGCAAGGCCGTAGCCCGACCTCGACTCCAGGAAATGCGAGGGATTTCTTCCGGCCTCTCGGGGGGAGATGCGGGCAGGACCTCACGCGAGCATTGATTTGGGGCTTTCGGCATGGAAGCTTGCCCGGCGCGAGGTAAAATACTGCTTGAAATCTGCGTGTTAATAATTCCAGACAACTGAACTATTCTTGCCGTCACCGCAAAAAGACAGCCCTGTCTTGCATTCACGGCATATCTCTTCGTCGAGACCGCAAGCAATACTTTCCCTTGCGTAATGCAGGCCTTGCCTTCTGGACGTGAAGAGCACCGATTTGGCGGGGAATTGTCACAAAAATGCCTATTGCAACGCAATATCGAGCAAAACTCCGTCGATCCCCGCGGTTTTGACCACAAACAAAAATTCACCGATAGGCATAATTTTGGGCATGAATCGCTTAAAATTTGTGCTTTTATCGGACGATTGTGCACTGCAACAGAGTTATTGCATCGCACAAGGGCATTTGATATAGATTGTGGCAGGTGAGGTCGCCCCACATCGCGGCATGTCATGCCGAAGGCTCCTCAAGACGTTTCGTTAAGTCCACTGATCCAATTTCACCCTTACTCCCAAGGAGCGTTCTATGGTTGCCGCCAAGAACAAGACTGAAACTGAACTGGCCTTCGAAAATCTCTCCAAGCTGGAAATTCCTGCTTCCGTCCGTGACTTCGCCGAGAAGGGCGCTGCCCAGGCCAAGGACACCTATGCCAAGATCAAGGTTGCTGCCGAAGAAGCTTCCAGCGCTTTCGAAGGCGCCTACAGCACCGCTTCCAAGGGCGTTTCGACCCTCGGCCTGAAGGTCCTGGAGTCCGCCCGCACCAACACCAACGCTTCCTTCGACCATGCCATCGCCCTGTTCGGCGTGAAGACCTTCTCGGACGTGATCGAGCTCAACACCGCTTTCCTGCGCAAGCAGGCCGAGACCTTCTCGGCCCAGGCCAAGGAATATGGCGAGCTCGCCCAGAAGGTCGCCAATGAGACGATCGCTCCGGTCAAGGCTCAGGTCGAGAAGACCTTCAAGAGCGTTGCCTGATTTTTCAGCTCCGCTGACGTTTCGAGGCCCGGACTTGGTCCGGGCCTTTTTCTTTGATTGGGGGCGAATGAAAAAATCCCCTGCCTGCACACTTGAAATAGCGGAACGATCCCGCTAAACGCATGCCCAGATGCAGTTGTAGCTCAGTTGGTTAGAGCGTCGGATTGTGGCTCCGAAGGTCGGTGGTTCGAGTCCACCCAACTGTACCATCGCACGGCCTTGGTGCCGGGATGGTACAGATCTTCATTCCATGCTCCCGGAATGCTGCTCGCCCAGACATTGTCAGGCTGATTGTGCCGACCGGTCATAGGGTTTCTCGAACGCACGATTCGCGGCAGCATCGGACGCGATGCCGAGATATGGCCGCCGGTTCAAATCTTGCCGCTCTCGCGACTCATGTCGATGCCCTGAAGGCCGGCCCGCCTTCCTCGACATCTTCGCTGGCCATCCGGTAAGAATACGGATCTTCATCCTCGGATCATCGAACGGCCCAGCAGCGCCATTTCCGCTGCCATGGTCCCTGTCGCTTGCACCCGTCGAAAACCGCTCCTTGCAGCCCGATACTGGGGAGCCGATTCGATCCAGCGCCCCCTTTCAAACAAAAACGCCCCCGGTGCGACCGGAGGCGTCAAATGGGCTTTCACCCATCCTAACTCAAATTCAGGCGCGTCCCGGGACGCGACCGCAGGACTTAGGAAGCCTGCAGGCGATCAGCTGCCAGCTTGCCGGAACGACGGTCCTCGGTCAGCTCATAGGTGATCTTCTGGCCTTCCTGCAGGTCGCGCAGGCCGGCGCGTTCCACCGCGCTGATGTGAACGAAAACGTCCTTCGAGCCGTCATCTGGCTGAATGAAGCCGTAGCCCTTCTGGGAGTTGAACCACTTAACAGTACCTGTGCTCATGACGAACCTTTCCTATGGGCACGATCGAACTTCCTGCAACCGACCGGCGGCACGAAGCTCCATGGGTCGAAATTGGTAGGAAGGTCATCAGCAAGCGTGGCCATGAGACCACACAGCCAAAACGTCCGGCCGAGATCGATGGGCTTTTATGCTGGCATCGGCGCAGAAATGCAAGCGCAGCCGCGCCCGTCATATTTGACATTGAATTTACGTCGATTTGAGCCGTTTCAGGGTCAAATCGGGTCGAGATAGGGGTGTAACTGCGACGGAGCAAGTGCGGGCAGATCGGCGAGCCGCGCCGGATTGTCGTCCCGCGAGCACCTCAAATGGCTTTCGAGGGCGAGCGCCGCCTCTTCCACCCGCCCCCCGGCAAGGTGCTCGAGCACGGCTTTGTGCATGCCGATCATCTGGGGAATGTCGGTGCGCTCGCCATAACTGCCGAACGACAGATGCACCGAAATCAGCGGCAATTGGCAGCGATAGAGCGTGGCGCGCAACTCCTCATTGGCGCAGCGCAGGACGACATCCTGATGCAGATCGGTTTCGAGCCGGTGCAGCAGCGAGGCATCCGACCGCGCCTCGGCAGTATGGGCCTGTGACACCCGGTCGAGCCTTTCTTCGATGACCGACGGTTCGAGTCCTCGTACCGACTGCCGCAGAGCCGCCGGCTCCAGCAGGATGCGCATTTCGTAGAGCTCGTCGATTCGGGTCGGTGTCAGCGGGCCGGCATACCAGCGTGCATTGACTTCCTGGCGCACCAGACCGACGCGCTCGAGCCTCAGCAGGAGCTCGTGGGCGATGGTCCTGCTGACACCGAAATGCTCGGCGAGCGCCGGGGTGCGGATCTGGAAGCGCCCGAACAGCAGGCAAGAGGCCACCTGGCGCTCCAGGGCGGGATAAATCAGGCTGCGCCAATTGCGCTGCCTGAGTTCGCGCCCAAGGCCCTCGGGCAGGGTGACATGCCCGGCCAGATCGCCCGGCCTCGCCGGCACCGTACGGCTGAGGCCGACGACCACGCCCCGCAACGCCGGCCTGCGATGGACCAGGCGTTCGGCCTCCAGACGGGCCATGGCGACCACGGCCGGCATGCGACCGACACCGAAGAGATCGGTGACCGCCTTTTCCCGAATGACGAAGCCGGCCGGCAGCGCCCCCGAGCGGATATGGGAGGCCAGCGTTTCGCCGACGATCTCGTTCAATCGCCGTCTTGTCGCCGGGATGCCCATGCCGCCCCTCCCCTCGCCTCCAAGCAGACTTTTCCGGCGAGGGTCCACCTTGGCCCTGCCTGAAAAGCCCGCTCATGTTCGACATTTCTACAGCGTCTCCTCGATCGCACTCGTGACGCAACCGGAAGGAAGCCGCCTGGCCTTAGCCCCTCAACGATAGCCCGCTTCCGACAGAACCCGAATCCGGGATGCATTGGCACGGTCGACGATCGCGGCTCCGGCATCGAGGCTTGCCGGCATCAAGCCATAGCGCAAATTGAGCACGAGCTGAATCACCGGATAGAAGCCCTGGGCATAGGGTTGCTGGTCGATGGTGAAGGCAAGATGTCCCGCTTCGACCAGGCGCAATATGCCAGGCGACAGATCGAAGCCGGCGGCATAGAGCGTGCGGCCCGTTCGTTCCACCGCCACCCCGGCGCCCTCGGTGTCGGCCTGGCCGGTGGCCAGGATCGCCGAAATACCGGGCTCGCCGGCCAGGATCGCCTCGACGCGCCGGGCGGCCTCCTCGACCTGATGGCCTGTTATCGTCTCGACCCACGCGATGTCGTGCCCCTCCAGGGCCGCCTTGATGCCGTCGCGGCGTTCCTCCAGCGCCGAGATACCGGCATCGTGGAGGGTAAGCAGCACGCGGCTGCCTGGCGCGATGGCGGTTGCCGCGCGCCGGCCAAGGGTCCGGCCCGCGCCGCCGAAATCCTGCGCGATACCGCTGAGCGTACCGGCACGGCCCTTGCCCTGGTCGATGTTGAAAGCCACCACCGGAATGCCCTTGGCATGGGCCTCGGTCACCACAGGCGCAAAGGCGGCGCCATCAAAGGCAACCAATGCCAGCCCGTCGATGCCATCAGCCATGGCCTGGCGTGCGAGCACGGCCATCTCCCCGGCGTCCACCCCCTTCGTCCCCGTGAATGTAGCCTCGACATCCATCAGTGCGGCAGCATCCGCCATGCCCTTGCGGACCGGACGGAAGAAATCCTCGTCACAGGTCACGGCGATGAATTGCAGCTTGAGCCGCCTTGCCATGACAGTCCTCCCTCCATCAGCGAGCCGTGATGCGCCTGGCCGAGCCCTCCGCCTGCAAGGTGGCGAGCGCCTGTTCGTCCCAATCGATCCCCAGGCCCGGCTCCTGCGATGGCAGCGCATAGCCGCCCTCGATGCGCATTGTATTGCCGGTCACGCCGTCGAGTTGGGGAATATATTCCACCCAGCGCGCATTCGGTACGGCGCAGCACAGGCCGACATGCAGTTCCATCAGGAAATGCGGGCAGACGGCGACATTGAAGCTCTCCGCCATATGCGCCACCTTGAGCCAGGGCGTGATGCCGCCGATGCGAGCGACATCGACCTGCACCACCGAACAGGCGCGCCGCTGCAGATAGTCGCGGAAATGCGAGGGGCTGTAGATGCTCTCGCCGACCGCGATCGGGATCGAGGTGGAGGCGACCAGCCTGACATGCCCGTCGACGTCATCGGCCGGCAGAGGCTCCTCGAACCAGCCGATATCCGCCTCGCGATAATGATGGGCGCGCCGGATCGCCTCGTCCACCGCGAAGGCCTGGTTGGCATCGGTGAAGATCTCGAAGCCCTCGCCGACGGCCTCGCGCACGGCGAGGAGGCGGCCCACATCTTCGCGCACCGGACGGCCGACCTTGATCTTGCAGCCGCCGAAACCATCGGCCTTTGCCTGGAGCGCATCGGCGACGATTGCCGCCGTGTCGAGCTGCAGCCAGCCCCCCTCGGTGGTGTAGAGGCGGACCCTGTCCTGGGCACCACCGGCCATGACATGCAGGGGCAGGCCGGCCTTGCGGCAGCGTAGATCCCACAACGCCGTATCGACCGCGGCAAGCGCAAGCGAGGTGATGGCCCCCACCGAGGTGGCATGGCTGAGGAAGAGCAGGTCGCGCCAGATCTGCTCGATCATGGCGGCCTCACGCCCGATCAGGGCCGGTGCGAAGGTGTGCGCCAGCAATTCCAGCACGGAATGCCCGCCCGTACCGATCGTATAGCTATAGCCGATGCCGACGGCCCCATCGGCATCGAAGATGCGCACGATCGGCGTCTCCTGTGCCACGAAGGACTGGATGGCATCGACGCGCTTCACCTTGGGCTCGAGCACCACCATCGACAATTCGATGCGTTCGATCCTGGCCATGCTGGGCTCCCTGTATCCCGCCAAGGCATGCGCATATTCCTGATCCCGGTCGCGGGGGGCCACGGCAGGAACAGGAATACATCCTGGCTTTCTCTTCAGGTCATCAGAGCGGCCTGCCCGGGCAAAGTCAAGCATAGTGCATGGAATATGCATTATAGAGTTGCCGCCGAGACGAACCCGCAGGATTCGGCGGATTTGCTGGTGCGCGGGCCATGCAACCGGTTCCGTCTCAACAGCCGGCGGCGTATAGTCGTGAGCGCTATCCGATCATCCGATAAGAGAGGGGACTGACGTGATGCATGCTACCCCGATTACCGGTGCGCAGATCCGGGCTGGCCGTGCCCTGCTGCGCTGGACTGCCCAGAAGCTGGCGGATGCCTCCAGCCTCGGCGTGGCGACGATCCGGCGAGCCGATGCCTTTGACGACGTTCCGCAAATCACCAGCGCGAACGCCGCTGCCATCCGCCGGGCGCTCGAGACCGGCGGGGTCGAGTTCATCTCGGAACATGGCCGGGGCGTCGGCGTCCGGCTAGCCCGGCATCGCCTGCTGCAAGGGGCACAATTCGATCATGTCAGCGACGGGAATGAAGGGTGAGTAAGTTCCATCTGATTCTAAACAGGCTCCTCCCGATCGGGTCGGGGACACGACCAGGAGGGGTCTGCAAGCGACCGGACCGTCCTGGAATTGCCCGACAAGGTCCACGCATGAGTCGCGTCGGGGCGCTCTGCCTGGCAGCGGCAGCTGCCTTCATCACCACGTCGTCCGCCCGGGCCTATGACTATATGGCGCTCGGCGTCGGCACGATGCCGTGCAAATATTGGCTCTCCACCACACGCCTCGAAGGCGAGGGCAATAGCTGGATTCTCGGCTGGTGGACCGGGCTCAACAGCCGCAACGACAATCATTGGGTCGGCAGTCGCACGGACGGCAACGGCATCATCCTGGCGGTGAAGGGCGTCTGTCGGCACCAGCCCGACATGCTGCTGATGAACGCCATAGACAGCGTGTTCAGAAAAATGGCCAACCCGAGCAAATAGGCGACCCCTGGCGAGAATTCTAAAAATTTACCACGCATGCCGGCGCATGTGCGCATTTATGCCTGAATAATTGCCACGCATTGACACTTTTCGCCCTCTTCCATATACCCAACGACGTAACATTCCCCTACGTTATGTTGGTTGGCGGGCTGCTAATATTCACCTACGGAGACGGACGGATACTATGTTAAGAATTGTAAAGATCGCTGCCGCACTTGGATTTATTGCTGTGGCATCGGGCGCAGCGCAGGCCATGCCTGCCTCCACCCCGATGACGAAGGGCTCGTTGGTCGTCGACGAAATTGCCTTCCGCTGCGGACCGGGCATGGAACGCAACCGCTTCGGGCGCTGCGAATTCCGCCGCGCAGACCGTTTCCAGCGTCCCGGCCCGGCCTATCGCCGCCCGGCCTGCCCTCGAGGCACGCACCCCGCCTCGTCCGGCCGGCGCTGCGTTCCCAATCGTTTCTGAAAATAGGCGTCGGCTGTCCGACATCGGCATTGCGAGGGGGCATGGCGGACCATGCCCCTTTTTTCATGAATGTTTTCCAGAAGAGCCGAGAGGCTTCTCGACCTGGAAAACGCACCCATGCAAAGCGTTGGAGAGAAAGTGCGACATGTGGAAATCGCACTTTGCCTCAATTACTCGGCGCCGGTGTGCCAAGGGCCGTGATGGGCACCGGGCTGGTCGATGCGCTCAAAGCCGTGGGCGCCGAAGATGTCGCGCTGGGCCTGCACCAGGTCCACGGTGGCCCGGCTGGCACGCAATTGCTGCAGATAATTGAGCGCCGAGGTCAGCGCCGGCACCGGATGGCCATTGGCCACGGCAAGGCCGAGGATTTTCCGCGCAGCCGGCAGGCTCGCCTTGAGCTCGCCGGCGAAATCGGGGTCGAGGATCAGCGATTCGGGCGACGGCGTCGCCGAATAGGCGCGCGACATGGCATCGAGCATGCGCGAACGGATGATGCAGCCGGCGCGCCAGATCTTGGCGATCTCGGCGAGCGGCAGGTTCCAGCCGAATTGCTTGGAGCCGGCCGCCAAAACGTCGAAGCCCTGGGCATAGGCCAGGATCTTGCCGGTGAGCAGCGTCTTCTCGATCTCGGCGATGATCTCGGGCGTCGCCGTACCGATTGCGGCCCGTTCGGCATCGCCGAGGGCGCCGTTCACCGCCTGGCGCAAGCTGCGCATGCTGGACAGGCCACGCGCCTCGACCGCCGCGGCGATGGCGCTCGCCGGCACGCCGAGATCGAGTGCCTCTATGGCCGACCAGCGGCCCGTGCCCTTCTGGCCGGCACTGTCGAGAATGATGTCGACCAACGGCTTGCCGGTCGAGGGATCGGTGCTGCGCAGGGCCTGTACGGTGATCTCGGTGAGATAGGAGGCGAGCGGGCCCCTGGTCCAGCCTTCGAACACATCGGCAATGGCCGACGGCGCCATGCCGAGGCCGGCCCGCATCAGGCCATAGGCTTCGGCGATCATCTGCATGTCGGCATATTCGATGCCGTTGTGCAGCGTCTTGACGAAATGGCCGGCGCCGGCCGGGCCCATATAGGCACAGCAGGATTCGCCCTGATAGCGCGCGGCGATCGCCGTCAGCACGGGCTGGACGCGCTCCCAGGCCTTCTGGCTGCCGCCGACCATGATCGACGGGCCGTGGCGGGCGCCTTCTTCGCCGCCGGAGACGCCGACGCCAAGGAACTCGAAGCCCTCGGCCGACAGGGCCTGGTCATGGGCGACGCTGTCGCGATAATTGGCATTGCCGGCATCGATGATGATGTCGCCCTTGGCCAGATGCGGCTTGAGCTGGGCGATGGTCTCGTCGACGGCGGCGCCCGCCTTCACCATCAGCAGCAACGCGCGCGGCGGCTTGAGGGCGGCGACCAGTTCCTCGATCGAGCGGCAGGCGATCATGTTGCCGGCGAGATCGCCGGCTTCGACCAAGGCTTCGTCGGTACGGGCCGAGGAACGGTTGTAGACGGCGACCTTGAATCCCTTCTCGGCAATGTTCATGGCGAGGTTGCGCCCCATGACTGCCATGCCGATGACTGCGATATCTGCCTGTGCCATTTTTTCGGCTTCTCCCTGTTTGCCCGGGAGTCCCGAGCCCATCGATGCTTTCCCTGCGCTATGCCGCCTTTGGCCCCGGATGTACAGGCCTCCCGTTCTCAGGAAGCGCCTAATATTTGTGCAATCGCGCCGTAAAGTCTTTCCAGCAAACCGACAAGTCGCGTGCCTGTTCGCGAGGCAACTCGAGTGAATTGACAAGATACGGCATTTGCCGCCAGTTCCGGCGTATTGCTACCGGAATGCGGGGCTCACCGCGTGGATCTGACCGCCATCGCCAAAACCCTCGCGCGGGCGCTCGCAGCCCTCGCCGTGATCGTCGTGCTGGCTTCCCTCTCGCTGGGGCTGGCAGACGGCCTGCGCCGACCCGAGGCCATCAAGGAAGCAGTCCGGCAGGCCTTTGCCAGCCAGTCCTTCGGCGATCACGAAGCGTTCGAGCGCATCGGCCGGCACCGGCTCAGCCATTTCAGCGAATGCGTCGGCCTGTCGACGGCAATCGCGCCAGGGGCGACCAACCCGATCACTTTCACGCTGCAGTCCCCGGCCCTGCTGTGGCAGCCGCCGAAGTCAATCTGCGACAGCCTGCGCGACCAACTCGCCGGCTCCGAACAGCCACATTACCCCTATTCGCGCTACTGGCACGGCTATCGCCTCATTACCGAGCCATTCCTGTCGTTCTTCTCCTATCGCAGCCTGCAGCTCTGGGGCGGCGCCCTCCTCTTCCTGTGCGCCTTTGTGGCGCTGGCACCGTTCCTGCCTCCCGTCCTCCGAGGCACGGCGAGCCCGGCGCGGGTCGCCACGCTCCTGGCCGTGACGGCCCTGGGCCTGGTGATGACGGACCTGCCGATATCAGGCCTGACGCCGACCCACACGATTTCCCTCTCGGTCCTCCTGCTGTGCTGGACGGTCGCCTTGCGCAAGCGGGGGCCGATGGAGCTGCTTGGCTTTGCGCCCTGGGCCTTCGCCATGGGCGCGGTCTACAATTTCTTCGACTTTCTCTACAATCCCGACCTGCTGGCCTATGTGCTCGGCTGGACCCTCCTGCTGCGCGCCGTGCTGGCGGAGCAGCGCCCGCTCGGCGCCAGCCTGGTGCAGGCTATCCTCCTGCAGGCCATTGTTATAGCCGGCTATTTCGCCATGTGGGCGACGAAATGGGGCCTGGTGGTCCTCGCCGGACGGATCTTCGGGGAACAGACCTCGGTGCCGAGCCAGGATTTCGCCCGCTGGTTCGGCGGCGGCGACGGGGTCTACCGGCCTTTGCGGGCCCTCTACGAGATGCTGCTGGAAAGCGCGGCCATGCCTCTGGGCTGGTGGCCGATCGCGGCCTGCCTCCTGGCCTGGCTCGTGCTGTTCTCGCTGGCGCTGCGGCGCGGCCGGGCGGCCGGCGCGCTCGCCGTTCTGGCGCTGACGCTCCTGCCGATGCTGGTGGTGGAGCTCAAGGCCAACCACACCATCCAGCACGTCTCCTTCACCTTTCGCCTCATTCCCTTCGCCCTGGTGCTGAGCCTTGCAGGGATGGCAGCGATGCTGGGGCGCAGCGGTCCTGTCACCATATTTGCTCCGGGGCACGCGGGACGGGCTCCGTCCTGAAGCCGAAGAGATGGCGTGTCCTGATCTCCAGGGACTGCGCCAACTGCTCCATGGTATCGAGGGCACGCCGCAGCTCCGTGCCGGTGAAATAGGTGAGGAGACGCCCCGCAAGATCCGTCTCGCCGGCCTGGATCAGCACTGCGGCGCTGCGTGCAATTCGCGCCTGCTCCCCGATGAGCGTCGCCTCGATCGCCTGCCATAGTGCCAGGGCTTCGGGCAGGAAGGTTTCGTGGTGCTGGAAGAGCAGGTTGAGCAGCCGCTTGCCGGCGAGTCCGGCCGAGCGGGTCGATTCGATGCCCTGCGGCACCGCCGACAAGGTTTCGGGGCGCCCCTTCTCGGCATGGCGTGTGTCGAGGAAGCATGCGGCCTCCCCATCGCTGAGATAGCGATGCCGACGATATTCCTCCGGCACGCTCTCGATGCCCAGGAACACCGGCACGAACGGCGCCGCCACCGCACCGACCTGGGTGTGCCAGACGAGGCGCAAGGCTTCGGGCACCGCGCCCAGCAGCGGCACCACCTGGCCATAGCCGGCGGTGTCGCCGGTCAGCCTTTCCGTGCGCACGGCCCAGAAGACGTCCGCCAGGCCGATCTTCTCCGGCCGCCCCGCCCGTGCCGCCATCTCCGCTTCGATCCACTGCACGCCGGCCCAGCGGCCCTTGCCGTCGCCATAGACGGCATTGGCATCGAAGGGCGTGCCAGGCCGATGCCACCCTTGTTCCTGCGCGAAGGAGACGAAGTGCGGCGGATAGAGGAAATCCGCCCGGGTTGGATCCTCGATCGGCACCAGCCCGACATAGCCCGGCCGGGAGGCGCGAATGGCATCCGGCCCGAGCCGCTCCGCCACCCACAGACCCCGGCCACCCGAGAACTCGATCACCACCCAGGCCTCCTCGGCATCGGCGATCAGATGCGAATTGCCGCCATAGTCGGCATAGCCGTGGCGGGCGATCAGGTCGACGATGATATCGACGCCGTCGCGGGCCGTGCACGCCCGCTCCAGGACGAGGCGAGCAAGGTCGCTGTAATTGGGGCCGGTCTGATCCACCGGCGTCATCGCCACCAGGTCGGGGCGCGAAGATGACCAGATGTCGCGCACGGCGACGCCATGTTCGTTGAGGCCGCCATTGGTGAGCGGGCCCGGCACGCCCTTGTAGTAGCTGTAGCTGACGCGCAGATGCCGCGCCGTTTCGGAAACCTGCGGGATCTCGCTCATGCGGCCGGGCAGATCGGCCTGCGGCGTCACGCCGACCGGGATGCGCGCATCCGCCTCATGCCGGCAGCGAGGCAGGAGCTCGAGCCAATGGCTCGAGGGTTCATCGCCATAGCCGGCGAGATAGGCGATGCCGTCAGCCGTATGGTTCCTGCCGATATAAAGTCCGTAGCTCACCGTTTGTCTCCGCGCTGACGCTTGAGGGCCGGTAACAGGCACCGACAAGGTAGGCCGGCCTCTCCCGCGCAGCCGCGTGGCATCGTGCCGCGCATCCTGTGCGCTCGGTCACGGCAAAATAACGAGACATGCGTTAACGTTTGTGCAACCTAATCATCCCTAGCGTAAGGCTACCGGGCGGCGGGGCGCTGTAGGTGAACTGGAGTTCAACCAGGGAATGACAGATATTTCGCAAAACGCTCAGATTTCCAGCGACTGGTTCAGTTATTTTTTTAATTCGACCATGCTCAGCATGATCGTCCTCGATCTTATTGTAGCTCTCGTAATTTTAATTGCTCATCGCTGGTTTGTCTTGAACGAGCGGAAGATTAACGCCACGTCAACCACATCAGCAACTTCAACCGCGCCCGAAAAAATCGAAACTCGCCTTCCCGCCATCGCCATACGTCCTGCCGCGCTCGCCTGAGCGGGCATAGTCGGGCCGTCTCCTGATTCGGGACCGCCCTTCGCCTCGCCGCCATCGCGCCTGGCATCACAGACTTTCCTTGATGCGGCCTCATCATGGCCCCGGGCGAGGCGTACTCCCTCCAGACTAGTTCTTTCGGCGCAGGCCAACGCCTAATTGCTGACTTGGCCGCGCGACGCCTCGCTTTATCATGGCGATATCTGTTTCCCTTTCAGCCAATCGATTGCAATGACTACCGAACAAGCCAATCTTCTTCGCGCCTGCTATCTTTCCGGCCAGATGAGCGAAGCCCAATGGCAGGAGCATATCCGCAACGGCGACGTGACCGAGGAAGTGCCCTCTCCCGCCGCCGGCGCAAAGTCCCTGCCGGACATGCTGGCAGAGCTGGAAGCGATCTACGACCTGCGGCCACCGGCCAAGACACTGGTTCGCCCCGAGATTTGAGGCAGGATCGGCGTTCGCCAAGCCATAGGAAGATGTTTACGGGCCGGATCTCCGGCCCGTTTCTTTTGGCCGTCCTGCCCATCGCCCAAAAACATCGCCAGCGAATCCGCCTGACCGAAAGGTCTCGGATGCAGCGGCGCCCTGCGGCTTTCGGAGAGCCGTATCAAGGACAGATGCTTGAATGCGCAGCGCAAATCGCCGGAACGACGGCTTGAACGATCAGAAATTTCAGGAATTGAGATGGTGCTGCAAGAGAGGATTGAACTCTCGACCTCTCCCTTACCAAGGGAGTGCTCTACCACTGAGCTACTGCAGCTTCTGCCGAAGGACTTGCCCGGCGCGGCGCTCTAGTGCCACAAGGGAGGCGCCGGCGCAAGCCGGTTGCTGCATAAAGTCGTCATTTGATGAAAACACCCGTGAAAACCGAGGCCGAAAAGCGGGCCGAGCGCCTGGCCAAGGCCCTGCGCGCCAATCTCGGCCGACGCAAGAGCCAGTCGCGCGGGCGTGACGCCGGGCGCGGTGCATTATCGGGCGAAGGCCGGGAAAGTGCCGACGGCGATGCGAAAATGCCACAGGACGACAGCGAATAGGCCCTGCCGCGATTCTGCCCGGGCTTCGCCCTTGTCCGGCCTTTGCGCTTCGTTTACTCAAACCGGTTAACCTTATCTCTTACGCTGCTCGACTGCTTGCCTCCCGGCCGCCACTGCGCCGATCACGGGCGAGGCCGAAGCCATTCCGAAGGATCGACCATGGATCGAATCAAGATCACCGGCGGCGCGCCGCTCCACGGCGTCATTCCGATTTCCGGCGCCAAGAACGCTGCCCTGCCGCTGATGATCGCGAGCCTGCTCTCCGAAGACGTGCTCACCCTCACCAATGTGCCACGCCTGGCCGACGTCGCCCTGCTTGCCCGCATCCTCGGCAATCACGGCCTCGACGTCACCATTGCCGGCAAGCGCCCGGGCGAGCTGGAACTGACCGGCCAGACGGTGCGTCTCGATGCGCGCTCCATCGTCGATACCACCGCGCCCTACGAACTGGTCTCGCGCATGCGCGCCAGCTTCTGGGTGCTCGGCCCGCTGCTCGCCCGCATGGGCCATGCCCGCGTCTCCCTGCCCGGCGGCTGCGCCATCGGCACGCGCCCGGTCGACTTCCTGCTGATGGCGATGGAACGGCTCGGTGCCAAGATCGACATCGAGAACGGTTACGCCGTCGCCGAGGCGAAGAACGGCCTGAAGGGCGCCGAGATCGACTTTCCCAAGGTCACCGTGGGCGGTACCCATGTCGCGCTGATGGCCGCGACGCTCGCCGAGGGCACCACCGTCATCCACAATGCGGCGCGCGAGCCCGAGATCGTCGATGTCGCCGACTGCCTGATCAAGATGGGCGCCAAGATCAAGGGCGCCGGCACCTCCACCATCGAGATATCAGGCGTCAGCCGCCTGCAGGGTGCGCATCACCGCGTGATCTCCGACCGTATCGAGGCCGGCACCTATGCCATGTGCGTGGCGATGGCCGGCGGCGACGTCATGCTGGAAGGCGCCCAGCCCGAACTGTTCGAGAATGCGCTCGACGTGCTGCGCGAGGCAGGCGCCGAGATCGCCGCCACCAATGAAGGCATTCGCGTGCGCCGCAACGGCCACGGCATCGATCCCGTGGCCGTGACCACCGAGCCTTTCCCGGGCTTCCCGACCGACCTGCAGGCCCAGTTGATGGGCCTGATGACCAAGGCCAAGGGCAAGTCGCGCATCACCGAAACGATCTTCGAGAACCGTTTCATGCACGTGCAGGAATTGGCCCGCCTCGGCGCCCATATCCATCTCGATGGCCAGACGGCGATCGTCGAGGGGGTCTCGACCCTCAAGGGCGCGCCGGTGATGGCGACCGATCTGCGCGCCTCGGTGTCGCTGGTGATCGCGGGCCTCGCCGCCCAGGGCGATACCGTCGTCAATCGCATCTACCATCTCGACCGCGGTTTCGAGAACCTGGAACGCAAGCTTGCAGCCTGCGGCGCCCAGATCGAGCGAATCTCCGGCGAGGGCTGAGACTTTCCGCCTCGCAAAAGCGTTTTCCAGAAAAGTTGACAGACTTTTCGATTGAGAAAATGCGTAAAAACAGAGAGTTGGATCCGGCTTGCAATCGAATGACGGGGCGCGACCATGCCGGTTCGCGCCCTTTTGACATCAAGGGCTGCCCGGCATGCTGAAGATCTGGGGACGCCGAAATTCCTTCAACGTCCAGAAGGTGATGTGGCTGGTCGGCGAACTCGGCATCGCCCATGACCATATTCCTGCGGGCAGCGATTTCGGCGGCCTCGATACACCCGAATTCCTGGCGCTCAACCCCCATGGCCGGGTGCCGGTCATTGACGATGCCGGCGTCATCGTGTGGGAGTCGCACACGATCCTGCGCTACCTCGCCGCCCGCTTCGGCGCCGGGCGTTTCTGGCCTGACGATGCCGGCAAGCGCTCCCAATTCGAACGCTGGATGGACTGGTCGCAGACGGCGCTGCAGCCCGCCTTCCTCTCCGACGTGTTCTGGGGCTTCTACCGCACGCCGGAAGCCCAAAGGGACTGGCCGCGCATCCGTCGCGGCATCGAATGCTGCAGCACCCATTTCCTCCTGCTCGATCGCTGGCTGGAAGGCAGATGCCATATGCTGGGCGACGATCTCAGCCTGGCAGACATCGCCGTCGGCACCGCGCTCTATCGCTATTTCAACCTCGATATTTCGCGCCCTCACATTCCCAATGTGCAGGCGTGGTACGAGCGTATCATGGCGCGCACGCCATATCGGCAGCATGTGATGATTCCGTTCGACGATCTGCGGGGCCGTCTCGCCTATTGAGAGATGCCGATTGCCCTATCGCTCGGGCTGAAGCATCTCGCCGAGGTGCTCCTTCAGATAAGCATCGAATTCGCTGGCAAAGCGCTCCGCCACCTCGAGACGCACCTGGCTTGCCGAACGGATCATCTGGAAACCGGCATCGATGAAAATGCTGAAGGGGCGAAAGACGATACCCCGCCCCGCGAACTCGCTCGCCGATGCCGGATCGACCAAGACGATGCCCGCACCCTCGGCCACCAAGGTGAGGGCCGTGTAGGAGAGCCTTGTTTCAAGCGCGGCAAGGCGCGGCACGCCGGCCAGCGCCAATTCAACCCGCATCGCAAACAATGTGCCGGGATCCAGGTTGATGACGCGTTCGCCGGCAAAATCGCCGGGTGCGATGACGGTCTTGCCAGCCAGAGGGTGGCGCGCCGGCAGAGCGACAAGCGCGGCGGCAGGATAGGCCTCGACGAGGAAGCCGCTCCTGTCCAGCGGTTCATCCGCATAGCCGATATCGGCCTGGCCGACAGCCAGCGCCTCGATGACCATGGCGGAAGGCAGCGTATCCAGGGACACGTTCAGGCCCGGCTTATCGCGCAGGAAGCGGGCCAGGAAGCGCGGCAACAGTCCATTGCCCAAAGCGGGCATGGCAGCAATCCGCAAGGTTCCGGCCGAATGCCGCCCGATCTCCTGGGCGAGCAAAGCGATCCGGTCCAGGCCGACGAAGGAGCGTTCCACCTCTCGCATCAGATCGATCGCCGCGCGGGTCGGCCTGATCTGATTGCTCCTGCGCTCGAACAATATGAGACCGGTGGCGCGCTCCAGATCGGCGATCAGGCGGCTGACGGCCGGCTGCGTCACCGACATCAACTCCGCCGCCAGGGTCATCCGGCCGGTGCGCATGACGGCCCTGAAAGCCTCGACCTGTCTCAGATTGATCGGAGAAGCCATAACATCTGCTTATTCGCGAGCACGGAATTCGAATTTGCGCGAATACAGCGGCGATGCAAGTCTGCGTCAACCGAACAAGCTGGAGAGAGCGCATGGGCGCCCAGTCGCTTCTGACTTCGCTGTATGGCTACAAGGCCTGGGCCGACGATCTCCTGCTGGATGCGATGATCGAGCTGGAGTGCGCCGGCCCGCCCTCTGATTTCGGCCCGGCGCTGCGCATTCTCAATCACGCTCACATCGTCGATCGCATTTTCATGGCGCATCTTGAGGGGTTCAGCCATGGCTATGACAACAACGAGCCAGATGACCTGCCGTCGCTGAAGCCTCTCTCCGCAGATATTCGCCGGACGGACGGAGCCTATATCGACTATGTCGCCGGCCTGTCGGCGGAGGAGTTGCAGGCACCCATTCGTTTCAGGTTTACGGACGGACAACCCGGACGCATGTCACGCGAGGAAATGCTGGCGCATGTCGTCACGCATGGCGGCTATCACCGCGGCGAGATCGGCCGCCTGCTGCCGCAGATCGCGCGGGCTGCCTCGGTGGACGTTTTCGCGGGTTACCTTCACCGGTTCGATCCGGACCGTCGAACCTAGCGGGGAGTCGGCGCATTCCCCCGATCACGACGATCGATCGACATTCCGTCTCCTCGCCCATGGATGGTCGGCGTCAGGCCTTGCCAGCCCGTGCTCATTTCCCGTCGAGGAAGCCCAGCAGCGCCGCATCGAACAAGGCCGGATCCTGCAGGAAGGCAAAATGGCTGGCATTGGGCAGGATCAGAAGGCCGGCGCCGGGAATGGTGGCGGCGATATATTCGGTATGCTCGCGCTTGATCGCCTCGTCATGATCGCCATCGACCACCAGCACCGGTGTCTTGATCGCCTTGAGCTGCACATCGGTCCAGCTTGGCTGTGTCGCCCACATCTGGCTGATCTGCCCGACAAAGGCCTCATACTCCTTCGGTGTTGGCGACAGCTTGGCATATTCCTTGCCGGCCCGTTCGATATAGGAGGCGAAGGTTGGATTCTTGTCGACTCCGTCCTTGACGCCTGACGTCACGGTATTGGCCGCAAAGGCGAAGACCTTGTTGACACGATCGGGATGGCGGATGGCCAGATCGATACCGAGAATGGCACCGTCACTCCAGCCGACGATGTCGGCTTGTCTGATCTTGAGCTTGTCGAGCAGCGCGACGACGTCGTCGGCCATCAGATCATAGCCGTAGGGCTTGGTGTCCCGGCTCGAGCGGCCATGGCCGCGGCTGTCGACGAGGATCACCTTATGACGGCGTGCCAGGGCCTTGGCCTGCAGGCCCCAATAGTCGGAATTGCCGAGGCCGCCATGCAGCAGCACGACCGGCGCTCCCTTGCCGAGGGTCGCGTAATAAAGCTTGATGCCGTTGATGTCGGCAAAGCTGCCTTTGGCGAGGGGCGCCGGCGTCGGCGGCAGCGTCTCCCAGCGCTCAGCCGCCAGGACCGCGCCGAGCGAGGCGAAAACCAGGAAGCAGGCGGAAAAGGCGGCGAGGATGATGCGCATTGGAAGATCCATCGACTCGAAATCCGATCGAGTCGACGATTCATCATTTGGGCACCGGCGTCAAAGTCTATTGAAATTGTTAGCTATTATCGCGACGCATACCGATCCTGGCCTGCACCACCCCCGTCCGCATTCATCCCGAGCCAGCGATACCAGGCCTCGGCGCTGCCATTGAAGACGTTGAGGTCGATCTTCTCGCCCACGCCCTGCGAAAGGCCCGAGCCGGAATATTGCCAGAACACCCACTTTCTGCCCTCGAACACCTGGGAAGGATGGCGGGCGACGGAGCGCAGCCAGAACGGGTAATCGAGAAAAGCCCCTTCCAGATTGTCGTGGTAGAAGCCGGGCGCCGTGTAGATGATAGGCCGTTGGCCGTAATGTCTTTCGACGATGGTCAGGAAGGCCTGCATGTTATCGCGGATGTTGCTGGGCGAAGGTCGCCGCTTGCAGGCCGAATCCGCGTTCCATTCGACATCGAGCACCGGTGGCAGCGCTCCCGGGATGCGCGGCACGTTACGGATGAACCAGCGTGCCTGCTCGGCGCCGCTGCGGCACCAATAGAAGAAGTGATAAGCGCCGCGACGCAGGCCCGCCTCATGCGCGCCGCGCCAATTGCGCTTGAATAGGGGATCGAGATGGTCGCCACCGTCGGTGGCCTTGATGAAGACGAAGTTGGCGCCCTGCTGGCGCAAAGTCTGCCAGTCGATGTCGCCCTGCCAACGTGAGACGTCGACGCCATGGACCGCAAAGGCGCGCGGCGAAGCCCTGCCGAAATTGATCGGCTTGGCATCCCGGAAGCGGCGGCCATAGATGCGCTCGCGCGGACCCGACCTGACCATTGGCGCCGCCATGACCGCCGCCACCGGCTCGGGGGGTAACGCGACTGGCCGCAGTGGCGGCTTGGAAATCGGCGGCGGCATCATGGCTACCGTGTCCGGCGGCACGCCCTCGGGCAGAGGCTGCTGGATCGGTTCCGGCTCCGGTGGTGCCGGAATGGAGGAAGCGACCGAGCCCGTGGTCTCCGGCGGCCGGATGGGCCGGTCAGGATCGCCGCTGATGGCACTGCAACTCGCAAGAGCGAGACAGGCGACGAGAATGGCTGGCAGGCCCAGTACGCGCATGGATACTCACGTCAACAAACGCCGGAACGATCGGCCCCAGTCCCCCCGGAAGCCGTAACGAAACGTTTGTGCGTAAATCGCCAACAAAGATTGAATCAAAAGGCAGAGCCGTTGATTTCGGGCCACAAGGCGCGCCATTCCCGAAATATGGTAACTTTTCGGCTAGCAATCATGGTTACCGCTGCGGCCTGTTTTGGGCCCCGTCCCGTCTCGGCCCATGCCGCCGTCGCAAGCGCCACCACGCGCCCGCAACACGCCGGCGTGCTTCACGCGGTTCGCATGACGAGAAGCCGAATTTCGGAGACAACGCATTTCACTTGAGGAAGAAACGCTCCGATTTGTCATTGCCGGGCGTGACCCGGCAATCCAGCCCTCGCGGCCGGTTGCGCGTGCGGCTTCTGGATAGCCGGGTCAAGCCCGGCTATGGCAAGGTCGTGCGAACTCGAAGACGCCTCGGCGAACTGCAATTGCGTACCGGAGGCCGGCTTATTCCGCGGCGGCCCGCAGCCGGAAGGGCAGGTCGAGCTTGCGCCACACCGCCACCAGCGCCTTCGTCAGTTCGGCGATCAAGGCTTCGTCATGGAAAGGCGTCGGCGTGATGCGCAGGCGCTCGGTGCCGCGTGGCACGGTGGGGTAGTTGATCGGCTGGATATAGATGCCGTGCTCGGCGAGCAGCATGTCACTGGCGGCCTTGCAGCGTTCGGCATCGCCGACGATCACCGGCACGATATGGGTTTGCGAGATCGTCACCGGCAAGCCGGCATCCGCAAGCGCCGCCTTGGTGCGGGCCGCATTGGCCTGCTGGGCCGCGCGCGCGCTCTGCGAGGTCTTGAGGTGGCGGACCGAGGCCTGGGCCGCCGCCGCCACCGCCGGCGGCAGCGCCGAGGTGAAGATGAAGCCCGGCGCATGCGAGCGCACGGCATCGACGATGGGTGTGTTGGCGGCGATATAGCCGCCCAGCGTGCCGAAAGCCTTGGCGAGCGTGCCTTCGATCACGTCGACGCGTGCCATCTCGCCGTCACGCTCGGCGATGCCGCCGCCCCGCGCGCCATACATGCCGACGGCATGGACTTCGTCGAGATAGGTCATGGCGTTGTAGCGTTCGGCCAGATCGCAGATCCGCCCGATCGGCGCGATGTCGCCATCCATGGAATAGACGCTCTCGAAGGCGATCAGCTTGGGACGCTCCTTGCCGGCCTTGCGCAGGAGCTCCTCGAGATGATCGAGATCGTTGTGGCGGAAGATCACCTTCTCGCGGCCCGATTGCCGCACGCCCTCGATCATCGAATTGTGGTTGAGCTGGTCGGACAGGATCAGGCCGTCGGGCAGCAGCTTGCCGATGGTGGAGATTCCGGTCTGGTTGGACACATAGCCGGAGGTGAAGACGAGGGCCGCCGGCTTGCCGTGGAGATCGGCAAGCTCCTGCTCCAACATCACCACCTGATGGCTGTTGCCCGAGATGTTGCGCGTGCCGCCGGCACCGACGCCGAGTTGCTGGGCCGCCTCGACCATCGCCGCGATCGAGGCCGGATGCTGGCCCATGCCGAGATAGTCGTTGGAGCACCACACCACGATCTCGCGCGGACCATCGGGCGCATGCCAGAGGGCATGGGGAAAGCGCCCCGCGATCCGTTCGATGTCGGCGAAGACACGATAGCGCTTCTCGCGCCGGAGAGCGTCGACAGCCGTTTCGAAAATCGCAGTATAGTTCATCATTTCAACCCAAACTCGCCTTCGGCCGGCCCTGGCCGGCGATGGTCAATATCCGGCGACACCGGCCCCGAGAGACCGTTGCTCGCTTCGAATTCTTCCAATCTGGATCAGTCATAACCCGGATTTCGGGCCGATGCACCATGATGGACAGTAAAGACGGCGATTGGTCGCGGGTCCCTGCGCTTTCGCACGCAACGCAACCTCACGACGCAAAACTAAGGCAAAGGTGCCCGGCCGTCTTCCTCCGATTGCTGGAAAGTGCTTCCGGCAGGAGTGCGAACGGGTCGAGGACAAAGAAATATTTTCGACGCCCGATGGACGATTCACCCCCATCCTTATTAATGAAAGGAAACAAGATTTCCTGATGCACAGCGGCTACCCCGTGTTCCTCCCCGATATCGAGACCCGTGAAGCCCGCGAGAGGGATGGCGCCGCCGCCGGGCCCAGCGCCCCGGCAAAACTCCGAGGGCCGGTGCGGCCATGAGGAACGAGGCTTCGCTGCGCCCCATCCTGATGTCGGGACTGGGGGTGACCTTCCTGGCCTTTCTCGACACCGGCATGAAGGTGATCTCGACCACCTATCCCCTCATGCAGGCCATCACCATGCGCTATGGCGCCGGGGCCGTGATCGCCTTGGCGATCTATCTCCTCTTCGCCAAGGGCTGGCCGAGTCCGGCCGCCTTCAGGCGCAACGCCCTGCGCGCCGTGGTGGTGCTGGCGACGGCGGCCTGCTTCTTCACGGCAATTTCGCGGCTGCCGCTGGTCGAGGCGATCACCCTCACCTTCCTCGCCCCGTTGCTGATGGCACTGCTGGGGCGCATCATCCTGAAGGAGCCGATCGCCGTGCGGGCGCTGGTCGCCATCCTGGTCGGCTTTGCCGGCGTGCTGGTGATCGCCCGTGGCCAGGAGGCCAGCCAGGCCCATGCCTTCGACGTGATCGGCCTGTTGGCCGCGCTCGGCTGCGCCTTCTTCTATGCCCTGTCGATGGTGCTGATGCGCCAGCAGTCGAGCCAGGATTCGACCCTGACCATCGTGATGCTCTCCAATTGTTTCGCCTTCCTGTTCGTATTGCCGGCCGGGGTGTGGCAATGGCAACCAGTCAAGTTCGAGCATTGGGCTATTACGGCCACGGTGGGCCTGTTCGGCACATTCGGGCATCTGTGCCTCGCCTGGGCCTATGCGCGTGGCCATGCCGCGCGGCTCGGCATCATGGAATATACCGCCTTCGTCTGGGCGATGATCTTCGGCTATTACCTCTTCGCCGAAGTGCCGACGAACTGGACGCTCGCGGGCGCTACGCTGATCATGGCAGCCTGTCTCTTCGCCACTTTCAGCGCTCCGCGGGCCCGCCCGGCCTGAGGCCCGGCCGGGATTCGTCCCCGGTCCCATTCACCAAATTCACTTTGGTCGAAATTGTTTGCAGGGGCGCTCCTTGACAGTCCGCAGGGGGCTGACTAAATCCCGGTCAGTCGTTAGCACTCACCATTGCTGAGTGCTAACGGTCTATCATAAAATCCCTTCGATGTGGACCAAGGGGCCCCGCCCCTCGCACAAGAGGAAGACAACCATGAAGTTCCGTCCGCTCCACGACCGTGTGGTCGTCCAGCGCGTCGATGCCGAAGAAAAGACCAAGGGCGGCATCATCATCCCCGACACTGCCAAGGAAAAGCCCCAGGAGGGCAAGGTCATCGCCGTCGGCCCGGGTGGCCGCGACGAAGCCGGCAAGCTCACCCCCCTCGATGTCAAGGCTGGTGATCGCGTCCTGTTCGGCAAGTGGTCCGGCACCGAGATCAAGCTCGATGGTGAGGATTACCTCATCATGAAGGAATCCGACATCATGGGTATCGTTGCCTAATCGGCAGCTACCATTCTCCCCATTCATTCTGAGGACACCCACATGGCTGCCAAGGAAGTCAAATTCTCTACCGACGCGCGCGACAAGATGCTGCGCGGCGTCGACATTCTCGCCAATGCCGTCAAGGTCACGCTAGGCCCGAAGGGTCGCAACGTCGTGATCGAGAAGTCGTTCGGCGCGCCCCGCATCACCAAGGACGGCGTCACCGTCGCCAAGGAAATCGAACTTGCCGACAAGTTCGAGAACATGGGCGCCCAGATGGTGCGTGAGGTCGCTTCCAAGACCAACGACACCGCCGGTGACGGCACCACCACCGCTACGGTTCTCGCCCAGGCCATCGTCCGCGAAGGCGCCAAGGCGGTTGCCGCCGGCATGAACCCGATGGACCTCAAGCGCGGTATCGACCTGGCTGTCCAGGCTGCCGTCAAGGACATCGCCGACCGTTCCAAGAAGGTCGCGAACTCCTCCGAGATCGCCCAGGTCGGCACCATCTCGGCCAATGGCGACGCCTTCATCGGCGGCGAAATCGCCAAGGCCATGCAGAAGGTCGGCAATGAAGGCGTGATCACGGTCGAAGAGGCCAAGAGCCTCGACACCGAAGTCGACATCGTCGAAGGCATGCAGTTCGACCGCGGCTACCTGTCGCCCTACTTCATCACCAATGCCGAGAAGATGATCGCGGACCTCGAGGATCCCTACATCCTCATCCACGAGAAGAAGCTCTCGGGCCTCCAGGCCATGCTGCCGGTGCTCGAAGCCGTCGTGCAGACCGGCAAGCCCCTGCTCATCGTCGCTGAAGACGTCGAAGGCGAAGCCCTCGCCACCCTCGTCGTCAACAAGCTGCGTGGCGGCCTGAAGATCGCTGCCGTCAAGGCTCCGGGCTTCGGCGATCGCCGCAAGGCCATGCTGGAAGACATCGCCATCCTCACGGGCGGCCAGGTGATCTCCGACGACCTCGGCATCAAGCTCGAGACCGTGACCCTCCAGATGCTCGGCCGCGCCAAGAAGGTGTCGATCGAGAAGGAGAAGACCACGATCGTCGACGGCGCCGGCAAGAAGAAGGACATCGAAGGCCGCGTCTCCCAGATCAAGGCTCAGATCGAAGAGACCACCTCCGACTACGACCGCGAGAAGCTCCAGGAGCGTCTGGCCAAGCTCGCCGGCGGCGTTGCCGTCATCCGCGTCGGTGGTTCCACCGAAGTGGAAGTCAAGGAGAAGAAGGATCGCGTTGACGACGCTCTGAACGCCACCCGCGCGGCCGTTCAGGAAGGCATCGTCCCCGGCGGCGGCACGGCTCTGCTCCGCGCCAAGGCTGCGGTCGCCAAGCTCTCCTCCGACAACTCGGACATCCGCGCCGGCATCAAGATCGTCGAGAAGGCTCTCGAAGCCCCGATCCGGCAGATCTGCGAGAACTCGGGCGTCGAAGGCTCGATCGTCGTCGGCAAGATCCTCGAGAACAAGTCGAAGACCTTCGGTTTCGACGCGCAGAACGAGGAATATGTCGACCTGCTCGAGAAGGGCATCGTCGATCCGGCCAAGGTCGTGCGCACCGCGCTGCAGGACGCCGCTTCGGTGGCTTCGCTCCTGATCACCACGGAAGCGATGATCGGCGAGGCGCCGAAGGACAAGGCCGCTGCGGCTCCGGCAATGCCGGGCGGTAGCATGGGCGGCATGGACTTCTAAGAAGTCCCTTCGCCCAAAAGCGAAACATGCTCACGTCCGGCATGCCGGACGTGAGGGGCGGCATGGACTTCTAAGTCCGGTCTCCTCGTGAGAATCTCAAAGGGCGGTGCGCAAGCGCCGCCCTTTTTGTTTGCTTGGATCATGCTTGTCGAAGGGCGCCCTTGAACCGGGCCGCCAGAGCAATAAATCTGGAAGACGCCCGTCTCTTTCCGCGGTCTCCCAGCCCGGCCATTCGCGTTCTCGAGTGCCTGGCGTCCCAAGGGAATTGACCTCGCCGCTCTCCAATTGCATGAAGGCTCATGGAACATTCCAACGCCAGTTTTCTCCCCAGCCTTCTGCTTTTCCTCGGCGCCGCCGTCGTCGCGGTTCCCATCTTCAAGCGCATCGGCTTCGGCGCTATCCTCGGTTACCTGATCGCCGGCTTGGCGATCGGCCCTTCCGGCTTCGCGCTGTTCACCGATACCGTCACCATCCAGCATATCGGCGAGATCGGCATCGTCCTCCTGCTCTTCGTCATCGGGCTCGAGCTGCAGCTCTCGCGCCTGCTGGCGATGCGCAAGGATATTTTCGGCCTCGGCGGCCTGCAGCTCGTGGTCTGCGCCCTGGTGATCGGCGGCATCGCCCATGCACTCGGCCTGTCGGTGATGGGGGCGGCACTCACCGGAATTGCCCTTGCCCTCTCCGCCACCGCCATCGCCCTGCAGGTCCTGGGCGAGCGCGGCGAATTGCAGGCGCCCTATGGCCAGCGCAGCTTCGCGGTCCTGCTGTTCCAGGACATGTCGGTGGTGCCGATCCTGGCCTTGATCCCGCTTTTTGCTGTCGAAGCTACCCATGCGGCCAGTGAGGGCGGCGGCTGGACCCGCACCGGCATCATGATCGGCTCGATCGCCGTGGTGGTGCTGGCGGGGCGTTATCTGCTCAACCCGCTGTTCCGCATCCTCGCCACCACCGACGCCCGCGAGGTGATGACGGCCGCCGCCCTGCTTTTGGTGCTCGGCACTGCCCTCCTGATGCAGTGGGCCGGCATGTCGATGGCCCTTGGTGCCTTCCTCGCCGGCGTGCTGCTGGCCGAATCGAATTTCCGCCACGAGCTCGAGGCCGACATCGAGCCCTTCCGCGGGCTGCTGCTCGGCCTGTTCTTCATGAGCGTTGGCATGGACATCAATGGCGCCCTGGTGCTGCAGCACTGGCTGGCCCTGGTGGTGGCTGCCCTCGGCCTCATCCTGGTCAAGTCCGTCTCGGTCGCCGCCGTCTTCCGCCTCACCGGCTCCACCAAGCTCGATGCCATCCGCTCCGGCATCCTGCTCTCGCCGGCCGGCGAATTCGCTTTCGTGCTGATCCCGCTCGGACTGTCCTACGGCTTCCTCCAGGGCGAGCAGGCCGGCTTCGTCAAGGCATTGGCGGCCTTCACCATGCTGTTCGGCCCCCTGATCGCGGCCGGCTCCGAGCGATTGCTCACCCGCTTCGCCCCGGCCGAGTTGACCCGGGAGGAAGATTATTCCGACGCGCACGGCAAGGCTCTGGTCATCGGCTTCGGCCGCTTCGGCCAGGTCGTCTCGCAGGTCCTGCGCACCGCCGACATCGAGACGACCATCATCGACAAGGATGTCGAGATGATCGACGTCGCCGCCCGCTTCGGTGCCAAGGTCTATTTCGGTGATGGCGGCCGGCTGGACGTGCTGCGCGCGGCCGGTGCCGGCGAGGCCCGCGTGATCTGCGTTGCGATCGACGACCGCGCCACGGCGGTGAAGATCGTCGAGATGGTCAAGGCCGAGTTTCCGCTCACCGAGGTCTATTCCCGCGCCTATGACCGCCAGCACGTGCTGGCGCTGCTGAGTGCCGGCGTCGATTTCCACATGCGCGAGACCTATGAGAGCGCCCTCGCCTTCGGACGATCGACCCTGGAAGCCCTCGGTGTCGACAATGTCGAGGCCGAGGAGATCATCGAGGATGTGCGCGATCGCGACGCAAGGCGCATCGTGGCGCAGCAGCAGGGCGGCATCTATGCCGGCATGGACCTGGTCAATTCCAAGCGCCTGATGAAGCCCGAGCCGCTGGAGCGTCCCGACACCGTCGGCGTCACCCTGAACAAAGAAGCCATCGACGCAGCCGAGGAGGCGAAGGAAGACGAAGAGACCGGCTGACGCAGCTTCATCGCGCTAGAGCATGGTGCCGAAAGGCGGTTACCGGCTTTCGGCGAAGACGATGCATCAACAATCAATGACAGCGTCGTGACCGAGTCGGAGATCGGGCACGATGCCGTAGCCTGACGCCCATCGAAGCGCACAGTCAGGCGGCCAAGCCCATTGCCTTGGCCGCCATATGGGTATCGCAGAATTGCAGGAACTGCTTGATCCTGCCGTCGGCGATCTCCAACAGGTCCAGCGTCTCCGTATCGAAGCGCTGCCCGGTCGGCACGAACAGCATGGTGCCCTTGGCGTGGACGGCGACGCGATCGCCATCCACCAGGATGGCGTCGATCCGATAGTCCTTCCAGTCCCAGGCCGCCACCAATCGGCGCATCGCCTGCCGCAAATTGTCCTGCCCGCGGACCTCGGTCGTCAGGACACCCAGCACCTCATCGCCAGCGAGCCGGAAGCTCGGATCCGACCCGAAACATTGCATGATGCCGTCCAAATCGCCGGCACTGCGCCGCTCATAGGCCCGGCGCACCAGCTCTTCCACGCTTGCCCGATCGCTCATGACGTTTCCCTCCAGCCGCATCGCACCGCGCTGGAGAAGCCGGACGAGGCGGATACCGCTAGAATACGCCTGCGCCGGCATCGGCCAAAGCGGCACTTTCGGTGGTGGGCGATCGACAGGCCGTCGCCCCATGGGCCCTTGAGCTGTTCAAAATTGTTTGTAGACTAACGATCTCAAACCATCGGGAGGAGCACAGCATGGCGCATGAGGAAGCTAGGGACGGCGGGGCCAATGACAAGCTCGTCATTCGCAATATCGGCCTCATCTTGAGCGGCGACATCGCCAATCCCATCCTCGACGCCGATACCATCGTGGCGGTGGGCGGGCGCATCGCCGCCATCGGCCGGGAGAAGGATCTCGACCTTTCCGGTGCCACCCGCGTGATCGACGCTTCCGGCACCGCCGTCACCCCGGGCCTGATCGACAGCCATGTCCATCCCGTCGCCGGCGACTGGACGCCGCGGCAGAACCAGCTCGGCTGGATCGAATCCAACCTCCATGGCGGCGTCACCACCATGATCTCGGCCGGCGAGGTGCACACGCCCGGCCGGCCGCGCGACGTCACCGGCCTCAAGGCGATGGCGATCTACGCCCAGCGTACCTTCTCCGCCTTCCGGCCCAGCGGCGTGAAGGTCCATGCCGGCGCGCCGGTGATCGAACCCGACATGGTGGAGGACGACTTCAAGGAACTCGCCGCCGCCGGCGTCAAGCTGCTCGGCGAGGTCGGTCTCGGCGGCGTCAAGGACGGCCCTACCGCGCGCAGGATGGTGGGCTGGGCCCGCAAATACGGCATCCAGTCGACCATCCACACCGGCGGCCCCTCGATCCCCGGCTCCGGCCTGATCGACAAGGACGTCGTGCTGGAAGCCGACACCGACGTCGTCGGCCACATCAATGGCGGCCATACGGCCCTGCCCCTCGACCAGATCCGCTGCATCTGCGAGGGCTGCGGCCGTGGCCTCGAACTGGTGCACAACGGCAATGAACGCGCCGCCCTCTACACGCTGCGCACCGCGCGCGAGATGAACCAGCTCGAGCGCGTCATCCTCGGCACGGATGCTCCCGCCGGATCGGGCGTGCAGCCGCTCGGCATATTGCGCATGGTCTCGATGCTGTCCTCGCTCGGCGACGTGCCGGCCGAGATCGCCCTGTGCTTTGCCACCGGCAACACCGCCCGCATGCGCTCGCTCGACTGCGGATTGATCGAAGTGGGCCGGGCTGCGGATTTCGTGCTGATGGACAAGGCCCAGCATTCGGCGGGCAAGGACCTTCTGGACAGCATCCAGCTCGGCGACCTGCCCGGCATCGGCATGACGGTCATCGATGGCGTGGTGCGCACCCAGCGCAGCCGCAACACGCCGCCGGCGACGAAGATGCCGGTGATCGTCGGGCCCTGAGGGTCCGCGTCGCGCGCCGGCGGACGAATGCGGATCCTGTCACTGCCATAAGGCACCAGTGATACGGCCCGCCTTAGGGTAACAGCGGCGTATCCGCATCAACAAGGGTGCCCGCAGTCACATAGGCGGTACGCAGGTACTGTGCTTGGCTGGAGGCCCGCGCGCCCTCGATGCCTGTATCCCCTTGCATCCCTGTTCCGGGGTCCCAGCGTGCCGTGTTCGCGCAGCGGATCAAGGACAGGAGAGAGCCTCATCGGCTCCAGGAGGGGTAAAATGAAGCATATCGGCACCATATTCGCCATGGCCGCGCTGCTGGTGGGCGCGGCGGGACCCGCCCTCGCGGCCGATCCGGAAAATTGCAGGGCGGTGCGGTTTTCCGATGTCGGCTGGACCGACATCACCTCGACCACCGCCATCGCCTCGGTCATGCTCAAGGGACTGGGCTATAGGCCCGAGACGACCGTGCTTTCCATTCCGGTCACCTATGCCTCGATGAAGGCCAAGGATATCGACGTCTATCTCGGCGACTGGCAACCGAGCATGGAGAACGACCGTAAGCCCTATCTGGAAGACAAGTCGATCGCGGTCATCGGCGCCAATCTGCCGGTGGGTGCGAAATACACCCTCGCCGTGCCCGAATACACCTATGCCAAGGGACTGCACGACTTCGCCGACATCGCCAAGTTCCGGGATAGCCTGCAAGGCAAGATCTACGGCATCGAACCCGGCAACAACGGCAATCGCCTGGTGCAAGGCCTGATCGACGCGAACAAGAACGGCCTGAAGGGCTTCCAGGTCGTCGAATCCTCGGAGCAGGGCATGCTGGCCCAGCTCCAGGGTGCCGTTGCCCGCCAGGACGACATGGTCTTCCTGGCCTGGGCGCCGCATCCCATGAACGTCAACTTCAAGATCCGCTATCTTACCGGCGGCGACGACACCTTCGGGCCGGACTATGGCAAGGCCGTCGTCAATACCAATGTGCGTGCTGGCTGGGCCGAACAATGCCCGAATGCAGCCCGCTTCATCGCCAATCTGAAATTCACTGTGGAGCTGGAAAACCAGATGATGCAGATGATCACAGGCGACGGCTTGGACGGCCCGGCGGCGGCGGAAAAATACCTCAAGGGCAATCCCGGCGTGCTGGAAACCTGGCTCGCGGGAGTCACGACCTTCGATGGGCAGCCCAGCTTGCCGGCGATCCGCAAAAGCCTTGGCTTGTAAGGCCTGACCCCGGCGGGCGGGCGTCTTGCACCCGCCCTCTCAACCTTCACTTGACAGACTCCGGGACCTCGATAATTTATTAGTACACTAACAATTTCTCACTCCGCGAGGTGGGGATGTATCTGCGCCCCAGAACGGTGGACGAAGCCTGCGAGGCCCTCGCAGTTGAGCCGATGCGCATTCTCGCCGGCGGCACCGACATCTTCCCTGCCCTGGGCGACAAGCCCCTGACCGGCGCCGTGCTCGACCTGTCCGCCATTGAAGGGCTGTCGGGCATCGAATTCGGTGTCGACCTCATCCGCATCGGCGCCCGTACGACCTGGTCGGCCATCGCCAGGGCTGCATTGCCGCCGGCTTTGCATGCCTTGCAGCAGGCCGCCCGCGAGGTCGGCGCCATCCAGATCCAGAATGCGGGAACCATAGCCGGCAATCTGTGCAATGCCTCGCCCGCCGCCGATGGCGTGCCGCCTCTGCTCGCCCTCGATGCGCGCGTGGAACTGCGCTCGGCAAAGGGCACGCGCGAACTGGCCTTGGCCGATTTCATCACGGGCTATCGCAGAACCGCCCGGCGCCCCGACGAATTGGTGAGTGCAGTCCTGGTGCCGCGCAGCATCGAGGCCGGCCGTTCGGCCTTCCTGAAGCTCGGGGCCCGCAAATATCTCGTCATCTCGATTGCGATGGTGGCCGTCATCATCGCTTGCGACGATGAAGGTAGAATCGTCGAGGCGCGTATCGCGGTCGGCGCCTGTTCGGAGGTCGCCCGACGCCTCACCGCTCTGGAGACGGCGCTCGTCGGCACGAAAGCGGGGCCTGGCCTCGGCGCGATGATCGAACCCGAGCATCTCGCAGGCCTTGCGCCGATCGACGACGTCAGGGCCAGTGCCGAGTATCGGCGTGATGCGGTAAGAACCTTGATTGCCCGAACGCTCGATGCGACCTTGCAATAGGGAGGGGTGGATGGACCAGAGGCTGCCCGGCTTCATGCTGAATGGCGAAACCGCCACCGTCGCGGCGGCGCCCGGCACCCGCCTGAGCCAAGTCCTGCGCGAAGGCTTCGGGCTGACGGGTACCAAGGTCGGCTGCGATGCCGGCGACTGCGGGGCCTGCACGGTCCTGCTCGACGGCGAGGCGGCCTGTTCCTGCCTGGTTGCCGCGGCGCAGATCGAGGGGCGCCGGGTCGACACCATCGAAGGGCTCACCCGCAGCAACCCTCTCACCGGGGCCTTGCAGGCCTCCTTCCTGCGGCACGGCGCGGCGCAATGCGGCATCTGCACGCCCGCTATGCTCACGGCCGCCACGGCCTTGCTGCAGAGTGGAACCGAGGTGACGGAAGACAGCGTCGCCGATGCTCTCGGCGGCGTCCTCTGCCGCTGCACCGGCTATCGCAAGATCATCGCCGCCGTGCTGGCTGTGGCTGAAGGCCCTGCAACCGCCCTGCCTTCCAACCCCGAAAGCCCGGTCGGCTCGCGTATCGATCGTCTCGATGGCGCGGCCAAGGTGGAAGGGCGCGACATTTTCGGTGCCGACGAGACACCGCACGATGTCCTGGCCCTGCGTGCCATACGCAGCCCGCACCATCGGGCCGCCTTCGAGATCGGCAACGTCGACGCTTTCCTCGCCGCGTATCCCGGAATCGTCAGGGTCTTCACCGCCCGCGACGTGCCGGGCCGCAATTGCTACGGCGTCATTCCGGCCTTTGCCGATCAGCCGGTGTTCGCCAGTGGCGAAACCCGTTTCCGCGGCGAGGCAATTGCTGCCGTGGTGGGCGAGCCGGAAGCCATCCAGGCCCTCGACCTCTCGGCCTTCCCGGTCGACTGGACCCCGCTCACGGCCCTTACGGCCATGGACGAGGCCCTCGCCTCGACCGATCTCCTCCATTCCGCCCGCCCCGAGAACGTCCTGACCCGAGGCCGCGTCGTGCGTGGTGACGCCGAAGCGGCGCTGGCCGCTGCCGATGCCGTGGTGGAGGGTGAGTTCGAGACCGGCTTCGTCGAGCACGCCTATATCGAACCGGAAGCCGGCTTTGCCCGGCGAGTGGGCGACCGGATCGAGATCCAGGCCTGCACGCAGGCGCCCTATATGGATCGCGACGACGTCGCGGGCCTGCTCGGCATCCCGCCGGAGAATGTGCGCATCATCCCGACCGCCGTGGGCGGCGGTTTCGGCTCCAAGCTCGACCTCTCAGTCCAGCCCTTCATCGCCGTCGCCGCCTGGCAGCTCGACCGCCCAGTTCGCATGGTCTACTCGCGCTCGGAATCGATCTCGACCACCACCAAGCGGCATCCGGCCCACATGAAGCTGCGGGTCGGCGCCTCCAGGGACGGCAAGCTCACCGCCATGGATTTTTCCGGCGACTTCAACACCGGTGCCTATTCTTCCTGGGGGCCGACGGTGGCGAACCGCGTGCCGGTGCACGCCTCCGGCCCTTACTACATCCCGCATTATCGCGCCCTCGCCCGTGCCGTACACACCCATCTGGTACCGGCGGGCGCCTTTCGCGGCTTTGGCGTGCCGCAATCCTCGATCGCCCAGGAACAGCTCTATGACGCGCTTGCCGACAAGCTCGGCATCGACAGGCTGGAATTCCGCATCCTCAACGCCCTCACCAACGACCTGCCGACCGTGACGGGCCAGGTGCTCGGCAAGGGCGTCGGCATCAGGAGATGCCTCGAGGCTCTGCGCGCGCCGTGGCGGCGCGCACGTGAGGAAGCCGCCGCCTTCAATGGCAGCCAGCAAGCATCCCTAAGGCGCGGAGTGGGTGTCGCCGGCATGTGGTATGGCTGCGGCAACACTTCCCTGCCCAATCCGTCCACCATCCGGCTCGGGCTCAAGTCCGATGGGCGCCTGGCGCTGCACCAGGGCGCGGTCGATATCGGCCAGGGTTCCAATACGGTAATCACCCAGATCTGCGCACAGGCGCTCGGCGCCCCGGTGGAGGCCTTCGACCTCGTCTCCGCCGACACCGACCTGTCGCCCGATTGCGGCAAGACCTCGGCCTCGCGCCAGACCTTCGTCACCGGCAAGGCGGCGGAGCTCGCCGGGCGGGACCTGCGCGCGCAGATCCTGCGCCAGACCAATGCCGGCGAAACGGCCACCATCCGCTTCGGCGATGCCGTGCTGACGGTGGAGGACGGCGAAAGGGTGCGCACGCTCAGGCTGGCAGACCTGTCGGCCAACGATCTCGGCTATACTCTTGCGACCGAACAGACCTTCGATCCGCCGACCAGCCCCCTCGATGCGGACGGCCAGGGCGAGCCCTACGCCCTCTACGGCTTCGGCGCCCATATGGCCGAAATCGAGGTCGATTGCGAGCTCGGCACCATCAAGGTCCTGAAGATCACCGCCACGCATGACGTCGGCCGCGCCATCAATCCCACCTTGGTGGAAGGCCAGATCGAAGGCGGCGTCGCCCAGGGCCTCGGGCTTGCCCTGATGGAGGAGTTCCATCCCGGCCGCGGCGAGAACCTGCACGATTATCTCATTCCCACCCTCGGCGACGTGCCGCCGGTGGAGACGATCCTGATCGAGGACGCCTCGCCCGTCGGCCCGTTCGGCGCCAAGGGCGTCGGCGAGCAGGCCCTCATTCCCACCGCGCCGGCCATCCTCAACGCGCTGCATGACGCGGCCGGGATCAGGCTGCGCCGGGTGCCGGCGACGCCGGATCGGGTCCGGGCTGCGATTTTGGCGAAAGCGCGGACCTAGGACGCAGCCTCCCTGGGACCGCTGGCTTCCAGCCGGCTTCTTTTTGGGCCCGATACGGCTGGGATCAAGGAAGAGCCG